>NC_016946.1:600266-1200533 GCF_000277125.1 Mycobacterium intracellulare ATCC 13950
TACAACCAGGATCTCGGCGAGGCGTCGCCGATGGGCATCCCCACCAGGCGCACCATCGCGCGTGAGGCCGTCGGCGTCGTCGGCGCCATCACCCCGTGGAACTTTCCGCACCAGATCAACCTCGCCAAGATCGGGCCCGCCCTGGCCGCCGGAAACAGCGTCGTCCTCAAGCCGGCACCCGACACCCCCTGGTGCGCCGCCGTGCTGGGGGAACTCATCGCCGAGCACACCGACTTTCCGCCCGGCGTCATCAACATCGTCACCTCGGACGACCACGGTGTCGGCGCGTTGCTATCGAAAGACCCACGGGTGGACATGATTTCGTTCACCGGGTCGACGGCGACCGGGCGCAGCGTGATGGCCGACGGCGCGGCGACCATCAAGAAGGTCTTCCTCGAGCTGGGCGGCAAGTCGGCGTTCATCGTCCTCGACGACGCCGACCTCGGCGGCGCGGTGGGCGTGGCCGCGTTCTCGGTGTGCATGCACGCGGGGCAAGGCTGCGCGATCACCACCCGGCTGGTGGTGCCGCGGGCGAAGTACGACGAGGCCGTCTCCGTCGCGGCCGCGACGATGGGCGGCATCAAGGCCGGCGACCCCACCGACCCCGGAACCATCTGCGGGCCAGTGATTTCGGCGCGCCAGCGTGACCGGATACAGGGCTACCTCGACTCGGCGATCGCCGAGGGCGGGACGTTCGCCTGCGGAGGCGGCCGGCCGGCCGACCGCGAAGTCGGCTTCTTCATCGAGCCCACGGTGATCGCGGGGCTGGGCAACGACGCGCGCTGCGCGCGCGAGGAGATCTTCGGCCCGGTCCTGACGGTGATCCCGCACGACGGCGACGACGACGCCGTCCGCATCGCCAACGACTCGCCATACGGCCTATCGGGCACCGTGTTCGGCGCTGACCCCGACCGGGCGGCCCGGGTCGCCGCGCGCGTCCGCGCGGGCACGATCAATGTCAACGGCGGCGTGTGGTACTCGGCCGACGCGCCCTTCGGCGGTTACAAGCAGTCCGGAAACGGACGCGAGATGGGCCTGGCCGGTTTCGAGGAGTACCTGGAAACCAAAACCATTGCGACAGCGATTAACTAGAGGAGCCTCAAGAGCATGCGATTCGAGAACAAGGTCGGCATCGTCACCGGGTCCGGGGGCGGCATCGGGCAGGCCTACGCCGAGGCCCTGGCGCGCGAGGGTGCCGCGGTGGTGGTCGCCGACATCAACGCCGAGGCGGCCGAGTCGGTCGCCAAGCAGATCGTGGCCGACGGCGGAACCGCGATCAGCGTTCCGGTCGACGTGTCCGATCCGGCGTCGGCCAAGGCGATGGCCGACCGCACGCTGGCCGAATTCGGCGGCATCGACTACCTGGTCAACAACGCCGCCATCTTCGGGGGCATGAAGTTGGACTTCTTGCTCACCATCGACCCGGAGTACTACAAGAAGTTCATGAGCGTGAACCTCGACGGGGCGTTGTGGTGCACGCGTGCGGTGTACAAGAAGATGGCCAAGCGCGGCGGTGGGGCGATCGTCAACCAGTCGTCCACCGCTGCCTGGCTGTACTCGAACTACTACGGCCTGGCCAAGGTCGGCCTCAACGGCCTGACGCAGCAACTGTCCCGCGAGCTGGGCGGCCAGAAGATCCGGATCAACGCGATCGCGCCCGGCCCCATCGACACCGAGGCCAACCGGACCACCACCCCTCAAGAGATCGTCGCCGACATCGT
Organism: Mycobacterium intracellulare ATCC 13950; assembly: GCF_000277125.1. Lineage (NCBI taxonomy): Bacteria > Bacillati > Actinomycetota > Actinomycetes > Mycobacteriales > Mycobacteriaceae > Mycobacterium > Mycobacterium intracellulare. Next base: position 601,988 of record NC_016946.1, read on the forward strand.
CAAGGGCCTGCCGCTGTCGCGAATGGGCACGCCGGCGGACCTGGTCGGCATGTGCCTGTTCCTGCTGTCCGACGAGGCGTCGTGGATCACCGGGCAGATCTTCAATGTCGACGGCGGACAGATAATCCGGTCATAGCCGCCGGCGACGATGCAGAGCGAAGCGATGAGGAGGAGTGGCGCATGACTGAAGCGCTCAAGCTGGGCTATATCGGGCTGGGCAATATGGGCGCTCCGATGGCCACGAAGATGACCGAATGGCCGGGCGGGGTAACGGTTTTCGACATTCGGACCGATGCGATGACCCCACTGGCCGAAAAGGGCGCCCGCCTGGCCGACAGCGTCGCCGACGTCGCGGCCGCCGACATCATCCACATCACCGTGCTCAACGACGCCCAGGTTCGCGAGGTGGTCGGCGAGCTGGCCGCGCACGCCGAGCCCGGGACGGTCATCGCCATCCACTCGACGATCAGCGACACCACGGCCGTCGACCTGGCCCGCGATCTCAAAGAGCGGGGCATCCACATCGTCGACGCCCCGGTCAGCGGCGGCGCGGCCGCCGCCGCGAAGGGTGAGCTCGCCACCATGGTGGGCGCCGACCGCGAGGTGTACGAGCGGATCAAGCCGGCGTTCAAACACTGGGCGGCCGTGGTCATCCACGCCGGTGAGCCGGGTGCGGGTACCCGAATGAAGTTGGCCCGCAACATGTTGACGTTCACCTCGTATGCCGCCGCGTGCGAGGCCATGAAACTCGCCGAGGCGGCCGGGCTGGATCTGCAGGCGCTCGGACGGGTGGTGCGTCATACCGACGCTCTCACCGGTGGCCCTGGGGCGATCATGGTGCGTGAGGACATGAAAGACCTCGAGCCGGACAACTTCCTGTACCAGCCGTTCCTGCACACCCGGGGGCTGGGGGAGAAGGATCTGAGCCTGGCATTGGCCCTCGGCGAGTCGGTGTCGGTCGATCTACCGCTCGCGCAGTTGGCCTACGAGCGATTGGCCGCCGGCCTCGGGGTGCCACACACGAAGAAAGAGGCGTAATGGACGAGCTGCGCAGCAAGGGTCTCGCGAAGATGAACGAGGTCTACGGCTGGGAGATGCCCAACGTCGAAGGCGACGCGTACTTCGACCTGACCGTCGATCACCTGTTCGGCAGCATCTGGACGCGGCCGGGATTGTCGATGCGCGACAAGCGCATCATGACGCTGACGGCCGTGACCGCGATCGGGAACCGCGACCTGGCCGAGATCCAGATCAACGCCGCGCTCCTCAACGGCGAACTCTCCGAGACCGAACTGAAGGAGATGGCCGTCTTCCTCACCCACTACCTCGGCTTCCCGCTGGGTTCGGCCCTCAATGGCGCGGTCGACGCCGTGGTGGCCAAGCGCAAGAAGGCGGCGGCGAAGGGGGGCGGCGAGGACAAGAAGGCCAACGTGGATGCCGCGCTGAAGATGCACTCGGGCGAGTGATCGGTCAATCTCAGTACGGCTGAACGCCTTCGGGCATCACGTATTCGGAGATCGGCGCGGAGACCCCGTTGATCGTCGTTCCGCCGTTGATGATGCCCGGCGCCAGCTCCAGCATGTTGTGCGGGAAACCGAGCCTCGGTTTGGTCAACGCGTCCAGCCGAGCCAGCTCGTTGGCGCCCAGGTTCACGTCGGCGGCCCGGACGTTGTCCTCGAGCTGGGAGAGCCGCCGCGCGCCGATGATGACGGACGAGACGGCACGCTGCGCGCGGACCCAGGCCAGCGCCACGCTGGCGACATTCGTCTCGTGCGCTCTCGCGATGACCTCGAGTTCATCGATGACGGCGTAGGTCTTCTCGTTGAGAAAGGCATCCACCATGGCGCCGCGGTCGGCGTCGTGCCGGCCGCTGTTGGCGCGGGTGTACTTGCCGCTGAGTACGCCGCCCTTCAACGGCGACCACGGCGTGATGCCGAGGCCGAATTCGGACGCCATCGGCACGAGTTCCTGTTCGATGGTGCGCTCCAGCAGCGAGTACTCGACCTGCAGCCCGATGAACGCCGACCAGCCGCGGAAGCGCGCGAGGAGGTTGGCTTCGGCGATCTTCCACGCCGGGGTGTCCGAAACCCCGATGTAGCGCACCTTGCCGGCACGCACGAGGTCGTCGAGTGCCGCCATGGTCTCCTCGATCGGGGTGTTGGCGTCCCAGATGTGCAGCCAGTACAAATCGATGTAGTCGGTTTGCAAGCGACGCAACGAATTTTCGCAGGCGCTGATCAGTGATTTGCGGCCCGAGCCGCCGCCGTTGGGATCACCCGGATACAGGTTGCCGCTGAACTTGGTGGCGATCGTCAACCGATCGCGGCGGGCGGGGTGGCGCCCGACGTGGTCACCGATGATCTTCTCGGAATGGCTTCGGGTGTAGAAGTTGGCGGTGTCGATGAAATTGCCGCCGAGTTCGATGTAGCGGTCGATGATCTGTTGTGACTCCTCGACACTGCTGCCCCAGCCGAGGTCTTCGCCAAAGGTCATCGCGCCCAGGCAAAGGGGGCTGACGCGCAAACCGGAGCGTCCGAGTGTCACGTATTGATCCAGCGGCATGTTGCCCACTTCCTGGTAGATTGTTCGACCATGAGGTTGTTCATAACAAAACTAGTTTATGTCTGAACGATCTGGCAAGTCGTCTGCAGTGGATGCGGCCAAGATCTGGTCGCTGAACTATCGGGTGCTGCTGTCGGTCATCTCGTGCGCCGAGGCGGACATCTGCGCGCTGGGCCTCGAATCCAAGGAGCTTTTCCTGCTCGCCGAGATCGACGAGCATCCCTATCCGGCCGAGCTGGCCGCGACCCTGAGCATGCCCAAGGCGACGGTGACGCTCTACCTGAAACGGCTCGAGGCCGCGGGGTTCGTGCGCCGCGAGATCGACCCGTCCGATTTGCGCCGGCACCGGCTGCAGCTCACGACGACCGGGCGCCGGGCCGCCAGGGACGGCCTGAAGCTGCTTTCCGACGAGTTCGACAAGCGCCTCGGGCGGCTCACCGTCGCCCAGCGCAACGACCTCAGGAGCCTGCTCGAGAAAATCCTCTGAGCGTGGGGACTGTGGGCGTGAGCAGGTTGGCCCGGCTAGTCTGACGTGTCGTGCGCGTCCTGGTGATCGGTTCCGGTGCCCGTGAGCATGCGCTGCTGCTGGCGCTGCGCAAAGACCCGCAGGTCACGGGGCTGGCCATCGCCCCGGGCAACGCCGGCACCGCCCGGCTGGCCGAGCAGCACGACGTCGACGTCACCTCGGCGGAGGATGTCGTCGCCCTGGCCCGAGCGGTGCGCGCCGACCTGGTGGTCATCGGTCCCGAGGTGCCGCTGGTCCTCGGGGTGGCCGACGCGCTGCGGTCGGCCGGCATCGTCTGCTTCGGCCCCGGCAAGGACGCCGCCCGCATCGAAGGCTCCAAGGCGTTCGCCAAAGAGGTCATGGCCTCGGCCGGCGTGCGCACCGCGGCCACCGAAATCGTCGACAGCCCCGCACTTTTGGACGCCGCCCTGGACCGCTTTGGTCCGCCGGCCGGCGATGCGGCGTGGGTGGTGAAGGACGACCGCCTCGCCGCCGGCAAGGGAGTGGTGGTGACCGCGGATCGCGGTGCGGCGCGAGCGCACGCCGCCGGGCTGCTCGAAGCCGGCCACCCGGTGCTGCTGGAGTCGTATCTGGACGGTCCCGAGGTGTCGCTGTTCTGCGTCGTCGACGGCGCGACCGTGGTGCCGCTGCTGCCGGCGCAGGACTTCAAGCGCGTCGGCGACGGCGACAGCGGACCCAACACCGGCGGCATGGGCGCCTACGCGCCGGTCCCGTGGCTTCCCGACGAGGTCTATCGCGACATCGTCGGCAACATCGTCGAACCCGTTGCGGCCGAGATGGTTGCGCGTGGCTGCCCGTTCAGCGGATTGCTGTATGCCGGGCTCGCGATCACCGCAAACGGGCCCGCGGTGGTTGAATTCAACTGCCGCTTCGGCGATCCCGAGACCCAAGCGGTGCTGGCACTGCTGGAATCGCCACTCGGCCAGCTCCTGTACGCGGCGGGCAGCGGCACGTTGACGGAGTTCGGCGAGCTGCGCTGGCACGACGGTGCCGCGGTGACGGTGGTGCTCGCGGCGGAGAACTATCCCGGGCGTCCTCGGGTGGGCGACGTCATCGTCGGCTCCGAGGCCGACGGGGTGCTGCACGCCGGAACCGCGCGACGCGAGGACGGCGAAATCGTCTCCTCGGGTGGCCGCGTGCTGTCGGTGGTGGGAACCGGCGCCGACCTCTCGGCAGCGCGAGATCACGCGTATGACGTCCTACGTTCGATTCGACTGCCGGGCAGTCATTTCCGCAACGACATCGCCCAGCTGGCGGCCGAAGGCCAGATCCGCGTCTAAAAGGCGTTAGAAGGCGACCGCCTGTCCGTCGCGGCGCGGATCGCTGGCAGCGAAATAGCCGCCGTCGAGCCGCCAGATCGCCTGGCAGCTGCCGAATTGGTTGTAGTCGTCGACGGCGACCAGGTCGTGCCCGCGCCGGCGCAATTCGTCGAGCGTCGCAGCGGGGAAACCCTTTTCGCAGCTGACCTGCGTCCCCTCCACCCACCGGAACCGCGGGCCGTCACACGCCGCCTGCGGGTTCTGCCCGTGGTCGGCGATGCGCACCATCACCTGCACATGTCCCTGCGGCTGCATCATTCCGCCCATCACCCCGAAGCTCATCACCGGGGCCCCATCCTTGGTCACGAAGGCCGGAATGATGGTGTGGAAGGGGCGCTTGTTCGGGCCCACGACGTTCGGATGGCCTTTCGTCGCAAGGAAATTCGCGCCCCGGTTTTGCAGCGAGATGCCGGTGCCGGGCACCACCACGCCGGAACCGAATCCCATGTAGTTCGACTGGATCATCGACACCATCATCCCCGCGGCGTCGGCCGCGGTCAGGTAGACGGTTCCGCCCGTCGGGGCGCCCGCGGAGGCCGGCTTCGCCCTCGCGCGGTCGATCAGCGCGGCGCGCTGCGCCAGGTAGTCCGTGTCCAACAGGTGTTCGGGCCGCAGCGGCATGTGCTCGATGTCGGCGACATACGCCTGGACGTCGGCGAACGCGAGCTTCACCGCTTCGATCTGCAGGTGCACGCTGTCGGCGGAATCCGGTGGCAGCGACGCCATGTCGAAGCGCTCCAGGATGCCCAGGGCGATCAGCGCGACGATCCCCTGCCCGTTGGGCGGAATCTCGTGCACGGTGTATCCGCGGTAGCCGCCGTCGACAGTGCCCACCCAGTCGGCGCGGTGCGCCGCGAGGTCGCTACCCCGCATGACACCGCCGTGGGCCGACGCGTGCGCCTCGAGTTTGGCGGCCAGCACCCCGCGGTAGAACGCCTCGCCGCGGCTGGCGGCGATCGCCTCGAGTGTGGCCGCGTGATCGGGCAGGCTGAATCGCTCGCCGGGTTTCGGCGCCCGCCCGCCCGGCAGAAACGCCTCGGCGAAACCCGGCTGCCTCTCGAAGAGCGGCACCTGGGCCGCCCACTGCTCGGCCACCGTCGGCGAAACCAGAAAGCCGTTGCGGCCGTAGGAGATCGCGGGCTCGAAGAGCCGCTCGAACGGCAGCTTGCCAAACTTGGAGTGCAGTTCGGTCCACGCCGACACCGCGCCCGGCACGGTCACCGAATTCCACCCGAAGAGGGGAACGGCTTCTCCGCCAAAGTATTCCGGAGTCCAGCCCGCCGGGGAGCGGCCCGATGCGTTCAGCCCGTGCAATTGCTTGCCATCCCACACGATGGCAAAGGCGTCCGAGCCGATGCCGTTGGAAACCGGCTCCACGATCGTCAGCGTGATGGCGGTGGCTATGGCCGCGTCGACCGCGCTGCCGCCCTCGGCGAGCATCCGCAGGCCAGCCTGGGCGGCGAGCGGTTGCGATGTGCACACAACATTTTCCGCCACGACGGGCTTGCGGGGCCAGGCGTAGGGGAGGTTCCAGTCGAACGGTGCGCTCATCTCCGCGAGCGTAACGCCATGGCGATTTCGGACGCGATGCTTCGCCGTGGCGTTACGCCCGCGGGGCGGCGGCGCAGACCCCTCACGCCGTCAGCAGCGGTGCCATCCAGGTCAGCTCGGCGGGCAACTGCGAGCTCCAGAATCCCCCGTCGTGCCCACCGGGTGAGAAGCCACCGGCCGGCGGATTGGGCAGTTGCGCGATGAACTGCTTTGTCGCGCTGTAAAACGGATCGCTGTCGCCGCAATCGATCCGAATGGGGATCGAGGCCAGGGCGGGCATGCCGAACACCGAGTTCGCGGCGAAGTCGTCGGGGCCGTCGAAAGCGCCGGGTGCGGCCGCGCCTGACGACATCCACAGTGCGGGGCTCACCGCGCAGATCGCCGCGGTGCGGCCCGGTCCCAACCGACCGCCCAGCAGCAATGCGCCGTAGCCGCCCATCGACCAGCCCAGGAACGCCACCCGTGAGGTGTCCAGATTCTGGTTGCCCAGCATCGGGATGAGCTCGTCGAGCACCATGGCGCCGCTGTCCTCGCCGGAAGACCGTTTGTGCCAATAGCTGCCGCCGCCGTCGACGGCGACCACCGCGAACGGCGGTAGTCCGGCGTCGACGGCCTGCGCCAGACCGTGTTCGACGCCGCCCGCCATCACGGTGGACGCGTCACTGCCCTTGCCGTGCAGCGCGATCACGGGTCGCAGCGGCTTCGTCTGGCCCGGCGGACGCGCGATGGCCCAATTCGTGTTCACGCCGCCACGCGCGGCGGAGACGAAGGAACCGGTCACCATGGTGGGCGCGGCCGCCGCCGGGGGAGCCGGATCGCTAGGCGGGCTCGGCGCCAAAGGCACCTGGGTGCCGGCCGTCGACACCGGCGTGGCATGAGATGTGCGTGGCTGTAACAGGATGTCGAGTCCGTACGCGCCGACGGCGCCGAGGGCCGCACCGGCGCCGAGACCGAGCACGGCGCGGCGGCTCAAGTCGGGCATGCGGGCCATCATGCCATGTTCGTTCGGCGGGCCGTTTGGCCGAAATGGCAATGCAGTACCACTTTGGCTGGCACGATGGCTACTCGTGACTGCAGCGGTTACTCCGAAAGGAGAACGTCGACGGTACGCGCTCATCAGCGCCGCCGCCGAGCTGCTCGCCGAGGGCGGGTTCGAAGCGGTGCGCCATCGGGCGGTCGCCGGGCGGGCCGGATTGCCGTTGGCGTCGACCACCTATTACTTCTCCTCCCTCGACGATCTGATCGCACGCGCGGTCGAGCACATCGCGATGATCGAGGTGGCGCAGCTTCGCTCGCGGGTCACCGCGTTGTCCCGGCGGCGCCGCGGGCCGGAGACCATCGCCGAGGTGCTGGCGGACCTGCTCGTCGGGGACGTGTCCGGCCCGGGACTCACCGAGCAGCTGATCTCGCGCTACGAGCGACACATCGCGTGCACTCGCCTGCCCGCGTTGCAGGAAACCATGCGACGCAGCCTGCGTCAGCGCGCCGAGGCCGTTGCGGAGGCCATCGAGCGCTCGGGCCGCTCCGTGCATATCGAACTGGTGTGCACGCTGATCTGCGCGGTCGACGGGTGTGTGGTGTCGGCCCTGGTCGAGGGCCGGGATCCGCGCGCGGCGGCGCAGGGCGCGGTGGTCGATCTCATCGAGGTGCTCGCCCCCATCGATCAGCGCCCCGTGCAGATCTGACCCGGCAGCGACGGCGTCACGATGCATCCGCTGTCAACGTCGCCGTAGATCGTCATCCCGGCCGGGCGGCGCTGCGCGTACAACGCCACGTAGGCACAGACGACCGCGTCGACCGGATCCTCGGCGCGGCGCAGCTCGCATTTGCGGTGCGCGGCGGCCACCGCCGCCCGCAACGCGACCCAGCCCTCGTGCGCGGCGACGCGCAGCGGGATCGGGGCCTGCGCGAGCCGTTCGAGCCCGTCCATCAGTACCAGAAGCTCGGACTTGAGCCGGTCGACGCTACGGCCCGGCTTGGCCTTGTACTTCAGGGTTCGCTCCAACCCGAACAGCGCGACTGTCGCCGCATGCGGGTAGACCTCGACGGCGCGACGGCCGACCGGTGACCGAGGATCCAGGTCGAGGCCGAGCGCCGCGGCCAGGCGTCCGCCGCGCGGGCCGTTGGCGAATTCGGGCTTTCCGGTGTTGCAGGGGTGGGTGCCGGCCTCGAACCTGCGGAAGTCGCGGTTGAGCGCGGTCTCGGCCGGACGCTGGCCGGTCGGGTTGTTCACCACCAGAGGCGCGTCGAAGGCGACGACGCAATCGCCCCGCACGTAGGGCCGCAACGCGGCCAGGATCTCGTCGTCGTCGCGGGCCGCGCCCACGCTCACCAAATCGCCGTCGGAGTCGACGACGGCGACGCCGCTCGGGTTGCGACCCGCCCAGGCGAGGTCGACACCGGCGAAGTACATCCGCACAGGGTATGACCGCGACGCAACGAGGGTATGGCGGCATCGAATGTAACGCCACGGCGATTTTCGGCCCGATTTTTCGCCGCCACGTTACGCCCGGTGTGAGAAGACCCGGGCGCGACGACCGTAAGCTGTGTGTTCGTGAGGACCAAGTGAGCATTCCGAATGTGCTGGCCACCCGGTACGCCAGCGCCGAGATGGTCGCGATCTGGTCGCCGGAGGCCAAGATCGTCGCGGAGCGGCGGCTGTGGCTCGCGGTGCTGCGCGCGCAGGCGGAGCTGGGCGTCGCGGTGCCCCCCGACGCGATCGCCGACTACGAGCGGGTGCTCGAGGACGTCGACCTGTCGTCGATCGCGGACCGTGAACGCGTCCTGCGCCACGACGTCAAGGCCCGCATCGAGGAATTCAACGCGCTGGCCGGTCACGAGCATGTGCACAAAGGCATGACCAGCCGCGACCTGACCGAGAACGTGGAGCAGCTGCAGATCCGGCGGTCGCTGGAGCTCGTCTTCGCGCACGGGGTTGCGGTCGCGGCGCGGCTCGCCGAGCGGGCCGTCGCCTATCGCGACCTGGTGATGGCCGGGCGCAGCCACAATGTCGCCGCCCAGGCCACGACGCTCGGCAAGCGATTCGCGTCGGCGGCCCAGGAGACGCTGATCGCGTTGACCAGGCTGCGCGAGTTGATCGACCGTTATCCGCTGCGTGGCATCAAGGGACCGATGGGCACGTCGCAGGACATGCTCGACCTGCTGGACGGCGACGCGGCCAAGCTCGCCGAACTCGAGCGGCGCATCGCCCAATTCTTGGGTTTCACAACGGTTTTGACCAGCGTCGGGCAGGTGTATCCGAGGTCGCTGGACCATGACGTGATTTCGGCGCTGGTGCAGCTGGGCGCGGGAGCGTCGTCGATGGCGCACACCATTCGGCTGATGGCCGGCCACGAGCTGGTCACCGAGGGGTTCGCGCCGGGCCAGGTCGGCTCGTCGGCGATGCCGCACAAGATGAACACCCGCAGCTGCGAACGGGTCAACGGCCTGCAGGTGGTGTTGCGCGGGTACGCGTCGATGGCCGCCGAGCTGGCGGGTGCGCAGTGGAACGAGGGCGACGTCTTCTGCTCCGTGGTGCGCCGAGTGGCATTGCCGGACAGCTTTTTTGCCATCGACGGGCAGATCGAGACCTTCCTGACGGTGCTCGACGAGTTCGGCGCCTATCCGGCGGTGATCGCTCGCGAGCTGGACCGCTACCTGCCCTTCCTGGCCACCACCAAGGTGTTGATCGCCGCGGTGCGTGCCGGCATGGGCCGCGAGGCCGCGCATCACGTGATCCGCGAACACGCGGTCGCGACGGCGCTGGCCATGCGGGAACGCGGGGCCGAGCCCGATCTGCTGGATCGGCTGGCCGCCGACGACCGGCTGCCGTTGGACCGGGCGGCCCTGGACGCCGCGCTGGCGGACAAGAAGGCGTTCACGGGCGCGGCCGGTGACCAGGTGGACGAGGTGGCGGCCCTGGTGGACGCGCTGGTGAGCCGCTACCCGGACGCCGCCAAGTACGCCCCGGGTGCGATCCTGTGACCCTGGCCGGCGCACTCGCGGAGATCGATTTCACCGATCTCGACAACTTCGCCGACGGGTTCCCGCACGACCTGTTCGCCATCCATCGCCGCGAGGCGCCGGTGTACTGGCACCCACCGACCGACAACACCCCGGACAACGAGGGCTTCTGGTCGGTCGCCACCTACGCGGAAACGCTTGAGGTTCTCAAGGATCCGGTGACGTACTCGTCGGTCACCGGGGGCGAACGGCCCTACGGCGGCACGCTGTTACAGGACCTGGCGATCGCCGGGCAGGTGCTCAACATGATGGACGACCCCCGGCATTCGCAAATCCGGCGACTGGTCAGTTCCGGGCTGACGCCGCGGATGATCCGTTTAGTGGAAGACGATCTGCGGACCAGGGCGCGCCGGCTGCTCGACGCCGTGGTGCCGGGCGAGCCGTTCGACTTCCTGGTCGACATCGCCGCCGAGCTACCGATGCAGATGATCTGCATCCTGCTGGGAGTCCCTGAATCCGAACGGCATTGGCTGTTCGACGCGATCGAGCCGCAGTTCGATTTCGGCGGTTCGCGCAAAGCGTCGCTCTCGCAGCTGTCGGTGGAAGAGGCCGGGTCGCGCATGTACGACTACGGCCGGCAATTGATCGCGTCCAAGCGTGAGAACCCGACCGATGACATGTTGTCGGTCGTGGCGAACGCGATGCTCGACGATTCGGATGCGTCGGCCCTTTCCGACCTCGAGCTGTACCTGTTCTTCAGCCTGCTGTTCAGCGCCGGCGCGGAGACCACCCGCAACGCGGTCGCGGGCGGGCTGCTGGCGCTGGCCAACCATCCGTCGCAATTACGTTCCCTGCGTGAGGATCTCGGTGCGCTGCCCACCGCCGTGGAGGAGATGGTGCGGTGGACCTCACCCTCGCCGTCGAAGCGGCGCACCGCCACCCGCGACGTCACGCTGGGCGGCCGGCCGATCGAGGCCGGACAGAAAATACAGATCTGGGAGGGTTCGGCGAATCGCGACGCCAGCGTGTTCGACCACGCCGACACATTCGATATCGCCCGGAAACCCAACCCGCACCTGGGATTCGGTCAGGGCGTGCACTACTGCCTGGGCGCCAACCTGGCCCGGCTGGAACTGCGGGTGCTGTTCGAGGAGTTGCTCTCCCGGTTCGGTGCCGTGCAGGTGGTCCGGCCGGTCGAATGGGCCCGCAGCAACCGGCATACCGGCATCCGGCACCTCGTCGTGGAGCTACGCGAAGACCAGTGACGATCCGGTTCGCCGATATCGAGCCCTCACCCGATGTGTTCGCTGCGGTGATGGCGACCGGCATCTTGTCGATCGGTGCGAAAAATCACGGGTACCGGTTGATCAGCGACACGATGGGTGTCATCGCCACTTTGGGTCTGGTCCTCCTGGTTGCCCTCGTCGTCGCGAAGGGTTGCGCCACCGGACACAAGCTGCGCTGGGATCTGACCGATCCCGACGTCACGCTGCGGATGATCACCTTCGTCGCCGCCTGCGCGGTGATCGACACGCGCCTGTCGTCGAATGTGTGGGTGGCGCGGGTGCTCGGTGCCGTCGGGCTGGCGTCGTGGCTGGTGCTGATCCTGCTCAGCGCGCGAAACATGTTGGCGCACCGCTGGTCCGCGCTGCGCGACCGCGCCCACGGCGCCTGGCAGCTGGGCAGCGTCGGAACATCGGGTTTGGCGATCGTGATCGCCCGGGCGGCCCGTCACACCGGTCATCACTGGTGGCTCGCGGTGGCCGTGGCCGCGTGGGTGGCGGCGCTGTGCATCTACGGCCTGATGACCTGGCTGACCCTGTGGCGCGTGGTCAACGAACGACAGGACCGCGACGGCTTCGAACCGGACACCTGGATCCTGATGGGCGGCATGGCGATTGCGACGCTGGCCGGCGATAACATCCACGCCGTGGCCCCCGCCTGGCTGGCCGGCCCGGTGCGCGTGGTCACCATCGTGACCTGGGTGACGGCCACCCTGTGGATACCGCCGCTGATCTACTTCGCGCTGCACCGCATTCGGCGGTATCCGAACATGCTGCGGTTTGCCGGCGTGTGGTGGGCGTTCGTGTTCCCGCTGGGCATGTATTCGGCGGCCAGCTTCGCCATGGCGATCGAGATCGGTCAGCGATCGCTGCTCACCGTCTCGCTGGTGTTCTTCTGGGACGCGTTGGCGGCCTGGTTGATTGTGGTCGCCGCGGGGCTGCTCCTGTTGTCGCGGGCGCTGCTGCTAAGCCCCGCGGATCGCGATACCCGCCGAGCGTAATTCAAGCGCGGCCAGGGCCCCGATGGTGACCGGGTCCTCACGGCGCCACCCGCCGACCGGGTCCGCGCTGACCGCGATCAACTTGCGTGGTGGGCGGTTGGTCAACGCGCGCAGCGCGAGCAACTGCGCACCGGCCGGGGTTGCGGCCAACGCGGTCACCGTCAGCTTGCGCCGAAAGAAGCGAACCCGCAGAAACAACCACGGGATCACCGCGACGAGGATCGGGAGCGCGACGACCGCCATCGCCAGCAGCACCGCGAGCCAGCTCGCCGCGGTGTCCAGGTCGTGGCCCGCACCCGCGATGTCCAGCGCGGCCTGGCTGGCGGAGTTGAGCGGCTTGCTGACCGTGTCGCCCACCACCGGGATGTGCTGGGCGCCGTGGCCGGCGGACGCGAGGTTGCCGGCGATGCCGTCCGCGCCGCTCTCGACCTGGCGGCCCGCGTCGGCGATGGTCGCGATGGCGTCGTAAACCGCCAGGGCGACGAGGAGCCACAGCGCCGTCCACACGACGACGGCGAAGTCGCTGAACAGCTGGGCGGCCAGCCGGCCGGGCCTGGTGGAGTAGGGCAGAAACCGCGGTGTCATAGCCCGATCCCAGCACAAGCCGCGTCGTCAGGTGCCCGATAGGCTGACCGGATGCCCGCACTGTCCGACTACCAGCATCTGGCCAGCGGCAAGGTCCGTGAGCTGTATCGCGTCGACGACGAACACCTCCTATTGGTCGCCACCGACCGCATCTCGGCGTACGACTTCGTCCTGGACAGCACTATCCCGGACAAGGGCCGCATCCTGACGGCGATGAGCGTCTTCTTCTTCGGTCTCGTGGACGCCCCCAATCATTTGGCCGGGCCGCCGGATGACCCGCGCATCCCCGACGAGGTGCTGGGCCGGGCCCTGGTGGTGCGGCGGCTGGACATGCTTCCGGTCGAATGCGTGGCGCGCGGTTACCTGACCGGCTCGGGGCTCCTGGACTACCAGGCGACCGGCAAGGTCTGCGGCATCACCTTGCCTCCGGGACTGGTCGAAGCCAGCCGGTTCGCCGAACCGCTGTTCACCCCGGCGACCAAGGCCGCGTTGGGGGACCACGACGAGAACGTCTCGTTCGCCCGCGTGATCGAGATGGTGGGCGGGGTGCGCGCCAACCAACTGCGCGACCGCACGTTGCAGATCTACGTTCAGGCCGCCGACCATGCGCTGAGGAAAGGAATCATCATCGCGGACACCAAGTTCGAGTTCGGCACCGACCGCGACGGCAACCTGCTACTGGCCGACGAGATCTTCACCCCGGATTCGTCACGGTACTGGCCGGCCGACGAGTACCAGGTCGGCGTGGTCCAGAACAGTTTCGACAAACAGTTCGTCCGCAACTGGCTCACCAGCCCCGACTCCGGGTGGGACCGCCACGGCACGCTACCCGCGCCGCCGCTCCCGGACGACATCATCGAGGCGACCCGTGGCCGCTATATCGAGGCCTACGAACGCATTTCCGGCCTGAGCTTCGGCGACTGGATCGGCCCCGCCGCATGAGCGAGTCGCACCTTGCCGGTCCCGTGCCACCCGTCGCCAAGCGGGTGGACAGCCGGCGCGAGCACCACGGTGACGTCTTCATCGACCCCTATGAGTGGCTGCGCGAGAAGACGAACCCCGACGTGATCGCCTACCTCGAGGCGGAAAACAGCTACGTCGACCAGATGACCGCCCACCTCGAACCGTTGCGGCAACAGATCTTCGACGAGATCAAGGCGCGTACCAAGGAAACCGACCTGTCGGTACCGACGCGGCAGGGCCAGTGGTGGTACTACGCCCGCACGTTCGAAGGCAAGCAGTATCGCGTCCAGTGCCGTTGCCCGGTAAGTGATCCCGACGACTGGAACCCGCCGACCCTGGACGAGAACACCGACATTCCCGGCGAACAAATCTTGCTCGATTCGAACGTCGAAGCCGAGGGTCACGAATTTTTCTCCCTGGGCGCCGCAACCGTCAGCCTCGACGGAAACCTGCTGGCGTACTCCGTCGACACCCTCGGCGATGAACGCTATACGTTGCGGTTCAAGGATTTACGCACCGGCGAGCTGTATCCGGACGAGATCGCCGACATCGGCGCGGGTGCGACCTGGGCCGCGGACAACCGCACCGTGTACTACCTCACCCTGGACGCGGCCCATCGCCCCGACAAGGTGTGGCGGTATCGGGTGGGCTCCGGTGCGGAATCGGAGCTGGTGTACCACGAAGCCGACGAGAAGTTTTGGCTCGGCGTGGGACTCACCAGAAGTGAGGCCTACGTCTTCATCGCCTCCGGTTCCTCGATCACCTCCGAATTCCGCTACGCCGACGCCACCGATCCGCAGGCGCAGTTCACCGTCGTGCTGCCGCGCCGCGAAGGCGTCGAGTATTCGGTCGAACATGCGGTGGTGGGCGGGCAGGACCGGTTCTTGATCCTGCATAACGACGACGCGGTCAACTTCACGCTGACCGAGGCGCCGGTCAGCGATCCCACCCAGCAGCGCACGCTGATCCCGCACCGCGACGATGTCCGACTCGACGGGGTGGACGCCTTCGCCGGCCATCTCGTGGTCAGCTACCGGCGTGAGGCGCTGCCGCGGCTCGCGCTGTGGCGCGTCAACTCCGACGGCACATACGCGGAGCCCGAAGAGGTTTCGTTCGATTCCGAACTGATGTCGGCCGGCCTGGCCGGCAACCCGAATTGGGGCGCGCCCAAGCTGCGGATCCGGGCGGGGTCTCTGGTCATTCCGGCACGGGTCTACGACATCGACTTCGTCACCGGCGAACGCACCCTGCTGCGCGAGCAACCCGTACTCGGCGATTATCGCCCGGACGATTACGTCGAACGGCGCGACTGGGCGGTCGCCGAGGACGGCGCCCGGATCCCGGTCTCGGTCGTGCACCGCTCAGGAATCGAATTCCCAGCGCCCGCGCTGGTTTACGGCTACGGAGCCTACGAGATCTGCACCGATCCGAGTTTCTCCATCGCCCGGTTGTCGCTGTTGGATCGGGGAATGGTGTTCGCGATCGCCCACGTCCGCGGCGGCGGCGAGATGGGCCGGCTGTGGTATGAGCACGGCAAGCTCTTGGAGAAGAAGAACACCTTCACCGACTTCGTCGCGGTGGCAAGGCATTTGGTGGATTCCGGAGTAACCCGCCCGCGCCGGCTGGTGGCGTTGGGGGGCAGTGCCGGCGGACTGTTGATGGGGGCGGTGGCCAACCTGGCGCCGGAACTCTTTGCCGGAATCCTCGCGCAGGTACCGTTCGTCGACCCGCTGACCACCATTTTGGATCCCTCCTTGCCGCTGACCGTCACCGAGTGGGACGAATGGGGAAACCCGTTGGCGGACAAGGACGTCTACTCCTACATGAAGTCCTATTCCCCGTATGAGAACGTCGAGGCAAAGCCGTATCCGGCGATCCTGGCGATGACCTCGCTCAACGACACGCGGGTCTACTACGTGGAACCCGCAAAATGGGTCGCGGCCCTGCGACACCTCAACGCGAACGGCAGCCCGGTCCTGCTGAAGACCCAGATGAATGCCGGGCATGGCGGCGTCAGCGGTCGCTACAAGGGTTGGGAGGAAACCGCGTTCCAGTATGCGTGGCTGCTGGCCACCGCCGACGGCGACCGTTATGGCGGCGGCCGGGACGGCTAGCTCGAGGATCAGCCGAGCCGGGCGCTAGTCGTCGCCGACGGGCGGGGTCGCCAGCCTCCTGGGCAGGAAGGATGCCGGGACGACGGTGAACGCCACCAGCACGACCGCCAGCACGAACACCGTCGTATAGGCGTGCGCCAGGTGGTGCGACACGTGGCTGGCCAGATCGGGCGTCATCGTCTGCCCGGGAAGGGCCGACGGGTCAATGCTTCGCTTGCCGGCGGGCGGGCGCACCCCGGCCATCTCGTTCGCCGCCATCAGGGCTTCGTTGCGATTGAACTGATTGGTCAGGATCACCGCCATGAGCGCGGCCCCGATCGACCCGCCCACTTGCTGATTCACGCTGATCAACGTCGTCCCGCGGGCCACCTGACGCGGGGTAAGCGCCTGCATGAGCGCCGCGGAAAGCGGCGTGGTGGTCAAGCCGGCACCCAGGCCCATGATCGCGAGCCCGGACACCAAGACCGGCGAGTATTCGGCCTGCGTGGCGACGCCGTAGGTGAACACGCCCAGACCCGCTGCCATCAGGGGCAGGCCGATCAGCACGATGTTGCCGGGACCGTGCTTGTCCATGAAGGCCCCGCCGATCGGCATCGTCAATACGGCCCCGATTCCGATCGGCAGCATGTGCAGCCCGGACTGCATCGGCGTCTCGTGGCTGACGATCTGGAAGTAGCTCGGGATCAGCAGCCCTACGCCGACTGAGGCGGCCCCGAACACCAGCATCGTCACGTTGACCTCCGTGACCACGGGGTTGCGGAACAGCCGCAGGTCGATCAGGGGGTGATCGGTGCGATGCCACGCATGCACGATGAACGCGCCGATCAATGCCAGGCCGAGCAGCGCCGGCCCCAGCACGTAAGGGTCGGTGATCGTGTGCCGACCCGGAATGGAGCACACCCCGCACAGGAAGATCGCCACCCCGGGGGAGAGCAACAGCGCACCGGTGATGTCGAGGGCCTCCGAGGGGGCCGAGCGATCCTTCGCGAACATGATCGCGGCCAGCGCGAACGCGGTCAGCCCGATCGGCAGGTTGATCAGGAAGATCCACTTCCAGCCATACGCACCGATCAGCCAACCCCCCAGGATGGGCCCCCCGATGGGGCCGAGGAGGATCGGGATTCCCCCCACCGCCATGAGGCGGCCGACCCGTTTGGGCCCGGCCTCACGCGTCAAGATGACGAAGCTGAGCGGCAGCAGCATGCCGCCGCCCACCCCTTGCACCACCCGGAACAAAATCAGCAGCAAGATGTTCGGTGCCACCGCGCACAGCAGCGACCCCAGCGTGAAGATCAGGACCGAACCCATGAAAAGTCGCTTGGTGCCGAACCGATCCGCCGCCCATCCGGTGATCGGGATCACGGTCGCAAACGCGAGCATGTAGCCGGCGATGGTCCACGAGACGACCGCCTGAGTGGACCCGAACTGATCGATGAAGGTGCGTTGCGCGACGGCGACGACGGTGCTGTCCAGGACGGCCATGATGCAGGCCAGGCCACAGACTCCGGCGATCCGGAACAGCGCTGCGTCGAGCTTGTCCGGGTACTCGTCTGGGTGCCGCGACGGACCCGGCTCGATGGGCAACGGAACGGTGAAAGATGCGGAACGGGTGTTCTCCATGGCGCCGCTGAGCATATCCACCCGGCTAGCCGTGCTGAGGCGTTTTTACTCGTATTCGCCGCTATTACCACGCGTGTAATTCCTGCCGCGCAGAGGCGGCGCGGACGGCAGTTTAAAGCGAAAAAATCGGCTTTTCGCGGGCTACAGGACGCGAATGCGTTGTTCGCCGGCAGTTTCGCTTGCCGGCTTTTTCGGCAAAAAGGACGCCGGAATGATCGTGCAAACCACCAGCACGACGGCAATCACGAATACCGCGGTATACGCGTGGGAAAGATCATGCACCACATTCCCCCAAAAGCCCGGGACAAGGGCCTGCCGGGGGATTGCGGATTGGTCCACCGGCACCCCGTCGACGGTCGCACGCTGATGCAGGGCAGCAACCTTGTTTGCCGCGACGATATTTTGGCTCCGATTGAACTGATTGGTCAGGATCATCGACATCAGCGCGGTCCCCATCGAGCCGCCCACCTGGTGGTTGACGCTCATCAAGGTGGTTCCCCGGGCGATTTGATGCGGTGCCAGCGCCTGCACGGCCGCGACCGACAACGGCATCATCGTGCAGCCCATGCCCAGGCCCGTGACCGCCAGCGCCACCAGCAGCACAGGTAGATAGTGCGCCTGCTTGGCCACCCCGAACGCGAAGGCCCCCAGCCCGGCCGTGATCAGCACAATCCCGACCAGCACGATTTTGCCCGGCCCTTGCCTGTCCACCAGCGGCCCGGTCAGCCGCATGGTCAGCATGGCGCCGAGCCCCTGCGGGATCAGGTGCACGCCCGCCTGCATCGGCGTTTGGTGCAGCACCTGCTGGAAGTAGCTCGGAAGCAGCAGGCCGGCGCCGAAAAAGGCGGTCGCGAATACCAGCATCGTCACATTGGCGTGGGTCAGCACCGGATTGCGGAAGAGCCGCAGATCGATCAACGGATGATCCGCCCGGTGCCAGGCGTGCGCGACGAACCCCGCGATCAATGCCAGTCCGATCGTCGCCGGGATCACCACATGGCGGTCGGCCACGGTGCCGCGGCCCGGGACGGACGACACCGCGAACAGGAACATGGCCAGGCCGGGGGAGAGCAGCAGCACGCCGACGGCGTCGAACGTTTCCGACCGGACCGGATGGTCGCGGGGGAACACGATCGCCGCGAGAACAATGGTGAGCAGTCCGATCGGCACGTTGATCAGGAAGATCCATCGCCAGCTCGAGGTGTCGATCAGCCAGCCGCCCAGGATCGGGCCGCCGATCGGGGCGAGCAGCATCGGGATGCTCAGGATCGACATCAGGCGCCCGAGCCGGGCGGGGCCGGCCTCACGGGTCAAGATCATGAACCCCAACGGCAGCAGCATGCCGCCGCCGACACCCTGAACCACCCGAAAGATGATGAGCTGCAAGATGTTTGCGGCAATCGCGCACAGCAGTGATCCGAGCATGAATGCCAGCACGGAGCCTATGAACAGCCGCTTGGTGCCGAACCGGTCGGCGGCCCACCCGGTTATCGGGATCACTGTCGCCAGGGCGAGCGTGTAGCCCGTCATCGTCCAGGCCACGACCGCCTGCGAGGACGCGAACTGGTCGATGAAGGTGCGTTGCGCGACGCTGACCACCGTGACATCCAGGATCGCCATGACCGTGGCCAAGATGCACACGCCGGAGATCCGCAACAGCTCGGCGTCCAACTTGTCGGGATACTCCCGTGTGTCGGCGCCCGGCTGCCCCGCGGGGGCATGGGGCAGCGGCGCTCCGGCCGCTGCGTAGGAGGCCTCGTCCATGGCGTTGCTTAGCATATCGAACAGATCGTGTCCGCCGGCGCCGGTGGCCGTTTGCTGGACCGCCCCTGAAATTCCGGTCGCCGAACCCAGTTATCGCTTTTGGGTGAGCGCATATACGCCTGCTGTCTGCGTGTCCTTCACCGTTCCGACACTTGCGGTCGGCAAACTGCTGGTGTGTCTGGAAAATTGATCGTTTCGGTCTCGGGGATCGGGGAACGCACCCTGCCCGACGTCGAGGCGTTCTGCGCGCAAATGGATGCCCGTGAGGTACCGGTTTCGCTGCTGGTGGCTCCCCGCCTGTCCGGCGGCTACCGACTCGACAGCGACCCGAAAACCGTTGACTGGCTGACCGCCCGCCGCGCCGGTGGCGACGCGATCGTGTTGCACGGCTACGACGATGCCCTCACCAGGAAGCGCCGCGGTGAGTTCGCGATTTTGCGGGCGCATGAGGCCAATCTGCGCTTGATGGCCGCCGACCGGGTCCTCGAGCACCTCGGTTTACGCACGCGGCTGTTCGCGGCTCCCGGCTGCGTGGTTTCGCCCGGTGTCGTCAAAGCATTGCCGGGCAACGGTTTTCGGATGCTGGCCGATTTGCATGGGATCACCGACCTGGTGCGGCACACCACCGTGCGGGCGCGGGTTCTCGGCATCGGCGAGGGTGTTCTCGCCGAGCCGTGGTGGTGTCGCACGGTCGTGCTGTCCGCCGAGCGGATCGCCCGGCGCGGCGGCATCGTGCGGGTGGCGGTCGCCGCGCGGCATCTCCGCAAACCCGGACCGCTGCAGGCGATGCTGGACGCGGTCGACCTGGCGTTGATGCACGACTGCACACCGACGGTGTATCGCTGGCGTCGTGACAAGGCCTTGCTCGACGCCGCCTGACGAATCGACTGCCTGACCTGCTGTCCGGGGCACTACCCTGGACCGACATGAGCGTTTCTTCGGTTGCCGGGTTCGGCGCTGATGCCATCGTCGTCGGGGCGGGGCTGTCCGGCCTGGTCGCCGCCTGCGAACTGGTGGATCGCGGCCTGCGGGTGCTGATCCTCGACCAGGAGAACAGCGCCAACCTGGGCGGGCAGGCGTTCTGGTCCTTCGGCGGTCTGTTCTTCGTCGACAGCCCCGAGCAGCGCCGGTTGGGCATCCGCGACAGCCACGAGCTCGCGCTGCAGGACTGGCTGGGTACGGCGGCGTTCGACCGGCCCGAGGACTACTGGCCGCGCCAATGGGCCCATGCCTACGTCGATTTCGCCGCGGGGGAGAAGCGCAGCTGGCTGCGCGCCCGCGGGCTCAAGCTTTTCCCTTTGGTGGGGTGGGCCGAGCGCGGCGGGTATGACGCGCAGGGGCACGGCAATTCGGTTCCGCGCTTCCACATCACCTGGGGCACCGGGCCCGCGCTGGTCGAGATCTTCGCCCGTCAACTGCGCGACCGCTCCACGGTGCGCTTCGCGCACCGCCATCAGGTCGACGAGTTGATCGTCGAGAATGACGCGGTGACGGGCGTCCGGGGGACGGTGCTGGAGTCCTCAACCGCGCCGCGCGGCGTCGCCTCGTCACGAAAGGCCGTCGGGGAGTTCGAGTTCCGAGCCGCTGCGGTGATCGTGACGAGTGGTGGCATCGGGGGGAACCACGAGCTGGTGCGCAAGAATTGGCCGAAGCGGATGGGCCGCGTGCCCGAGCAATTGCTCAGCGGCGTGCCGGCACACGTCGACGGCCGGATGATCGGCATCACGCAGAAGGCCGGCGCGCGGGTGATCAACCCGGACCGGATGTGGCACTACACCGAGGGCATCACCAACTACGACCCGATCTGGCCGCTGCACGGAATTCGCATCATCCCGGGCCCGTCGTCGCTGTGGCTGGATGCGAACGGCAAGCGGTTGCCGGTTCCCCTGTATCCCGGTTTCGACACACTTGGCACGCTCGAGTACATCACCCGATCCGGGTTCGACTACACGTGGTTTGTGTTGAACGCCAAGATCATTGAGAAGGAATTCGCGCTTTCCGGGCAGGAACAGAATCCCGATCTGACCGGGCAGAGCGTGCGCGAGCTGCTGCGGAACCGGGCACGCTCCGGACCGCCGGGGCCCGTGCAGGCGTTCGTCGATCGTGGCGTGGACTTCGTCAGCGCGGATTCGTTGCGGGACCTGGTGTCCGCGATGAACAAGCTGCCCGACGTGCAACCGCTGGACTACGCCACGGTGGAGGCCGAGGTCACCGCGCGGGACCGGGAGGTCGCCAACAGGTTCAGCAAGGACGGCCAGATCACCGCGATCCGTGCGGCCCGCGGCTATCTGGGCGACCGGCTGGGCCGGGTCGTGGCGCCGCACCGGTTGACCGATCCGAAGGCCGGGCCGATGATCGCGGTCAAGCTGCACATCTTGACGCGAAAGACGCTGGGCGGCATCGAAACCGATCTTGCCGCACGGGTGTTGACCTCCGACGGCACTCCGCTGAGCGGGCTGTACGCCGCCGGCGAGGCGGCGGGCTTCGGCGGCGGGGGCGTGCACGGCTACCGCGCGCTGGAGGGCACATTCCTGGGTGGGTGCATCTTCTCGGGCCGCGCCGCCGGCCGCGGCGCCGCCGACGACATCACCTAGCTGCTCGCGCTAGAAGGTGACGGCGTCCTCTTCGGGCAGCACCTGGAAGTCGGTGCTGGTCATCTCGGTGAGCCGGCCGTAGTAGATGCCACGCGCATCGGGGGCGATGATCCCCTGGTGGATGGGGACGGCGCGCGCTGGTGCCACCGCGCGAAGGTAATCGACCGCTTCCGAAACCTTCATCCACGGGGCCGCCGCCGGGGTGGCCAAAACGTCCACCGGCTCGTCGGGCACGAACAGAGCGTCGCCGGGATGCATCAACCGGGCGGGATGCTCGCCGTCGCCGATGAGAAACGAAATGTTCTCGATCACAGGGATTTCCGGGTGGATGACGGCGTGCTTTCCCCCCAAGGCCCGCACGGTCAGCTCACCGATCTGCAGTTCGTCGCCGACGTGTACCTCGCGGCAGGGCGCGCCGAGTTGCGCGGCGGTCTGTGGGTCGGCATACAGCGCGACATCCGGGTTACCCTCGAGCAGTGCCGGCAACCGTTTCCCGTCGACGTGGTCGGGGTGCTGATGAGTGATCAAGATGGCGGTTAAGCCGGTGATTCCCTCGAAACCGTGGGCGAAGGTACCGGGATCAAACAGCACGCGTGTCTGGTCGAACTCGGCGAGTAGGCACGAATGACCGAAATGCGTCAGTTGCATATCTACGATTGTGCCTTGATGGACAAGCTGCCGCTGCGCGTGATCCTGGCCACGATGCTGGTCGCCGGCGCCCTCGCGGTCGCGCTGGTCGTCGTCATCCCTGCGCACGGTGAGCCCGAGACCTGCCCCGCCATGTGCGACCGGATCCCCAACACCGCGTGGATCGATCAGCGTGCCGTGCCGCTGGACGCGGTGTACCACTGGCCCGCGCTCGCCGGTCAGGCGGTCCAGACGACGGGCTCGGCGCCCGGCCCCCGGTTTCGGTTCGAGGAGCTGTGCGCCACGCCGGCCACCGCTCGGGACCCCCGCGACTCGGCGGTCTCCGCCCGTTCGACGGTGCAGCATCCGGACGGTCAGTGGCAGTTGCAGGCCCAAATCCTGCATTGGCGCGGTGATACGGCCCGCGGTGGCGAGATCGCGGCCGAGGCGTTCCGTCGCGCCGTCGCCGCGTTGCGGAGTTGCCAGCAGCGTGCGCCGCAGCAATCGCCGTCGTTGACCAGCGACGACACCAACCGCATGGCCGCCGTGATCAGCGGCCCGGTGGTGATGCACACCTACCTTTTCGCCCACCCGGCCAGCAGCACGGTCAGCGAGGTCACGCTCTGGTCGACGTCCCCGCCGCAGGCGCCCTGGCCGGCGATGGCCGACGACCCGGTGCTGGGCGCCATGGGCGCGCCGCTGTGTGAAGCCTACATTGCCTCGTGCCCGTGAGGGCGAGCTGCGGTTTCGCCGGTAGAGTTGGCGGCGAAACGCCAACTGAGGAGGAGCGCCGGTGGCCCGGGTGATCGTGAGCGTGATGCCCAAAGCGGAGATTCTGGACCCGCAGGGTCAGGCGATCGTCGGCGCGCTGGGCCGCCTCGGTCACCCGGGGATATCAGATGTCCGGCAGGGCAAGAGGTTTGAGCTCGAAGTGGACGACAGCGTGGACGACTCGGCGCTCGCCGAGATCGCCGAATCGCTGTTGGCGAACACCGTGATCGAGGACTGGACGATCAGCCGGGAGACGACGTGACCGCACGCATCGGGATCATCACGTTTCCCGGCACGCTCGACGACGTGGACGCCGCCCGGGCGGCCCGGCGCGTCGGCGCGGAGCCGGTCAACCTGTGGCACGCCGACGCCGATTTGAAAAGCGTCGACGCCGTGGTGGTTCCGGGCGGCTTCTCCTACGGTGACTACCTGCGGGCGGGGGCGATCGCCAGGTTTGCCCCGGTTATGACCGAAGTGGTGGACGCCGCGCGGCGCGGGATGCCGGTCTTGGGTATCTGCAACGGTTTTCAAGTGCTCTGCGAGGCCGGCCTGCTGCCCGGTGCCCTGACCCGCAACGTGGGTTTGCATTTCATCTGCCGTGACGTGTGGCTGCGGGTGGCGTCGACGTCGACGGCGTGGACGTCGCGTTTCGAACCGGACGCCGATCTGCTGGTGCCGCTGAAGTCCGGCGAGGGCCGCTACGTGGCGCCCGCCGAGGTGCTCGAGGAGCTCGAGGGCGACGGGCGGGTGGTGTTCCGGTACCACGAGAACGCCAACGGTTCGCAACATGACATCGCCGGCGTCAGCTCCGCCGACGGCCGCGTGGTGGGCCTGATGCCGCATCCCGAGCATGCCATCGAGGCGCTGACCGGGCCCTCCGACGACGGCTTGGGCCTGTTCTACTCGGTGCTGGACGGGGTCCTCGCCGGCTGATCGGAAATGCCTGCGGCACAGCATAATTCGTCGAAGGCCGCGCTGATGGCGTCCGTCGCCTCATGCGCGTCGTCGAACGTCTGATCGTCGGTCAGCACCGCGACGCCGAGCCGGTCGACGTAGCTCCACACGGTGATGTTGACCGGGGCGCCGGGCGAGAGCACACCCGTGGAATAGATCTCGCTGACGGCCGCGCCGCCGAAGTGGCCCCGTTCGCGCGGTCCGACCACGCTGGATACGGCGACGTTCATCAGCTTGTTGGGCATGTCGCGCAGACCCAGCCAGCGAAATGCCGCCGGGGCGAAGGCGGTCGGCAGGTAGGCCATCATCTTCCCGTACAGCTGCGGGCCGAGGATCTCGTGGTCTTCCTTGGCGATCCGGGTGGCCACCGAGATCAGCCGGGCCCGTTCGATCGGGTCGTCGACATGCACCGGCAGCGAAATCATCAGCCCGCTGATCTCGTTGCCGGTGATCCGGTCCGACTTGTCGGTGGCGGTCGG
This sequence comes from Mycobacterium intracellulare ATCC 13950, assembly GCF_000277125.1. Lineage (NCBI taxonomy): Bacteria > Bacillati > Actinomycetota > Actinomycetes > Mycobacteriales > Mycobacteriaceae > Mycobacterium > Mycobacterium intracellulare. The sequence goes on from NC_016946.1 coordinate 626,664, forward strand.
CACCGACGCGATGATCGGGCGGTCGGCCGCGCCGTCGTAGGCCAGCAAGAGCGTTCGCAACCCGCCGGCCGCCGTCGCCAGCACCAGATCGGTCATGGTGATGCCCAACGCTTTTGCCGTCGCCTTGGCCTGCGGCAGCGGTAACGACGTGCTGGCGAACCAGCGCCGGGGTGAGACCACATGGTTGAGAAACGTCGGGGGCGCGTCAAAAGCATCGGCGAGATCGGGGTGGTCTCCGCGCTCGCGGGAGCGACGCCGCACCCGCATCAGCCCCACGGCCGCGTCTTTGAGCAGCCGTGGCAGTTGCGCGAGTTGCCGGACGTGGTCGCGCGCGGCGGCGCGCAGCAGGTCGGCATCGGAAACCGTGACACCGGCTTCGTCGTTGTCGCGCTCGTCGGTGAGCCCGTCCCGCAGATCCATCGCGCGCGCCAGGAGGTTGACCGACGCGACACCGTCGGCCAACGCGTGGTGCACCTTGCCGATCAAGGCGAACCGGCCGTCGGCCAGTCCCTCGGCGAAGTGAAATTCCCACAGCGGCCGGGTGCGGTCCAACGGGGTCGACGCCACCTCGCCGATGACCCGATCGAGCTCTCGCCGCCCGCCCGGCGCGGGCACCCGGACGCGACGGAGGTGATAGTCCAGGTCGACCTCACAGTTTTCCTGCCACATCGGGTGATGCAGGTGCCACGGGATGTCAACGAGCTTGTAGCGCAACGGTTCCAGCAGGTGAAGCCGCCGGCGCACGTGGCGGCGGAACGCGTCGAACCCGAACTCGCCGTCGCAGTCGGCCGGGTCGATGATCGCCACCTTCAGCGTGTGCGTGTGCAGGTTGGGCGTCTCGCTGTAGAGCAGCATGGCGTCCATGCCGTTGAGTCTTTTCACACGTCACCTCGCCCTGCCGACGCGACCAGGCCAACAACTATGCCGCAGGGCGCCGGCCGCCGGCGCGGATTGGCGGCATCCTCAGCCGAGGATCGGAAACCGGCGCTGCTCGGCCAACCGCTTCAGCGCGTCCTCCATGACGGCGCGGACATGGGCGTCGACCTCGTCGATGTCGGGGTCCTCACCGAAGCGCGCGGTGACGTCGATCGGCTCGAGCACCTCGGTGACGACCTTTGCCGGCAGCGGCAGGTTGGGCGGGAAGATCACGCTGAGCCCGAACGGGAACCCGACGCTGACCGGCAGGATGTCCATGCGGGCCTTCGTTAGCCCCAGCTTGCGGGCCAGCCAGTTGCCCCGGGTCAAAAACAGCTGGGTCTCCTGGGCGCCGATCGACACTGTCGGCACGATCGGCACGCCGGCTTCGATCGCCGTTCGCACGTAGCCGGTGCGCCCGTTGAAGTCGATGGTGTTGGCGCTGAACGTCGGGCGGTACGAGTCGTAGTCGCCGCCGGGAAACACCAGCACCACCGCGCCCGAATGCAGGGCGGCGGCGGCGTTTTCGCGGCTGGCCTCGATCACCCCGAGGCGGCGCAGCCAGCCGTCCAAGGGCCCCATGAAGATCCCGTAATGGCCGAGCGTGTAGACGGGGCGGTCGTAGCCGAACCTTTCGTAGAAGGCCGGGGAAAAGATCAACACGTCCGGTGTCAGCATGCCGCCGGAGTGGTTGGAGACCACCAGCGCCCCACCGGACGGCGGGACGTTGTCGATGTTTCGCACCTCGGCCCGGTAATACCGTTTGATGGCCGGCCCGAGCGCGTTGGCGACCCGTTCGGTGAAGGCCGGATCCCATTTGGCGGTCTCGTGATTGTCCGCCGCGCCCGCACCGCTGCCCTTCATGGCTCCCCGCTGTCGTGATCGTGCCATTTGCTATTGGTTGCCGGTGTGACGCCGGTCTCAAACCTCAGGCCATGGATGACATATGATACTTTCGAATTTGGAGAATGTCATATTCGTTTGCTGGGGGCGACCCGGCGCTGGGGGATCATGTCCGAGAAGGTTCTTGTCACCGGGGGTTTCGGGCTCGTCGGCTCACAAACGGTGCGTCGGCTGGTCGCCGACGGCCACCGCGTGGTCGCGACGGATCTGGGCACCCCCACCCAGCGCAAGGCGGCGAGGACGCTGCCCGACGGCGTCGAGGCGCACTGGGCCGATCTGACCGACCCGGGCCATGTCGACCGCCTGCTCGCCGCGACCTCACCCACCGCCATCGTCCACCTGGCCGCGGTGATCCCGCCCGGGATCTACCGCAGTCCCGCCCTCGGGCGCCGCGTCAACGTCGACGCGACCCTCACGCTGCTGCGCGCCGCGCAGGCCCGGCCGCACCCGGTGCGGTTCATCCAGGCGTCGAGCAACGCCGTGTACGGGGCGCGTAACCCGCACCGCAGCGCCGAGCTGTTGCGCGCCGATTCCCCGATGAACCCGGCTGATCTCTACGGCGCGCACAAAGCCGAAGCGGAACAGCACATCCGGTCCTCGAACCTCGAATGGGTGATCTTGCGCCTGGGCGGGGTGATAAGCGTCGACCCGGAGGCCATGCCGTTCAGCGTTGACGCACTGTTCTTCGAAAGCGCCCTGCCGGCGGACGGGCGCATCCACACCGTCGATGTGCGTGACGTCGCCCGTGCGTTCGCCGCGGCGACCACGGCCGACGTCGTCGGTGAGACCCTGCTGATCGCCGGCGACGAGTCGCACCGGATTCGGCAGGGCGAGGTCGGCAAGGCGCTGGCCGCCGCCCGGGGTCTCGTCGACGTCCTGCCCGGGGGACGTCCGGGTGATCCCGACAGCGACGACGGCTGGTTCGTCACCGACTGGATGGATACCGCTCGCTCCCAACAAGTCCTGCAATTCCAGCACCACTCGTGGCCGGACATGCTCGACGAGATGCGCGCGACGGCGGGGTGGCGGCGCTACCCGATGCGGTTGATCTCGCCGCTGGCGCGGCGGTTTCTCAAAAGCCGTGCGGCCTACCGGGATACGCCCGGACGCTACGCCGATCCGTGGGGTGCCATCCGGGCGAAGCTGGGTGAGCCGCGCCCCGATGCCCCGGGTGCCGCGAGCGGCCCCTAGACCGGGCGTGCGTCAGCCGGCGTGACGCAGCAAGGACCGCTCGGCGGACGGCAGGCCGGCGGCGGGGTCCAGCTCCTCGAAGAGCTCGGTGGCGTCCGCGATCGTCAGGTCGACGAGGGACGCGAATTCGGCGAAGGACACTTTGCTTCGGATCCATTGCGACTTGCGGGCCACCACGCCGATGCGCTGCGGATCGCATGAGCCGTGCACGATCGCGGTGACGTGGCGGTCCTGGCGGTTCCACGTGTCGGCGAAGTGCGTCAGCCAGGGGCGGTCGACGGCCGGAAAGTAGCACCCGGGAGTGACCCGGATGATCAACACGTCGTCGTGCGCGGGCGAGATCTCGAAATGAACGTGCAGCCGTCGCGGAGCGCCGGTGACGAAGAAGTGTTCGCCGTCGCGGTGCCCGCGAAAGTATTGCCGTCCGCGGGTGCGCAAATAGCGTTCGACAAGGTTCGCGCACATCTGCTCGTTCGTCATAGACGTATCGTGTCGCCGGCGACTTTGCGGACGCTGGGAGCCAAGCGATGTGGCGCCGAAGAATCTGTTGAGAATTCGCTGAGTGGCCCGCTGCCCGTTTATCGAGGCCCGTCGAGCGGATACAGGGCGGGAAGATTGATCACGATCGCTTCCTGGGTGCTGCGGGCGATCACGACCTCGGCCGCGGTATCGGGGTCGGGGTTTTCTTCCCGGTGCGGAAGATACGGCGGAATGAAGACGTAGTCACCGGGTTCGGTGGCAATACGTACCTCTTGGGTGCCGTCGTGAAACACGAACTCCGGGTGGCCGCTTCGCACATAGATCGCGGTCTCCGAGTCACCGTGGTGATGGTTGTCCGAGGCGGATTTCGGCGACGCGTGCGTCTCACCCATCCAGAGCTTTTCCGCTCCGACCGACGCGCCCGATAGGGCGGCGAAGCGCCGCAGCCCCTCCGACTGTGTGGTGTCCGAGCTGATCTCGGACGCCTTGATGTGGCGCACTCGGTTGCGGGCGACCGGTGCGGCCGTGTCGTCGAAGTCGGGATGGAATCCGTCGGAGGTGGCCATGGGTCAATTATCGTCCCGGCCATCCCGATACGCTTCGAGCAATCTCAGCCACAGCTCGCTGATCGTCGGGAAGCACGGCACGGCGTGCCACAAGCGGTCGACGGTCACGTGGCCGGCGACGGCGATGGTCGCCGAGTGCAACAGCTCGGTCACGCCGGGGCCGACCATGGTGACGCCCAGCAGCCGCCCGCTCTCCTGGTCGACCACCATTCGTGCGCGGCCGGTATAACCGTCGGCGTAGAGTTTCGCCCCCATCACCACGTCCCCGATCTCGATATCGACGGCTCGGACCCGGTAGCCGGCGTCCCGGGCTTGTTGGCTTGTCAGTCCGACCGCGGCCGCTTCGGGATCGGTGAAGAAGGCTTGTGGCACCGCGTAGTGGTCTGCGGTGGTCGCGTGTGCACCCCACGCGCTGGTGTCCAACGGTCTTCCGGTTGCGCGTGCTCCGATGGCCGCGCCGGCGATGCGGCCCTGATACTTGCCTTGATGCGTGAGCAGGGCGCGGTGGTTGACGTCGCCGGCGGCGTAGAGCCAGCCGTCCTCGACCGCGCCGCGCACGAGGCAGGTGTCGTCCACCTCGAGCCAGCTGCCCGGCTCCAATCCCACTGTGTCCAAGCCGATATCGTCGGTCAGCGGTGCCCGACCGGTGGCGAACAGCACCTCAGTCACGGTCAGCTCGCTGCCATCGTCCAATTCGAGGACCACGCTCGTGTCGTCCTGGCGCCGCAGCGCGCGCACCGTGACACCTACCCGCACATCGACGCCGGCGTCGCTGAGCCCGCGGGCGATCAGCTCGCCCACGAACGGTTCCATGCGGGGTAACAACCTCGACCCCCGCGACAGGAGCGTCACTTGGGAGCCCAATCCCTGCCAGGCCGTAGCCATTTCGACACCCACGCCGCCGGCGCCCACGACGGCCAGCCGCTCCGGGACCGCGCTGCTGTCGGTGGCGCGCCGGTTGGTCCACGGCTTGGCCTCTGCCATTCCGGGCAAATCGGGCAGGGCGGGACGGCTTCCGGTGCACACGACCACCGCATGCCGCGCGGTGAGCCCGACACGCTCGTCGCCGGTGGTGACGACGACTCGCCGGGGGCCGTCCAACCTTCCATGACCGCGTACCAACGTCGCGCCGATTCCGCTCACCCAATCGGCCTGGCCGCTGTCATCCCAGTCGGTCACATACCGGTTGCGGCGGCCGAAGACACCGTCGGCGCTGATGGATCCGGTGATCGCTTCCCGAGCACCGTCGACGCGTCGCGCGTCGGCGAGGGCAATGACGGGACGCAGCAACGCTTTACTGGGCACGCACGCCCAGTAGGAGCACTCGCCCCCGACGAGTTCGCGTTCGATAATGGCGACGCGCAGGCCCGCGGCGCGGGCGCGTTCGGCGGCGTTCTGCCCGATCGGTCCGGCGCCGAGCACGATGACGTCGAAGTCTCGTTCGCTAGCTATTGCCACTCTTGGCGATCCCTTCGGTTTGGGTTAGGCGCTCGGCCAGCTCGCGAAGGTTGCCGGCGACGATGTTCGGCTGCGGCAGGCTGCGGACCGGTAACGGCGCGTTGCCGCGCCGGGTGATCAGAGCCGCACTGAACCCGACGCTCTGCGCGCCGAGGGTGTCCCACACGTGTGCGGCCACCATCATGCAATCACCGGGTGTCACACGGAGCTCGTCGCACACGTACCGATAGACGGCGGGCGACGGTTTGAAGGCGCGGCGGGCATCGACGCTCAGTTGGCGCTCGAAAAAGCCGGCCAGCCCCGAATTCTGTAGCGCCGTCGGGCCGTCCGGGTTGGGTGGGGAGTTCGTCAGGGTTACCAACCGAAAACCGTTGTCGCGCAATGTGGCGAGGCCCTCGGCGGCATCGGGGTGTGCCGGCATGGTGAGCAACCCGGTCGTCAGGCGATCGAGGTGGTCATCGGTGACGTCCACCCGGTGGACGTCACCCAGCATGCGCAGCACCGCCTGAGCGAGAACGGGGAACGGCACGTACTTGCCGGCCAGTGTGATGGTCATCGAGTACTGAATGAGCTGACCGAACCACTCGCGCAGCACGCGTTCGTCGCCGAACAAGTCCGCGAAAAGCGGTGCGAGGGACTCGATGTCGATCAGCGTCTCGTTGACATCGAAAACGAGGACGGAGGGTGTCGTCATGCTAGGGCTCGACCTTTTTAACGTTGGGCACATCCGGCCGCAGATACCCCGCCAGACACATGCAAATCAATACCATTCCGACGGCCGGCCACCACAATGCGACGACTGCCGCCGCCGCGAAGACGCCGATCGTGATGAACGACCGCATGCGTAGCAGTCGGCGCACTCGCTGGGTGAGGTCCTCGTGGGCGGGCCGATCGACCACTTCCTGGCACAGCGCCAAGTAGGTGATGTTGACGAGCACGAACACCGAGGCATACAGAACCACCGGTGCGGCGGCCAGCCTGCTGTCGGCGATCCACTCGGTGGTGATCGGAATCAGCGACACCGAGAACAAGTGCGCAAAGTTCGACCACACCAATCGTGGCGTCGCCACTTGCGCGTAGCCGAACAGGTGGTGGTGATTCACCCAGACGATGGCGATGAACACGTAGCTGACCACATAGCTCAGTCCGGTGGGCCATTCCGGTAATAACGCGTTGAAGGTGTAGGACTTCGGCGGCTTGAGCTCGAGGACGAGGATCGTGATGAGGACCGCAAACACTCCGTCTGAGAATGCGCCCACCCGGTCTGGACTCGTTTTCCGCGCGGCCACGACGCCTCCTCAACCCCGCTGGTGGTTTCGTTCCTGCAAGACCCAGGCGTTCCCGTCGGGATCGCGAAAGTCGGCGAAGCTCGCGTAGTCACCGCGATCGGGGTCGGTACCCGGGAGGAACCCGCCTCTCCAGCCGCCGTCGGTGTCCTTGTGGCGGATCTCGCCGACGGTTACGCCGCGACCGATCAACTCGGCGCGGCAGGCTTCGATGTCCGGGACCACGAGGTATAGGCCCCGCACCGAGCCGGCCGGCGCGTCGGTCAATCCCACGCCGAATTGGATTGAGGCGTGCGATCCCTCGGGCGTCAATTGGATGACCCGGAACCCGGGCGCGGGCGCGTAATCGACATCGAGGGCGAAGCCGACCTGGTCGCGGTAAAACCGTAGTGACCGGTCGGGATCGGCGACGGGCAGGATGACGACTTCGATGGACATCCTCATGACGTGCCCCTTACCGGATTCCTTCCTAAGACCTCGTCGGTGTCCAACCCGCGGTCGACACCGTGCGGGATGACGGTTTGGCCTGGTTCCAGCCGAAGTTGCTTGCCGTCGAGGTACACATTGATTTTGTCCGGTTCGAAGGACACCAGGTTGCGGACGCGCGACACTTCGGTCCACGCATCGACGTAAGACCACGCTGCGTGCTGGTGGCCGCCGATGTCATAGTACGAGCAGATTCCTTTGTATGGGCAAAAGGTCTGGATAGCAACGGGTTTGAGGGCGGACTCGTCGATATCGTCGCGCTCGACGTACCATCTGGGCGCGAAGCCGGATTCATACAGGGCCACGGGTCGGTGAGTCTCGGCGATCACGCGCTCTCCATCGCGGACGACGAGATGCCGTGCCGTGGAACGGATGTCGATGCGGTGGTAAGCGTCCGCGGCGTGCCCGACGATCCGTTCCTCTTCTTCATAGAAGGCATCCATGGCGCGCCAGGCAAAAGCCACCCGGCCCTGCAGGACCGTCGCATGCGCGGGCAGACCGGTATGTTCCCAGGCGCTGTGGGCGGCCTCCCGCCCCGGTGCCTTGACGGTGAACCACTGCGTGTCGCCGAGGTCGCGGTGCTGCGTCACCCGATCCTCGGCGGTCAACGTCCCCACTTCGATATCCCCTGACGGAAAGTAGGCCACCGGGTAACGGCCGGGCTCGTGTAACAGGAGCACGTCCTCGCTGTCGGCGATCCACCGTTCCGCGAAGCGCACCCGCATCCGACGGCGCAACGGCTCGGCAAAGAGCAGCCGCGACGGCATCGGCTGCTCGGTGAGGAAGTGCCCGATCGACCCGGTTGCCAGCGGGCCCTGCTGCCATGCCAGTCCCATGTGGACACCTACCTTTCCTGAATCCCCCGCGTGCCACGGTGTTTCGACAACACGTCACTCCAGCACGACGACCATCTTGCCGCCGGCCTCTCCGGCCTCCATCAGCCGGTGCGCCTCATGAATCTGGTCGAAGGAGAAGACCCGAGACGGTTTCGCCTCCAGCGTGCCGTCGGCGACCTGTCCGGCGATGTCCCCCAGCGGGACGTCGGACAGCGGGAAGCCAGGCGTGCCAAAGACGAAGCTGCCGAAGAAGTTCCAGTTCACACCGGATGCCATGCGCAACAGCGGGTTGAAATCCCCGATGGGCTCCAGCCCGCCCAGCCAACCGGCCAGGCAGGCCGTGCCGCCGCGGCGCAGCATGTCCAGGGAGTCGAGGATGGTGCTGTTGCCGACGAGATCGAGGACGGCGTCGATCCGGCCGCTCTCGGGAAGGTGGCCTGCCAGGTCGCGCCGCTCCAGCTCGATTCGCGACGCGCCCAATTGCTCGAGCATCGCGAAGCGTCCCCTGCTGCGCGCGGTCGCGATGACTCGTGCGCCGGCGGCCACCGCCATCTTGAGTGCGGCCTGCCCCAGGGACGACGTGGCCCCGCGTAATACCAGTGTCTGCCCGGCCTTCAGATCCAGATTGCGGAAGAGGCATGTCCAGGCCACCGCGAACGTTTCGGGCAATGCCGCCAACGCCGCCCACGACAGCTCGGAGTCGATGAGGGCGACGTTGGCCGCGCGCACGCGCGTGTATTGCGCATAGCTGCCGTTGATGGTTCGGCCGAGGCCACCCATCAGCGCGGCCACCTTGGCGCCGACCGGGAACTCACCGCCCGGGCACGAGTCCACGATGCCGACGCATTCGATGCCGCTCACCTCCGCGGCCTCGGCCCACTCGCCCCGACGCATGTGCATCTCGGCGTGGTTGATCCCGAAGCCCTTCACCGCAATGACGACTTCGCCGTCTTTCGGCAGCGGCTTGGGGAGGTCGTCGTAAACCAGGTTGTCCAGCCCGCCGAATCCCTTCAGGATGATCGCCCGCATGGTTTCCCCGCCGGGGCGCTCGCGCACGACGGCCGGTGCGGTGGGCAGCTCTGGTGAATCCGTGACGGACATGGACTGCCTCTTTCGACATCGTTGGCAGCGCGATACGCCGGTGCCTGCCGCACAATAATGGGCCAACTGACCCAGTATTATGTTCGAACGTTTCCGCCATGTCCAGGGCGGGCGGTCAGGAGTTGCGCTGACCGCGAGGCGCGCGGGGTCCGCCCTTGCGCGGCGAAACCGCGAACGAACGCACATAGTCGACGGCGGCGGTGACGGCGGCCCGCAGTGGCTGCGGATCGCCGGTGGCGTGCGTGAGCAGTGCGCCACCCTGGTGCGCGGCAACCAGTGGCACCGCCAGGTGGCGCGGATCGGCGTCGGGGCGCAGGTCGCCACGGTCACACATCGCCTGCAGGCCCGTGCGGAACAGTTCGATCCATTGGTCGTATCCGGCGGCCAGGTCGTCGTGGATTTCGTCGTCGGCCTCGATCAGCTCGCCCGCCAAGGACCCATAGACGCAGCCTCCGACCCGGTACACCGGATCGATGTCGGAGACGCAGGCATCGGCCCACGCCTGCAGCGCATCGAGGCTGTCGAGCGCGGCGAACTTCGCTTGAGTGTGGAAGTCCCGCACATTGTTTCGGCGTACGTCGACGACGTGCCGGGTCAGGTCGCGCTTGTCGTGGAAGTAGTGGGAGATCTGGGATCCGCCGACTTCGGCGGCGCGCCGCACCTGGTCGATGCTGGTGTTGGCGACGCCGCGCTCGAACATCAGCCGGGCCGCGGCCTCGATGATGCGCGCGCGGGTCGCCAGACCCTTGTGGGTGTACCGCGGCGAGGGATGTTCAGTCACCTGGTGGCCTTGGGCGCGGACGGATCCGCCGGCTTTGCGCGGGCGGCGGCTCCGCGCCCGGCGCGGGGGCCGCCGCGGAATCCGTTCGGCACTGTCGGTGGCGAACATCCGCAAGTAGTTCACCGCGAAACGAATCGCATCGGCGTGCGGCCATTCCTCTTGGTAGGTGAAGGCCAAGATTCCGCCTCCTTGATGCGCGGTGATGATCACCAACGCCAGCTGCCGTGGGTCGGCATCCGCAACCAGCAGCCCGTCGTCTTTCATCCGCTGGATTGCCTTCTCCACCAAATCGATCCACCGGCGGTAGCCGGCCGCCAACGCGTCGCGCGTGGCATCGTCCGACTTGGCGAGCTGGCCGGCCAGCGCGTGATAGGTGGGGGTGCCGACGTATCCGATGCGCCGCAGGTAGCGCATGTTCATCTCGATCCATTTTTCGAAGTCGTCGAACGTACTCAGGCCTCGAAGCGTGGGTTGGCGGTGAAAGTCCAAGACGACGCCGATTTGGCGTCGGATCACCGCGCGAATCAGCGCGCCCTTGTCGGCGAAGTAGTGGGCGAGCTGCGAGCCGCTGACCGAGGCGGCGCGCCGCACGTTCTCCATGTTGGCCGCGGACAGGCCGTCGGTGACGATCAACTGCGCCGCCGCTTGCACGATTCGGTCGCGGGTGGCACGCCCCTTGGCGGTCAACCGTTGTTCGTCACGAACATCGGGATGGGCCATCGCGTCAGGCTAACCCGTGGGTGCCCCCGTTTATGGGATCTCCAACCCAGACGGCGGGATCGTCACGGTCGGTTGCCGCGCGCCCGGCGGCCGGGCGTCACGCCCCGAGCTGCTTGGCGAGGAAGTTCCGGATCAGGGGAATGACGTCATCGAGCGCGGACTCCAACAGAAAGTGCCCGCCGTCGAGCAGGTGGATCTCGGCGTCGGGCAGGTCGTCGGCGAAGGCCTCGGCCCCGGCCGGTCCGAAAATTTCGTCGCCGCGACCCCAGACCGCCAGCAACGGCACCCGGCTGGCCCGGAAGTACTCGTGTAAGCGCGGATACAGGGGCGCGTTGGTGGCATAGTCGCGAAACAGCTTGAGCTGCACCAAGTCATTGCCGGGCCGGGAGAGCAGCGCGTAGTCGTGATGCCACGACTCGGGATCGACCAGGGTCTCGTCGGCCACGCCGGTCACGTACTGCCACCGGGTGGCGTCCAGCGTGAGGAACTGGCGCACCGGGGCCTCGGTGTCCGCGGTGGGCTCACGCTGGTAGGCCTGTACGACCTTCCAGAAGCTCTCGACGAATCCCGCGTCATACCCGTTGCCGTTCTGGGTGATGATCGCGGTGATCGCCGACGGGTCGCGCAGCGCCAGCCGCCAGCCGATCGGCGCGCCGTAGTCCTGGACGTACATGGCGTACCTGTCGACGCCGAGGGTTCGCAACAGGCCCGCCGTGAGGTCGGTCAGCGCGTCGAAGGTGTAATCGAACTCCTCGACGGGCGGCGCGTCGGACAGCCCGAATCCGAGATGGTCCGGCGCGATGACGTGGTAGCGGTCCGCCAGGGCCGGTATCAGACCGCGAAACATGTAGGAGCTGGTGGGAAACCCGTGCAGCAACAGCGCCGTGGGAGCCCTCGGGTCGCCGGCTTCCCGGTAGAAGAGTCGGTGGCCGTCGACCGTGGCGTATCGATGATGAACAGCCGGCATGACATTCCTCCTCAGCCAACGCTTTTCGCACGCGAGCGCCGCGACCGCGTTCGGTAGACATCGACAGACCAGCTCGACGTATTTTTGGGTTGTATGACCCAGTATGCACCAAAACGGAACCGGGCAACAGCCCCGTGCGGCCGAAGTGTTGCCGTGCGGATCGCGCTGCCATATTCTGGGCCAACCATCCCAGTTGGGGGTGACTGGTGCCATGGCGAGCCGGTTCGAGGTGACACGGTGGGCAAGCTTGTTTCGGTGAACGTGGGTATGCCCAAGAACGTCCGATGGCGAGACAAAACGGTCTACACCGGCATCTGGAAGACCCCGGTGCAGGGGCCGGTCATGGTGCGTCGACTCAACGTCGACGGCGACGGGCAGGGTGACCTCGCCGGCCATGGCGGGGAACAACGGGCCGTGATGGTGTACCAGAGCGAGTCCTACGACTTTTGGAAGACGTACCTGGGCCGCACCGACCTGCGGCCCGGGCATTTCGGCGAAAACTTCACCGTCACCGGGCTCGCCGACAACGAGGTGTGCATCGGTGACCGTTATCGCATCGGCGACGCCGAATTCGAGGTCACTCAACCGCGAGTCACGTGCTTTCGGGTCGGTCTTCGCCTCGACGAGCCCGACATGCCCAATCTGCTTGTCTCCCAGCACCGTCCGGGTTTCTATTTCCGGGTCATCACCGAAGGCCGGGTGCGGGCCGGGGACGACATCGTGCGGACCCGCCGCGGCCGCCACCGGCTCAGCGTCGCCGAGGTCGACGCGTTGCTCTACCTGCCGGACCGCAACGTCGAGCGGCTGCGCGAGGCCGTCGATGTTCCGGGGCTGAGCCCGGGATGGCAGCAGTCTTTTCGTGACATGCTGGCCGCACCCGATGGTGCGGCCGCGGCCTCGCCCATCCCGGTCGAACCCGGATGGAAGGGGTTCCGAAACCTACGGGTTGTCGAGACGCGTCGGGAGAGCCCGCAAGTGCTCTCGATTCGGCTGCAGGCCGACGACTCCGACCCGCTGCCGCCCGCGCTACCGGGTCAGTACCTCACGGTGAAGATTCCCGGGGCCGGTGAGCCGGCGCCGTTGCGCAGCTATTCCCTGTCGGGCGATCCGTCGGCCGGGTACTACCGCATCAGCGTCAAGCGGGAGGATCACGGACTGGTCAGCGGCTGGCTGCACACCCACATCCGGCCGGGGATGGTGATAACGGCGGCCGCCCCGCGCGGCGACTTCTGCCTCACCGAGGACCGGCGCCCCGTCGTGCTCTTTTCCGCCGGAATCGGGGCGACGCCGGTGCTGGCGATGTTGCATGCACTCGCGGGGGCGGGCAGCGAGCGAGACATCTGGTGGGTGCACGCCGCTCGCAATCGCCAAACCCAGCCCTTTGCCGCGGAAGTCGCAACGCTGATCGAGTCGTTGCCTCACGCCCGTCAGCAGGTTTTTTACTCCGAAACGCAGGGACGGCTGAACCGTGATGCCATCGCGGGATTGGGATTGCCGACCGATGGCGTCGTTTACCTCTGCGGGCCAACGCAATTCATGGCGGACATCCGCGAATACCTGGTCGGCATCGGATTCGACCCCGCGTTGATCCACAGCGAACTATTTGGTGCGCTGCCCGCGATCAACCCCGGCGTCGTCGAAACGGGACCGCACAGGCCGCCCCATCAGCCCGCCGGGCCGCCGGGCACGGGGCCGTCGATCACGTTCGCGCGCAGCGGGTTGACGGCCCACTGGTCGCCGGACTACGGCAGCATCCTCGGGCTCGCCGAAGCCTGCGATGTGCCCACCCGCTTCTCCTGCCGGAGCGGCGTCTGTCATGTGTGCGTCACCGGGGTCGTCGCCGGGACGACCACCTACGTCCAGCGGCCGCTGGAGCCACCGGCCGACGGGTCTGTGCTGATCTGCTCGGCGGCTCCCGAAACCGATGTGGTGCTTGACCTTTAGCGACAGAGCGAGGGGTGTGTTGCTACGCGGTCAGCGGGACGGATGCCTCCGCCGTGTAGCACAGGAAGGTGAGCGTCTCCTGCAGATACAGCTGCACGGTGTCCGCGTCGTGGCTGGTGTAGCCGATCGTGACGTCGGTCCCGAGCTGCAGGTCGAAATCGCCGCCGCGGGTGGTCAGCACGAAGGCGCCGTCGATGGCCGGGGCCCAGATGATGTCTCCGGGAACCAGCCGGTCGATGTGTTCGAGGATCGGATATCCATGTTGGGTCGTCTCGCTGACCTTCGTGTAGACGTCGGCGGACAGCAGTACCGAGTACGGGCCGTCGACGCCGGCCAGGCGGAGCTCGGAGATCGCCTGGGTGATGACGTCGGGAATCTCGCTGGGGTCCGCCGGCAGCGTCAGCGTCTTGTTGGAGCTGGCGGAACGGATGCCTTCGATCGACGCCGCGGCATAGCCCTCGAAGATCGCCCGGTCTTCCACGAACGCGAGCTTCTTCGCCGCCGCCTTGACCGGGTCCCAGTCGGAGTCGTTGGCGCCGCGCTCGACGTTGTCGATCTCGTAGCGCGACAGGGTGAACGGAACGCGAAGCCGCACAAGCGGTTTGCTCTCACGCAGGTGCGCCTCCACGCCCTCGGTGGGTGACGCCACGTTGGCCAGCCGTCCGGTGCTGACGGCGGCGGCGACGGGACCGCCGGGCTCGCTGACGTCGACGACCCGGCGCCCGGCGATGTGGCGCTTGAATGTCCGGGTCGCCTCCAATTCGATTTCTTTCCAGGCGGCTTCGGTGACCGGTGCCAGGTCGCGGTAGAGGTTGTTCATGAAGTGGTTCCTTTCAGGCTGCCGATCGAAAGTGAGCCGTCCTGTGCAACAGACGTTTCCGCCGCCGCCGGCGTTGCGGGCAGGGGCGGGGGATCATCGAGAAAGTCGACGGTGGGGGAGAAGAACAACCCGCCGGTGATGGCGGTGGAGAAGTCGAGGATGCGGTCGGTGTTGCCGGGCGGGTCGCCGAGGAACATGTTGCGCAGCATCTGTTCGGTGACTCGCGGTGTGCGCGAATAGCCGATGAAGTACGTGCCGTACTCGCCCTTGCCGAGCTCGCCGAATGGCATGTTGTGCCGGACGATTTTCAGTTCGGTGCCGTCGTCGTCGGTGATGACGTTGAGGGCGATGTGGGAGTCATCCGGCTTGACGTCGTCGTCGAGTTCGATGTCCTCGAGCTTGGTGCGGCCGATCACTCGCTCCTGTTCGGTGACCGAGATCGCGTTCCACGCGGACATGTCGTGCACGTATTTCTGGACGTGCACATAGCAGGAGCCGGCGAAGTCGGGGTCCTCGTCGCCGATCGCGGTGGCGCTGACGGCAAGTGGGCCGTCCGGGTTCTCGGTGCCGTCGACGAACCCGAGCAAGTCGCGGTTGTCGAAATACCGGAAGCCGTGCACCTCGTCGACGACGGTGACCCCGCCGGCCATCGATTTCAAGATCCGGTCGGCCAGTTCGAAACAGACGTCCAGACTCTCGGCCCGGATGTGGAACAACAGGTCCCCGGGCGTGGCGGGAGCGTTGTGACGCGGGCCGTTCAGTTCGATGAACCGGTGCAGTTCGGCGGGACGCGGCCCGGAAAACAAGCGGTCCCAGGCGTCCGAGCCGATCGAGGCGATCGCCGACAACCGCTTCTGCGGCTCGCGGAAACCGATCGCGCGCACCAGTCCGGATACGTCCTGCAGCGCGTCGTGGACGGTTGCCTCTCCACCGTCGTCGATGGTCACCACGAGGAAGATCGCCGCGGGCGTCAGCGGCGCGAGGACGGGTTGCGGCTGGACGGGGGGCACTCTGGTGACCCTAGCGTGGCGACGGTGAGCGCCGGAAGCGGCGCGAGCAAGGAGCGCGCAATCGACCCTAGCGTGGCGACGGTGAGCGCCGGAAGCGGCGCGAGCAAGGAGCGCGCAATCGACCCTAGCGTGAACGCCGCGGGCTCGGACAGCCATGATGTCAACATGTCCGGCGGGCCTCGAAACCAGACGAAGTCCTCGGCGAGCGCACAAGGACTCTGCGAGTTCATCGACGCGTCGCCGTCGCCGTTTCACGTCTGCGCCACGGTGGCCGCCCGGCTGAACGCCGCCGGGTACACCGAACTGAGCGAGGCCCAACGCTGGCCGTCGGTGCCCGGGCGCTACTTCACGGTGCGGGCGGGTTCGCTGGTCGCCTGGAATTCGGCGGGAGCCGATGGGCCGTTCCGGATCGTCGGAGCGCACACCGACAGCCCCAACCTCAGGGTCAAGCAGCACCCCGATCGGGTGGTCGCCGGCTGGCGGGTGGTGGCGCTCGAGCCGTACGGGGGCGCGTGGCTCAACTCCTGGCTGGACCGCGATCTGGGAATCAGCGGGCGCCTGTCGGTGCGGGCGAAGGATCAAAGCACCGGGATCGCGCACCGCCTGATCCGGATCGACGAGCCGATCCTTCGCGTGCCGCAGCTGGCCATCCACCTGGCCGAGGATCGCAAGTCGCTGACGCTGGACCCACAGCGACACCTCAACGCGGTGTGGGGCGTCGGCGAGACGGCGCGGTCCTTCGTCGATTATGTCGCCGAGCGCGCCGAAGTGGCGCCCACCGACGTGCTGGCCGCAGACCTGATGACGCACGACCTGACTCCCTCGACGGTGATCGGCGCCTCGGACAACGGGATCGCGGACCTGCTGAGCGCGCCCCGGCTGGACAACCAGGCCAGCTGCTACGCGGGACTGGAAGCGCTGCTGGCATGGGAGCAGGGCGCGGGCTACCTGCCGGTGTTGGTGCTCTTTGATCACGAGGAGGTCGGCTCGTCCTCGGACCACGGCGCGCAATCGGACTTGTTGGGCACCGTCCTGGAACGAATTGTGCTGGCGGCGGGCGGCACCCGGGAGGACTACCTGCGCCGGCTGCCCGCGTCGCTGCTGGCCTCCGCGGACATGGCGCATGCCACCCACCCCAATTACCCGGAGCGGCACGAGCCCGGCCACCCGATCGCCGTCAACGCGGGGCCGGTGCTCAAGGTGCACCCGAACCTGCGCTACGCCACCGACGGCCGCACCGCCGCGGCCTTCGCGCTGGCCTGTCGGCAGGCCGGGGTGCCGTTGCAGCGCTACGAGCACCGGGCCGACCTGCCGTGCGGATCGACGATCGGGCCGTTGACCTCTGCGCGCACCGGCATCCCGACCGTCGACGTCGGCGCCGCGCAGTTGGCGATGCACTCCGCCCGCGAGCTGATGGGCGCGCACGACGTGGCCGCCTATTCGGCGGCGATGCACGCGTTCTTGTCGCCGGCCTGACGGCCTAATCGGGCTTGGTCGTGGCCGCGCCGTGCAGGATCGCGTCGAGCAGCCCATCGA
Source organism: Mycobacterium intracellulare ATCC 13950 (assembly GCF_000277125.1). Lineage (NCBI taxonomy): Bacteria > Bacillati > Actinomycetota > Actinomycetes > Mycobacteriales > Mycobacteriaceae > Mycobacterium > Mycobacterium intracellulare. The sequence continues at coordinate 643,664 of NC_016946.1, forward strand.
AAGTTCGCGGTCCCTCCGCAGCGAAATCGGTTGCGCCCCCGTGGGTTAACGCGCGAAACAGCATGGTGCCGATCAGCGCCTCGGCGATCGCGTCGAGGTCGGCGGCGGCGCTCAGTTCCTCGTCCCGGACGGCCCGGCGAAGTCGCGTCGTCAACCCGTCCAGCTGGGGCGCGCTGAGCTGCTGGTAGAGATCGTCGCCATCGGCCGGGCGGGCGGCCGCCGCGGCGATGAGCGCCCGCACCAACGCGGCGTTCGACGGCCGCGCCAGGAAGTCGGCGTGCTCGCGCAGCCACGCCTGTAGGTCGGCGCGCAGGTCCCCGGTCTCGGCGACGGGAAATGATCCGGTTCCGCCGTACGCCTCCAGGACGGCCTCGGCGACGAGCGGGGCTTTCGATGGCCAGCGCCGGTAGAGGGTCTTCTTCCCCACGCCGGCGCGCGCCGCGATGCTTTCCATCGACAACTCGGCGTAGCCGCCGGTGGTCAGGAGTTCGCGGGTGGCATCGAGGATCGCGTGATGCAGCCGGGTGTCGCGGGGCCGGCCGGCCCGCTCGTCTGACATGTGGGCCGAGCCTAGGTGCGCCCGGTTGCGGGGGCGAACCGATTCGGGACTGGCGGGCGGGCGTGCGCTCGGGTTACCTTCACCGGGACAAGTGTAGGAAACGATACGTGTCGTTTCTATGCCGGTGATCCGTGACGAAGGAGTCCACCCATGAATGCCCCCGCGTTGTCGGTGCCCACGACCTGGGATGACATCTCGCCGCAGTGGATGTCTGCGGCGCTGGCCGCCGCGCATCCCGGCGTCGAGGTGGACACGGTCACCGTGGAGGTTCGCGACGACGGCACCAACCGGCGCGCCCGCCTGGGGGTGACCTACCGCAACGGCAGCGGACCGGCGTCGGTGTTCGTCAAGGCCGCCGACCCCGACCACAAGGAACTGATCCGCATGACCAGCGGCATGTTTCACGAGCCGCGGCTGTTCACCTGCGGGGTCGATCTGCCCCTCGAGCACCCCCGCGTCTACACCGCGTTGATCGACGAGGACGCCTACGACTTCGTGATGGTCATGGAAGACCTCACCGCGCGCGGCGCCGATCCCCGCGACGCCACCAGGCCGATGACCGTCGAGCAGGTCGCCACCGGCGTGCGCGGCCTGGCCCGCATGCACGGACGGTACTGGGGCCAACGGGTTCTGACCGAGCCGGCGCTCGATTGGCTCGAGCCGTTCCTGCCCTGGGACGGCATGGAAATGGCGCCGCTGCCGGCCGCGCTGGAACGCCTCGGCCCGGACGCCCCCGAGCAGGTGACCTCGCTGACCATCGACGCGCTGATCGAATCGATCTGGAAGCCCTACATCAGAACGCTGACCGCGTCGCCGCAGACCCTGCTGCACGGCGATCCGCACATCGGCAACACCTATCTGCTGCCCAGCGACGAGGTGGGGTTCCTCGACTGGCAGGTGGCCCGGCGCGGCAACTGGTCACTCGACCTGGGCTACTTCCTGCAGGGCGCCCTGACCGTCGAGGATCGCCGCCGCAGCGAGCGCGATCTCCTCGAGGAGTACCGCGGTGCGCTCGGCCTGCCGAAAGCGGAGATGCCGAGCCCCGATGAGGTCTGGCTGCGGTACCGGGCCTCGGTGGCGCACGGGCTGACCCTGTGGCTGTGCACCGCCAGCGCCGGGGAGCTCTGGCAGCGCCCCGACATCGCGCTCGCGCTGGCCCAACGGTATTCGTTCGCCTACGCCGACCTGGATACGGCCGCGGCGCTGGCCGAGATCGCCGGCTAGAGGCGCTTGGCCAGCAGCTGTTCCGCCATCTCGGCGCCCTTGCGGCTGTCTGATTGCGCCTTGCGGAACAACTCGGCCACGTCCTTGTCCCCGGCGCGCTCGGCGTCCTGGATGTAGGTCTCTAACCGCAACGCGTTGTCGAGGCACTTCTCGGTGTACCAAATCAGGTTGTAGTTCTTGTCTTTGGTGCCGGTGATGTGTCCGGTTTCAACTGTCATTTCGTACTCCGGTTGATTGATCTTCGGACACTGTGCGGCTACCCGCCGACTACAGGTGCAAACGTTCGTCGCGCCCGGTAGGCGGCGAGAGCGCCTTGCCGATGTCCAGCCCTAGACTGTGTCCCGTGACTGTCTCCGGGACGAGTGCGCGCACCCACGCGATCGACACCGTCGAGCACGCCGCCTCCACCCCCGACGAGCCGCAGCCGTTCGGTGAGCTGGGCCTCAAAGACGACGAATACCAGCGCATTCGCGAGATCCTGGGGCGTCGCCCCACCGACACCGAACTGGCGATGTACTCGGTGATGTGGAGCGAGCACTGCTCGTACAAGTCGTCCAAGGTGCACCTGCGCTACTTCGGCGAGACCACCACCGACGAGATGCGCGCCGGCATGCTGGCCGGAATCGGCGAGAACGCGGGCGTCGTCGACATCGGCGACGGCTGGGCAGTCACCTTCAAGGTGGAATCGCACAACCATCCCTCCTACGTCGAGCCGTACCAGGGCGCGGCCACCGGTGTCGGCGGCATCGTCCGCGACATCATGGCGATGGGCGCGCGGCCGGTCGCGGTGATGGACCAGCTTCGGTTCGGCGCGGCCGACGCGCCGGACACCCGCCGCGTGGTCGACGGCGTGGTCCGCGGCATCGGCGGCTACGGCAACTCGTTGGGTCTGCCCAACATCGGCGGTGAGACCGTCTTCGACGCGTGCTACGCCGGCAACCCGTTGGTGAACGCCATGTGCGTCGGTGTGTTGCGGCAGGAGGACCTCCATCTGGCGTTCGCCTCCGGCGCCGGCAACAAGATCATCCTGTTCGGGGCGCGCACGGGGCTGGACGGCATCGGCGGCGTGTCGGTGCTGGCGTCGGACACCTTCGACGCCGAGAACTCGCGCAAGAAACTGCCGTCGGTCCAGGTGGGCGACCCGTTCATGGAGAAGGTGCTCATCGAGTGCTGCCTCGAGCTGTATGCCGGGCACCTGGTGGTCGGCATACAGGACCTGGGTGGTGCCGGATTATCCTGTGCCACTTCGGAATTAGCGTCGGCTGGCGACGGTGGCATGGCGATCCAGCTCGAGAACGTGCCGCTGCGCACCACCGGCATGACGCCCGCGGAGATCCTGTGCAGCGAGTCCCAGGAGCGGATGTGTGCGGTGGTCACCCCGGAGAACGTCGACGCCTTCCTGGCGGTATGCCGCAAGTGGGACGTGCTGGCCACCGTGATCGGCGAGGTGACCGACGGCGACCGGCTGCGGATCACCTGGCACGGTCAGACCGTGGTCGACGTGCCGCCGCGCACGGTCGCCCACGAGGGCCCCGTCTACCAGCGTCCGGTCGCTCGCCCCGACACCCAGGACGCCCTGAACGCCGACGCCTCGACGCGGCTGCCGCGGCCCGCCACCGGCGACGAGCTGCGCGCGACTTTGCTTGCCCTGCTGGGCAGCCCGCATCTGTGCAGCCGCGCGTTCATCACCGAGCAGTACGACCGGTACGTGCGGGGCAACACCGTGCTGGCCGAGCACGCCGATGGTGGCATGCTCCGCGTCGACGAGGTCACCGGCCGCGGTATCGCGCTGTCGACCGACGCGTCCGGCCGCTACACCAAGCTGGATCCCTACGCCGGCGCCCAACTCGCCCTGGCCGAGGCCTACCGCAACGTCTCCGTCACCGGCGCCACCCCGGTCGCGGTGACCAACTGCCTCAACTTCGGGTCGCCCGAAGACCCCGGCGTGATGTGGCAGTTCTCCCAGGCGGTGCGGGGCCTGGCCGAAGGCTGTGCGGCCCTGGGGATTCCGGTCACCGGCGGCAACGTCAGCTTCTACAACCAGACCGGGTCGACGGCGATCCTGCCCACCCCGGTGGTCGGGGTCCTCGGCGTCATCGACGACGTCGGTCGCCGCATCCCCACCGGCCTGGGCACCGAGCCGGGCGAAACGCTAATGCTGCTGGGCGATACGCGCGACGAGTTCGACGGATCGGTGTGGGCGCAGGTGACCGCCGATCACCTCGGTGGGTTACCGCCCAAGGTCGACCTGGACCGCGAAAGGCTGCTGGCCGAGGTGTTGCGCTCGGCGTCGCGCGACGGCCTGGTGTCCGCGGCGCACGACCTGTCCGAAGGCGGCCTCGCACAAGCCGTCGTCGAGGCCGCCCTGGCCGGTGAAACCGGTTGTCGCATCGTGCTTCCCGAGGGTGCCGATCCGTTCGTGCAGTTGTTCTCCGAGTCGGCCGGCCGCGTGCTGGTGGCAGTGCCGCGCACCGAGGAGAGCCGGTTCCGTTCGATGTGCGAGGCGCGCGGTCTGCCGGCGGTGCGCATCGGCGTCGTCGACCAGGCCTCCGACGAGGTGGAGGTCCAGGGACTGTTCACGGTTTCCCTCGCCGAACTGCGCGAGACCTCCGAGTCGGTGCTGCCGCGGCTCTTCGGATGAGCGCCGGCATCGAATCCTGATGCCTGCCAGGCGTTCTCGTCAAGCTTACGCCCTGTCTTTGGCCGCCGCCCTGGTCGGTTGGAGCTTCGCCGGCCCGCGGCTGCCGGCCCGGTGGCGGGCGGCGCTGCAGGCCGGCCTGGGGGGCGCGCTGGTGCTGGTGACGCGGGCCCCGCTGGGCCTGGGGCCGCCACGGTTGTGGGCCGGGCTGCGGCTGGGGTCGGCGGTCGCGTTCTCGGCGGCGAGCACGGTGGCCGCGACCACCCGCCTGCCACCGGTGCGCCAATCGATGGCCGTCCGGGAACCGCCCGCCTCCGCGCCGGACTGGCTGCTGGTGCGGATACCCGTGGGCACGGTGTGGTCCGAGGAGTCCGCCTTCCGCGCGGCGCTGGCCACCGCCGGCTCCGCGGCGTTCGGCAGACGCGGCGGAAGGGTGCTGCAAGCCATCGCTTTCGGCCTCTCGCACATCCCCGATGCCCGCGCGACCGGTGAGCCCGTGGCGGCCACCGTGCTGGTCACCGGCATCGGCGGTTGGCTGTTCGGTTGGCTGGCCGATCGCACCGGCAGCCTCGCCGCACCGATGCTGGCCCACCTTGCCATCAACGAGGCCGGCGCCATCGCGGTGTTGGCCGCGAGGTCTCGGGGCGCCGTCAGGGGTTGATGGTGTAGTCACCCAGTTGGCGGCCCCACACGAAGTCGACCGCGAGGGGTGAACCGACCTCGAAGTGGTTGTAGGGAGCCATGCTCGCGCCGGTGTCCATGACCAGGAACGGGGCGGGCCACAGTTCTCGCGTGATCTTCTGCCAGCACCCCGGTATCCCGCCCGGTCCGCCGCGGGCGTTGGTTCGGGGCAGGTTCTCCGGCCAGATGTACGGATTGGGTGCACCGGCGATAGCGCCCGAGGCGTGGGCGCCCAGCGAGTACCCGTTGTCGCCGAGCGCGTTGTGGACCCTGGGCGCGACTTCGTCGAAATTGTGGATGGTGCAATAGATTTCGGGGCTGTACTCGTCGAGCAGCTGGCTGCTTCCCACCAAATCCGCGGCACCGCGCGCGAAGTACGGCCCCGCGTGGCCGAGAACATCCGCGCCGGCGTTGCCCAATCCCGCGGCCGCCAGCAGCGCTTGATCCAGATCGCGTTGCTGGCGGTTGAGCGTGCGCGCGGCGGTCACCGCGTGGTCCAGCGCGTCCCATAGGTCGGGGGAGGCGTGCGCATAAGTGTCGCCGAGGGCCGCCAGCTGCGCAATGTCGGTGCGCAGCGCCGGCATCCGGGGGTTCACGTCGTCGAGGATGGCGTTGCCATCGATCAGCGACCGGCCGAGGTTTTCACCCAGTCCGGTCAACGCCTGCGCGGCCGCGCTGAGCGTCAGGTTCACTTTGACCGGGTCGACCTTCTCGGCGATCGAGGTGACCGTTTCGAACAAGGTGTTGAACTCGGTTGTCACCGAAGTCGCATCGATCACGATGGATGGCGTGATCGAATGCGCCGCAGGGTGATTCGGCGCGCTGAGCGCAACGTACTTGTTGCCGAACACCGTGGTCGCTTTGATGTCGGCGGCGACGTTGGCCGGAATCCGCTTGACGTACTTCGGGGTGATGTCCAGCACCACTTTCGCGGCCGGCTTGCCGCGATGGGTGACCTCCGAAAGGCTCGACACGCGGCCGATCTGGACCCCGTTGTAGGTGACCTTGGACCCGGGGTCCATCACCAGCCCCGCCCGCGGGGCCACCATCGTCAATTGCGTAATGGGCGTGAGGTCGCCCCGGAACTGCCCATACAGCAGCAACACGATCAGCGCCATGACCACGATCGTCACCAGGCCGACGGTCTTGTACGGTGGCCGCTCCCGCAAGCGACGGGGCTCCATGGTTTTGAGACCCTAGGGTATGGCGCCGCGCGACAAGGCCGATCCGGCCAAGACCCGGCAGGCCGTGTTGGCCGTGGCGCAATGGTTGGCTGACGAAACCACTCCGGCACCGAGCCGTGACGAATTGGCGGCGGCCGTGCGGCTCACCGCCCGCACCCTGGCCGCGGTGGCGCCGGGACGAAGCGTGGAGCTGCGGATCCCGCCGTTCGCGGCGGTGCAATGCGTCGCCGGCCCCACGCACACCCGCGGCACTCCGCCGAATGTGGTGGAGACCGATCCGCGGACCTGGCTGCTGCTGGCCACCGGCAAGTTGTCGTTCGCCGAGGCGAAGGGCACCGGTACGCTGCGTCTTTCCGGCTCCCGAGCCGGTGAGATTGACCACTGCCTGCCGTTGTTCGATGTGGGCTGAATACAACCCTGAACTGCACCTTTAGGGTCTGGTGCGGGTATTTTGTCGCTCAACACGCCTGGTGGATTCGGCGGCTCGGCCCCGGTGCCCGTAGACTCCCTAGCGTCACCAACCGTTCCCCGGGGAGCCGCCGAATCGTGACCGCCCAAGAGCCCGACGAGGACTTCAACGCACCCCGTGAGGAATGCGGCGTATTCGGGGTCTGGGCCCCGGGCGAGGACGTCGCCAAACTCACCTATTACGGCTTGTACGCGCTGCAGCATCGCGGGCAGGAAGCCGCCGGTATCGCCGTCGCCGACGGGTCGCAGGTGCTGGTCTTCAAGGACTTGGGTTTGGTCAGCCAGGTGTTCGACGAGCAGACGCTGGGCGCCATGCCGGGTCACGTCGCCATCGGGCACTGCCGGTACTCCACCACTGGCGACACCACCTGGGAGAACGCCCAGCCGGTGTTCCGCAACACCGCGGCCGGCACCGGGGTTGCGTTGGGGCACAACGGGAATCTGGTCAACACCGCCGAACTCGCCGCCCGCGCCCGCGATGAGGGCCTGATCGCCAAACGCGCCCCGGCCCCGGCGACGACGGACTCCGACATCCTGGGCGCGCTGCTGGCCCACGGCGCCGCCGACTCCACGTTGGAGCAGGCGGCGCTGGACCTGCTGCCGACCGTGCGCGGCGCGTTCTGTTTGACCTTCATGGACGAGAACACCCTGTACGCGTGCCGCGATCCGCATGGGGTGCGGCCCCTTTCGCTCGGACGGCTGGACCGCGGCTGGGTGGTGGCCTCCGAAACGGCCGCGCTCGACATCGTCGGCGCCTCGTTCGTGCGCGACATCGAGCCGGGTGAATTGCTGGCGATCGACGCCGACGGCGTCCGCTCCACGCGTTTCGCCAACCCCACCCCCAAGGGCTGCGTCTTCGAGTACGTGTACCTGGCCCGGCCCGACAGCACGATCGCCGGCCGGTCCGTGCACGCGACCCGGGTGGAAATCGGCCGCCGGTTGGCCCGTGAACGCCCCGTGGAGGCCGACCTGGTGATCGGCGTGCCCGAGTCGGGCACCCCGGCGGCCGTCGGCTACGCGCAGGAGTCGGGCATCCCCTACGGGCAGGGCCTGATGAAGAACGCCTACGTCGGGCGCACCTTCATCCAGCCGTCCCAGACCATCCGCCAACTCGGTATCCGGCTGAAGCTCAACCCGCTTCGCGAGGTGATCCGCGGCAAGCGGCTCATCGTCGTCGACGACTCCATTGTGCGCGGCAACACCCAGCGCGCGCTGTTGCGGATGCTGCGCGAGGCCGGCGCCGTCGAGGTGCACGTGCGCATCGCGTCGCCCCCGGTCAAGTGGCCATGCTTCTACGGCATCGACTTCCCGTCGCCGGCCGAATTGATCGCGAACGCGGTCGAAGACAAAAAGGAGATGCTCGAGGCGGTGCGACACGCCATCGGTGCCGACTCGCTGGGCTATATCTCGCTGCGCGGCCTGGTCGCGGCCTCCGAACAGCCGGCCTCGCGGTTGTGCACCGCCTGCTTCGACGGCCAGTATCCGATCGAGCTGCCCGAGGAGACCGCGCTGGGCAAGAACGTCATCGAGCACATGCTCGCCAACGCCGCGCGCGGTGCCGGGCTCGACGATCTCGCGGCCGGCGAAGTGCCGGTGGTGCACTGACTCGGTTGCGCTCCTTCGCCGACGTTTGATACCGGCGGTCAGCGCCGCCCGGTAGCCTTTATCGCGATGACGGATCCCGGAAAGAGCCCCGCGCGCCACGCAGGCAGTCAGGGCATCACCTACGCGTCGGCCGGGGTGGATATCGAAGCCGGCGATCGCGCCGTCGAACTGTTCAAGCCGCTGGCGACGAAAGCCACGCGACCCGAGGTGCGGGGCGGCTTGGGCGGATTCGCCGGCCTGTTCGCGTTACGCGGCGACTACCGCGAGCCGTTGCTCGCGGCCTCCACCGATGGCGTCGGAACCAAGCTGGCGGTCGCCCAGGCGATGGACAAGCACGACACCGTCGGGCTGGACCTGGTGGCGATGGTGGTCGACGACCTCGTGGTGTGCGGCGCGGAGCCGCTGTTCCTGCAGGACTACATCGCCGTCGGCCGCACCGTGCCGGAACGGTTGAGCGCCATCGTCAGTGGCATCGCCGAAGGGTGCGTGCGGGCCGGCTGCGCGTTGCTCGGCGGCGAGACGGCCGAACACCCCGGCCTGATGGAACCGGACCACTACGACATCTCGGCCACCGGCATCGGTGTCGTCGAGGCCGACGACGTGCTGGGGCCCGATCGGGTCAAACCCGGCGACGTCATCATCGCGATGGGATCATCGGGCCTGCACTCCAACGGGTATTCGCTGGCCCGCACGGTGCTCCTCGAGATCGACCGGATGAACCTCGAAGGCTACGTCGAAGAGTTCGGCCGCACCCTGGGGGAAGAGCTGCTCGAGCCCACGCGCATCTACGCCAAGGACTGTCTCGCGCTGTGTGCCGAAACCCACGTCCGCACCTTCTGCCACGTCACCGGCGGTGGACTGGCCGGAAACCTGGCGCGCGTCATCCCGCACGGGCTGGTCGCCGAAATGGACCGCGGCACCTGGACGCCCGCGCCGGTGTTCGCCATGATCGCTCAGCGCGGCCGGGTGACACGCGAAGAGATGGAGAAGACGTTCAACATGGGCGTCGGCATGATCGCCGTCGTGGCCCCGGAAGACACCGACCGCGCGTTGGCCATCCTGACCGCACGGCACCTGGATTGCTGGGTGTTGGGCACGGTCGGCAAAGGTGGAAAGGCGGGCCCGCGGGCCAAGCTCGTCGGTCAGCACCCGAGATTCTGAGGGCCCCGGACTTCAGCTGAACTGATGCGGCGCCGGTGCTCGAGGCATCGGCGCCGAGGCGTTGGTTCTAGCGCCGCCAGCTGTCCTGGTCGTCCCAGGATCCGTCGGCGCCGTCGGTGTCCAGTTCCGTGGGCTCGTCGGAGCCAGTCCCGGACAGCTCTTGCTGAAGCCGCTGGAAGTCGGTCTGCGGAGAACTGTATTTGAGTTCTCGAGCAACCTTGGTCTGCTTTGCCTTAGCCCGGCCGCGGCCCATGGGGGAACCCCCTCGCGCAATAACGGAGCGGCCTAACGAGTAGGCGGCTCCGATCTCCTGGTGTCGTATTGTCCTGCCAACAGTTTACCGTGCCCCGCCAGTGGGCGTCGGTGCCCCCTGCTCGCTGTGGCGGACGTTACCGTTCATTATCCCGCACCGCCCCGCAACCGTTCAACGGCCAGTCGCCCGGCGCCGATCTGTTCGGTGGGAGGCAGGGAATCGACGTCGATCACGGCGGCGACCGCGGCCTCCGGACCGGTCGCCAATTCCGTCTCGGCGGGCAATCCGCGCTTGAGCAGCGCCAGCGCGATCGGTCCGAGGTCGACGTGATCGACCACGGTGCCGAGGCGGCCGACGGCACGTCCACCGGCCAGCACCGGGTCGCCCGTTGACGGCCGTTCCACCGAGCCGTCCAGGTGCAGCAACACCAGCATCCGGGGTGGCCTGCCCAGGTTGTGCACCCGCGCGACGGTCTCTTGCCCGCGGTAACAGCCTTTGTCCAGATGAACGGCGCCCTCGCCGGGGCCGCCGATCCAACCAACCTCGTGCGGGATCGTGCGTTCATCGGTGTCGACGCCGAGCCGTGGCCGCACTGCCGCGACCCGGTGGGCTTCGTAGGCCCACACGCCGCCGGGCCGCACCCCGGCCTGCGACAACCGGTTTCGCCAGTCACCGGCGTCGCCGCGCGGAACCACCAGGTCCAGTTCGACCGACCCGGCCGGCGTGCCGGGCATCCGTCGCACGAACCCGCCGTCGAGGGGAACCGCGGACAGCTCGGCGGGCAGCGCATCCACTCCGAGCGCGTCGAGGATCGTTTGGTCGGCCAACCGCGGGCCCAGCAACGAGAGCACGGCCAGATCGGCGTCGCTCGGAGTGACCTCGGACCAGAACACCATCTTGCGCAGGTATTCCAAAAGCGGCGCGGCGCGCCACGGTTCGGTGTCGAGGTAGGTGGTGCCCCCGAGCTCGGTCTGGATCCAGTGGTCCTCGACGCGGCCCTGACCGTCCAGGCTCAGATTCTGCGTGCTGGCGCCCTCGGGCAGGTTGCTGACGTGCTGCGTCGAAATGCTGTGCAACCACGTCTGGCGGTCGTTACCGGTCAAGGTGAGCACACCGCGGTGGGAGCGGTCGACCACGATCGCGTCGGTTTCGGCCGCGCGTTGCTCGCCCAGCGGGTCACCGTAATGCCAGACGGCGCCGGCGTCGGGTCCGGAATCGGGTGCGGGGACGGGGTGGCTCACACGTCAACTCTACGGCCGCCGAGTGTGCGCCCACCGAGTGTGCAGCTCGCCGCACGTTCGTCGACGACTGTGCGGCCGGCTTCACATTCGGCCTGGGAGCGGTGAGCCGATAGGCTTCTCCACCATGGCTGGCCCGAACGGTGTGATCGTCACGCTGGACGGCGAAGTCCATTCGCCGGACGCGCCGCTGTTGCACGCCGACGACCTGGCGGCGGTGCGCGGCGACGGCGTCTTCGAGACGCTGTTGGTGCGCGACGGCCGGGCCTGTCTGATCGAATCGCATCTGCAGCGGCTGACCCAGTCGGCCGTGCTGACCGATCTGCCCGCCCCGGATCTGCCGCGCTGGCGTAGTGCGATCGAGGCGGCCACGCGGCGGTGGTGCGCGGGCACCGCGGACGAAGGCGCGATGCGGCTGATCTACAGCCGTGGCCGGGAGGGCGGTTCGACGCCGACGGCCTACGTCATGGTCAACGGCGTTCCCGAACGCGTCACCGCGGTCCGACGCGACGGACTGGCGGCCATCACCCTCCATCGCGGCCTGCCCGCCACGGGCGTCGACGCGATGCCGTGGCTGCTGGCCGGCGCCAAGACGCTGTCCTACGCGGTGAACATGGCCGCCCTGCGCCACGCCGGCCGCCAGGATGCCGGTGACGTCATCTTCGTCAGCACGGACGGTTACATCCTGGAGGGCCCACGCTCGACCGTGGTGGTCGCCACCGACTCCGATGCACCCGAGGGCACGCCGTGCCTGCTGACGCCCCCGCCGTGGTATCCGATTCTGCGCGGCACCACCCAGCAGGCCCTGTTCGAGGTGGCCCGGGCAAAGGGGTACGACTGCGACTACCGGGCGCTGCGCGTCGCGGATCTGGTTGCTGCGCAAGGTGTTTGGCTGATCTCGAGCATGACGTTGGCCGCCCGGGTGCATACCCTCAACGGATTGCCGCTGCCGCGGTCGCCGATGGCGGCGGACTTCGCCGAATTGGTCGACGCCGCCATCGTCAGCGATCGCTGAGCGCTGAATCCTGTTGTCGCCTCTGGGATTCGCGGGTACGGTCGGCCGTACACAAGGAAGGAGGTGGTCCGAGAAATTGATAGCTTCATGGACATGTGAGGTGGCTGCGCGCTAGCTGCATCGGCTCGGAAGAGCTGGCGATACAGATGCGCTGGCGAATTCCCCGCAGTCACCCGGCCCCCGAGCTTCCGGTTTTGTCCGACCTGGAATACGGCTCGGGGGCCGCTCCATGCCGGCGGCCGCTACCGAGCCGCTAGCCGGCGAACCGGGACAACCGCGCCGAAAGATGCGGCACCAGGCCGCCGTCGGCGTCGACCCGCTCCTCGACATAGGCCAGATCGCCGCCCTCGACGATGCCGTAGAGCCGTTTGGCGCCGCCGACCAGCACGCCGGATCTGCTGCGGGCCAGCGCATCGGTCACCAGCTCCCACGACGACTGGGTGCGCGGGCGCCCGTAGAACAGTTCGACATAGCCCGCCGAATGGGCCAACAGGAGCTCGATCGCCTGGGATTCGCTGGGGTCGTCGGGATCGTTGACGAAGCGCCAGAAACCGGTCTCACGCAGGTCGCGCTCCTGGTAATCGCCCGTCGCGCTCAGCCGCCAGGATCGCGATTCCCAGTTGAGATAGTCGCCGCCGTCGTGAGAGACCACGATCTGCTGGCCGAACCGGTAGTCGCCGTCGTGGCCGCGGCCCTCGCCTTCGCCGCGCCACACGCCGACCAGCGGCAGCAACGCCAGCAGCGCGTCATTGAGATTCGCGCCCTCGCGCAGGTTGGCGGTGTCGGCGGGTAGGGGCAGGTCATCGAAGGACGGGATGTTGCGGCCGGCGGTCACCTTGGCGCGCTCAGCGGCGGCGGCCACCGCCCGGTCGCCGGAACTAGCCGCACTCAACGGTTCGTCGGAGGTCATGGTCGCTCCTCCCCATCGCTGCGCTCTGGATCGTCGCCGGCGGGGGTCATGTGCGCCGCTCCTCCCCATCGCTGCGCTCTGGATCGTCGCCGGCGGGGGTCATGTGCGCCGCTCCTCCCCATCGCTGCGCTCTGGATCGTCGCCGGCGGGGGTCATGTGCGCCGCTCCTCCCCATCGCTGCGCTCTGGATCGTCGCCGGCGCGCGTCACGACTCGTCAGTGATGAGCCGGTAGAGGGTGTAGAGGGCGAACCATGAAATCACCACGACCGCCACAACCAGCATGATCTCGAAGAACAGCACCACGGGGACAAGTCTATTCGTCCCGTCGCGGCACAGTCGCGGGCAGCTGGCCGATCAGGCGATCTTGACGTCGACCTCGTGGATGCCGGCGCCCGACGGCGTCACGACGGCGTTCCCGTTGCCGGCCGCCGACAGTGCGCGCAGCGTCCAGGATCCGGGAGCGGCGAAGAACCGGAAGTCACCGGTGGCCGAGGCCACCACCTCGGCGGTGAACTCGTCCGACGAGTCCAGCAAGCGGACGAACGCGCCACCCACTGCCTGGCCATCGCCGTCCACGACGCGGCCGGTGATCACCGTTTCCTTTTCCAGGTCGACGCTGGCGGGCAACGTCAGTCCTTGCTTCGGTGCAGAGCACATATCAGCTTCCCAACTCGATCGGGGCCCCCACCAGGGAACCGTATTCCGTCCAACTGCCGTCGTAGTTCTTGACATTCCTGTGCCCGAGCAATTCGTAGAGAACGAACCAGGTGTGCGACGACCGCTCGCCGATGCGGCAGTAGGCGATCGTTTCTTTGTCGCCGTCCAGGCCGGCCGCGGCGTACAGCTCGGCCAGCTCCTCGTCGGACTTGAAGGTGCCGTCCTCGTTGGCGGCCTTGCTCCAAGGCACGTTGATGGCGCCCGGGATGTGGCCGGGCCGCTGGCTTTGTTCCTGCGGCAAATGCGCGGGCGCCAGGATCTTGCCGGAAAACTCGTCGGGGGAACGCACGTCGACGAGGTTCTTGACGTTGATGGCCGCGATGACGTCGTCGCGGAACGCCCGGATGCTGTTGTCCGGTGCGGCCGCCGTGTACGACGTCGCGGGCCTGCTGACGGTATCGCTGGACAGTGCGCGGCCGTCGAGCTCCCACTTCTTGCGGCCGCCGTCGAGCAGCTTGACCTTCTCGTGGCCGTACAGCTTGAAGTACCAGTACGCGTAGGCGGCGAACCAGTTGTTGTTGCCGCCGTAGAGGATCACGGTGTCGTCATTGGAGATGCCGCGCTCGCTGAGCAGTTTCGAGAACTGCTGGGCGTCGACGAAGTCGCGCTTGACCGGGTCCTGCAAATCGGAGCGCCAGTCCAGCTTGATCGCGCCGGGGATGTGACCGGCGTCGTAAGCGCTGGTGTCCTCGTCGACTTCGACAAAGACGACGCCGGACGCGTCGAGATTGCTCTCAGCCCAGTCGGTCGAGACCAGGACGTCGGAGCGTGCCATGGAGTGGGTCCTTTCGATCACTTTTGGTTACAGCAGGTCAGGTGGGGCGCGCGCCGCCTCGCAAGCGGGCCACCAGTGGGTAGAGCTGGCAGCCCAGGCAGATTCCGAAGGCCGCGTTGAGGAACGCGGCCGCCAGGGCGGCCGCGGTGGCGATGACGCCGACCAGGACGGCACCGGCGGCGAAACCGGCCGTACCCAGCACGGCGAAGATCAGGCCGACGAGTTGGGCGAACTTCAGCGGCGCGGCGGGTTCGCGGTCCTGCACCGGGTCCAGCCGGGGCGCGACGACGGCGGCGAATATCCGGCCGTAGGGGTGCTGGCGGGGCCCGGCGACGGCGCCGATGGCGAAGATGACGGCCTGGATGGCAAGGATCGCCGCCGCGGCGGCCGGGCTGACCGCCGACACGACCAGCGTCAGGATCAAGACCCCGGTGGTCACCCACGCGGCAAATCGTGGTCCACGCACGTCGACGAGGTCGGGCTGCGTGGCGGTGTTGCTGCTCGGCAAGGTGTTACTCCTCGAATACCCCTGTTGCTGACGGAAATGACGATGGGAGAGGTGCCACGGTCGGGATCCGGGCCCGCTCCGAGTGCTACGCGAAGGCGCGGCTACTCAGCAGCAACAGCAACAACAACAGCCCGCGGTGCGGCACAGCGCAACTGCGCGGCGCTTGGTGAGCATGGGCTCGAGGCGGGCTAACACGTCGGTCAGCTTACCCAATGACACCGTGGTCAAGCCAACAGCGGTTTCAGGGCGGACCGCAGGTCGGCGGCGCTGGGCACTCCCGAGGTCCGGTAGCGCTGCCGCCCGTCGATGTCGAAGATCAACGTGGTGGGCAGGGACAGCACCGAATAACGGCGCGCGGTCTCGGGATTGGCGTCCAGGTCGACCTCGACGTGGGCTATCGGAGATCCCGGGTCGCCCAGGTCGTCGCAGACCTGGGTGACGACCCGGCGCACCCGGTCGCACGGCCCGCACCACGGGGCGCTGAAATGCACGACGGTCGGGCCGCCGCGGGAAAGTCCCAGGGCTGCGACGTCGGCGGCGGGGTCGCGATCCGGCCCGGGATCGATTTCCCGGATGCTGCCGGAGCGGCGGGTCAACAGCCAGCCGAGCAGCGTCGCGACGGCGAGCGCGGCGACGGTCACCACGATCACCGTCATCATGCGCGCCACCCCTGGCCATCGCCGCGTTCGGCGGCATCGTCAGCGTGCGTCATGACCGTTTAAACCCATCGAGGGACACCGTTACTCCATAGGTGATGCCCTCGATGATGACGTCGGAGCCGCGCGCGCCCTCGGTGGTGGGCGCGACGCCGAAGGGAAGCCGCTGATCGGGAAGCCTGCCCGCGAAGGCGTGCAGCACCGCGTAGTGCTTGTCGGCCGGGACGGTCTGGTCGGCGGTGTCCGGCCCGGTCAGCACGCCGGTGGGGGTGAAGACCAACGTCGCCGGGTCGTCGGGGGCGATGGACAGGTCGACCGAGACGCTGACGCGGTGATCGAAGCCGGAGGATTTGGGCGTGCCGGTGAACACCAGCCCGTGGCTGTCGGAGATGCCCGACGCGGTGACGCCGCCGGTCGAGGTGTTGGTTTCCTTGGGCGGGGCCTCGACCATCAGGTCGCTGATGCCCAGGTAGCGGCCCAGGTGGGTCGAGTCGATGATGATGCGGCTTTCCAGCTTGTGCACCGCGAGCTTCGCGTCGCGCGTGATCAGCCACGACGCACGCGCGAGATCCACCGAGTACATCGTGGCCTCGAGGGTGGCTTTGCCGGTCATCGCGTGTTCGACGGCGTTGGCCTTGATCTCCACCTGGTCGTAGTTGCCGCGCATGGCCTGCGGAATGAAGGGAAACGCCACGATGGCCACGAACGGGTCGCTGCCCAGGTTGGCCGCCTTGCGCACGCTGGCCGACAGCCGGTATTCGGCATAGATGCTGGTGCCGTAGTCGACTCCGATCGCGCCGAGGGCGACCACGGCCAGCAGGATCGCGGTCGCGGTCACGGCAATCAGCACCTTGCGCACCCGCATATTGTGGCGTAACCCCCGGCGGGGCCGGATCGCCCGTGGCGGGGCTCACAGTGGCTCGTCCGCCACGCGAAA
Source organism: Mycobacterium intracellulare ATCC 13950 (assembly GCF_000277125.1). Taxonomy (NCBI): domain Bacteria; kingdom Bacillati; phylum Actinomycetota; class Actinomycetes; order Mycobacteriales; family Mycobacteriaceae; genus Mycobacterium; species Mycobacterium intracellulare. The sequence goes on from NC_016946.1 coordinate 660,194, forward strand.
AAACCAGGTAACACGTTATCGTTAGATGACCTGGTAACTAACGCGTGATGGCGTTGTGAATTTGGGAGATGCCGTTCCCCCGAGCTGGAGGGACTAGTTGGAGCTTTTACTGCTGACCTCGGAGCTGCATCCCGATCCGGTCCTGCCCTCGTTGTCGCTGCTTCCGCATCCCGTGCGGACGGCGCCGCCGGAACCAGCTTCGCTGCTCGAGGCCGGGACGGCGGACGCCGTGATCGTGGATGCGCGCACCGATTTGTCGTCCGCGCGTGGGCTGTGCCGCCTGCTGAGCACCGCCGGCCGGTCGGTTCCCGTGTTGGCGGTGGTGAGCGAAGGCGGGCTGGTGGCCATCAGCGCGGACTGGGGTCTCGACGAGATCCTGCTGCCCACCACCGGGCCGGCCGAGATCGACGCGAGGCTGCGGCTGGTGGTCGGCCGCCGCGGCGGGCTCGCGGACCAGGAAAGCGCCGGCAAGGTGAGCCTGGGCGAGTTGGTGATCGACGAAGGCACCTACACCGCCCGGCTGCGTGGCCGCCCGCTCGATCTCACCTACAAGGAATTCGAGTTGCTCAAGTACCTGGCTCAGCACGCCGGGCGGGTATTCACGCGGGCGCAGCTGCTGCATGAGGTGTGGGGGTACGACTTCTTCGGCGGCACCCGCACCGTCGATGTGCACGTGCGTCGGCTGCGGGCCAAACTCGGTTCCGAGCACGAGGCGTTGATCGGCACGGTCCGCAACGTGGGTTACAAGGCGGTCCGCCCGGCCCGCGGCCGCGCTCCGGCGACCGACTCGTCCGACCCCGACGGCACGGATGGCGGCGAATCCGGTGCGGAATCCGACTCCGAGGACGTCAAAGATCCGTTGGTCGATCCCTTGCACACTCAGTGATCCCGCCCGACTGGCGCCGGACGCTGACCGACGACGAACAGCGGGGCGTGCGCGAACTTGTCGGTGCTGCAACGGAATTCGATGGGGTGGCGCCCGTCGGCGAGCAGGTACTGCGCGAACTCGGACATGACCGCACCGAGCACCTGCGGATCACCTCGGACGACGCCGGCGCAATCATCGGTTATCTCAATCTCAGCCCGGCCCGCGAGGGTGAGACGGCCATGGCCGAACTCGTCGTGCACCCACGGGCGCGTCGGCGCGGGATCGGGGCCGCGCTGATTCGCGCGGCGTTGGCCAAAACGGGTGCGAGCAACCGGTTTTGGGCGCACGGCACGCTCGAGCCCGCCCGCGCGACCGCGTCCGCGTTGGGCCTGGCGCCCGTGCGGGAACTGATGCAGATGCGACGCTCACTGCGCGATCTCCCCGACACCGCGCCGTCGGTGCCGGGGGTGCAGATCCGCACCTATTCGGGCACGGCCGACGACGCCGAGCTACTGCGCGTCAACAACGCCGCGTTTGCCTACCACCCCGAGCAGGGCGGCTGGACCGAGGTCGAACTGGCGGAGCGGCGCGACGAACCGTGGTTCGACCCGGCCGGCTTGTTTCTGGCGTTCGATGACTCCGCCGGCGATCAGGGCGGCAGGCTGCTGGGTTTTCACTGGACGAAGGTGCACCTCGATCGGCCCGGTTTGGGGGAGGTGTACGTCGTGGGCGTCGATCCGTCGGCCCAGGGCCGCGGACTGGGCCAGGCGTTGACCGCCGTCGGCATCGAATGGTTGGCCCGCCGCCTGGCCGACACCGCCGATCCCACCGTGATGCTCTACGTCGAGTCGGACAACGTCGCCGCCGTGCGCACCTACCAGCGCTTGGGGTTCACCACCTACAGCGTCGACACCGCATACGCGGTCACACCCGCGGCCAACTGACCGCGGGTACGCGGGGCATCGAGCCGGATCGTTAACCTGGTCCTTGCTACCGAGGCGTTGCTGCGCGCCGGGGCGGCGCATACTTTCGCCGCGACGGGCAACCTGGCAGGGGATTACCAGCGGCGCCCACATGCGTCTTGAACGGTGTCATGAAAGCGAGATCGGTGAAGCTCGACAGGCAGGGCAGGGCGGCGGCCGCGGTGGCGCTGGCGACGGCACTCGGCGTCGCGGCGCTGGCCGCCTGCGGCAGCGACGAGAACCGTCCCGGAGCCGCGGCGCCCAGCGTCACCGCCCCCGCGGGCACCGCGGGGTGTGGCGGCAAGAACAACCTGACGGCGGAAGGCTCGACCGCGCAAGCGAACGCCATCACCGTCTTCAACCAGGTGTGGGGCCAGTACTGCCCGGGCAAGGGTCTGGCCTATAACCCGACCGGGTCGGGCGCCGGTCGCGAGCAGTTCATCGCCGGGCACGTGGACTTTGCGGGGGCCGACTCTCCGTTGGTCGCCGAACAGATCGGTCCGGCCGCTAGCCGGTGCGGCGGGAACCCGGCGTGGGACCTGCCCCTGGTGTTCGGCCCGATCGCGCTCGCCTACAACCTGCCGGGGAATCCGGCCCTGGTGGTCAGCAGTGACGCGGTGGCCAAAATTTTCACCGGCAAGATCACCACGTGGAACGACCCCATCCTGGTCGGGCTCAACCCGGGAGTGGCCCTGCCCGACACCAGGATCACGCCGATCTACCGGTCCGACTCGTCGGGAACCACCGACAACGTGCAGAAGTATCTGACCGCCGCCGCCCCGCAGAGCTGGGCCAAAGGGGTCGGTACGGAATTCCAGGGCGGCGTCGGCGAGGGCGCGGCGAAGTCGTCCGGGGTCATCCAGGCGGTCCAGGCCATTCCGGGCGCCATCGGATACGTCCAGAAGGGCTTCGCCGACCAGGCGCGCATGTCCTACGCCAAAATCGCCACCCGCGGCGGGGTGGTCCCGCTCACCAACGACACGGCCGGAAACGCCATCAAGGCGGCCAAATTCCTCGGCGAGGGAAACGACCTGTTGCTCGACCTCAACGCCATGTACGGCTCGCAGGAGCCGGGCGTCTATCCGCTGGTGCTCGTGACCTACGAGATCGTCTGCTCCAAGGGCTACGACGCCGAGACCGCCGGGGCAATCAAATCGTTCCTCTCCATCGCCGCCACCAGCGGGCAGGCCGAACTTTCCTCGGCCGGTTACATTCCGCTGCCCGATAAGGTCAAGGAACGACTGGTCGCCGCCATCGATGCGCTGCAGTGACCAGGTGAGATCGCAGTGACGGAGTTTTCGGGGCCAAACCCAATCGACTCGGGCGCGGGCGCGGTCCTCGCCACGTCCATTCCCGAGTCGCCGACGACACCCACCAGCCCGTGGGGCGAGGCCCGACCACATGTGGGAGACCGGATATTCCGGCGGCTCGCGCAGACCTCGGGCGTGCTGATCATCGTCGTGATCGCCGCGATCGCCGTCTTCCTGCTCGGGCGCGCGGCACCGGCGTTGCAGCGCGACCGCGAGAACTTCTTCAGCTACGGCGGTAACTGGGTCACCACCGACACGTCGGCGATGCACTTCGGGATCGCCAGCCTGTTGCCGGTGACCGTGTTCGTGTCGCTGTTCGCGTTGACCTTGGCCATGCCCGTCGCGCTGGGCGTCGCCCTCTTCATCACCCAGTACGCGCCGCGGCGCGTGGCGACGCCGCTGGCCTACGCGGTCGATCTGCTGGCCGCGGTTCCCTCGATCATCTACGGCGCCTGGGGCCTTTATGTGTTGGCGCCGCAACTGCGGCCCATCGCCACCTGGCTCAACCGTTCCATGGGCTGGTGCTTTCTGTTCGCCGACGGCAACGCGTCGGCCGCCGGCGGCGGCACCATCTTCACCGGCGGCATCGTCTTGGCGGTGATGATCCTGCCGATCGTCACCGCCGTCACCCGCGAGGTCTTCGTCCAGACACCGCAGGACCAGATCGAAGCCGCGCTGGCGCTGGGCGCCACCCGATGGGAAGTGGTCAAGACCGTCACCCTGCCGTTCGGGCGGTCCGGCTACATCAGCGGCGGGATGCTGGGGCTGGGTCGCGCGCTGGGCGAAACGGTCGCGCTGCTGATCATCTTGCGGGGCACCCAGTCGGCGTTCGGCTGGTCGCTGTTCGACGGCGGCTCCACCTTCGCCACCAAGATCGCGGGCGCCGCGGCCGAGTTCGACGACCGGTTCAAGTCGGGCGCCTACATCGCCGCGGGCCTGACACTCTTCGCGCTCACCTTCCTCGTCGACGCCCTGGCCCGGGGCGCCGTCGCCGGGGCCGGCCGAAAGGCCGCGCGATGACGTCGATGCTGGACCGCCCGCTCAAGTCGCGGACGTTCTCACCGCTGTCCCGGCGCCGCCGTACCGCGAATCGTGTTGCGACCGTACTGGTTTCGCTGGCATTGCTGGTGGCCGTGGCGCCGCTGGTGATGGTGCTGTGGTCGGTGACCGTCAAGGGAGTCAGGGCGATCACCTCCACCGTCTGGTGGTCGCACTCGCAAGCCGGGATGACGGCCTTCGTGACCGGCGGCGGCGCCTACCATGCGCTGGTCGGCACCGTGCTGCAGGGATTGGTGTGCGCCGCCATCTCCATTCCGATCGGTCTGATGGTCGCGATCTATCTGGTCGAATACGGCGGCGGCACTGCGCTGGGCCGGTTGGCCTCGTTCATGGTGGACATCCTGAGCGGGGTGCCCTCGATCGTGGCGGCGTTGTTCGTCTACGCGTTGTGTGTGGCCACGCTGGGCCTGCCCCGCTCGGAGTTCGCGGTATCGCTGGCGCTGGTGTTGCTGATGCTGCCGGTGATCGTGCGGGCGACCGAGGAAATGCTGCGGGTGGTTCCGGTGGATCTGCGCGAGGCCAGCTACGCCCTGGGCATCACCAAGTGGAAGACCATCGTCCGGGTGGTCATTCCCACCGGGCTGTCCGGCATCGTCACCGGGATCTTGCTGGCGATGGCACGGGTGATGGGGGAGACGGCGCCGCTGTTGATCCTCGTCGGCTATGCGCAATCGATGAACTTCAACATCTTCAGCGACTTCATGGGGACGCTGCCAGGCATGATGTACAACCAGACGTCGGTCGGCGCGGGCCTCAACCCCATCCCCACGGATCGGTTGTGGGGTGCCGCGTTAACCCTCATCCTGGTGATCGCCGCGATCAATATCGTGGCTCGAGTGATAGCGAAATTCCTTGGCGCCAGAAAGTCATAGGCAGGAGCAGTAGTGGCCAAACGGTTGGACCTCAAGGGCGTCAACATCTACTACGGGTCGTTTCACGCCGTCGCGGAGGTGACGCTGACGGTGTTGCCGCGCAGTGTCACCGCGTTCATCGGCCCGTCGGGGTGCGGCAAGACGACGGTGCTGCGCACCCTCAACCGCATGCATGAGGTGGTGCCCGGCGGGCGCGTCGAGGGCAGCGTGCTGCTCGACGACGAGGACATCTACGGCGCCGGTGTCGACCCGGTCGGTGTGCGCCGGGCCATCGGGATGGTGTTCCAGCGTCCGAACCCGTTCCCCGCCATGTCAATTCGCGACAACGTGGTGGCCGGCCTGAAGCTGCAAGGGGTGCGCAATCGCAAGGTGCTCGATGAGACGGCCGAATACTCACTGCGCGGCGCGAACCTGTGGGACGAGGTCAAGGATCGGTTGGACCGGCCCGGTGGTGGTCTGTCCGGCGGGCAGCAGCAGCGGCTGTGCATCGCCAGGGCCATCGCCGTGCAGCCCGACGTGCTGCTCATGGACGAGCCGTGCTCGGCGCTGGACCCGATCTCGACGATGGCCATCGAGGAGCTGATCAGCGAGCTGAAGCAGGACTACACGATCGTCATCGTCACCCACAACATGCAGCAGGCGGCCCGGGTCAGCGACTACACCGCGTTTTTCAACCTGGAAGCCGTCGGGAAACCGGGGCGGCTGATCGAGGTCGACGACACCGAGAAGATCTTTTCCAACCCGAATCAAAAGGCGACCGAGGACTACATCTCGGGCCGCTTCGGCTAGCTGGACGGCGGTTTCGCCTCTTCCTCGGGCAGTCTGCCGGTCGCCTGGAAAATGACGCGCCTGGCCACCTCGACGGCGTGGTCGGCGAAACGCTCGTAGAAGCGGCCCAGCAACGTCACGTCGACGGCCGCCGCCACGCCGTGCTTCCATTCCCGGTCCATCAGCACCGAGAACAGGTGCCGGTGCAGATCGTCCATCGCGTCGTCTTCTTCGCGGATCCGGGCCGCCTTCTCCGGGTCGCGCGACAACACCACCTCTTGGGCGCTGTTACCCAATTCGACTGCGATGCTGCCCATTTCGGCGAAGTAGCCGTTGACCTCTTCGGGCAGGGCGTGCTGGGGATGCCGCCGTCGGGCGATCTTGGCGACGTGCAACGCCAGCGCACCCATGCGGTCGATGTCCGCCACCATCTGAATGGCGCTCACGATCGACCGCAGATCACCGGCCACCGGCGCCTGCAATGCCAGCAGCACAAACGCGCTTTCCTCGGCGCGCGCGCTCATCGCGGCGATCGCTTCGTGGTCGGAGATCACTTGTTCGGCCAGCACCAAGTCGGCCTGCAGCAGGGCTTGGGTGGCCCGCTCCATGGCGATTCCTGCCAAGCCGCACATCTCGCCGAGCCGCTCGGATAACTCCGAGAGTTGCTCGTGGTAGGCGGTTCGCATGTCGTCAAGGATACGTTCCCCGCGTCCCAGACAGGTCGCGGAGCGCCGTCAAAACGGCTTATTCGCAGGTGGTGTCGGCCGCGTTGGTGACGGTCAGGTCCTCGGGGAGCTTGGCCGGCGCGTTGCTCGAGCCGCGTTCGATCTGCAAACTCATCGGCGAGCCGCTCGGCGAGGGGGCGGTGACCGACTTGAAGTCCGGGCCGAGAACCACCTGCACGACCTGCCCGTAGCCGGACACCCGCTGGACCTTGGCGTTGGCGAACGAGGACGCCACGGTGGCCGCGGCCTCTTCGTTGCCGGGCGAGAACAGCACCGTCGTCGCGGTCACCGAACTCGGATAATCGTCGGGGGCCATCACGTTGAAGCCGTCCCGCTTGAGCTGGGTGGTCGCGGTCGCCGCCAGCCCGGTCTGCGTGGTGGCGTTGGAAACCCGCACGGTCACACCGCTCGGCGAGGTCGTGGTGACCTGCTCGTGTTGGGCCTCCGGCGTCGGGGACGGTTTCCTGGTGGTCGGGGCCTTCGACGCGCCCGTCGTGCCCGAGCCGGACGAGGCGCTCAAATTCTTTGCGTTCTGGTCGTTTTCCTCCGGCAGCGGATCGTCATTGATGATGGCGTCGAACAGCGCCCGCATGTCGGACATCCGCGGCGGCTCGTCGCCGTTCTGGTCGGTGACGCCGGTGGGCACCGTCACGAACGTGACGTGGCCGGCCGCCATCCCCTGCAACGACTGACCTAGCTGCACCAGGTCCTTGGACTTCACGTTGTCGACGACGGTGTCGCTGATGAACATGTTGACGACGTTGTTGAGCTTGTTGAGGTCAAGCAGCGTGTCCGCCGAGATCAACGACCTCAGCAGCGACGACAAGAACAGCTGCTGGCGCTTGATGCGGCCGTAGTCCCCGTTGATCTCCGTGGTGACCTGGCGGGCCCGCACGTAATTCAGCGCGGTGGAACCGTCGAGAACCTGGCGCCCGCCGTGTTCGAGCACGGTGCCCAGCTCGTAGTCGTGCAGCGGGGTGCTCGAGCACACCTCGACGCCGCCGAGGGCATCCACCATTTTCGCGAAGCCGGAGAAGTCGACGGCGATGAAGCGGTTGATGCTCAATCCGGACAGCTTCTGGATTTCCTTCACCAGACACTTCGGGCCGCCGAAGGCGAACGCGGAGTTCAGTTTGGTCTCGGTGTAGACCATCTTCGGTCCCCACGTCTGCGTCTTCGCGTCGTAGAGCGGGCCGTACTTGCCGGTGGTGGGGTCCCAGGCCTCGCACTGCATCGGGGTGATCGCCAGGTCGCGCGGGAACGACACCGCCACCACGCGTTTGCGATTGGCCGGGATGTTCACCAGCATGACGGTGTCCGAGCGGGCGCCGTCGGCGTCGTCGGTGTCGCCGGCGCCCATGTTGGCGTTGTCCCCGGCGCGCGAGTCGAGGCCGACGATCAAGAAGTCTTCGTCGCCGTATTGCCCGTTCGCGTCGCGGATGTCGTCCGAGTGCGGGTCGAGTGCGTTGATCGTGTTGAGCCGGGCGTTCTTCGACGTGCTCCACTGCCAGGCCCCGCCGGTCATCACCAGCGCCAGCACGGCGGCCAGCGCCGCCACCGAGCGGCCGGCCAGCAGCATCGGGCGCCGGCGTTTGGGCTCCTCGGCGGCGGTGTCGACGGCGCCGGATGCCGGCTCGTCGGGCTCGTCCTCGTTCGGGTAGTCGGCGTCCATGAGCTCGCGAAGCTCGGAGACCGCGTCGAACGAGTAGGCGAGGTCGTCGATGACCTGTGTTTTCTGCAGCTCGAGCGGCGGTTCGGGCTCGGGCCGGAAGGCTTGGGGGCGGGGCTCGAAGAATTCGGGTTCGGGGAATTCGGGCTCGGGGAATTCGGGCTCGGAAGGCTCGACCTCCGGGGCCGCGCGTCTGTGGATGGGCCGGTCGGGGGCACCGATTTTGGCGATCAGATCGGCGACGCTGACCCCGCCCCCGGCGTGGCTTCCGGTGTGCTCGGTGTCGTCGACTTCCTGCGGCGCGGCGGGCTCGACGGCCGTTTCGGGCTGCCAGCGATGGATGTTGTCGTCGGGCGGCGGTTCGAAGAATCGCTCCCAGGGAGCGGCGCCCAGGCTCGGCGACGGGCCCGTCGGGATCGGTTGGGCGTGAACCTCGCCCGGTGCATGCCGACCGTTACGAGTGGCGTCGCGCTCGCCGTCACTCATGTCCTACCGGCCTCCGAAGCTCTGATGCAGACGTCAGCGTGTCCGTGCGTGGTGGCAGCGCGGCGCCGCTCGTGTCGGCGCGACGGCTCGTGCCATCCGTTTTCGTCGCGCCCGTGCGGCGGCACAAAATCATCCGCCGTCCAAGCGCATGCAACAAAGCCCACATCGTACTGAGTTATCGGTCCGGAAGCGATTTCGAGCCGGTGGACTCAGCCGCCGGAGTGCATGACGTCGGCGCCGGCCGGCACCGTGCAGTCGTCGGGGTCGTCCAGCCAGCCTTCCGGGAGCACGACCCGGGCGGGTGAACCCTGCCGGCCCCGGGGCCCGCTCGCCTCGTCCGGGAAGGGCACGTTGGCGTCCAATCGGTCGAGAAGGCGGTCCAGCTCGTCGAGCGTCTTGACCATTGCCAGCGCTCGGCGCAGCTCGGAGCCGGCGGGAAAGCCGTGCAGGTACCACGCGATGTGCTTGCGGATGTCGCGCATGCCCTTGTCCTCGCCGAAGTGCGCGGCCAGCAGCTGGCCGTGCCGGCGGACGATGTCGGCGACCTCGCCCAGCGTCGGTGGTGTGGGCGGAGGGCTGCCGGTGAAAGCCGCCGACAGCTCGGCGAAGAGCCACGGGCGGCCCAGGCAGCCGCGGCCGATGACCACGCCGTCGCATCCGGTGGCGGCCATCATCGTCAGGGCGTCGCTGGCGTCGTAGATGTCGCCGTTGCCGAGCACCGGGATCGTGCGCACATGCTGCTTCAGCCGGGCGATCTCGTCCCAATCGGCGGTGCCGGAGTAGCGTTGCGCCGCCGTGCGGGCGTGCAGCGCGACCGCGGCGGCGCCCTCGGCTTCGGCGATACGTCCGGCGTCGAGGTGCGTGTGGTGCTCGTCGTCTATGCCGATGCGGAACTTGACGGTCACCGGTATCTGGGTGCCCTCGGTGGCGCGCACGGCCGCGGCGACGATCTGGCCGAACAGCCGCCGCTTGTAGGGCAGCGCCGACCCGCCGCCGCGCTTGGTCACCTTGGGCACCGGGCAGCCGAAATTCATGTCGATGTGATCGGCCAGGCCTTCGTCGGCGATCATCTTGGCGGCCGCGTAGGTGGTCGCGGGGTCGACGGTGTAGAGCTGCAGCGACCGGGGCGACTCGTCGGGGGCGAACGTGGTCATGTGCATGGTGACCGGGTGACGCTCGACGAGCGCGCGGGCCGTCACCATCTCGCAGACGTAGAGGCCGCTGACGGTGCCGACCTTGGATCGCTCCAACTCACGGCACAGCGTCCGGAAGGCGACGTTGGTGACGCCAGCCATCGGTGCCAGAACCACCGGGCTCGCGAGCGCGATGGAACCGATGCGCACCGCTTGGTTACCGCCGGCTCATGGTCAGCGTGCCCGCCGTCCGATGCAGCTCGACGGCTGTGGTCCTCTTGCCGGTGCGGGCTTCCCGGTCGAGCTGGCGCTGCTTGGAGACCTCGAACTTGTCGCAGGTCTGCTCCAGCTCCTTGATCAGCACCCCCAGGTCGTCGCGCAAGGCGGCGGCCTCACCCGAGAAGTCCTCACGCTCGAAGATGCGCCATTTCCTCAACACCGGCATGACGACCTCGTCGAGGTGGATGCGCGGGTCGTACACGCCGCCCACGGCGATCATCACGGCCTTGCGCCGGAACTCGGGCACCTGGTAGCCGGGCATCTGGAAGTTGCGCAACACCTTGTGCAGCGACTTCATCGCCTGATTGGGCGCGATCTCGAACCCGGCCTCGGTGACGTCGCGGTAGAAGATCATGTGCAGGTTCTCGTCGGCTGAGATCTTGGCCAACAACTGATCGGCGATCGTGTCGTTGCACGCCTTACCGGTGTTGCGGTGCGAGATCCGCGTCGCCAACTCCTGGAAGGTCACGTAGGTGACCGAATCGAACAGGCTCTCGGCGAACAGGTCTTCGCGAACCTGGTGGTTCTGGCCGGGGCTGAAGCCGCGGTTGACCACCTCGATGCGCAGCTTCTCCAATTCGTACGGGTCGACCGCGCGCGTGACCACCAAGTAGTCGCGCAGCGCGATCCCGTGCCGGTTCTCCTCCGCGGTCCACCGGTTGACCCATTGGCCCCAGGGGCCGTCCATGCTGAAGTTCATCGCGATCTCGCGGTGATAGGACGGCAGGTTGTCCTCGGTCATTAGGTTCTGCACCATCGCCACCTGGGCGACGTCCGAGAGCTTGGATTGTCCCGGCTCCCAGTCCTGCCCACCGAGCGCATAGAAGTTCTTTCCGTCCGACCACGGGATGTAGTCGTGCGGGTTCCAGTTCTTGTGCATGCTCTCGTGCCGGTTCAGGTACTTCTCGACGACCGGCTGGAGTTCGTGCAGCAGCTGTAGGTTTGTCAGCTCGGCTGACATAGTGCCTCCAGTTATCTGTGTCGATGGGTAGCAGTCAATATATCTGTGTACTTCGGTAGCAGCAAGTTCCTCGTCGGGCGTGGTCGATAACGGTTTGACATCGCGATCAACCCCCAGTTTTACGGCTTGCCGATCCGGCCCGAATGAAAACCCGCTACTGCGACTTGCCGAGCTCTCCGGCGGGGACGTACGGCGCCGCGGTGATGTAGAGCATGTTGATGCAGTAGTCGATGAACTGTCTGCGGGTCGCCCCGAGTTGCCCGTGCAGGTAGGCGGTGAACAGGCTCGACAGGCCACCGACCAGGCTGGTGGCGATCATTTTCTGCAGCACGGCATCGCCGATCCGGGACAGCTTGCGCTGCAGCAGGTCGATGAAATTGGGCATCCACTCCGCGCCCGACCGCACCAGCACCGGCTCCACCGCCGGCGCCAGCAACAGCACGCGCCCGCGGACCGGGTCGTCCACCATCAGCTCGACGAACCGCTCGACGGCCTCTCGCGGGGTCGTCGCCGACGTCAGGGTGTTCATTGCCCGCGTGCAGACGTCGTCATAGACCGCGCGCACGAATTCGTCACGGTCGGCGAAGCTTTCGTAGAAGTAGCGTTCGGTCAGCGCGGCCTTGCGGCACACCGCGCGCACGGTCAGCGCCGGCCCCCCGGAACCGCCGAGCAGCTGCACCCCGGCGCTGATCAGATTGTCACGGCGAAGCGCGAGGCGACTCTCCAAGGGGACGCCGGTCCAGCGGCCCCGTCGTTGACCCGTCTGCACATCGCTCCTAAGCTGAAAATGACAACGGCTGTAGTCAAAAATTCAGATACCTACAGGAATCCAATAGTGACTCAAGATACGTCCGCATCGCACCCCCTGACCAGCGACGCGACCGGCGCCCCTGATCAGTCTGGCGGGCCGGCCGACGGCTCCAACGGTGTCGCGGGCGGCTGTCCCGTATCGCCACTGGGCTACGACGCGCCGCCAACACCGCTGGGACCCGATTCCCTGACCTGGCGTTATTTCGGGGACTGGCGGGGCATGCTGCAGGGCCCATGGGCCGGATCGATGCAGAACATGCACCCCCAACTGGGCGCGGCGGTGCTCGACCACTCCACCTTCTTCCGCGAGCGGTGGCCGCGTCTGCTGCGTTCGCTGTACCCCATCGGCGGGGTCGTCTTCGACGGTGAGCGCGCCCCGGTGACCGGCGCCGAAGTCCGCGACTACCACACCGACATCAAGGGCGTCGACGACCAGGGCCGCCGCTACCACGCCCTGAACCCCGACGTCTTCTACTGGGCGCATTCCACCTTCTTTATGGGCACCATTCACGTGGCCGAACGGTTTTGCGGTGGGATCACCGAGGCGCAAAAGCGTCAACTGTTCGACGAACATGTCGAGTGGTACCGCATGTACGGCATGAGCATGCGTCCCGTGCCGAAGTCATGGGAGGAGTTCCAGGCCTACTGGGACCACATGTGCCGCAACGTGCTGGAAAGCAACGAGGCGGCACGGGCCGTGCTCGATCTCAGCGAGTTGCCCAAACCGCCTTTCGCGCAATGGATTCCGGAACCCTTGTGGGCCTTGCAGCGCAAACTGCTGGCACCGTTCTTCGTCTGGCTGACCGTCGGCCTCTACGACCCCCCGGTGCGGGAGCTGATGGGCTACCGGTGGTCGCGCCGCGACGAGTGGTTGCACCGGCGTTTTGGCGACCTGGTTCGTTTCGTATTCGCCCTGGTGCCAAGCAGATTCCGCAAGCACCCGCGGGCGCGTGCCGGGTTGGACCGCGCCAGCGGGCGAATTCCGCTCGATACCCCGCTGGTGCAAACGCCGGCGCGCAATCTGCCGCCGATCGACGAACGCGGGGACCCCAAGCACTACTGTCCGATGGTGTCTTGAGCCGTACGACGATGCAGCCCGCGAAGCGGGGTGAGGAGGAGTGCGGCAATTCGGTCTAGCCGTACGGTCGTCGTCCGCGCTAGGCGTGGGCGTGGCTGTGAACGTCCTCCAGCCCGGCCTGGTGCACGTGCCGATGGGTGTGTTCGGTCCCGTCGTCGTGCGCGTGGGAGTGTTCGTGCTCCACGTGGTCGTGCTCGTGGGACGTGTGTGCATGTGCGTGCGTCACGTCGCCGTGCCGATGCTCGTGGTCGTGCGGTGCGTCGTGGGTGTGCTCTTCGCTCATCGGTGATGCCTCCTTGCGTGAAATGCCTTGTGCTTCCGGCCGACTCAGCGGCCGCTGCTGCGGTGTCGGTTCGACGATTCGGCTACCGCCTTTAGCCCGTCGTCGCCGCGGTGGTGGCCGGGGACCCCGGGTCCGGCGTGCTCGGCGTTGAAAACGGCGTCGATGACGAGCTGGCGGACGTGGTCGTTCTCCAGGCTGTAGAAGATCGTCGTGCCCTCCCGGCGGGTGCGGACCAGACGTGCCATCCGCAACTTCGCGAGGTGCTGGGAAACCGACGGCGCCGGCTTGCCCACGTGCTCGGCGAGTTCGTTGACCGACATCTCTTGGTCGGTCAACGACCAGAGCACCTGCACGCGGGTGGCATCGGCCAGCATCCGGAAGACCTCGACCACCAGGCCGGCCTGGTCGTCGGGAAGACGCCCTTTGCTATTACCTGCATGCATACGCAAATACTAGCGAAGGTCGGCGGGACTTGCCAAGGGGGCGGCTCAGGACGGCGGGACGACCGTCGTCTGGCGTCGGCCGCCGTTGTGCTCGTTCCACAGCCGGTAGACCTCTATCGCCCCCTCGTGCGGCTCGTAGCGCATCGGCAGGCGCCGCCGGTCCCAGTCCTTGGCGAATTCGTCATAGAACGTGGACAACTCGAAGTACTTGCGGTCATCGGCGTAGTACTGCTCGTAGCTTTCGCGCGTGGTCAGGAACACGACCTGCCGGGGCGAGCAGTAATACAGCGAGCCCAGGCACATCGGGCACGGGTGGGCCAGCACGTAGATAGTGGTATCGACGAGGTGCTCGGTGCCCAGCTTCACGCAGGCCTCGCGGATGGCGAGGATCTCGGCGTGGGCGGTGGGGTCGTTCGTCTGGGCCACCCGGTTGGCGCTCTCGGCGAGCACCTCGCCGCCCCGGACGATCACCGTGGCGAACGGCCGACCGCCTTCGGCCACGTTGCGGCGAGCCAGTTCGATCGTTCGTTGAGCGAAATCGGTCACGGGTCCTCCGGAGTGGGACGGCAGCAGATAGGTCGGAGAGTAGCCCCGTCGGCCGCCACACCGAGTCCGTGATGTTAACTAGATTATCTATCTTTTTCCGAGCCGACTGAAGGGGCATCATGGCGCGCACCGATCGTGATCGTTGGGACCTGGCGACAAGCGTGGGGGCGACGGCGACCATGGTGGCCGCCCAGCGGGCGCTGTCCTCCGAGGCGAAGTTGATCGACGACCCCTATGCCGCGCCGCTGGTGCGGGCGGTCGGCATCGACGTCTACGTCCGCCTGGTGAACGGCGAAATCGAGGCCGGCGGGAACACGGAGTTCGATCCCCGGCGAATGGCGCAGGGAATGGCCTGCCGAACCCGGTTCTATGACCAATTCTTTCTGGATGCCACCCGCGGCGGCATCGGCCAGGTGGTGATCCTCGCGTCGGGCCTGGATTCCCGCGCCTACCGGCTGCCCTGGCCGGCCGGCACCGTCGTCTATGAGGTCGACATGCCGGAGGTCATCGAGTTCAAGACCCTGACCCTGGGCGATCTGGGCGCCGAGCCGACCGCGCAGCGGCGCACCGTCGCGATCGATCTGCGCGACGACTGGGCCTCGGCCCTGCGGGCCGCGGGATTCGATCCCCAGGCCCCCTCCGCGTGGAGCGCCGAAGGCCTGGTGGTCTATCTGCCGGACGACGCTCAGGATGCGCTGTTCGACAACGTCACCTCGCTGAGCGCCCCCGGCAGTCGTCTCGCTTTCGAATTCGTGCCCGACACCGCGGTTTTCGCCGACCCGCGGTGGCGTGCTCACCACGACCGGATGAGCGAACTCGGCTTCGAGATCGACTTCAACGACCTCGTGTACCACGGCCAGCGCAGCCACATCGTCGATCACCTGAACCAGCGCGGCTGGCAGACGTCGTCGACGACGGTCGCGGATCTGCACGCGGCGAACGGTTTCGTCTACGCCGACGACGACGTCGCCGCGGCCTTCGCCGACGTGACGTACTGCAGCGCTGTGCTCGGGCGATGAGCGGTCATCGGTCGCGCACGGCCCACGCGATGCGCGATGTGGTGCCCCCACTAGGACTCGAACCTAGGACCTGCGGATTAAAAGTCCGTAGCTCTACCAACTGAGCTATAGGGGCCGCGAAGATTCAGGATACTTGGACCGAAAACCCGGCTCGTTTGAGGATTGGGCACACCGTGACCTAAGCTGACGTGGCTCCCAACGAAACCACGTTGCGAGTACCCCGGAGTGATTCGGTTCTGGCCCCCATCGTCTAGTGGCCTAGGACGCCGCCCTTTCACGGCGGTAGCACGGGTTCGAATCCCGTTGGGGGTACGCGACGCGGTGACGCGGAGCAGCAGCAAGGCCCTGTGGCGCAGTTGGTTAGCGCGCCGCCCTGTCACGGCGGAGGTCGCGGGTTCGAGTCCCGTCAGGGTCGCCAAGCGCGGCGAGGCACTCGCTGCCTTCCGGCCAGGTAGCTCAGTCGGTACGAGCGTCCGCCTGAAAAGCGGAAGGTCGGCGGTTCGATCCCGCCCCTGGCCACCAGTCTTGAACTGCACGGACGCGGTGACAGCACTCTATGGATATTTCGGTGTGTCCGGTTCCTGTCCGTTCGCCTGGTCTTTGGCGACGTCATTGAGCCGGTCGAGATTCGTAGCGACGTGGTCGAGTTCGTCTGAGTAGAGGTCGCTGTAGATGTTGGCGGTGACAGTCGGCGTCGAGTGCCCCATGGTCTTCTGGACGTAGCGGAGGTCGGCCCCGGATTTGCGGGCGAGGCTCGCGTAGGTGTGGCGCAGGTCGTGGATCGTCAACGGCGCCAAGCCGGTTTGCTTGAGGGCTTTGTTCCAGTGGGTGTGTCTGCGCCAGTTGTTTGATCTGAGAAAGCCGCCGTTTGGTGAAGTGATCGCTTGTTCTTTAGGTGAGCGGTTTTCGATTCGTGGCTCGAGCGCGTCGATGACGATTTGGGGGAGTGGGACGGTTCGGACGGCGGCGCGAGTTTTCGGTGGCCCGACGATAATTCGGCCCTCCACGTCCGGGGCGGCTTGGCGGACGTAGAGGCGGCGTGCTTTGAGGTCGATGTCGCCGACGCGCAGGCCGACGAGTTCGGACCAGCGCAGACCGGTAAAGGCCAGGATTGTGACGATGTCGCCTTGGCCGCCGCAGGCGGTTGCTAGGGCGGCGACTTCCGTAGCGGAGAGGTAGCGGTGACGTTCCCGCGCCGGCATCCGACCGGATGACACACCTTGGGCCGGGTTGATGTGAATTCGGCCGTCCTCGCGAGCCATGTCGAGAATCGAGCGCAGCAGCCGGAGCGTGGCGAGTCTGGCCCACGGGCCCACGGTGAGGCCGCCGATGAACTGCTGCACATCCTTCCGGCTGACCTCGTCGACCGGGACATGGCCGAAGCGCGGGCTGATACGCAGTTCCCAATGCTGCACGTAGCCGCTCCACGTCTTGGGGGAAACGGCCGGCTGCTTCGACGCGCTGTATTGCGTCCAGATAGCGGAGAGGCTGGCGCGGCCAAGTCTGGGGTCGAATCGTCGGGCGCCGATCGCCGACTCGCCGTCGCGATCCGCCTTGAACGCGCGCGCTTCCCGCATGGTGGCAAACGTCGATGATGTCTCGACCCATCCTGACGGGGAGTTTGGATCGCGCACCAGGTAGCGCACTTGGTAGCGCGCCTGGCCGGCTGAATTGGTCCGCTTTCGGATGCCGCGCGGTACTGATCCGGCCACTTAGCGGTGCACCTGCTTGAGCCACGCGCGGACTTCCGCTGCGTCCCAACGTCTTACGCGATCAGATAGCGTGTAGCAGGGCGGCCCCACATCTGCGCCGTGTTCCCGTAGCGCGCCCCATCGGCTCACGGTGGCAGTGGACACGCCAAGCAGCTCCGCCACCTGTTCCGCTGTCAGAAGCTCTGGAAAGGTCGCTATCTTGGTGGTGGCGTTGATGCCAAGAGTTGCCATGCCGCTGTCCTCAGTTCTCTGCGGGACCAGTAGATCTTTGGCTCTTGAACCCGTATTCTTGTGCAACAGAACGGATTAACGAATCTGGCCAGTAGTCGGCACGTACTCGCATCGTTGATCCGTCTTCTGCGATGACGTATCCGGTCCCAGGTTCACTCGGGTTGATGCGGTGCGCGGGTGCGGCATCAGCGAGGCCATCACCCAGAACCATCGCGACTTCGTCGCGTGAACGCAGCCGCAATGCAACGGTCTGGGTGAACAACCCGCGCATGGGCAGAATCTCCTTGCGGGGGTCCTGCATGAAGGCGGTGGCCACGAGGCCTACGGCCCTGCCCTTTGTCAGGATGCGTGAGAGCGAGGCTGCAACTTGCTTCTTGAGGGCGACGTCTGTCATGTAAGCGGTCAAGCCCGCCAATTCATCGATGAGCAGCACCACGAGCGGTTCGGCGGTGCTCGGTGTGTGCGAACGCGCTTGGCCGGCCATCCTGCGGCCACGGCAATCCAGCAGCTCCTCCAACTTGTTGAGCAGGCTCGCGGCCTCGACCTCGGTCGTCGCGATCTTGCTGAATAGGGCGGAGCCGACTGACACTTCGATCCCGTACTTGAGGTCGACGGCGAAAAGCCGCACGGTTCCTGACCTGATGGCCGGGCCTAAGCCGCCTGCAATGCCCCAAAAAATGGAGCCCTTGCCCGCTCCTGAGCACCCGACAGTGAGGGTGTGGAGGCCAGCGACGCGGAGAATCCAAGCCGAGCCGTTCTCCCGTCGGCCAATCTTAACGGCAGTTGCCTCGGTGCAGGCTGGCCGTCTAGCAGTCTTGATGGCCGACAGCTGTTGTCGCATAACAAATTCCATGCGAACCGTCCCGGGTGCTACCACCGTGGAACGGGCGGAATGTGCCCCGACAGCGTCGCGGATCGCGGGGACCGCGTTTTCGAGGTCATCGACTGTCTGGCCCGTTCGTGTGCGGACGGTCATGTGCAGGCAGTGATCGGAGATGCTCACCCCGAGAAGGCGAGGGTGGGTCCAGACTGTCTTCGTCGTGGTCTTGCCCTGCGAGTCCGTACGTGCGACGCGCTCGGAAGTCGACAGCCCGCAGGCCTTGGCAACTCGCGGCCAAGAGGTCAACGCCCATAGCAGCCATCGGATCCGCCGCGCAGGGGTTGCGACATAGCGCCCAAATGTGGCGGGCGAACGCAGTCTCCAAACGACGAGCGAAAGGGTGACCACGCCGGTCACCGCGGTGAGCCATGTGGCGCCGACCGTCAGTAGGTGCGTGAGGTCAAAGAGGTCCGTCCCGGCGTCGGGATCTGGAATCGAATACGGATCGCTAGGTACTACGGGGTCGTACGGACTCATGCTGACGCCCGGTCTGCCGCTGAGGACCCCGCCTTGCCAGTGTCCGCGGTCATGCTCGAGGCCCGAAACGACCACGCAATGCGGCCGGATTCGCTCGAACGGTCCACGTACGGCAACACGCACAACTCTTCGAAAATCACTGGTGTAAAAGGCATTCCGGCAGTGTTCTGTGGGCACACAGGCTGCTTGGGCGTTGCGAACTTGACGGTCAGGGTGCGTGCCCGCTTGCTCGCGGCCGGATCACCGTCGAGGACTTCCACCTGCCACAACGGCAGGCCTGATTCTCGATCAGTCGCCTGAACCTTGTTGTCTTTCGTTGACCGCTCGTAATCGATCACCGGCGTCACATCTGACACCACGAACGCTTTGTGTGGGAAAACCTGCTGGTGGGACAGCTTGAGCCACTTCGGCACAGACACTTTGTCGACCTTTCGTAGAACTGCTCTAGACAAGTTGAGGGTACATAGTCGTCTAGAGGAGTGCAACGGGCGACGCGTGATTCGTGTGAGACTTTGCGCTCAGCGGGCCGGGAACTCGTATTCGAGCAGGTAGGCGGAGGCCACCTTCACGGTGTCGCAGACCTCCACCGCCACGTCATCGGTGTCGTAAGCGGTTCGCAACACCGTAAGCACCGGAACTCCTGAGTCAAGCTCCAGCTGCCGCCGTTCTTCAGGAGTGGGCATCCGAGCGGCGACTTCTTCAGTGAAGCGAGCAAGCACATGACCGTGCTCTTCTAAGCGCGCGTAGATACCACCGGGTCCGGTATCCAGCTGCTCGATCCTCGTGCCTTCGGCAAATGCCGCCGGAATGTACGAGACGGCCGTCTCGACGGGTCGCCCATTCGCCAGGTAACGCCTCGATCTCACGACAATGTCATCGCCGTCTGAAACTCGAAGGCGCTCAGCCACAAACGAATTCGGCCTCTCTCGGCTCACAACGATGTTGTCCACCTGCGGCGCGAAATCGGATTTCTCCGCCTCGACGGTAAATGCAGCCTTGCCCTCGGCGCGGTGCTGTCGTGCGAATCGATCAGACGCTAGTCTGCGGATTCGAGGTTCCGGGCGGACGAACACCCCGCGGCCGTGTTGTGAGATGACCAATCCGTCGGAACGAAGCTCCTGCACCGCTTGTCTTACAGTCATGCGCGCTACACCGAAATGTTCGATCAGTTCCGCCTCGGACGGCAGTCGCTCCCCGGGTGCGAGCCGATTGGAACTGATCGCCTCTCGCAGTATGCCCGCGATTTGCCGATATGGCGGTTTGTCATCGCCTCGATCGATTTGTCCAAGTTGCAGCACCCGCGAGCCTTCCATTACATGTCTAGACGACTAGTCTAGGAAGCCAGTCAACCCGTGTCACCTCCGACGGCATCGAACAATGGAGACCGAACGATGGGAACCACTCCTAAACACTCAGTCAGTGTCGCCGGCATCGTCGTACGTGGCGATGATCGCATTCTCGTGATCCGGCGAGATGACAACGGCCACTGGGAAGCCCCCGGTGGCGTACTCGAACTGGACGAATCCTTCGAGGATGGTGTGCGGCGGGAAGTCCTCGAGGAAACTGGATTGAAGGTCACGGTGCAACGTCTTACCGGCGTCTACAAGAACCTCAAGCAGGGGATTGTCGCGTTGGTCTACCGCTGCAGTCCTGCCGCTGGCGACACGCACCCGACTGCCGAAGCCCGGGAAGTCCGTTGGATGGCGAAAGAAGAAGTTCAGTCTGAGATGAGCCCTGCTTTCGCCGTGCGCGTTCTGGACGCATTCGACGAATATCCGCACTCGCGTGCCCACGATGGAGCCAACGTTCTTTCAGAGTAGAGACTGTGACGGGGCCACATTGCGTTTAGCCGGCCAACCGTATGCCCCGAGTTCAAAGCGGTCTACTTTCAATCGAATCCAGCCAACGTGACTCTCAAAGCTTCTTTCAACTGAACGTGCAGCGGTGGCTTCGTTTCAGTGTCTGAGCTCAGCCAGCGCCGAAGTATGAATTGTGCGGTGGCCAAACCCGTGTGGACCAGCAGCGAGGGACGGATGTCGGATGCCGCATCGACGCCCATCCTTGTGGCGACGAGTTCGACGAGCTTGCGGTCATCGTTGTCGCTGATCAGTACCGATTCGCTCAGTAGGTGGGGGGCGGTCAGTATGGCTCGTTGCCAGTAGTGCGGGTTCGGATTGGTTTTGTCCCAGGCGGTTTCGGCAAACAACGCGATCAGCGCCTCGGCTGCCGATTGGTCCGACGGCTGAGCGCCGTAGGCACCAACGATTTCGGCGACCGCCTGCCGCAACGGCGCGACAAGAAGGTCGTCCTTCGTAGGCGCGTAACGGAAGTAAGTACTGATGGATATCCCGGCACTGGCAGCGATGTCCTCAGTGGTCACAGCAGCAAATCCACGTTCGGCAAAAAGTTGGTGCGCGGTGCCCTGGATCTGCGAGAGCAACTCGGCACGGCGTCGGTCCCTTAACGAGCCAGTATTTGCGGAGGGCATGACATCGCCTTCGTCAATCCGACATTCCCAGATGCTTCCTGAGTTATGGTACGAACAGTAGCGTAGCGAAACCAACAGTACTAGGGGGGTTCACTTGCTGGTCTCGCAGTGTTGGGGGCCCAGCAGGCGACGCGGGTTTCACGGGAAAAGACCGTCTCACAAAAATACGCGGCGGTCGAGGAAGTCGGTGACAGCGCTGGTGAAGGCGTCGTTGTCGTCGCCGGCAACCATATGACCTGTGCCCGTCACGTCAGTTGTTTCGGCGTGCGGGACGAGTTCGAGGAATTCGTTGACCGTTTCCTCGGAGACGACGTCTGAAAGCGCGCCCCGCACTAACAGCGTCGGGGCCGTGATTCGACGTGCTCCTTCGGCGAGAAACCCGCTGATCGCCTCGAACTCCTCGGTGTCGGTCATGAGTTCGCCTTGCAGGACATCGAAGTTGGAGCTGATGAAGGCTGGGTCCCAGCGCCAGACCCATCGACCGTCGCTACGTTGGCGCAGAACTTTGTGCAGACCGTCGAGATTTTCGGGTCGCGGTCGGCGCGGGTTGTATTCGGCGATGATGTCGGCGGCATCGGTGAGTGTGCCGAAGCCGTCGGGGTGGGCGGCCATGAACGACACGATGCGACGGGCCCCGTGGAACTCCATCCTCGGGGTGATGTCGACGAGAATAACGGCTGCCCACAGCCCGGCTGGGGCCAGCAGGTGGGTTGCCAGGATGGTTAGCCCACCCAGCGACGCGCCAACGAGGGCAGGGGGACTCTCGGTGCCGACGTGTTCTCGAACCGAGAGCAGATCGGCGACGAACTTTTCGACGTCGTATTGTCCGCTCGGGTCCCAGTCGCTGTCGCCGTGGCCGCGGGTGTCGTACGCGATGACGGTGTAGCCATGGGCGTGGAGGCGACGAGCTGTGGTGGCCCAGGCGTGGCGGTTTTGGCCGCCGCCATGGAGGAGCAACACCACGGGACCAGTCGTGGGGTGCCGGTAGCAATCCGCCACGAGAGTGATGCCGTCGCGCGTGTGGATGCGCTCCTGAGTAAGTGTCATGTAATCCGCGCCCCTTTGGGCGCAAGGTCCACGCCCGTCACGCTGCGTTGTCCCTCAGGTGACATGTCATCGTCAGCGTGCTCTGGCGCGCGGGGCCAAGGGCTTCCGTTGAGGCCACCAGCTGGCCTCACCGAGCAATGTGGCGATCGCGGGAACCGTGAGGGTGCGGACCACGAAGGTGTCCAGGAGTAGGCCGCAGCCGATGATGAGTCCGGCTTGGAGCATGATCGCGACGGACCCGACCATAAGGCCGAACATGCTGGCCGCGAAGATGAGCCCGGCCGAGGTGATGACTGAGCCGGTGTTCGCGACCGTGCGCAGCACGCCGACGCGAATGTTGTGAGCGGATTCCTCGCGTAGCCGCGAGATCAGCAGCATGTTGTAGTCGGCGCCCACCGCGACCAGGATGATGAACGCCAAAAGCGGAACGGGCCAAGCGATTTGCTTGCCCAGGCCGTATTGGAAGACCAGTGTGCCGATGCCCAGTGCGGCTGCGTAGTTGAGTACGACCGTACCGAGCAGGTAGAGCGGGGCCACCACGGCACGTAGCAGAACGACGAGGGTCAACCCGACGATGACGAGTGTGGCGATGGCCAGTAGGTGAAAGTCGGCCGACAGGAGGCGCTGGATATCGGAATTGACGGCGGGGAAGCCGGCCATCGATATCCGGGCGTGAGCCAGCGAGGTGTTGGGGCGTGCGGCATCGGCAACGTGCGTGATCTTCTGCGCGAGATCCATCGCTTCGCTGCTGTAGGGGTTGTAGCTAGATTCGATGGCGAAGCGCGCGGTCTTGCCGTCAGCGGATAGAAAGTGCTTTGCCACATCGGAGAACTGGCGATTCTCGAAGGCGTTAGCGGGAAGGTAGAAGCCGCTGGAGTTGTCCGAACCGGCGCTGGATCGCGCGGAATTCTGTAGCTGGGTGGCGATCTGACTCATGCCGGACAACATTTCGATGTTGCTGTCGGCGAGGGTGTGCACACCGGTGGCTAGGGCTTGTGCTCCCGACGCGAGCTGGCTGATGCCGTTTTGAAGGCGGCCGATGTTGCCGGCCATGTCGGCGGGATCGCCAAGCGCTCCGAAGGCCTTGTCCAGCGAAGTGACTGTGCGCTGCAGGTCTGCCACGGTGCCGCCTGCATTATTGGCATCGGGCTGGTACAAATCGCCGAGGTCGGCGAGCTGGCTGAAAAAGCCGCCATCGCGCAAAGTCACCAAGATCCGTACCTGGTCGCGGATCTGGGCACACTCGGGGGTGGTGGCACACCAGGGGGAGGTGTTGAGCGCACCGACCAGCGGGTCGATGGTGGCGATCGCTTGTTGGGCTTGTTGAGCTTCTTGGCGTAGCCCGGGCCCGGTTCGAATAGCTTGGTCGACGGTCGGTGTGGTAGCCGAAAGCTGCTGCAGCAGCTGGCGAAAGCGCTGAAATTGTGGCCCGCTGGACTGGGCTTGGGTAAGGATCCCGGTCAGCGGAGTCAGCGCCGTGCGCAGGGTGGTGTCAAGTTGCGCCAGGCCGCCCGCGAGTTGGTCGGCGCCACCGGTGAGTTTGGTGAGATCGGTCTTGTGGGCGTCTCCTTTGGCGACGGCATCGGCCATCTTGGTGCCGATCTGGCCGTTCTGCCAAGAAAGCTGTGCCTGGTCCAGTCGCGCCCCGGTAGGCCGGGTGACGCCGGAAACTTTGGTGACACCTGGCAATTGCGACACGCGAGACGCCATTTCGTCCAGGTCGGCCAGGCTTTTACCGGTGCGCATATCGGTCGGTGATTCGACGACCATGAACTGCGTGATAACGATATCTTTGCGAAAGTGCCTGTCCAGCAGATGATAACCCTCGTTGCTGGCGGTCGTTTCCGGCTGGCCTTGACGGTCGTCATAGCTCATGCGCATGGTCAGCGCCACAGCAGCTAGCCCTAACACGAGAGCCAGGCTGGCGGCCAGCAATGGGCCGGGCCGGCGGACTACGGCCACCGCGATCCAGTTCCAGTAGCGGCGTGTGCGGTCGGCTTTGGGCTCGCCGATGCCGCGTTTAGCGGCCAGCGCCAACACCGGTGGGAACAACGTCACGGTGGCCGCGACTCCGACGAAGACGGCTATCGCACACGCTGGGCCCAGCGCGCCAAAAACGCTCAGCTTTGCAAACACCATGGCCAAAAATGCAAACGCCACAGTCGCCGCGGAGGCCAGGATTACGCGCCCGATGGTGGCGGTCGCATTGATCACCGCGAGGTCGGGCGAGACCCCCTGGCGGCGTTGCTCGTGATACCGGCTGATCAAAAACACCGAATAATCGGTGCCGGCGCCCAACAGAATCGCCGTCATGAACGCGATGGTGAATTGCGACACCGGCATCCCCGCTTCGCCCAGCCCCGAGAGCACTCCGCGCCCTACCCCAAGACTGACGCCGATAACCACCAGTGGCAGCAACGCGGTAAACAATGACCTATAGATGACCAGCAAAATCAGCGCAATCAGCCCCGCGGTCACCACAGAAATGACAATCAAATCCTGCTCAGCCGAATCAATTTGATCGCTGAACGTCGCGGGAGGGCCGGTTACGCGAACCGTCGTGGACGTACCGTTAAACGACTGGGCGGCGATAGCGCGCACCACCTGGACGGATTCTGCCGCCTTCGGATCGCCGAGTGTGCCCGCCACCCCGACCGGCAGATACCATGCCTTGCCGTCCTGGCTCACCGCCTGACCGGCAGTAACCGGGTCGGCCAACAGATCCTGAACCAGTCGCACATGCTTGGAATCGGCACGCAACCGCGAAACCATCGCGTTGTAACGCTGACGCACCGGCGCAGTCAGGCCCGTCGGGTCCTCTACCGCGACGAAGACGGTTGTCTTGGATCCCTGCTCGCCGAATGCGATCCCCATCCGGTCCACGGTTTGCAGCGAGGGCGCATCAGGAGGGATGAGATTCACCGACTGCTGCTTTACGACGATCTCCAATTGCGGGAACAGCACGGCTAAGACGCCGGCAGCCACCACCCACGCGGCGATGACCAGAACCTTGTGCCGGATACTGAACCGCGCTAAGCGGGCAAGCCGGTCGCTGTAAACGCCCTCACCAGCGGTGACCTTGCGGAGTTGTTCCCGGACCGGCCGACTCAAGGTCGCCACGCCCGACGAAACCCACCCGGTATCTACCATCCCCCGTCTCCGCTACGTTGAAAGAAACTAACGGTATCGCAACAGTACTACCGGTACCCTTTCATGGTGTCGGTGAAACTGCTACCGACAGGCGTGCCCATTCCACTGCGGCGGCACCGATCGGCCCTGGCGCTCGACCTCGATGTCCTGTCGCCGGTTCCGTACCTCGGATACGTCAGTACGTAATCCATTGGTATGCAGATCATTTGACGTTGGGCATGGGTCATCGCTGGCTGCTGACAAGCTCACGAACGCCGTAGGCGAAATGCCAGCCGGGAACTCAGCCTGATCGGCTCATCGCGAACATGATCGTGCATTTCCCGACTCATCAGATCGTCGTCCAGGTACGAGCAAGTGCGAGGGGGATAGTGACGTGGACGAACGCGGCCCTGGTCGACCGGGCGTCCTTGGTGTGTGCGCTTGGCAATACCGCGACTGGCCAGCCGGATATCCCGAACCGCACGCCTCCAGAGGTGGGTTTTCGTCAGCGAAATCGGCACATTCATCAGGATTTGACGTCTTTCGTCCGTGAGGTCGCCGCGCCGAGGCAGAAGCTGGATCCTTCGATAGCCACGCGGCCGGCCGACTGGGGGCAGCACCGTCGACTCCCCCGGGTCCCGAACCGCTCGACCGGTTGCCTGATCACCAATCCTCCTTCGGTGCTTGGCCTACACCGCCAAAGTGTACTCATAGTATCGCTACGATACTACTAGTATCGTTCGACGGATTGAATGGCTTCCCCGGTGCAATTCGCTGCGGGCCAGGTTCGTGGGGGGTTTACGGTGACTACGTGGAGCGTGACGCCGAAACCTCGGTAGATGAAGACGACGACGTCGACCCACGCCGCCTTCGGTCACGGACCCGATTGCTGGATGCGGCGACTAAACTCCTCAATGCCGGTGGCATCGAAGCCGTCACCATCGACGCGGTCACCAAAGCCTCCAAGGTCGCACGCACCACGCTGTATCGGCACTTCACCAGCTCCACCCAACTGCTGGCCGCCACATTTGAACGGCTGCTACCGCAGGTCACCCCACCACCTGCTACGGGATCATTACGCGACCAACTGATCGAGCTGTTGAGCCGACAGGCGACCCTCTTTCAAGAAGCGCCGCTGCACGTCACCACGCTGGCCTGGGTCGCGCTCGGGCCAACACCGGACGGCACAGAGGAAACCTACGATCGCAACGCGCTCCGAACACGGATCATCGACCACTACCGCCAACCGTTCAACAGCCTCCTAGAAGGCCCTGAAGCCCGAGCCGGCCTCGACGACTTCGATCTAGAACTGATCCTGTGCCAACTCGTCGGCCCGGTGGCGTTCGCTCGACTCACCGGGCTGCGCGCAGTCGATCGCCGAGATTGTGAACGTATAGTCGACGATTTCCTCACCGCGCACCGCCGCCCGGCAGACACACCCCCTTCGCGGCCCTCGGCCCGGAAATCCTCGTCCGGCATAAGCCATTCCGATCAAGGCGGCAACTAGCTCGGCAGACGGTCGACGATGCATAGCCCGGATCGGGCTCGCGCACACTGCGCAACTAAAAAGTGTCAACGGCAAGCGAAAACTGATCAGCTTGCCGCGCAGTGGTCAGTATTCAGTTGCCGCCGACAAAAAGTCGATTCCCAGTCGGTATGCGGGCCCGCAGGGCACGAAACGCTATCCGCGCCAGCGACGCATCGAGACAGAAGTGAACGACCCGATCGAAGTGCGGCGTGACGGTAGGTGTTCACCCCGATGTCAACCACAGGACCGGGAACACGCGTTCGCCACGATCGGACAAGCCGGAAGGCAGCAGCACCGAATCACCGGGATACATCATGCTGTCATGCACATCGCATCACACCGGCGTTGGGGGACATCCACCCTCAGCGACCCACGTGTCTTTCGTGGCCAGCTTAAGAGCAGACTCATTGCCTCAGTCAGCATCAGTAACACGTTCGGCGCCAGCGGCTTTTAGCAGCTGGTCGCGCGCTTCATGAAGCCTATCGAGGGCGCTCTTCAAGTCGAGAGCGGCGTCGGCCAATTCAGAGCGGGCCGCCGGGTCGCCGTGTGAAGCAAGGCTCGCGGTCGCCGACGTGAGCGCCCTAACGTGGCGCATGACATCAATGGTGTAGCGAGCGGTCCGCATCGCGGTGGCACCCTCGGTTCGCTGGAGATGATCTCTCATGAGACCTAGCCAATCATCGATCGTGTATCGATCGAAGTTGTACATCGCGTTGAGCACCCAGCGTTGCCAGGCCGGTGGGCGTTGTGATGACGTCCGGAGCAGGACCGGAGGAGTAACCATGATCGAAATTTTAGGGCGCGAAACCGGCGTTTTCGACGGTCAGAATAAAGAATGTATGACGTGACGAACCCGAGTGCGCATTGTGGCAATGGATGAGTTCGGCTGCTTTATCTAGGTGACGCCCCCGACACTGCGGCAGCTAGGTTGGACGCAAAAGCCGGACCGTCATTCACTAGTGCGTATCCGCCCGCGAGGCCTCCTTGGCTGCAGAAGGCTCGTCGTCGGCGCACCCTCCGGAAGGTCACGACGCCCGTGTACTGACCAACGCGGGGGACCAGGCGAGTGGCCGTGCGCGGCACGACGGCGGTGGGGAAGCTGCTGCCGGGATTGCCGTATATCGCTTGGCTACGTGACCAGCGTCGCACGATCCGGCGCGCAGCCAGGTATGCGTCCTGAGCTACCTCTACAACCGCAATGGCCTTCTTGAGTCCGCAGACACCCCAGAATCGGCCGGGTCCGCGCCCAGGTTGCTGCCACAAATTGGGCACGATATGCTGATATTCCTTGTCGCCGTTGATGTTTGGCGATGAGTGTTTGGTGAAGTAGATAGCCAGGCGTTTCGGGTCACACGCACGTAATCCGTTGCGAACATCGATGGCCGTGCCAGCGAGCAAATGGCGCTCGCGCTGCTCGGGATCCGGATGGCCGACGATCTCCGCCCATTCGCGCGAGAGCCAGTCGCGGAATTTGACGCCGGATCGGCCTACCGCATGCGGCGGAGCCATCCAGAGGTGAATGTGCGGAGCGCCGCGGCGTTGAAATTCCAGCTTCCAGATGTAGCGGGCCGGTTCACCCCATTCCCGTTGAAAACGTTTGCGCCACAGCATCATATGCCGCTTTACGCTAGCCCCATCAGGTGCTACAGATTCCCAGTCGCCGGGGTAGGTCAAGGTGACCATTGCAGGGACACGGTCGCACTCCACCAGTGGCGTGTAGTCGAGCTCGGCGAAGGTGCGACACATTGCCGCGCGCGACTTGCGAGACCATTCGGTGATCGCACGGGCTGCCGAGTCGGGAATGTTGCGACCGGCCTCAATGCGATCAACCTCTGCCGTCACATCGAGGCGGTGTCGTTTGACTGCACGCTCAGATGCCTTTTCCGGACGCACCGGGTTGGTCCAGCCGAGTCGGACTACACCGGGGCCGATCGTGATCCGAAATCGGCCGGACTCAGGTTCTACGCCCAGCCGGCCCCGCCCTCGCGCCCACGGCCCCGCCGGTTCAAAGAGTGCTGCCGCCGAGGCCACCAGCTCGGGCCTTGGGAACCGCAGTCCGAGGGCATCTGCCGCCGATAACTGCGCATCAACACCGCCCTCGGCGGCATCGCGGACACTTTTGGCACATATAACAAGCCCGTTGGTCCCAGCCGGAACACGGCCTACGCCGCTCCCGCCGTCCGACCGACCGCTACCGCTCTCGCGCCCTGCGGCCCTGGCGGCCTCGGGCACTCGCGGCCTCCCGGCGTCCGCGGCTCCGTCCGTGTTCCGGCTGGCCGTTCGGCTTGTGTCCGGCCGAAGAGTGGGTCGCTCCGCGGTCGTGCTCGTTGGACGGGCGGTCGACCTCGTGATGCTGGGCATCGCGCATCTGCTCCCCGGGAGCCCTCGGCGCGCATCACTGAGTGAAGGGCGATGAAGGGGTCCCTGTCGGGAGTGCTGTCACCGTGTCCGGTTTGTGTCCGATCGTCGGACGGGCAGCCTGCGTCAGACGCGCTCAGCGCGCCGCATTTGACGCATGAACGACGTTAAACCGCAGGCCAGTGGCCATTCCGTCCGCCTGAAAAGCGGAAGGTCGGCGGTTCGATCCCGCCCCTGGCCACCACGATGGTGATCACCAATCGATCGTTTGACCCGTCGGCTGCATGGACGGTCGCCAAGTGCCAGCAGGCCCCGTGGGCGCTGCTGGCGGGCGGTCGACGACCACGGCGGGCTGGGCCGCCATTGATGGGCGAAGCCCTTACTTGAGCATGCTCCCGGCATCGACGGTGACCGGAAGACCTGTGATGTAACGCGATTCGTCGGAAGCCAGGAACAGCACCGCGTTGCTGATGTCCACCGGCTCGACCCAGCCGACCGGCAGCACGTGCATGAACTGCGCGGCCACCTTGAGGTCATCCGGGCCGGGATTCTTCAGGTCGGGCCGGAACAGCTTCATCGTCCCCTCGTTCATGAACATGGGCGTGTTCACGTTGGTGGGGTGCACCGAGTTCACCCGAATGAAGTGCTCGCCGAGTTCGACGGCGAAGGTGCGCATCAGGCCGACTACGCCGTGCTTGGCGGCGATGTAGTGACCGGTGTGCGGGTAGGCCTTGAGGCCGCCGACCGAGCTGGTCAGAATGATCGAGCCGCCCTGGCCCTGGGAAATCAGGTGCGGCACACCGGCTTTGACGGTTTTCCAGACGCCGGAAAGGTTGACGTCGATCATGTCGCGCCAGTCATCTTCGCTGGTTTTGTCCAAAGTCTGGCCGCCGTTGCCGATTCCGGCGTTGGCGCAGATGATGTCCAACCGGCCCAGCTGCTCGACGCCGCTGTCCACCGCCGCTTTCAGCGCGTCGTAATCGCGAACGTCGACCTCGGCGGTCACGATGCGGCGGTTCAGGCCCTTGATGAGGTCGGCCGTCTCGGCCAGGTCATCGGGCGTCGACGGCGGGATCTCGCTGCTGCTACTGATCGGCGTGCAGATGTCGACCGCGATGATGTCGGCACCTTCCTGCGCCAGGCGCACCGCGTGGCTGCGGCCCTGGCCGCGAGCCGCCCCGGTGATGAACGCGACCTTGCCCTCAACTCTTCCACCCATGACTGCACCTCACCTAGACGTGGCCCGACAATTCTTTGTCGATCGATCAGGAAGGTTGGCATCATTCGTGCGCAGTGTCAACAGACGTGTGCCCGACCGCCCGCTCGGTGGCCGGGATGCGGAAACGGTCCTGTCGCCGCTGCGGTGGCGCCGGCCGGTGCTAGCGGCCGGGCGTGGACGCGGCCGCGGGCGCCGTCAGCAGGCTCATCTGGCGTTCGGCGAACGCGCGCAGCTCGTCGTGTCCCTGGGTGACGCCGACGGCGCTCTCGTTGCACAGGCTGCGGGCCACCTGCGCGATCAGCATCGAGATCGCGACCGGGGGATATTCCTCGAGATCGACTCCGTTGGCGCGTAGCACCATGGTGACGGCCGCGGTCTCGATGTCACGAACGCGCTCGGCGTAGGCCTTGAGTTCGGCGCCAATTGCCTTGCGGTGGTTGGCCAATGCCATGAACTCGGCGTTGAGTGCGGTCACCGCCGTGTCGCTGTTCATCGCCCACAGCGCTCGCAGCGGGTCGTCCTCGGATAGCAGGGCGCGCATGCGCGTCAGCGCGGTCTCGGCACCGGCGCGCAGCACCTCGACGAACAGGTCGTCCATCGTGGGGAAGTAGTAATAGACCAGTGCCTGCTTGACGCCGGCCTCGGCGGCGACCCGCCGGGAGGTGGCCGCGGCATAGCCTTCCTCGCGCATGATGCGGGCGGTGGCCTCGATCAGCTTGCTGCGCGCGCCGGCGTCGGGGTTCCGCTTGGGTTGGCGCGCCGCCGCGCGGTTGGGTGCGCCGGCTTTGCTTGACCGGCCCGCGCGATCCGTGGTAGGCATACCGCATCCTAACAATTTGGTCGATCGATCAGTTTGTGGAGCGGCAAACAAGGGATTGGAGGGCCGGTGACGACGGCTCGCATGCATGTGCGGGTGGATCCGCGCCTGTGTGAGGCGCATGCCCTCTGCGTGGAGATTGCCCCCGAGGTTTTCGAGCTGGGTGACGACGTCGCGACCTGCGACGAGCAACCGGCTGAAGCGTTGCGCCACAGCGTGGAGGCGGCCGTGGCCGCCTGTCCGCGCCAGGCCATCAGCGCCGTCGCCGGCGACACATCAGCGTGATGCACTGCGCTTTCCGGTGCCAGGAAAAGGAATTGGACTCATGACCGATCTCGCCAACGTCGACTACTTCACCGACGCCGACGTCGCGCAAGACCCCTATGACTACTGGGATTACCTGCGCAACCAGGGACCGGTGTTCCGCGAACCGCACTACGGGGTCGTGGCCGTCACCGGCTACCAGGAGGTGCAGGCGGCCTTCAAAGACGTCGATTCGTTTTCCGCGGTCAACGCGATCGGTGGTCCGTTCCCGCCGTTGCCGTTCACCCCGGAAGGCGACGACATCAGTGAGCAGATCGAGGCGCATCGCCACGAGTTCCCGATCTTCGAGCACATGGTCGTCATGGACCCGCCCGAGCACGACAAGGCGCGCTCACTACTCGGCCGGCTGCTGACCCCGCGCCGTCTGCAGGAAAACAAGGACTACATCTGGCAATTGGCCGACCGGCAATTCGACGAGTTCATCGCCAACGGCCACTGCGAGTTCCTCAGCGAGTACGCGAAGCCGTTCGCCACCCTGGCGATCGCCGATCTGCTCGGGGTTCCCGACGAGGACCGCCCGGAGATCCGCCGCAATCTCGGGGCCGGCAACGCGCCGGGCGCCCGAGTGGGCGCGCTGGATCACGAACCGGTGGGCAGCAACCCATTGCAGTACCTCGACGACCTGTTCAGCGCCTACATCACCGACCGGCGACGGCAACCCCGCGAAGACGTGCTGACCGGCCTGGCCACCGCCACGTACCCCGACGGCTCGGTCCCGCCGCTGTTGGAGGTCGTCCGGCCGGCGACGTTCCTGTTCGCGGCCGGGCAGGAGACCGTGACCAAACTGCTCAGCTCGGCGGTGCAGGTCCTCGGCGACGACCCCGAGCTGCAAGAGCGGCTGCGTTCAGATCGAAGCTTGATCGGCACGTTCATCGAGGAGGCACTGCGCATGCAGAGCCCCACCAAGGTGGACTTCCGGCTGGCACGGAAGACCACCACCCTGGGCGGGGTGCACATCCCGGCTGGCACCGTCCTCATGCTCTGTCTGGGTGCGGCCAACCGCGATCCGCGAAAGTTCGACAATCCCAACGAGTTCCGGCCCGATCGGAAGAACGTGCGCGAGCACATCGCATTCGGTCGCGGCATTCACACGTGCGCGGGCGCGCCGCTGGCGCGGGTGGAGGGACAGATCACCATCAACCGCCTCCTGGACCGCACGCGCAAATTCAGGATCAGCGAGGCCAAGCACGGATCGCCCAGTGGCCGTCAGTACCACTACGAGCCGACGTTCCTGCTGCGCGGCCTGACGGAGTTGCACATCGACTTCATCCCGGCCGACTGACGCCCGAGACGGCGGACATCAACTCTCCCAAACGGGCCAGGGCGGTGGTGTATTCGTGTTCGGGCGGTGTCCCGTACCCGATGATGATTCCGTCTCTGCGGCGGCCCGTGCCGTGCCAGAACCGGGTCAGCCCGGTGAGGGCGATGTCGCGTCCGCGCGCCGCGCTCAACACCTCGGCCTCCGAAATGCCCTCGGGCAGCCCGACAACGGCGTGCAGGCCGGCCGAGATGCCCAACACCGGCATCCCGGGGGCGCAGCGGCCGAGGGTAACGACGAGGGCGTCGCGGCGGTTGCGGTAACGCCGCCGCATCCGCCGGATGTGCCGGTCGAGCGCTCCGGATTCGATCAACTCCGCGAATGTCAGCTGCGCGAGCACGTCGGTTCCGCGATCGGCGCGGCGCTTGGCTTCGACCACCCCGTCGACCAACGCGGCGGGTAACGCGAGCCAGCCGAGGCGGAGGCCGGGCGCCAGGCTCTTGCTGGCGCTGCCGGCGTAGACGACGTGTTCGGGCGCCAGGCCCTGCAGCGCGCCCACGGGGTGCCGGTCGTAACGAAATTCCCCGTCGTAGTCGTCCTCGATCAGATACGCGCCCCGGGTCGCGGCGATGTGCGCGAACTCGGTGCGCCGGTTGGCGTCGAGCGTCGCCCCGAGCGGAGCCTGGTGTGCCGGGGTGAGCACCGCCGCGGCGACGGCCGTATTGAATCCCTCGGGCCGCGCACCCCCGTGGTCGACGTCGAGGGGCTCGACGGTGAGCCCGCTCGCCGCCACCGTCGCGCGATGGTCGGGCAGGCAGGGATTCTCGAGCGCGATCGACCGGGCTCCGCCGTTGGCCAGCGCCTCGCACACCAGGCGGAGCCCCTGGGTGAACCCGCTGCAGACGACGATGTGCTCGCCGGTGGTGAGCACCCCCCGCACTCGACCCAGGTAGTTGGCCAGCGCCGCGCGCAAGCGTGGTGACCCGCGCGGGTCCGCCGGCCCCAGTTCGGCGTGGGGGGTGGCCTCGAGGACTCGGCGCAACGCGCGTAACCATTCGGCGCGCGGGAACATGCTGAGGTCCGGGCGGCCGAGGCGAAAATCGGCCGCGTAGCGCTGGGTAACCCGCATCGATTCGATCGGTGCCTGAACGTGCGGTCCGCCCGCCACCTGGGTGGCCGCGCCTGGACGGGTCCGGAGGTATCCCTCGGCCGCCAGTTGCGTGTAGACCTCGACGACGGTGCCGCGGGCAAGCCCGAGCTGTGTGGCGAGGGCACGCGAGGACGGCAGCGCCTCGCCCGCGGCGAGGCGTCCACCCCGGATGGCTTGTCGCAGAGCGGCTTCGAGCGCCGCACGCCGGCCCCGACCCGGGGGAAGTTCGAGGTGCAGGTCCACTCCGGTATCGCGACTGGTCCACGAATTCGGCATCGAATTGGACCTTACCGATGGGCCGGTGGGGTGGATAGCGTCAACACCGGGTGTTTGGTGCAAAGGGGAGACGATGGTTGATGTGGGCGCTCGGCGCCTCGATCGCGCGGCGAGTTGGACCGCCGAAGTCAATGCGTTTCAACGCGCTGCGGAAACGCTGCGGCCACCGGGGCGGCGGCTCGTGGAGGACACGTACTCCCGACATTTCGTCAAACACCCCGCATTGCGCGCCATGTTGGTTCATCGGTGCGCCGCCGACGCCGCTCTTCGGATATTTGACCACCTGTGGGGAGGCCTGCACGCCCACATCGCGCTTCGGGTGCGCTACGTCGACGACGCATGTGAGGCTGCGATCGCCGCGGGGATCGGCCAACTCGTGCTGCTGGGCGCGGGCTTCGACACCACCAGCCTTCGCCGCGCGGGGACCCCGGTGACGATCTTCGAGGTCGACGCGCCAACCACTCAAGCGCACAAGCGCCCGGTCGTCGAGCGGCTGTTGGCGCCGCGGCACAGCTGCCGAATCCATTGGGTCGCCTGCGATTTGGAACGGGACGCGCTGCGCGAAGCACTACTGGCCGCCGGCTTCGACCCCAACCAGCCCGCCCTCGTGGTGTGGCTCGGCGTCACTCCCTACCTGACCCGCGGCGCCATCGACGCGACCCTCGCCGACCTCGCCGGCCTCTGCACCCCGGGGAGTCGCCTCGTCCTGGACCACATCGCCGCGGGCGTCGTCACCGCCGACACCCCGTGGAAGAGCGCGGGCCGGATCACCCGGATGGTGGCCCGGCGCGGCGAACCGTATCGCAGCGACTTCACCGAGGCCGACCTGACCGCCACATTGGCAGCGCACGGATTCGAGCTGCGCGACCACGCGACCGTGCCCGCGCTGTTGCGCCGCTACGACCCG
The DNA here is from genome assembly GCF_000277125.1 of Mycobacterium intracellulare ATCC 13950. NCBI lineage: Bacteria > Bacillati > Actinomycetota > Actinomycetes > Mycobacteriales > Mycobacteriaceae > Mycobacterium > Mycobacterium intracellulare. Next base: position 695,266 of record NC_016946.1, read on the forward strand.
TCGCGCGCAAGCCGGCTCGCGGACGACGACTGGCTCGCCGTCGCGACGGCAGAACGCGAATGAGGCGCGCCCCGAGGGCCAGATAACCCGACGCGGACCGATCAACCGGGACAATGGCCCAATGCGTCGCGCAGGGGTGCTCAGGCTGGCCGCTTTCGCACTCATCCTGGGGTGCGGCCAGGCCTGGGGCACCCCTCGCGCCTCGGCGGGCCCCGACGTGCCGCCGGTCAGCGACGCCGCGCGGGCGGCCGGCTTCGTCGACGTCCGCACCGTCGTTCCCGACGCCGTGCTCGATCTGCGCTACGCGACGACCAACAACTTCACCCACACGCAGCTGTATCCGTCCGACGCCAGATGCCTTGTGCACCAATCGATGGCCCCCGGGCTCGCCGCCGCGGCCGGCGCGCTGCGACCGCAGGGCCACCTCCTGGTCTTCTGGGACTGCTATCGGCCGCATGACGTCCAGGTCAAGATGTTCAGCCTGGTCCCCAACCCCGCCTGGGTGGCACGACCTGGCCAATATGCGCGCAGCCATGAGTCGGGACGCTCGGTCGACGTGACGTTCACGACGCCGCAACAGCCCTGCACGTCGGGACTACACGCGGGTGGGCTGTGCCTGGCCGACATGGGCACCGACTTCGACGACTTCACCTCTCGGGCAACGGCGTTCAACACGCAGGGCATCAGCGCCGACGCGACGGCGAATCGGGCCGCGCTGCGCAACGCCATGAACTATGGCGGCCTGAAGGTGTATTCGGGCGAATGGTGGCATTTCGACGGTCCGGGCGCGGGTCTCGACCTCCCGATTCTCAACGTCCCCGTCGACTAGCGGTCTCATATACCGAGACACTTGTTTCATCATGTGGCTGATCGCCGTAGGCTGGCGAGATGAACGACCGGGCCAGTTACACGCACGGCCACCACGAGTCGGTGCTGCGCAGCCACCGCCGCCGCACCGCCGAAGACTCGGCGGCCTACCTGCTGCCCCACCTGAAACCGGGCCAGTCGGTGCTGGACGTCGGCTGCGGTCCCGGCACCATCACCGCTGACCTCGCCGCGCGCGTCGCACCCGGACCCGTCACCGCCGTCGACCAAGTCGCCGACGTCCTGGGCGTGGCCCGCACCGAAGCCCGACAACGCAACCTGTCCAACGTCTCTTTCGGCACCGCCGACGTGCACGACCTCGACTTTGCCGACGGCACATTCGATGTCGTCCACGCCCATCAGGTGCTACAGCACGTCGCCGACCCGGTGCGCGCCCTGCGTGAGATGCGGCGAGTGTGCGCGCCGGGCGGCATCGTGGCGGTCCGCGACGCCGACTATGCGGGGTTCATCTGGTACCCGCAGCTACCCGCCCTCGAGTTGTGGCGCGAGCTCTACCAACGCGTCGCCCGCGCCAACCGGGGCGAGCCGGACGCGGGCCGGCGGCTGCTGTCCTGGGCACAGCAGGCGGGATTCGACGACATCACGCCCACCGGCAGCCTGTGGTGCTACGCCACACCCGAGACGCGCGAATGGTGGGGCGGCATGTGGGCCGAGCGGATCCTTCATTCGACCGTGGCCAGTGACCTGGTGACCCTTGAGCTGGCCACCCCGGCGCAGCTCGAGGAGATCTCCGCCGCCTGGCGAGAATGGGCCGGCGCGGAAGACGGCTGGATTGCCATCCCGCACGGCGAAATCCTCTGCCGTGCTTAGGTATTCAGTCCAGGAATAGGTCCGGGATCGGCTGCTCGCCGCCGCCGTATCGGGACAGATCCGCGACCCCGGCCGATCGCAGCACCTCGGCGTCGATGTGGCACTGGCCCGTGGCTTCCCGGGCGGGTCGAGAGACGATCTCGACGGCGGCGTCGCCCATGATCTCCGGGCTGCGCGACGACGCGGCCAGCCGGTCGCCATCGGCCATGTTGGTGACCGCCGCGGTGGCGATGTAGGTCTCCGGCCAAAGGCAGTTCACGCCGATCCCGTCGTCCGCGAACTCGGCCGCCCAGCCCAGCGACAGCAGCGTCATCCCGTACTTGGACAGCGTGTAGGCCGGGTGGGCGCCCAGCCAGCGGGGGTTCATGTTGAGCGGTGGCGAGATGGTCAGCACGTGCGGGTTGGCCGACTTCTGGAGGTGGGGCACGCACGCCTTGGTCAGCAGGAACGTGCCGCGCAGGTTGATCTCCTGCATGAGGTCGTATTTCTTGGCCGACAGCACGGCCGTCGGGTCGGTGGCGATGGCGCTGGCGTTGTTGACGCAGATGTCGATGCCGCCGAACCGCTGCACGGCCGCGTCGACCACGCGCTGCACGTCCTCTTCGCGGCGCACGTCGCCCACGACGGCCAGCGCCTTGCCGCCGGCGGACTCGACGTCGGCCGCCGCGGTGTGCACCGTCCCGGGCAGGCGCGGATGGGGTGTGTCGGTCTTGGCCAGCAGCACCACGTTGGCGCCCTGCCTGGCGGCGGCGATGCCAATCGCGAGTCCGATCCCGCGGCTCCCGCCGGAGATCACCACCGTGCGATCGGTGAGCACGTTGTCAGCCATTCGTCTCCTTTGACCAGGTCAAGCATGTGGTATTGGCATTCTCTTTTTTTGCAAGTACGTTATTCACCGATGGATAATACGGCCCACACTCCCTCCGGCATCCCGCTGCAGCCCGTATATGGGCCGGCGGATAGAGGCGCTGAGCCTCCCCAGCCCGGGGAGTTTCCCTTCACTCGCGGCAACTTCGCGTCGGGCTACCGCGGCAAGCTGTGGACCTTCCGCCAATATTCGGGGTTCGGCACCGCCGAGGAGTCCAATCGCCGGTACCGCTACCTGCTGGATCAGGGCGGGACCGGGTTGTCGGTGGCGCTCGACCTGCCGACGCAGTGCGGATACGACTCCGACGACCCCGAGTTCGGTGAGGAGGTCGGCCGGGTCGGCGTCGCGGTGGATACCCTGGCCGACTTCGAGATCCTCTTCGATGGCATCCCGCTGGACAAGCTCAGCACCAGCATGACCATCAACGGCACGGCGGCGATCCTGCTGGCCTTCTACGTCGCCGCGGCCGAGAAAAAGGGCATCCCGCGCTCGAAGCTCACCGGGACCATCCAGAACGACATCCTCAAGGAGTACGCCTCGCGCGGGACCTGGATCTGGCCGCCGGAGCCGTCTTTGCGGTTGATCGCGGACACCATCGAGTTCTGCGCCGCCGAGGTGCCCAGGTTCAACGCAATCTCGGTCGCCGGTGCGCATTTCCGCGACGCCGGGGCCAACGCCGTGCAGGAGATGGCGTTCACCCTCGCCGACGGCGTCACCTACTGCGACACTGTGGTGGAACGCGGCCGCATGACGATCGACCAGTTCGCGCCACAGATCTCGTTCTTCTTCTACACCCACGGGGACTTCTTCGAAGAGATCGCCAAATACCGTGCGGGACGGCGGCGTTGGGCGACGATCGTGCGGGAGCGCTACGGGGCGACGAAGGACAAGGCGGCGATGTTCCGCTTCGGCTGCGTCTGCGGCGGGGCGTCGCTGTATGCCCCGCAGGCCCACAACAACATCGTCCGGGTGGCCTACGAAGCCATGGCCGCCGTATTGGGCGGCGTCCAGTCGATGTTCACGGCGGCCTGGGACGAACCATTCGCGCTGCCCACCGAGGAGACCACCACGCTGGCGTTGCGCACCCAGCAGATCCTCGCGCACGAAACCGGCGTGGCCAGTGTGGCCGACCCGCTGGGCGGCTCGTACTTCGTGGAGGCGCTGACCGACGCGACCGAGGAGCGCATCATCGAGATCATGTCCGACCTCGAGCGGCACGGAGGAATGGTCCATGCCATCGAGGACGGTTACCTACAGGGCCTGATCGCCGACGAGGCATTCAAGATCCACCAGGACATCGAGTCCGGCGACCGCCCGGTCGTCGGCGTCAACCGCTTCGTGACCGAGGAACCCGAACACGATGTCGTCACCTATGAGCTCGACGCCGAAGGGCGTGATCTTCAGCTCAAGCGGCTCTCCAAGGTAAAATCCGAAAGGGATTCGGCCGCAGTGAAATCCAGCCTCGCCGCCCTGTCGCGTTCCGCCGAAGGAGACGACAACCTGATGCACAAGTTGATCGACTGTGCCAACGCCTACTGCACGGTCGGGGAGATGGTCTCCGCGCTCAAAGCAGTGTGGGGCGAGTTCCAGCAGCCGGTGGTGTTCTAAGTGGCCGTTCGCGTTCTCGTTGCCAAACCCGGCCTGGACGGGCACGACCGCGGCGCCAAGATCGTCGCCCGCACCCTGCGTGACGCCGGATTCGAGGTCATCTACACCGGCATCCGCCAGCGTATCGAGGACATCGCCTCGATCGCGGTGCAGGAAGACGTCGCCGTGGTCGGCCTGAGCATCCTGTCCGGTGCGCACCTGGCGCTCACCGCGCGCACCGTCGAGGCGCTGCGCGCCGCCGACGCCGCCGACATCTCGGTCGTCGTCGGCGGGACCATCCCGCACGCCGACGTCCCCAAACTGCTCTCCGCCGGGGCCGCGGCCGTATTCCCCACCGGGACACCGCTGGACAACCTGGTGCGCGACATCCGCGCGCTGACCGGGACCCCCGAGCCCGCTTCGGAAGAAAAAGAGGAACAGTGCGCGTCGGAGTAATGATCGGTGCCGAGCGTGGCGACATGGCCCGCAAGGTGCACAAGCTGGCCTCCGATATCGAATGGGCTGAATCCGCGGGGCTGGACACCGCGTGGATGCCGCAGGTGCCCAACGACTTCGACTGCCTGACCATGGTGTCGTTGATGGCCGCGCACAGCTCGCGCATCGAACTGGGCACCGCGGTGGTGCCGCTGCAGGCCCAGCATCCGATCGCGCTTGCCCGCCACGCGCTTTCGACGCACGCGGTGGCAGGCGGACGGCTGGCTCTCGGTGTCGGGCCGTCGCACCACTGGATCATCCGGGACATGCTCGGCCTGCCGTACGAGAAGCCGGCCGCCTACACCCGCGATTACCTGCAGGTGCTCAACGCCGCCGTCGCCGGGCCGGGGCCGGTGGATGTCGAGAACGATTCGTTCACCGTGCACAACCCGCTGGCGATCGGGGCCGATACCCCGATGCCGGTGCTGGTCGCCGCGCTGGGACCGGTGATGCTGCAGCTCGCCGGTGAACTCGCCGACGGCACCGTGTTGTGGATGGCCGACGAGCGCGCGATCGGTGACCACATCGCGCCGAAGATCACCAAGGCCGCCGCCGATGCCGGGCGACCCCCGCCGCGGATCGTCGCGGGCATCCCGGTATGCCTGTGTGCGCCTTCGCAAGTCGAGGAGGCCAAGGAGCGGGCCAACCGCATCCTGGGGGAGGCCGAGGTGTCGCCCAACTACCAGCGCCTGCTCGACCGCGGCGATGCCCGCGACGTCGGCGACCTGTGCGCGGCCGGCGACTCCGAACAGATTCTGGCCAGGATGCGCCGATTCGCCGATGCCGGCGTGACCGATCTTTCGGTGCGGCTGCTGCCCATCGGTGACAACCGGGACGAGCTGGTCGCGTCCAAGCGTCGTACCCGCGAAATGATCGCCTCGCTCGCCGCGGAATTGCGTTGACTCCCAGCAACACCGGGCCACTGGCGGGGATCCGCATCCTCGAGGTCGGCACCATGCTGGCCGGCCCGTATGCCACCATGCTGCTCGCCGACCTCGGCGCCGAGGTCACCAAGATCGAGCCCGCCGGCGGCGAGATCTCCCGCAGCGTCGGCGCCACGTACTTCGCCAGCCTCAATCGGAACAAGTCCAGCATCTGCCTGGATTTGAATTCGGATGCGGGACAACAGCGCCTGGGCGACCTGGTCGGCGAATCCCACGCGCTGCTGGTGAACTTGAAGCCGTCGGCCATCCGCCGGTTGGGGCTCACCTACGAGCAGCTGCGAGGGCACAACGAGCGGATCGTCTGCGTGGCGATCACCGGCTTCGGCCTGTACGGCGGCGACGACCCCGCGTTCGACTACGTGGTGCAGGCCGGCGTCGGCACCGCGGCGCTGACCGGTGACCCCGACGGTCCGCCGGCGCTGCCCGGCTACTCGTCGGCCGACAACTCCACCGGAATGTCGGCGGCGTTGGGGCTGTTGGCCAAGATCATCTCCGGCACCGGCGGGCAGGTGGACGTGTCGCTGCGCGACGTCATGCTGTCGCAGCTCAACTACCACGCCTCCGCCTACCTCAACAGTGGGGTGGAGCCGCAGCGGCGCCCCCACGGGGCGCACTCGTATTACGTTCCGGCTCAGCTGTTTCCGACCGCGGATGGCCATCTGGCGCTGTTCATCACCCATGACGGGTTCTGGAAGTCGTTCGCCGCGGAGGCAGGCATCGGTGGTTTCGAGACGATGGCCGAGCGGGTAGCCCGCCGCGACGAAGTGCTCGCCGTCGTCACGGCGATGCTGGCGACCGACAGCGCGGCCGGGTGGGAACGCCGGCTGCGCCCGCTCGGGGTTCCGGCCGCGGCCGTCAGGACCCTCCCCGAGGCCCTCGAGGCCACCCCGGAAGTGATTGTGACAGCGGGTGATTTCCGTCTGGTGGGCAGCCCGATTCACGTCTCCGGCTACGAACCCGAGTACCGTCCACCGCCGGAACTGCCGAGCGTCGAGTAGTTGCGCCAGGATCGGCCATTTTCGCGCAACAAGTCGACGTTGGACGCAAAGGCGCTGGCTACGTCTCGCTGGTGAAAGGGGAATTCTCATGGGGCGCATCGGGATCCTGCGACGTTACCTGCGAAAGGCCGGGGTGCGGGCGTGAATGCCTTGCCAACGGTCGAGGATGTTATCGACTCGTACACCGGCCGATCGCACGTGGTGCTGCAATACGGCGCCACCACGAAGCGCCTCGTCGACCAAGCGAAGAAACCGGGCTTCTCGGCGGACAGTTGGAGACCGCTGGCCGAGCTGGTCGCCGTGGGCGAATTCGAGCGAATCGGTGCGTTCAAAGAGGTGATGAAGTGGCCGGACTATGTCGAATTCCTCACCAATTGGGCGACATCGTCGGAGTGGGAGTGTTCTTTCAAGCACATCACCGAGTCCGGCGGCCGCGTGTTTCTCGAACTCGAGGAACGGAGCGAGGTGGGCGAATTCCGTAGCGTGGTCAATTCGCTGACCGTCTATGAGTTCACCGATGATGACCGGATCCGGCACATAGACGTTTATCTCCAGATGACGCCGCCGCCGGCCGAGATGCTCAAAAGTTTTGAGGGAGTGGAACTGCCGCAAGGCTAGTCCGTCCGCCGAACGTCGAGTTATGGCGCCAGAATCGCCGATTTCGCGCAACAAGTCGACGTTCGACGCCAAGGGATATGAGGTGCAACGATGGATCTGCAGCGGGTCGCCGACGAACTCGAAATCACCGCGCTACTCAACAGATACGCCCGGGCCGTTGATGCCAAGGATTGGCAGCTGTACCGCTCGGTCTTCACCGACGACGCGCATATCGACTACTCGTCGGCGGGCGCGGCGGCGGGCCCTCGCGACGAGGTGGCCGCATGGCTGGAGCAGGGCTTCGGCGCGATCCCGATGTCGATGCACTACATCACCAACGTGGAAATCCTGGCGCTGCACGGCGATTCCGCGACGGTGCGCGCCATGTTCTACAACCCCATGCAGTTGCCGGGCATGGCGGAGTTGAGTTACTGCGGCGGCTACTACCACCACGAGCTGACGCGCACCGACGACGGTTGGCGCAGCCGCAGCCTGCGCGAGGAGAACGTGTGGTTCGTCAACCCGCCAACGGGCTGACGATGCCCCGAGCGTCGAGTTGTGGCGCAAAAATCGCCGATTTCGCCCAACAAGTCGACGTTCGGCGTCAGGACGTGGCCAGCTGCTTTTCCTGATAGCGCCGCGCCCATTCGGCGCGCGACCGGATCGACACATCCACGTCGGTTGCCTTGGCGCGCAGGGCCTTGACGGTCGCCTGCTCGCGGGGCGTGCGGGCGAACGGGTCCCAGCCGAAGAACCGGCAGGCGTTGGCCCAGGTGATCTTGTTGATGTCGGAGTCGTCGGCGCCGGCGGCGTTCAGTTCGGCCAGCACCTGTTCGGGCGCGTCGGGCCAGAAGCAGTCCGAGTGCGGGTAGTCGCACTCCCAGGCGATGATGTCGATGCCGATTTCGTGGCGCAGCTTCAGCGACGTCTTGTCGGTGACATAGCAGGCCAGCGAATGCTCGCGGAAGACGTCGCTGGGCAGCTTGTCGCCGAAGTCGCGGCGTAGCCACTTCTGGTTGGTGTAGTGGCGGTCGCTGCGGTCGAGGTAGAAGGGGATCCAGCCGATACCGCCTTCGGAGAAGGCGAATTTCAGGTCGGGGTAGTTGCGCATCGCCGGGCCCCACAGCAGGTCCTGGGCGCACATCGCCGAGACCTGGGTGGCCAGAATGATCATGTTGTCGATCGGGGCGTCGGGCGCCATGCTGATCGCCCCGAAGCCGGTGCCGATGTGCAGACACATCACCACGTTCTCCTCGGACAACGTGCGAAACACCGGCCCCCAGTAGTCCTCGTCGTGGTAGCTCGGAAGTCCTTCCAGATGCGGCAATTCCGGCATGGTGACCGCCCGGCATCCCTTCGCGGCGACCCTACGGATCTCGGCGCACATGCCCTCCGGAGTCCAGGTCGGCAGGATCGCGATGGGGATGAACCGGTCCGGGTAGGAGCCGGCCCATTCGTCGATGTGCCAGTCGTTGTAGGCCGACACCATCACTAAGGTGACGTCCTCGCGCGTCATGTTGAGGTGCCGGGCCGAAAAGCCGGTGAACGTCGGGAAGCACATCGACGCGAGGATGCCGTTGCGGTTCATGTCACGGACGCGCTCGTGGACGTCGTAGACGCCCGGACGCATCTCGGCGAAGCCGGCGGGGTCGCGGCCCCACTCCTCGGCAGGCCACGACACCACGGCGTTGAGTCCGCTCACGCCCTGTGGCCGGCCCTGGTACATCCACTGGTCGACGCCCTTGTCATCGGTCACGACGATCGGTGCCTCGTCCCGGTACTTGGCGGGCACGTGGCGCAGGAACATGTCCGGCGGTTCGACCACGTGGTCGTCAATGCTCACCAGGATCAGGTCATCGGCCTTCATCAATGGGCTCCTCATGTGTGCGCGACGCGAGCTCGGTCAGCCGCTGCACTCGGTGGTGGTTTCGAGCAGTCGTGGAATCGGCGGCGGGTCCAGCTGCAGGGCGTCGGACATGTGCAGCTGCGGCCCGTTGGCGATCATGTTGTCCAGGATTGCCTGCAGATCGTCGCCTTCGATCTCGTAGATGGCCATGTAGGGGCCGTCGCCGTCGACGGGTCGCAGTCGACGTGCCGAGACGAATCCGTCCAGCGCCACCAGCTCACCCAGGTGCACTTCGTCGTACCAGGTGTTGTACTCGTCTTCCCGTTCGGGCGAGCTGGGCCGACTTTCCACGAGGATGATGCCCTTGGCCATCGCAATCTCTCCTGGCTGCTACTCGTAGCGCACCGTGATCGAGTCCGTATCCGGAACGCCCTGGCACGTCAGAATGTAGCCCTCTTCGACCTCGTCGGGTTCGAGAGCGTCGTTGACCCGCATGGTGGCGTGCCCCTCTTCGAGCTTGGCCATGCACGTCCCACAGTTGCCGGCCTCGCAACTGAACGGCGGCTCCAGCCCGGCGCGCCGCGCGGTCTCCAGGAGCGTCTCGCCCGGCACCCTGGGCACCGAGACCTTTTTGCGGTCGAGATGAATCGTCACGGTTCCGGCGCCGGAGCCGTTTGTGGCCGGATCTGTCACCCGTGGGGTCTCCTCGATGATCCGGGTGACCGTCACGTAGACCGCCCCCTTCCGTACTTGCATTCTTCAGTATAGAGAATACTATTCTCACGAAGCGATAGCATCTTCTCAAGACTTGTATGGATGTCGGGTCAGCCCGGTCTGTCAGGGAAGGACGGGACGTGACCGAGCCGGCGGCGCTCGTGTTCGAGGAACGGCGATTCAGCGCGCCCGAACTCCACGCGTTGGCCGACGGATGGTCCGCGGCCCTGGCCAAAGACGGCGTCACAGCAGGTCAGCGGGTCGCGGTCATGGCGTCCAACCGGCCGGAGTTCCTGGCCGTGGTGCTCGCGATCTGGCGGCTGGCCGCCACGGCCGTCCTCATCAGCCCGGCCTGGAAACGCGACGAGGTCGACCACGCGCTCGCGCTGACGGGTCCCGCGCACGCCGTCGGCGACCACCCCGTGCTGTCCGGCCTGATGCCGATGCTGCACCTGGACGAGCCCGTCCCACCGGCCGACCCGGCCACCGGTCCTGCGCCGCCGGCTGAGGCCGACGCGGTGCTGGTGTTCAGCTCCGGCACCACCGGCCTGCCCAAGGCCGTCCGCCACACCCACGCCTCGCTGGACGAGGCCGTGCGGCACTGGCGCCACGCGCTGCAACTGACGCACCATGACCGGATCCAAGTTGCCACGCCACCGTCACACATCCTCGGGCTGCTGAACCTGCTGACCGCGTGGGAGACGGGCGCCTGCGTGCGGCTGCACCGCCGGTTCGACATCGACCGGGTGCTGCACCACATCGAAAGTGACCGCATCACAGTGGAAATGGCGGTCGCGCCGATCGCGCTCGCCATCGCCTCGCACCCTGGCCTGGAATCCTATGACCTGTCGTCGCTGCGCTACATCATGTGGGGAGCCACACCGGTCAACGCCAACGTCGCGCAGACCGTGACCCGGCGCACCGGCGTGAGCTGGCTTCCGGCCTACGGGACCACGGAATTGCCTGTCATCGCCTGTAATCCGATCGAGGACGCGCGACTCGACACCGTCGGTCGCGCGGTACCCGGTGTGGACCTGCGGGTCGTCTCGCTGGAGACGGGCGAGCCGGTCGGCCCCGGTGAGGTCGGTGAGATTCAGGCCCGGTCGGCGTCGCTCATGGCCGGCTACCTGCCGGCAGAAGCGACCGGCGAGGCGATCCGGGATGGCTGGTATCGGACCGGAGACGTCGGGTGGCTGGACACCGGCGGCTGGCTGCGGATCACCGACCGCCTCAAGGAGATGATCAAAGTCCGCGGCTTCCAGGTCGCCCCCGCCGAGATCGAGACGGTGTTGCACGATCATCCGGCGGTGAAAGACTGTGCGGTGTTCGGGATTCCCGACGGAACCAACGGCGAGGCGATCGTCGCCGCGGTCGCGACGTCCGCGCCCGTCGACGCGTCCCAGCTGACCGCCCTGGTGGACGAGAAGTTGGCGTCCTATAAACACCTGAGCCGAGTGGTGTTTGTGCCTGAAATTCCCCGCCTGCCCTCGGGCAAGGTGCTGCGCCGAGTGCTGAAGGAGCGCCATGGATGTACGTCTGACAACTGAACAACAGCAATTACGCGACGCCGCCGCCAAGCTGGCCGACGATCTGGGACCGGCAACGGTCCAGGATCTCGACGACCAGAACCGAATCACGCGCCTGGACAAGCAGATCGAGTCCACGGGCTGGCGCTCGTTGCGCTCCGATGGGGCCTCCGGCGTCGAAGTGGCCATCGTGGCAGAGGAATTGGGGCGTCGTCTGGTTGACACGCCGTTTCTCGGCCCGGTGCTTGCCGACGATCTCGCCCGTCACATCGGCGAAGACGCCTCGGGGACAACGGTCGCGGTCGACGATCGGGTGATCGACGCTCGCGGCGCGCGGCGTGCGTTAGCGCTCTCGGGCGGGTCGGTCTCGGCCGTCGATGTCAAGGCGTTGACCGATGGCGTCGACCTCACGCGGGCCGAGGCGACGATCGTGGGTTCGCCGGTGGCGCTGGGCGAGGTGTCCCCTGAGGCTGCCGAGCAGTGGCGGGCACTGGCTCTGGTCACGACGACGGCAGACCTGGTCGGCGTCGCGCGCGGCGCGCACGCCGTCGCCTGCGACTACGCCAAGATCCGCGAACAATACGGCAAGCAGATCGGGTCGTATCAAGCCATCGCGCATCTGCTGGCCGAAAGCCTTGCGCTGATTGAAGGTTCGGTCAGCGTGTTGCGCCACGCCGCGTGGGCCGTCGACGAGTTGGCACCCGCCGAAGCCATTCGGGCCGCCCAGATCGCCAAGGTCTATTGCGCGCGCGCCACCCGAACCGTCTGTGAGACGGCCATTCAGGTGCACGGCGGCATCGGCAACACCTGGGAATGCGTGGCGCACGTCTACCTGCGCCGCGCCCTGACCTCGACCGAGCTGTGGCCGGTCGCGTTGAAGGAGATCGATCTTGGACTTTCGTGACTCACCCGACGAGGCCGCCTTCCGGGAGCGGCTGCGCACCTGGCTTTCGGCGCACGCCAAGGAGTTCTCCGACACCGGGGACGAGTATTGGGCGCGCATGGCCGACTGGCATCGCGCCCTGTACGACAACGGCTTTTTCGGCCTGTCCTGGCCCCGCGAGTGGGGCGGGCAGGACCTGGCGCCGGTCTACGACGTCATCGTCGACGAGGAGCTGGTGCGCGCGGGCGCACCGCCGCGACCCAGCGTCGGCTATCTGGTGTACGGCATCGGCGAGCACGCCAACGACGAGGTGCGCAAGCGCTTCCTGCCCGGCATCATCAACGGCAGCGAGCGGTGGTGCCAGGGCTTCAGCGAGCCGGGCGCCGGTTCGGATCTGGCCTCGCTGACCACCACCGCCCGCCTCGAGGGCGACAAGTACGTGGTGAACGGGCACAAGATCTGGACCAGCTATTCCGACGTGGCCGACTGGTGCCTGCTGCTCGCGCGCACCGATCCCGCGGCCAAGCGTCACCGCGGCCTGTCGGCGTTCGTCCTGGAGATGAAACAGCCTGGCGTGCAACAGCGCCCGCTGCAGATGATCAACGGCGTGACCAACGAATTCGGCCAGGTGTTCTTCGACGATGCCACGGTCCCGGCGGACCGGATGGTCGGTGCTCCCGGGGACGGCTGGGCGGTGGCCATGACCGTCGTCGGGCACGAACGCGAGCCCTCCACACTGGGATACGCCGCCCGCTACGGCAAGCTCGTCCGAGAGTTGTTGTCGCGGAACGACGGTGACGTGCCCGAGGAGCTGGCGTGGGCCGCGGTCCAGTCGGACATGCTGACCCATCACGTGCGGCGGCGGTTGTCCGAACAGCTCGACGGGGTTTCGCACGGCTCGGAAGGCTCGCTGGACAAGCTGCTGATGACCTGGGTGGAACAATCCGTCGGGCACGCCGCCCTGGCCGTCGCGGGCACGCGTGATCCCGATCTGCTCAGCGCCTACCTGTACAGCCGGGCGCAGAGCGTCATGGGCGGGACATCACAAATACAGAAGAACATCATCGCCTCACGAATCTTGGGATTGTAGGAGTGATCGCGAACGCGGGCGAAGCCCGGGTGAAGCGGGTCACGACCGTTGAAGTAGGAGTGATCGCGAACGCGGGCGAAGCCCGGGTGAAGCGGGTCACGATCATCGAAGGAGTCTGACGTGTACGACATGCCTACCGAAATCGATGTCCAGGCCGACGGCGCGCTGCGCATCATCACCCTCAACCGGCCGGAGTCGCTCAACTCGGTCAACGACAACCTGCACGTCGGGCTCGCGCGGCTGTGGCAGCGGTTGACCGACGACCCCACCGCCCGCGCCGCGGTCATCACCGGCGCCGGCAGGGCATTCTCGGCCGGCGGCGATTTCACCTACCTGGAAGAGCTGGCGAACGACGCCGAGCTGCGCGCGAAAACCATCCGGGACGGGCGCGAGATCGTGCTGGGCATGGCACGGTGCCGAATTCCCGTGGTGGCGGCCGTCAATGGCCCCGCCGTCGGGCTGGGCTGCAGCCTGGTCGCGCTCAGCGACATCGTGTACATCGCCGAGGACGCCTATCTGGCCGACCCGCACGTGCAGGTGGGCCTGGTGGCCGCCGACGGCGGCCCGCTGACCTGGCCGCTGCACATCAGCCTGCTGCTGGCCAAGGAGTTCGCGCTGACCGGAACCCGCATCAAGGCGCCGCGCGCCGTCGAACTCGGACTGGCCAACCACGTGGTGGCCGACCCGGTCTCGGAGGCGATCGCCTGTGCGAAAAAGATTCTGGAACTGCCCCAGCAGGCGGTGGAGAGCACCAAGCGGGTGCTCAACATCCACCTGGAGCGCGCCGTGCTGGCCAGCCTGGACTACGCGCTGTCGGCCGAGAGCCAGTCCTTTGTCACCGAGGACTTCCGGGCCAACGTCGCGAAATTCAACGCGGCCAAGAAAAACTGAGGCTGTCGGCCCGCGGTGGCCTCAGGCGTCGTGGCGGTGCAGGAAGTCACGCATCACCGCGTCGAACTTGTCCGGCTCTTCGATGAACGGCATGTGGGCGCTGGACTCGAACAGCTCGAACCGGGAGCCCGCTATGCGCTGGTGCATCGCAAACATGTGTTCCGGCACGCATTCGTCGTAGCGGCCCGCGAGCAGCATTGTGGGCGAGGAGATTTCGGGCAGGCGCTCGAACACGTCCCAATCCCGGATCGTCCCGACGATGTGAAAATCGCTGGGGCCGAACATCGTCTCGAAGATTTCCGCACCCATGCCTCTGAACGCGTCCTCGAGCTCACGTGGCCAGGGTCGCACCCGGCACAGGTAGGTTTCGTTCCAGGTGCGTATCGCGGCCTGGTATTCGGGCGCATAGGTGGTGCCGGCGGCTTCATGCCGGTCGATGGCCGCCTGGGTGGCCGGATCCAGCTCGGACTTCAAGCGCGCCACCATCTTCGCGAACTCCGGAATGGACGCGATGCTGTTCGAGATGGTGAGGCTGGCGACGCCCGAGGGGGTCGCGTCGAGCATGTATTGCTGGGCCAACATCCCACCCCAGGAATTGCCGAAAAGATGGAAACGATCCAGCCCCAGGGCCCGCACCACGGCGTCCACCTCGGCCACCGAGCGATCCATCGTCCAAAGCTTGTGGTTTGGCGGGCATTTGGATTTCCCGCAACCCAGCTGATCCCAGAAGATGACTTCGCGCTGCGTGGCCAAGCGCCCCAGCGACCGCAGGTAGCCGTGCGGTAGGCCGGGGCCGCCGTGTATGACGAGCAGCGGCAGACCCGTGCCGCCTCCGGTCCGTTCGAACCACACTTCGCCGCCCGGGACCGTGATCCTTCCCTCAGCCATTTATCCACCATCGCAGACCTGCGCGCTTTCCGCAGGGCCACCGCTCACGCCGGCGGGCGCATCGGTGTAAGCCTGCTGTGCTGTATGAGCGGCGCGGCGTCCCTGGCAGGATCATCACCGTGGCAGCCAGCACGGCCGAGACCCACAGGAGGAACGGCAATGACCAGCGTCGCAAACCCGATTCCACCGCAAGACTTTTCGGGAATCGTCGGGCACCGCTTTATCTACACCTACGCCAACGGATGGCAGTACGAGATGTACGTCAAGAACGCCACCACAATCGACTACCGCATTCACTCCGGGCATGTCGGTGGCCGCTGGGTCAAGGGCCAGGAGGTCAACCTCGTCCAGCTCGACGACGACAGTTTCAAGATCTCCTGGACCGAACCCACCGGAACCTGTGTGGCGGTCAACGTTCTGCCGTCCAAGCGGCGCATCCACGGCGTCATCTTCTTCCCCCAGTGGATCCGCGTGCACGGCGAGCGCACTGTCTGTTACCAGAATGAACACCTTGATGAGATGCGGGCCTACCGAGATCAAGGCCCGACCTACCCGATCTACGAAGTCCCCGAATTCGCCTACATCACCCTGTTCGAATACGTCGGAACCGACGACGAGAGCGTCATCGACACCGGCCCCGACCGCCTCCCGCCGGGATGGTCCGACCGCACCAACTGATCGGTCTTCGGCCGCTTGTTGCAACGCGTACTCTCGTGTTGAGAGAATAGTATTCTCGTGATTGCGCGCGTGGCTTTCACCGCCGCGCACCCACCGGCCGAACTGGAGAAGACCCGTGCCTGAAGCCGTCATCGTGTCCGCCCTGCGCACCCCCATCGGCACGGCCCGCAAGGGGACCCTGCGCGACACCAGCGCGTTCGATCTGGCGCACCACGTCGTCACCGAAGCGGCAGCGGATCTCGACCCGGCGCAGGTCGACGACGTGATCCTGGGCGAAGGCCTCTACGGCGGCGGTGTGCTGGCGCGCCACGCGGCCCTCACCGCGGGCCTGACCCAGGTGCCCGGCTTGGCCAACAATCGCCACTGCGCGGCGGGCCAGGCGGCCGTGCAGAGCGCGGCGGCGAGCGTGCGCGCGGGAATGGACCAACTCGTCATCGCCGGCGGCGTGAACTCGGCATCCACGTCGCCGCGGTCCCGGATGCAGGTGGACGGCGACTGGGTCGACTGGTTCCCGCCGACCCACCCGGACCGCCCCGACGCGCCCAACATGGACATGTCGATCACCGTCGGCTGGAACGCCGCCGTCAAGGCCGGCGTGACCCGCGAGGAGATGGACGCCTGGGCGCTGCGCTCGCACCGCAACGCCATCGCCGCCATCGACGAAGGCCGCTTCAAAGAGGAGATCGTCCCCATCGACACCCCACACGGGTTGTTCTCGGTCGACGAACACCCGCGACGCGACACCAGCATGGAGAAGCTGGCCGCGCTCAAGCCGCTGCACCCCGAAATCGAGGGCTTTTCCATCACCGCGGGCAACGCCTGCGGCGCCAACGACGGAGCCGCGGCGTTGACGATCGCCAGCGACCGACTCGGGCTGCCGGCGCTGGCCACCATCCGGTCCTGGGCGTCGGTCGGCGTCGACCCGGCGATCACCGGTTTGGCGCCGGTCGAGGCGATCCCGAAAGCTCTTGGCCGCGCTGGCCTTTCGGTCGCAGACGTGAACCTGTTTGAAATCAACGAGGCCTTCGCGGCGATGTGCGTGGCCACCATCAAGCTCCTCGACCTTGACCCCGAAAAGGTCAACGTCAGCGGCAGTGGCTGCTCGCTGGGGCATCCCGTCGCGGCGACCGGAGCCCGGATGCTCGTCACACTGGTGCACGAATTGCGCCGCCGCGGCGGCGGGATCGGCGTCGCGGCGATGTGCGCCGGCGGCGGGATGGGCTCGGCGACGGTGATCGAGGTCGCGGCTCCATAATGCGTACATGATCATCGCTGAGCTGATCGACCGCGCGCGCAACGGATCTCCCCGCGCGGCGGGACGGCTGCTCAGCCTCGTCGAGGGGGAGCAGCGCGACGAGGTCCTGGCGGCGATCGGCCCCGCGCCCGAGCGCGTGGGGCCCGTCATCGGCATCACCGGGCCGCCGGGCGCGGGCAAGTCGACGACGGTCGCCGCCCTGGTCGGCGCCTACCGCGCGCGGGGTTGCCGGGTGGCGGTGCTGGCCGTGGACCCGTCGTCCCCGTTCAGCGGCGGCGCGCTCCTGGGGGATCGCATTCGAATGGCCGCGCATATCAACGACTCCGACGTCCTCATCCGCTCGGTGGCGACCCGGGGCCATCTCGGCGGGCTGGCGGCCGCGGTTCCGGCGGCCATCCGCCTGGTGGGGGCGATCGGCTACGACGTCGTCCTGCTCGAGACCGTCGGGGTGGGGCAGTCCGAGATCGAGATCGCCGCCGTCGCCGACCCGACCGTCGTCATTCTCAATCCCGGTGCGGGCGACGCCGTCCAGGCCGCCAAGGCCGGGGTGCTGGAGGTCGCCGACATCGTGGCGGTCAACAAGGCGGACCGGGACGGCGCCAAGCAGACGGTCCGAGACCTTCGGGCCGAGACCAGCGCCCCGATCGTGTCGTTGATCGCCGCCAAGGGCGAGGGCATCGACGAGCTCATGGGCGTCATCGAGGACCACCGCCGCACCGACAGCCGCGCCCGCCGGCTGGCCCGCGCCCGTGCACAGATCCTGTCGCTGGCCCAGACCCGGCTGCGGACCCAACCTGACCTCGACCGGCTCGCCGAGGCCGTCGTCGACGGCGATCAGGACCCCTACACGGCGGCCGACCGGCTGCTCGCGCCGCGCACACCTCAGGCGGACTGACGACCCGTTTGTCCCCCAATCGGGGGAACGGGCATTCATCACCTTTGCGGACCGATCGGCGGAGGTATGCCGCGCGCGACCGTCCTACGTTGAGCGTCGAGCAGATCGCTTGAGACGGAGGAGGTCCGGCACATGACTCACACACCTGCGCTGCCGACAGTGTCTGGGCACGACGACCGGCTGGAGCCGTATCGCCGGATGTGGGTCTTGCGGCTGCTCGACATGGCGCTGGAAGAGGCACGCGGCGACGGCCTGGTCGACGAGGCCGTGCGGATGGAATTCGGGCAAGAGGCGGTGGCCGTCGGCACGGCTGCGGCGCTTCGCCCCGGTGACATCGTCAATGCCACCGCGCCGCATATCCGGCACGCCCAGCACGTCGGCCTGGCCCTGCCACTGGGTCCGGTCATCGCCGAGACGATCGGCAAAGCCCGCGGCGCGTCGCGCAAAACCGGCGCTGCCGATTGGAAGCAAGCGCTGGCCAACGAAAGCGTTCTGGGGCAGTCGACCCTGTTCGCCCTCGGCGACGCCAACGCGCAGCGGATGACCGGCGAAGGCAAGGTCACGCTGTGTGTCGTCGGCGGTCGTGACGCGCACTCCGTCGAATTCACCACGGCCGCAAAGATCGCCGTGACCTGGCGGCTGCCGGTGGTGTTCGTCGTGGAGAACATCCGTGGCGGGCCCGATGCGCGCCGCCGCGCCTATGAGACCGACGGGATGCCCATGCTGTCGGTCGACGGGAGGGACGTCGCCGCCGTGAGCGCCTCGGTCGCCGAAGCGGTGCAACGGGCGAGTGCCGGCGGTGGGCCCACCCTCGTCGAGGCGATCACCTACCGGACCAATCACCCCGTGGCGATGGATCCGCTGGTGTTTGCGCGACGGCAGCTGATTGCCGAGGGCGTCGACGCCGACCGGCTCTACGAGGTGGAACGCGGCGCCCGCCACCTGGTGGCCGAGGCGATCGCGTCCGCAAAAGCGTTGGTGGGGGCCGAGGCTGAGCGGGCGCCAAACCCCTGGTCGGCGGCTAGTTGAGCAGACCTTGTCGCATCGCCTCGGCGACCGCGGCCGCGCGATCGCTGACGCCGAGCTTCTCGTAGAGGCGCTGCACATGCGTTTTGACCGTCGACGGGGCCACGTAGAGCTCGCCCGCGATCGTCGGGATGCTTTGACCGCGCGCGATTCGGTTGAGCACCTCGCGCTCTCGCGCACTCAGCACGGGCGCCGACGGTTCCGCGCGCTGGCGGATTTCTGCGGCGAGGCCGCCGACGAGTGCGGGGGCCACGACGTCGCGGCCCAGCGCGCAGTCGAGGACGGCTTTGACGATCTCGCCGCGCGTCGAGTCCTTCAGCACGAACCCGGCGGCCCCCTGCTGCAGCGCCTGATACACGATCGCCGACTCGTCGTGCGCCGAGATCAGCAACACTCGGGTGGCCAAACCCTGGGTTCGCACTGCCGCCGCCACTTGCGCGCCGTCCATGCCCGGCATCCGGTAGTCGAGCAGCGCGACGTCGGGTTCGTGCACCTTGATCAATTCCAGTGCCGCAGAGCCGTCTTCCGCCTCGGCGACGACGTTGACCGAGCCGCTCGACGACAGTGCGCGCACCACGCCCTCACGAAAGAGCGGATGGTCATCGGCGACGACCACCCGCACCGTTTCGGGGGCAGTCGCGCCAACCATGGCCGACAGTGTAGCGGTTTGCCAAGCAACGGCGTTCGCCTTTTCTGTGTCGGCCGATGAGTCATTTTTCAGTTTGCCCCGAGGCGGCGTGCCTCGATGAGTACGGTGATCGGGTGGCAGGGGCCGGTGACGCGGAACTGGAACGGGTGCGCACGATTCATCAATTGCGCTCGTATCGAATCGGCTCGGTGCTTCGGATCGGTGTCGTGGGACTGATGGTCGCGGCCATGATCATCGGCACCGACCGGCACGAGTGGCCGCAAGAAAGCGTGCTGATCGTCCTGTACGCCTGCGTCGCGGCCTGCGCCGCGGCGTTGGCCTTCGCGCCTTTCCGGCGATGGATCGGGATGGGCCGATTGGTCGCGATTGGGCGACTGGAGCCGTTCGCGTTCACCGTCATCGACATCGTCGCACTGACGGTCTTTCAGCTGCTGTCCACCGACGGGGTCTACCCGCTGCTGATCATGGCCATGTTGCCGGTCCTGCTGGGGCTCGATGTCTCTTCGCGCCGCGCGGCGGTGGTGCTCATCTTCTCCATGCTCGGGTTCGCGATCGCCGTGCTGCAAGACCCGGTGATGACGAGCGCGGTCCGATTGCCGGAGGCGGGATTTCGGTTCCTGCTCTATGCGTTCCTGTGCTGCGCGGCCTTCCTGGTGGTGCGGATCGAGGAGCGGCATACGCGCTCGGTGGCCGGGCTGAGCGCCTTACGGGAGGAACTGCTTGCCCAGACGATGACCGCCTCGGACGAGGCGGCGCGCCGGATCTCGGAGTTCATTCACGACGGACCGCTGCAAGACATCCTGGCGGTGCGCCAAGAGCTGGACGAACTGGATACCGCATTCCCGGGCGATGAGCGCATCGTGCGGGCATCGGCCGGACTGCAGCAGGCCTCGGAACGACTGCGGCAGGCCACGTTTGAGCTCCATCCGGCGGTTCTCGAGCAGGTCGGGCTCGGCGCCGCGGTCCAGCAGCTTGCGGAGTTCACCGCCGAGCGCTCGGGCATCGAGATCGCCACGGACATCGACTATTCGGCGCGCAATGCCATCGATCCCGTGGTGTTCGCGATGGTGCGTGAGTTGCTGTCCAACGTCGTGCGACATTCCGCGGCGCGCAACGCGTCGGTCAGGCTCGGGATCACCGATGGGACCTGCGTTTTGCATGTGGTCGACGACGGCGTCGGGTTCAGCCCCGAGACCGTCACGCATCGCCTGGGGGAGGGGCACATCGGCCTGGCGTCACACCGCGCCAGGGTGGAGGCCGCCGGGGGAGCAACGGTCTTTTTCGATGTCCCGGTGGGCACGCACGTCTGCGTCGAAGTGCCGCTGAAGGACTGACGGCGCTCGCACCGTCCGGTGGACCCGCTTCGTCGGTCACACCAGTCACCCGGGCACCAGTTTGGTTGGCATGAAGTGTGTTTGGCTTGCGCTATCGCCGGCGCTAGCACCGACGAGGCTCCCCTATTGATCCTTAGCCGCAATCGCTGATGAGCAGGCGGTAGCCGGCGTCGAGCTGTTGTTGTTCAAGGAGTTCCGCGTGTCGTCGTTGCCATCGTCTCGAGCGCAGGTCGGCTGCGAGCCGGCCCAGCCCGTCGGCCAAGGCGCCTTCATCGGCGTAGGCCAGCATCGAGATGCCGGCGCGGACGGTGGCGTCGAGGTAGGCCTCGGGCCGGCGCCAAAAGGCGGCGCCGAATCCGTCGGTGCAGTCATGCGGTATCGGTACGGTGTGCACCTGCGCGCCGCCCAGCAGCTCCACCAGTCGTTCAATCGGTACGTACAGCGCCTTATTGATGCGAGCGGCGTCGGGCAGATACTCACGCAGCAACCAGAAGTCGTCGATCACTGCTTGATCCCAGGTGAATATCACGATTCGGTGGCGGCTGACCCGGCGCAGCTCGGCGATCCCGGCGGAGAGATCGCCCCAATGATGCACGGTCAACAACGCCATTGCGGCGTCAACGCACTTGTCCCGCAGGGGCAATGCCTCCGCCACGGCCTGGACACACTGCGCCGAGCCGGGAGGGCGCTGGGCGATCATCACCATGCTGGGCTCGATCGCGGCGACGGTCTGGCCCGGCTCGTATGAACCGGTTCCCGCCCCGACGTTGACGACGGTGCCCATCGTGGCGAGCGCGTCGCGCACCTGCGAAGCGATCCGCGGGTCGGGCCGGCGGGTGCTGCGATAGGTAGCACCGATCCGGTCGTAGGCCACCATCAGCTCAGAATGACGCAGGTCGGACCAATTGTGCCAGCATCATTGTGAGTTACGTTCGAATCTCGTACCAAAAAGGATTGGTGTGTAGCGAGGCAAGCTGCCACGCTGGGAGGGCCTTCGAACGAAAGAGCCCCAATGACCGAGCCGTTAAGCATTACGGTGGTTGGCGACTTCGACAGTTCCTATGGTCCTCATATCGCGACCAACAGGGCGATAAGCCACTCAGCGACATTGCTGGGTCTGCACGCCTCGATTACATGGCTGGCAACCGAATCGCTGGAAGCCGACCTCCGGCCGATCGTTGCCGCCGATGCGCTGTGGTGTGCTCCCGGTAGTCCATACCGCAGTTTGCGCGGAGCCCTTGCTGCTTTACGTTTTGGGCGCGAAAACCATGTGCCAACGTTGGGTACCTGTGGCGGATACCAGCACATCGTTCTTGAATTTGCCCGCAATGTCCTCGGCTTCAAAGATGCGGAGCACGCCGAATACGATCCGTACGGATCGGTGTTGTTCATCTCTTCATTGACGTGTTCCCTGGCGGGCCGAACCATGCCGGTCAACCTCCAGCCTGGATCACTGGCTGCGCAGTGCTATGGGAAGCGACGGATTTATGAAAATTACTATTGCAACTTCGGATTGAATGAAACCTATCGACCAGCGCTGGAAGCAGCCGGATTGCGCGTCACCGGAGTCGACGACCACGAGGAAGCTCGCGTCCTGGAGTTAGCGGACCACCCGTACTACATCGCCACGTTGTTCGTTCCGCAGAGTCGCTCCACCGTCGAGGAACCTCATCCGCTCGTGACACAACTGTTGTCCGCGGCCGCCCGTAAACGCGCCGCGCAGCATGGTCAGCGACGAGCTGGGCTACGACGAGCGATCCCCCAGTAACGCCGAGCGTGGGGCTTGTGAACGAACCCGCGGCGGCTTTCGTACCTAGAGCCCACTTTCGGCGCCAAAACGCTATTTAAGGTCGACGGACTTTCCGGTCGCGGCCGCGTGACCCGCACGGTAGCCGAAAACCATTGCCGGACCCAGTGTTCCGCCCGCGCCCCCGTAGGCTCGCCCGGTCACTCCGCCCATCGCGTTGCCGGCGGCGAAAAGCCCCGGTATCGGCTCGCCACCGACGTGCAGGACGCGGGCGTCGTGATCGGTGCGCGGGCCACCCTTGGTGCCCATCGCACCGATGCTCACCGGCACCGCGTAGTACGGGGCGGTGTCGATCGGTCCCAGCGTCTTGCCGGCCTGCGTCGTCGCGCTGTCGTCACCCCAGTAGCCGTCGTAGGCGCTGGAACCACGCCCGAAGTCGGGGTCTTCCCCGTCGGCCACGTGACGGTTCCAGCTCTCGACGGTGCGAGCCAAACCGCCGGGGTCGATGCCGGTCTTGGCGGCCAACTCGGCCAGGTCCGCCGACTCGCAGAACCAATCCGGGACGGGCTGTCCCGGCTCCACACCAAGAAATCCGTAGCGCTGCAGATGAACCGAGTCGAACACCATCCATCCGCGATCGTTGACGTACCCGCCGCGAGGATCCAGATAATGGAACGCGCCGGCCATCGAGTTGTAGTCGCACGCTTCGTTGACGAAGCGCTGCCCCGCGGAATTGACGATGATGCTGCGCGGTCGCGTTCTTTCCAGACGCACGCTGCGGCTGCGTGGCTTGCCTTCGATGGTGTCGCCCGGGATCTGGACGATCGGCACCCACCACGCCTCGCCCATGTTGGCCAGGTCGGCCCCGTGGGCCATGGCCATGCGCAGCCCGTCGCCGGTGTCGTTGGGTGGAGAGACCGCGCCGTGCATGGGGCCGCGCAGAAAGGCTTGTGTCAGAGCCGGATCCCACTCGAAGCCGCCGGTGCCCAGGATGACCCCGCGTCGCGCGCGAACTCTGATCGTCCGTTCCGGCAGGGCGACGCGCACCCCGGTCACCTCTGAACCGTCGGCAATGAGTTCCTCGGCCCGCGCATTGGTATGGGGGGTCACCCCGGCATCCAGCAGGCCCTTCAGCAGACCCGCGATCAGCGCCGTGCCGGCGACACACAGGTGGCCGGTCCGTTCGTCGATCGCCGCGTGCAGGCGTGCCCTGGTCTCGGCATCGAAACCCACGTTGGACCAGTCGGCCGGGAAAGACGTGATCCGCGTTGCCCATTCGCCCAGCTGCGCGAGATCGAACGGGGCCGCGCTCAGCGATCGGCCGCCCGTCGGTCGTCCGCCCGGCAACTCCGGCCGATAGTCGGGGAAGCCGGTCGCGATCTCGAACTGCAGGCCGCTGTGCGCCTCGATGAAGTCGAGCATCGCCGGACCCGTGCGCACGAACGTCTCGACCAGCTCGTCGTCCATCGAGCCGAGCGACTGGGCGCGCAGGTATTGCAACGCGTCGGCGGGCGTCAATTCGCCGTCGGGAGAACGGTTATGGGCGGGGATCCACACGATGCCGCCCGACACGGCGGTGGTCCCGCCGACCGTCGCGGCCTTTTCGTAAACCTCCACCGACGCGCCCGCCACGACCGCGGTCAGTGCGGCGGTGAGCCCCGCGCCGCCACTGCCGAGCACGACGACGTCGACCTCGTGGTCCCATGACATGGACTGCTATCCCTTCAGCTCAACGGCTAGCTCAGTAGCTCCGACAACTCCTTGGCGGCTTTGACGACCGCGTCTTTCCCGCGCATCACCACGTCTTCTCGGTGCGAGATGAGGTTGATGCACGTCGGTGGGGACGGCGCCGGGCGGCGCACCCCCACGGCCAGCCCGTAGGTATTCGGTTCGATCTCGCCGTAGGTCGTCACCCATCCGCGCTCGCGCGCCCGCGCCACCAGCTCCCGCTCGCCCGGGCGCGGTGGCATGCTCGCGAGCAAGGCGATCCCGGCGGCGCCGCGGTCGAGCGGGTACCGACTGCCCTCGTGAAAGGAGAGCTGGTAGGCGACGTGGCTGGGCACGATGACCGCGATCGCCACCTGCTGGTCGCCCTCGGCGATGAGCAACGACACCGTCGTGCCGAGGTCGTCGGCCAGCGCGCGCAACGTCGGCAGACTCAGCTGGCGCACGTTGCGGTCGAACGACGCGCCCAGCACGGCGAGACCGGCCGCGGGGCGGTAACGCCCGTCCTCACCTTTGGCCACCAGCCGAAACTCCGCCAGCGTCGTCAGCAACCGGTAGGCGATCGTGCGGTGCACCCCGACCTGATCGGCGAGCTGCTGCACGGTGAGCCCGGCGGGGGAATCGGCCACCATCTGCAGGGCGGTGAGGCCCCTGGCCAGGGTTTGCGACCCGGTACCGGAACCAGTCACAGCCTTGACAGACCTTCCAGCGAGAGCGAAGCTCTATATATAACGCACATTAGTGTGCGATATTAGCACACGAAGTACGTCGAAAACGAGAACGAGATTTCCCCGATCTGGAGGTCGGACAGGACCGTGGCGGAGTTCGAGAGCATCTGGAGCGATCTCCAGGGCGTCGCGTTTGAGCAGGGCTACCTCGACGCCGGAGGAATACGGACCCGCTACCTGCGGGCCGGGGACCCCGGCAAGCCGGTGCTGGTTCTGCTGCACGGATCCGGCGGTCACGCCGAGGCCTACGTGCGCAACCTGGCCGCCCATGCGGATCATTTCTGGACCTGGTCGATCGACATGCTGGGTCACGGTTACACCGACAAGCCGGGCCACCCACTGGAGGTCCACCACTACGTCGAGCACCTGATGGCCGTGCTGCGCACCATCGGTGTCGATCGGGCGTGCATCAGCGGCGAATCCCTGGGCGGCTGGGTGGCCGCGCGCGCCGCCGTCGACCACCCCGACGTGGTCGACCGCCTGGTGCTCAACACCGCCGGCGGCTCGCAGGCCGACCCCGCCGTGATGCAGCGGATCATCACCCTGTCCATGGCGGCGGCCGAGGACCCCACCTGGGAAACGGTGCAGGCGCGGATCAAATGGTTGATGGCCGACAAGTCCCAGGACTACGACGACCTGGTCGCCAGCCGCCAACGCGTCTATCGCCAACCGGGATTCGTCTCCGCCATGCGCGACATCATGGCGTTGCAGGATCCCGAGATTCGGGCACGCAACATCCTCGGTCCGGCCGAGTACGGCTCGATCATCGCCCCGACGCTGGTGCTGTGGACCAGCGACGACCCTACCGCCGACGTCAGCGAAGGCCGGCGCATCGCGTCGATGATCCCCGGCGCGCGCTTCGAGGTGATGCCCGGATGCGGTCACTGGCCGCAGTACGAGGACGCCAAGACCTTCAACCGCCTGCATCTCGATTTCCTGCTGGGTCGCTGATGGCGACTCCGGGGCAAGAGACACCTGACACCGAGACCGACGTCCTCGTCGTCGGGGCGGGCCCGGTCGGGCTGACTCTGGCCAACATCCTTGGCCTGCAAGGGATCCGCGCGGTGGTGGTCGAAGAGCGGGACACCCTCATCGACTACCCGCGCGGGGTCGGTCTCGACGACGAGGCGCTGCGCACCTTCCAGTCGATCGGCCTTGCCGACCGGGTGCTGCCGCACACGGTGCCCAACCAGATCCTGCGCTTCATGGACGCCAAGCGCCGCGTGCTTGCCGAAATGGCCCCGCCCGACGCGCGTTTCGGTTGGCCGAAGCGAAATGGGTTCGTGCAACCGCTCGTCGATGCCGAGCTGCTGGCCGGCCTGGACCGATTCGACCACGTCCAGGTCCGGTGGGGCAGCCCGATGGCGGGCTGCCGGGAAGACGCCGACGGGGTCACCGTCGAGCTCGGCGGCGGCGTCGAGAACAACGGCGACACAACGAGACTGCGGGCACGGTACGTCGTCGGGTGCGACGGCGGTCGCAGCATGACCCGCCGCGTGATGGGGGTGTCGTTCGACGGGACGACGTCCTCGACGCGGTGGCTGGTGGTCGACATCGCCAACGACCCGCTCGGGCACCCCAACAGCGAGGTCGGCGCCGACCCCGAGCGCCCGTACGCCTCGATCTCGATCGCCCACGGTATTCGCCGCTTCGAGTTCATGATTCACGCCGACGAGACCGACGAACAGGCGGAAGACCCGGCCTTCCTGCAACAGATGCTGGCCCGGATGGTGCCCCACCCCGACCGGGTCGACGTGATCCGGCGCCGCGTCTACACGCACCACTCGCGGATCGCCGGCGCTTTCCGCCGGGGCCGGCTGCTGCTGGCCGGCGACGCCGCGCACTTGATGCCGGTGTGGCAGGGGCAGGGCTACAACAGCGGGATTCGCGACGCCGCCAACCTGGGCTGGAAGCTCGCGGCGGTGGTGAGCGGCCGCGCTGACGACAAGCTGCTGGACACCTACGACGTGGAGCGCCGCAAGCATGCGCGCGCGATGATCGACCTGTCCACCATGGTGGGCCGCGTGATCTCGCCGACCAACCGACGGGTGGCCGGCGCGCGCGACCTGCTCGTGCGGTCGGCGTCAATCGTGCCGTCGCTCAAGCGATATGTGCTGGAAATGCGGTTCAAGCCCATGCCGCGCTACGAGCACGGCGCCGTCGTGCACGCCGAGTCCGGCCGCAGTGATTCGCCGGTCGGGACGCTGTTCATCCAGCCGCGAGTCGACACCCGAGACCGGCAGGACGTGCTGCTCGACGACGTGCTGGGCACCTGGTTCGCGGTGCTGTGCTGGAACAACAACCCCCGCACACTCCTCGGCGAAGCCGCCTTCGCAAGCTGGAAAGCGCTGGGCGCGCGCTTCTTTGCGCTGCGGCCGGTGACGCAGTTGCACTGGACCGGGCACGATGACCCCGACGTCGTGATCGTCGGCGATCGGCGTGGTGACCTCAAAGCGTGGTTCGACACCCATTCCGATTCGGTGTTGTTCCTGCGCCCCGACCGATGCATCGCGGGCGCCTGCATCGCTCAGCGCACTCCCGACCTGAGCGCCGCGCTCCTTGACGCGCTGACCCTGACGCCGCAAGGGGGTGATTTGCAAAGTGGCACTGGCTCTGTGCTGTATGTCGCACAGCCCGCTCCTGAGTCTTCCGGGGCCGTCGCGGGACCTGCTTGACGACATCGAGGGCGCGATCGCCGAGGCGCGAGGATTTGTCGAGGATTTCGATCCCGAACTCGTCGTCACCTTTTCGCCGGATCACTACAACGGGTTCTTCTACAAGGTGATGCCGCCGTTCTGTATTGGCATGAGCGCCACCGGAGTCGGGGACTACGGCACCCACGCCGGCCCACTGGACGTGCCGGAGGACCTCGCCGGCGACTGCGCACGGGCCATCCTCGACGCGGGTGTCGACATCGCGGTGTCGGCCAGCATGGACGTGGATCACGGCACGGTCCAGCCGCTCGAAAAGCTGTTCGGCGACGCCATCTCGCGTCCCGTGATCCCGATCTTCGTCAACGCGATCGGGGTGCCGCTGGGCCCGATGCACCGTTGCCGAGCGCTCGGCGCCGCCGTCGGTGGCTATCTCGCCACCCTGGACAAGCGCGTCCTGGTGCTGGGCTCGGGTGGGCTCTCCCACAGTCCGCCCGTGCCGACGCTGGCCACCGCGGGCCCACCCGTGCTGGAGCGCATCGTGCACGGGCGACCGATGACCTCCGAGCAGCGCCAGGCCCGGCAGGCGGCCGTCGTCGATGCGGCCAAGAGCTTCGCCGCCGGCGACAGTGACCTGCAACCCCTCAACCCGGCGTGGGACCACCGATTCCTGGAGATCATCGACGGCGGATGGCTCAGCGAACTGGATCAGTGGTCGAACGCGTTCGTGGCCCATGAGGGCGGCAGCTCCGCGCAGGAAATCCGCACCTGGGTAGCGGCTTTCGCGGCGCTGGAGGCCGCGGGACCCTACGTAACCACGGGACGCTTTTACAAGCCCGCCCCCGAGCTGATCGCCGGTTTCGCCATCAGAACGGCACTTCCGAAATGACGGACGCAGTGGACGATTTCGATCACGTTGTCGACGTACTCATCGTCGGGTCGGGCGGGGGAGGCATGACGGCCGCCCTGACCGCCGAGGCCTCCGGACTCGACACCCTGGTGGTCGAAAAGTCCTCGCACTTCGGGGGTTCGACCGCGTTGTCCGGCGGCGGCATCTGGGTTCCGGGCGCGCCCGCCCAGCGCCGGGAGGGCTACGCGCCCGAGCCCGAGGGCGTGGTGGGGTATCTCAAGCTGATCACCGACGGCCTGGTCAGCGAGGCGCGCATTCGCCAATACGTCGAGACGGCACCGCAGATGCTCCAATTCCTGGAGCGGCTGTCCGGCTGGTTCGAATTCGTCTGGAAGCCCGGGTATGCCGACTACTACCCCGAGCTCCCCGGCGGCTCCGAACTCGGCAGCACCATCAACGTGCCGCCCATCGACCTGCGCAAGCTGGGCGACGACGAGCAGCGGCTGCTCCAGCCGCTGGCGCTGGCGCCCAGAGGAATCTGGTTGGGCCCCAAGGAGTTGCGCACCTTTTACAGGATCCGCCAATCCTGGGCCGGCAAAGCCGTGTTGCTCAAGCTGATCGCGAGGATGGTGAGGGCCAGGGTGTTCGGCGAGCGGATGGCCGCGATCGGGCAGTCACTGGCGGCCCGGCTCCGGCTGGCGCTGAGGGAACGCGGCATCCCGCTGTGGCTGGACTCCCCGATGGTCGAGCTGCTCACCGACGCCGACGGAGCGGTGACCGGCGCGGTGGTGGAAACCGGCGGCAAGTCAAAGCGGATCGGCGCGCGGCTGGGTGTGATCCTGGCGTCGGGTGGGTTCGACCACGACCTCGGCTGGCGCAAGGAGCTGCTGCCCGAGGTGGACCAGGACTGGAGCTTCGGCAACCCGGCGGCGATGGGCGACGGTATCCGCGCGGCGCAAAAGGTCGGCGCCGCCACGGACCTGCTCGACGAAGCCTGGTGGTTCCCTGCGATCCAATGGCCGGACGGCCGCATGCAATTCATGCTCAACGAACGGATGATGCCCGCGCAGTTCATCGTCAACGGCGCCGGCAAACGGTTCATCAACGAAGCGGCCCCGTACATGGATTTCGGCCACGCCATGATCGAGGGGCAGAGATCCGGCGTCACCCACATCCCGTGCTGGCTCATCACCGACCACCGGTCGTTCAACCGCTACGTCGTCGGCGGACACCTGCCGATACCGAAGATCCCATTCGCCCCCGTACCGACCGGGCGCAAGATTCCTCCGGCCTGGCTGGAATCGGGTGTGGTGAAGCAGGCCATGACGTGGGAAGAAATGGCGGCCAAGATCGGCGTGCCCGCGGTCCAGCTCGCCGAAACCGCCGGGCGCTTCAACGAACTCGCACGCAACGGCCACGACGACGACTTCAACCGCGGCGACAGCGTGTACGACAACTACTACGGCGATCACACGTTGCCCAACCCGAACTTGCATCCGCTGGGCGATCCGCCGTACTACGCGTTCCGGATCGTACTCGGGGACCTAGGGACTTCCGGCGGCCTGCGCACCGACGAGCACGCCCGCGTCCTGCGGGCCGATGACAGCGTGGTGCCCGGGCTCTACGCGGTGGGCAACACCTCTGCGCCGGTGATGGGCCGCAGCTATGCCGGCGCTGGCGCGACCATCGGCCCAGCGATGACCTTCGGCTATGTCGCGGCGAAACACGTTGCGGCACAAGCAGCCAATCGAGCCGTTAATACTCATAGGAGGTAGCAATGAAAATCTCGCTGTTCTACGAATTCGCCCTGCCGCGGCCGTGGGCGCCCGACGACGAGCACATCATGATGCAGGACTGCCTCGACGAGGTCGAGGCCGCCGACAAGGCGGGCTTCTCCACCGTGTGGCTCACCGAACACCACTTCCTCGAGGAGTACTGCCACTCGACGGCACCGGAGATCTTCTTGGCCGCGGCCAGCCAGCGCACCAAGAACATTCGCCTCGGCTTCGGCATCATGCACCTGCCGCCCGTGGTCAACCACCCCGCCCGGGTCGCCGAACGCATCGCCACCCTCGACCTGCTCTCCAACGGCCGCGTCGAGTTCGGCACCGGGGAATCGTCGTCGGTCGGCGAACTCGGCGGATTCAACATCGACCCCGCCGACAAGCGCGCTCAGTGGGAGGAGGCCCTCGAGGTCTCGATCCGGTGCATGATCGAGGAGCCGTTCACCGGCTTCCACGGCGAGCACGTCCAGATGCCGGCGCGCAACGTCGTGCCCAAGCCGCTGCAAAAGCCGCATCCGCCGGTCTGGGTCGCCTGCACACGCCCCGCCAGCGTGCAGATGGCGGCCCAAAAGGCCATCGGCGCCTTGAGTTTCGCCTACACCGGGCCCGGCCCGCTGACCGAGCGGGTCAACGGCTACTACAAGGAGTTCGAAGAGAACGGCGTCCCGGTCACCCCGCGGATCAACCCGAACATCCTCGCCATCGGCGGTGACCTGTCGATGATGGTGGCCAAGACCGACGAGCAGGCGCTGCAGCGGCTCGGGCAGGGCGGCGGGTTCTTCTCGTTCGGCATCATGCACTACTACATGACCGGGGTGCACACACCCGGGCGGACCGGAGTGTGGCAGCGGTATCTCGAAGAGGTCGACAAGGATCCGACGCTGGCGTACGGGCCGGGCCGCGGCGCGATCGGGTCCCCCGCCACGGTGCGCGAATTCCTGCGCGGCTACGAAGAAAGCGGCGTCGACGAAATCATCCTGCTGCTGAACCCGCGCAGCCACGAGGGCACCATGGAATCCATCGAGTTGATGGGCAAGGAGGTGCTCCCGGAATTCATCGAGCGCGACGCGAAGGCCGTGGCGGAAAAGGCGAAGCGGCTCGAGCCCGTCATCGAAAAGGTGGAGGCGCGTCGGCCGAAATCGACCGCACCGCAGTTTGATGAGGATTACTCGTTTGGTGGACTGCCCACCGGCCGCGGCGGTAAGTTCACCGCCAGCGAGATCCCCGAAGCCATGGCGGAGATCAACGAAGGCCGGGTGCAGGCGGCGCAGCGGGCGAAGGACCAGCAGAAGAAGTAGAGCCTGAGCAATACCAGGATGTCGGGGCGAGCCTTGGCAGCAATCGACGAGCTGTGGCGCTACGACGGCCGCCGGGCGGTGGTGACCGGATGCGCCTCGGGCATCGGGGAATACGTGGTGCGTCAGCTCACCGATCTGGGGGCCGACGTCGTCGGGCTGGATAAGCGCCGGCCCGACTTCGGGATCCGCGGTTTCCACGAGATCGACCTGGCCGATCCCGCGTCGATCGATCGCGCGGTGGCATCCATCGACGGGCCGGTCGACGCGCTGTTCAACATCGCCGGGGTCTCCTCGGGTGTGGGCAACCCGCCGTTGATCGTCACGATCAACTTCTTGGGGTTACGCCATCTCACCGAGGCGCTCATCCCGAAGATGACCGCGGGATCGTCCATCGTCAGCGTGTCCTCGCTCGCGGCGGCCGCCTATCGTGAGCACCTGCGCGAGGTGGCGCCGTTGCTCGACACGGCGACCATGCAGGAGGGGATCGACTGGTGCGATCGACATCGCGAAGCGCTGGGCAACGGCTACCAACTGTCCAAGGAAGCCATCATCCTGTACACCATGCGCAGCGCCACGCCGCTGGGCGGCAGGGGGATCCGTATCAACTGCACCGGGCCGGGGGTCACCGAGACACCGATCCTGGACCAGCTTCGTACGGCATACGGGCAGGGCTTCCTCGACGACATCCCCAAGCCGCTGGGACGCGTGTCCGAACCGGCGGAGCAGGCGGCGGTGCTGCTCTTCCTCAATAGCCGTGCGGCCAGTTATATTTCGGGTCAGGTTGTGTGGGTAGACGGCGGAAACGTGGGCGCCGCGATAGCTCGTGAACTCGAGGAAGGGCGTGCTTCGTGGCCAGTGTGACCGACTTTCGCCGGGCTGCGCGCGATGTCAGCAACTGGGGCCGCTGGGGTGACGATGACGAGCTCGGCACGCTGAACTTCATCACCGAGGAAAAGATCGCCCAGGCCGCAAGCCTGGTCCGGCGCGGCAGGGTCTTTCCACTCGGCGTGGACTTCGGTGCGTCAGGACCGCAGGGCGCCTTCGAATATCGGCACAACCCGGTCCATATCATGACCATCGATGGCGGAGACGCGAAGACGCTGGCCCGGTACGGACCGGGGTGGGCGAGCAACCCAATAGCCCAACAGCTCAGCAGTTACCTGGGTGATGACAATCCGTTCCGCTTCAACGACGACCTGATCATCATGCCGCTACAGGCGGCAAGTCAGTGGGACGCGCTGTCGCACGTCTACTACGACGAGCAGCTCTACAACGGCTTCCGAGCGGATTCGGTGACCAGCATGGGCGCCGTGCATTGCGGAATCGACAAGGTCGACGGCAAGGGTATTACTTCGCGAGGCGTGCTGCTGGATATGGTCCGCCACCGGAATGCGGAAGTCTTTCTCGAGCAGGGGAATCCGATCACACCCGAAGAATTAGACGATGCCGCTCGCGCGCAGGGCGTGCGGATCGAACGCGGTGACATCGTGCTGATCCGGACCGGCTGGTGGACGAGGTTCGCGCAGACCGGGGACAAGACCGAACCCTTCTCCGGACTGGACTGGAGTTGCGCCTCGTGGCTGCACGACTACGAGGTCGCCGCGGTCGCGGCCGACAACCTCCAGGTCGAGGACCTGGTCTCGGGAGTAGAGGGCGTGTTCCTGCCCCTGCATCTGCTCTGCCTGCGCGACATGGGAATGATGTTCGGCGAGTACTGGGATCTCACCGCGCTGGCCGAGGACTGCGCAGCCGATGGCGTCTACGAATTCCAGCTCATCGCCCCGCCGCTGAGAGTCGTTGGGGCAGTCGGATCGCCGGTCAACCCGATCGCGATCAAATGATGGACGTTCAGCGCAAAACCTTGTCGGTGGACGGCCTTTCCACCGGTTACCTGGAAGCCGGCGAGGGCGAGCCGGTGGTGCTCCTGCACGGCGGTGAGTTCGGCGCGAGTGCCGAACTCGGTTGGGAACGCAACATTTCCGCGCTCGCCGCACACTACTGCGTGCTGGCCCCGGACATGCTGGGGTACGGAAGTTCGGCCAAGGTGATCGACTTCGTCGACGGGCGCGGCATGCGGATCCGGCACGTCGCCCGGTTTTGCGAATTGCTCGGCGTCGGCTCGGCGCACTTCGTCGGCAATTCGATGGGCGCCATCAATCTGCTCACCGACAGCACGTCGGAGACGCCGCTGTTGCCGGTCCGGAGCCTGGTGATCATCTGCGGCGGCGGCGAAATCCAGCAGAACCAGCATTTCGAGGCGCTGCAGAACTATGACGCCACGTTGCCGGCCATGCGCCGCATCGTCGAAGCCCTGTTTTCCGACCCCGCCTATGCCGACGACGAGGACTACGTGCGGCGCCGTCACGAGTCGAGCACCGCGCCGGGGGCATGGGAGGCCATCGCCGCGGCCAGGTTCCGCCGCCCCGGCGCCACGCCGTCCTCCGCCCCGTCCAGCGCGCGGGCCTACGAACGCATCGGCGTGCCAACGCTTGTCGTCGAGGGCGGCGACGACAAGCTCCTGCCCAGCGGCTGGGCGGCCCAGATCGCCAAGCAGATCGACGGAGCCCGTTCGGTGGTGGTCGACGACGCCGGGCACTGCCCGCAGATCGAGCAATCGTCGGTGGTCAACCGGTTGCTGACCGAATTCTTGGGCAGCCTCTGAATCGTCAGAAGACGTAGTCCAGGCGCGTCTCCATCCCGGCGACCTGGTGATAGGTGTTGTGGCAGTGCATCAGCCACGTGCCGGGGTTATCGGCAACGAGAACGGCGGCGAGCTTCTGTTTGGGCAGCACGATGACGGTGTCCTTGCGGGCGCCCGGGCTGCCGTCGGGCTTGATCACCTGGAACGTGTGCCCGTGCAGGTGAATCGGGTGATACATCGTCGTGGTGTTGTCGAAGGTGATGGTGGGCCGCTGGCCCTGTTGCACGCGCAGCGGGCTCGTCTTGCCGAAGGGCTGCCCGTTGATCGTCCAGTTGTACTGCATCATGTTGCCGCCCAGCACGACCGGGAGATTGAGGTTCGGGTCGGGGCGCCCAAGGTTGACCGGTGTCGTGGCGGTGAACATTTCGACGGTGCCCACGCGCTTGGTGAGTTCGCCGGGCTGCAGTTGCGGGTCGGGCGCGCTGCCCGCCCCCGTGGCCAGCAATGCCCGCGCCAGAGCGTTTTTGCCCTCCGCGACGGCGACCAGTGGGAAGACACCGTCCGCGGCGCTCACCAGGACGTCGTAGCGTTCGGCCATGCCGATGAGCAGGGCGTCGACCGCAGCGGGCACCACGGGGTAGCCGTCGGTGTGGGTCACCGTCATCGAATGGCCGGCCAGCGCGACCCGGAAGGTGGTGTCGGAGGCGGCGTTGATGAAGCGGATCCGAATCCGCTGGCCAGGCTTCGCGTTGAACGTCATGGGGGAGGCGGGAATTCGGCCGTTGATCAGGTAGTGGGGGTAGGTGATGTCTCCGGCGTCGCCACCGAGGAGGTCGCTGCTGCCGGCACTTCCCGCCGTGGGCCCGGGCCCGCCGGGCGCCGGGCTCGTCGAAGTCGTCGGGCTGGTCTCGCTCGTACTCGCTTCGCTCGCCGGCGTGGTGGTCGGGGTCGTCTCGGATGTGGCGGGCATGGGCGACTTGTTCGGGTTGCTCAGATCGCCGTAGAGCTGCTGGGGGCTCTTGCCGACGCCGTCGGTCCAATCGTCGAGGACGACAATCCATTCGGCGTCGTAATTGCCCTCGGTCGGGTCGTCGACGATGACCGGCAGGTACAGCCCGGTGTCCTCGTCCAGGCCGGTGTGCGGATGTGCCCAGTAGGTGCCCGAGTTGGGCACGGAGAACCGGTAAGTGAAGTCGTGGCCGGCCGCGATGTTGGGCGTGGCGGGCTCGGCGCCGTCCATGTCGTTGCGCACGGCGATACCGTGCCAATGCACCGACGTCGGATGATCGAGCCGGTTTTTCACCGTCACCACGACTTGGTCACCGATGCTGGCGCGGAGCACCGGACCGGGGATGGAATCGCCGAAGGCCAGCGTGCGGACGACCGGTCCGCCCAGGTCGATCTGCACCGGCTGGGACGTCAGGGTGGCGGTGACGGTCCGGCCGCTGTGCGGCCGGGCGGCCTCGGCCGCATCGACGGCGGCGGCCATCCTGGCACTGCCCGACGGCTCGGGTTTGGTTTGGCTGCACGCCGTCAGCGCCAACCCGCCGGCGATGCCCGCGGCCATGAAACCGCGCCTGGTGAGCCGGGTTCGGTCGAAGGTTACGTCGCTGGTGGGTTGCCCGGGCAATGAATGCTCCTCGTCGTTGCGCAACTACCCACCGTAGAGCGAACGCCGGCGAAAAGTCCGCAACAACTCGACGTTGACCGCCGCGGCGGTCAAACCGCGGCGCCGCCGCCGTCGACGTGCAGGGTCGAGCCGGTGATGAAGCTGGAGCGAGGGGAGCTCAGGAAGAGCACCGCTTCGGCGATCTCGGACGGGAAGGCGGTGCGCCCCAGTGGCAGGGCCCGCCCGAGCTCCTCGTTGACGTCGCCCCATTCCGCCGCCACCCCGGGGGTGCGGGTGGGCCCCGGCGCCACGCTGTTCACCCGCACCCCGGCCCCTCCGAATTCGGCGGCCCAGGTGCGGGTGAGCGATTCCACCGCGGCCTTGGAGGCGCTGTAGCCCGACGCACCGGGAATTCCCTTGAAGGCGGCCATGGTCGTGATGTTGACGATGCTGCCGCGGCCGCGGTTGAGCATTCCCGGGACCAGGCCGGCAACCAGGAAGTACGCGCCGCGCACGTTGGTGTCGAACATCGTCTCGAACGCCGACATCCCCTGCTCCACCGTCAATGCCGACGGAAAGCTGCCGGCGTTGTTGACGATGATGTCGACCTCACCGCACTGCTGCACAAGCGAATTCACCGAATCGATATCGGCCATGTCGGTCTGGATGAACCGTGCCTTCGGGCCGATGACCTCCACCGCGTGCGCTCCCCTGGCCGGATCGCGGCCCGAGACGATGACGGTGGCGCCTTCGCTGGCGAACAGCCGAGCCGATTCCAGTCCAATGCCCGCCGTCCCGCCGGTGATCACCGCGGTGTGGTCCATCAGCTCCATCGGACCGCCTCCTCCAGCCGTTACTCGGCGTTGCTGGGCGCCTGCGAGGCCAGCCAGTCGCCGAACCGGGTGGGGTAGATGGTCACTTCTTCGCCCTCGACGGGAACGATCATGCGCTCGTCGAGGACCGCGCCGTAATACTGCGCATCCGGGTCGGTCACCACGCGGCGGGCATCGCCGGTCGCGGCGAACCGGGTCCGGATGAAGTCGTCCATGCCCTGCTTTTCGGGTCCGGCGATGTTGATCACCCCGTTGACCGGCTCACCGATCGCGGCGCGGGCGACGGCCGTGGCCACATCCGCGGCGGCGATCGGCTGGAACGCCCCATGCGGCGCCCGGACCGTGTCACCCTCGGTCATCGAATCCGCAATGCCCGCAACGAATTCGAAGAACTGAGTGGCCCGCACGATGGTGTAGGGGGCTCCGGATTCCACGATCACCTTTTCCTGAGCGATCTTGGCCCGCATGTAGCCGCTTGCGGCCGCGCGGTCGGCTCCCACGATCGAGAGCGCGACGTGGTGCTGCACGCCCGCGGCCCGCTCCGCCTCGAGGAGGTTGCGGGTGGAGGTGGTGAAGAAGTTCAGCACGTCGTCATCTGCCCACGACGGCGAGTTGGAGACGTCCACCACCGCCTGGACACCGGCGACGGCCTCGGCGACCCCCTCACCGGTCACGGTGTTGACGCCCGTGCTCGGTGACGCCGGGACGGCTTCGTGTCCCTGCTCGGTGAGCAGGGTGACAACCTGTGATCCGATCAACCCACTGCCACCGATTACCAAAACCTTCATGACCACGCCTTTCACGCTTCCCGACGAACTGGCCTCTTCAGCATGGCCCGCGCGCCGGTCCGGGGGAACCCTGGAAAGTCCGTAGTCATGCCGAACTCAGGGGGCCGAACTCCTTGGCCAAGCCGCGCAGTTGCCGGCGGGAGGTGATGCCGAGCTTGGCGAACACCTTGCGCAGGTGCCATTCGACGGTGTGGCTGCTGATGAACAACTGCGCGGCGATCTCGGGGTTGGTCAGGCCCTCACCGGCCAGCCGGGCGATCTGGGCCTCCTGCGCCGTCAGCTCGCCGCCGGAGGCGTTTCCCGTTTTCCCGGACCGCTTGTTCACTTTCTCGCCGGTGGCCAGCAGCTCGCGGTGGGCTCGCGCGGCGAACGCGTCGGCACCCATCCGGGTGAACATCTCGTGGGCGGTACCCAACTGGGAGCGCGCGTCGATCCGGCGGTTGCAACGGCGCAGCCACTCCCCGTAGGACAGGTGCGCGCGGGCCAGCTGGACGGCGATGCGCGTCCGCGCGAGCTTGTCGATCGCCTCGAGGTGGCAGGCCTCCGCGTCGCGGTCGGAGGCCAGCAGCGCCTTGGACCGAAGGTAAACGCCGTCGGCCCAATCTGTTCGGGCGCTGAGCGCCCGGACTTCCAGTTGGCGCAGGGCGTCGCGGGCCGCGTCCTTTTGGCCGCTTCGCGCGGCGGCTTCGACGAGTTCGATCAGGCACCATCCGAACAGGCCCAGGTCCTCGTATTCGCATGCCCTGCGGGCCGCCGCGAAGGCGTCGTCATAGCGGCACAGGCCGTTGTAGAGGACGGCGCCGCAATACCCGGTCAATCCGACGACTCGCCCTTCGCCCCTTGCCATCCCGTCCGCGGCGGCCTGCTCGATCAGGGCGGTCGCGACGTCCTCGTTGCCGCGCCACGCGGCCAACAGGACCGAGTGGTATTTGACCGGGACATAACCGGTGGCGGCCGAGATCGCCTTGGCCTCCTCGATGAGTTGAGACGCCGTCGCGAATTCGCCCGCCTGCACGTGCACTCCGGCGCGGTAGACCAGGGCGTGCGGTAACACGGCGAGTGCGCCCGCGCCGCGCGCGAGCCGAACGGCGTGGGTGGCCAGACGGTGCCATACCTCGTCGTCCCACAGCTCGTGGACGGCGGATTCCTGGACGACGGGGAAGGCTTGCCAGAACCAGTGCAGCACATCGTCGCCCCGCTCGGGTTCGTCCTGGATGCGGGCTAGCGCGTCGCGCAGCGCCGTCACGCTCGGGACTTGCCCGGCCGTGGCCCGCAACGCGATGCCGTCCAGCAGAAGGTCGACCGGACGCGCGGGTTGCGGTCCGGGCGGCGCGGCGCGGGCCGCTTCGGCGACCAGGTGAATGCCGCCGTGCGGGCAAAGCCGGCCGCCGAACATCGCCGCCCCCAAGGCTTCTAGGTACGTTTCGCGGGAATGCGCGTCGTCAAGTCTCTCCAGCCCGCGGGCGGCATCGAGCAAACCGATGGCGGCGTCGGAGACCGTTGGCGCGTCGGCGGCACCGCTGCGGCTTCGGGCGAAGACGATCTGCGCGCGCAACCGGGCGGCACGGGCCTGCTGCAACTCATCCAGCGACGCGCCCTCGGCGACCGTGATCAGCTCGTCCGCCGCGTCGAAGGCTGCCGCGTCGCGTTTGGCCTGAGCGGCCGCGAGCGCCCGCGTTCCCCGGCGGGACGGCTCGGCGCTCAATTGGGTCGCCCGTTCCAAGAAGGCGGCCGCGGCGGCGACGCCGCCCCGGGCCTGGGCGCGGTCGGCGGAGCGCTCCAGCGCGGCGGCAACGGATTCGTCCGGGCCGTGGGCCGCGATGGCCAGATGCCATGCGCGGCGGTCGGGATCACTTCGCCTGTCGGTCGCCTCGGCCAGCGCGCGATGGATCCGTCGGCGCTCGATCAGGTCCGCCGTGCGGTATGCGGCCGAGCGCACCAGGGGATGCCGGAACCGCACCCGGGTCCCCACGTCGATCAACCCGGCCGCTTCCGCATCGGCCGCCGCGTCCGGCGGAAGGCCCAAATGCTCGGCGGCGCGCAGCAATAGCGCGGCGTCGCCCACCGGTTCCGCGGCGGCGGTCGTCAACAGGCGCTGGGTGTGGTCGGGAAGCGAGCGGATCCGCCGCAGGAATGTCTGCTCGATCTGTCCCGTCAGCGGTCGCACGTCCGGGCGCTGGAAGCCGCCCGCCAGCTCCGCGCCGGTCAGGCCCCGGGGCAGCTCCAGCAGAGCCAACGGATTGCCCCGCGTTTCCGCCACGATGCGATCGCGCACCTGGTCGTCCAGCCGGCCGAGGATGACCGAATCCAGCAACGCGCGGGCGTCGCCCGGTTCGAGCCCGCCGAGCGTCAATTCGGGCAGCCCGCTCAGCTCATCGGTGTCCAACGCCACGGCACCGTCGCGCATCGCGAAGACCATCGCCGCCGGCTCGGCGATCAGGCGGCGGGCGACAAACGCCAACGTCTGGGCCGAGATACGGTCAATCCACTGCGCATCGTCGACCAGGACGATCAAGGGCTGCGATTCCGTCGCCGCGCCGATCAAACTGAGCACCGCCAACCCGACCAGGAAGCGCTCCGGTGCCCGTCCGGCGCTTCGCCCGAAGGCGATCTCCAGGGCGTCGCGTTGCGGAGCCGGTAAGCGGTCGGAGAATTCGAGCAGCGGCACGCAGAGTTGCTGCAGCGCGGCGAACGGGAGCTCCATCTCGGACTCCACGCCCGCCACCCGCGCCACGCGAAATCCCGAAGCACGCTCGGAAACGAAGTCCAACAATGCGGTCTTGCCGATGCCCGCTTCCCCCCGCAACACCAGGACCCGGCTTTGGCCGGCGCGGGCGTCCGACACCAGGCGTTCGAGCGCCGCGCATTCCGCGCTCCGGCCGCGCAAAGGTTGCGCTTGCTGAACTTTCACCCACACCGCCGCGTCCGAAGGATTTGCTGTACGACCTTACCGATGGCGCGCGTCGCCGGGGCGACGAGCACCCGGCCCGCGCAGTCTTAAATCAACTGCTTGACTTAACGCTGAGGGCCCCGATTAACTCGTCAGGTGGTTAACGAACTTGATGGCAAGGTCGCCATCGTCACCGGCGGCGCGTCCGGCATTGGCCGGGGCCTCGTGGAGCGGTTTGTGGCCGAGGGCGCACGCGTCGTCATCGCCGACGTCGAGACCGACCGGGGCAAGGCGCTGGCGGCATCGCTGGGCGACAATGCGCTCTTCCAGCCGACGGATGTCTCCGACCTCGAGCAGGTCGGCGCGCTGGTCTCCGCTGCCGTCGCGAAGTTCGGCGGCCTGCACGTGATGGTCAACAACGCCGGAATCTCGAGCCCCCTGCGGAAGTTGCTCGACGACGACCTGACCGATTTCCACAGGGTGATGGGGGTCAACGTGCTGGGCGTCATGGCGGGCACCCGAGATGCCGCGCGGCACATGGCCGAACATGGCGGCGGATCCATTATCAACATCACCTCGATCGGCGGGATCCAGGCCGGCGGCGGCGTGATGATCTACCGCGCGTCCAAGGCGGCGGTCATCCAGTTCACCAAGTCCGCCGCAATCGAGTTGGCGTATCACGAGATTCGGGTCAACGCCATCGCGCCGGGCAGCATCCCCACGCCGATCTTGGGGAAGTCGGCGGCCGGCATGGACCCCGAACAGCTCGAGCGGTTCGAGGCGCGGATTCGCCAGGGGATGCGCGATGACCGCCCGCTGAAGCGCGACGGCACGCCCGATGACGTCGCCGAGGCCGCGCTGTATTTCGCCACCGACCGGTCGCGATACGTCACCGGGACCGTGCTGCCCGTCGACGGCGGAACGGTGGCGGGCAAGGTCATTCGGCCCAAGAAGGGTGGGGGATAGGGCGGGGACGCCCGTCGGCGTCGCGACGGATCAGGCCTTGGTCCGCGAAGGAGGACAGCCAGCCCTCCATCGGCCACCAACCCCAACGCCCATAGAAGATCTCGGCGTTGCGCAGTATGTCCTCGAGGTGGTCGACGGGGGGATCGGCGACCGCATGGTGCTGGTGGAATGCGTGGGCCCCGCCGACCCAGCGCATCGGAACTTGGCGTGCCGCCGCGCATTGCGCGAAGTCCGTGTCCTCTCCGCCGTAGCCGCGGTACCGCTCGCAGAATCCCCCGATCCGCTGCCACGTAGGGACTTTCACCGCGAAAGACAGCGACCAGAACAGCGCATAGTCCGTCGTGGACAGGACAGCGCCGTCCCGCGGCGCGGGCCGAGCACGATGCGGATCGGGATTCGACCGCACCTCGGAGATCACGTAGCCGCCCGGCCCGGGTGGTGGCAGATACGTGACCGGGCCGTTCAGGATCGCGTCCGCGTGCTCGGATCTGCCTGCGACCCCGTGGTAGCGGTCGAGCAACTCCGCGCCGGGAATGCAATCGACGTCGAGAAAAACCAAGAGCTCGGCGGCATTTCGTATCGCCGCGGCGGCTCCCACGTTGCGTCCCATCGCCACCGGCAGCGGGCGGGCGGCCTCGCACTCAACCACCAGCGCCGGCGCCTTCAGCTCGCTTACCAGGGCGGCGACGGTGGGGTCACCGAGCGCGACCACGATGTGCAGGTCCGGCCGCAGTGTGCTGGTGGCGAGGCCTTCGAGCTGCCGCCGCAGGTGGGCGC
Organism: Mycobacterium intracellulare ATCC 13950; assembly: GCF_000277125.1. NCBI lineage: Bacteria > Bacillati > Actinomycetota > Actinomycetes > Mycobacteriales > Mycobacteriaceae > Mycobacterium > Mycobacterium intracellulare. The sequence goes on from NC_016946.1 coordinate 737,412, forward strand.
CCCTGCCGTGCACGATGGTGATGACGGCGGTGCGCACTACGTGCCTTGCCTGCAACGGCGGGCCGTCGACTCGATGGCTTCGGCGGCACGGTCGGCCGCCCCATCCACTTCCCACCGTCGCCACCGTCGCGGGTCGGTCGCCGCGGTGGCGGTCAGCAGCGCCGGCCACGCCCGTGGGTCGGGCATGCCGTGCGCGACCACCGCAAGCTGATGGCGCTTGAGCATCCGGGCCGTCGCGTGTTGCTCATCGAAGGGCCGCGGCTGCGGGAGGACCAACGCGGGGCGCCTCGCCGCGGCGACATCAGCAATACAGCTCTGACCCGCGTGGGTGACGACGACATCCGCCCCCCGGATCTCGGGCCACGGATCATCTCTCCACGCACCGACCTTGCCGCCGAGCGTCGTCCATGACCGGACCGAATCCGCTGCGGCACAATCCTGTAGCGAGGTTCCGAAGGCGTCGCCGGCCCCGCCCAATACGACGACGCGCGTCTCCTTCAACGGCCGTGCCGATGACTCGGGCTCGTCGCCGCGACGGTCACGGCCCTCGAAGCGGCTGATGCCACCGACGTAGCTGGTCTTGTCCTCCCATTGCCGCAGCCATGACGGCACACACAACGCGCGCGGCCAGGCCGCCACGATGTGATCGGCGAGGCGATGCACCAGCACATGCGGGGCGTCCACGCGGGTGCCGGGCAACGCCACGACGATCACCGGTACGCCGAGCAACCGGATGAACAGCGCCACTTCCACCGATACGTCGACAACGACGGCCTCGGGCCGCGCGTCGGACACCCACTCCGCGATCTGATTCATTCGGGCGCTCAGCCCGGCGTCGTGGTGGGGCGCCCAGTGCAGCGCGCCGTGTGCGGTGGCCTCGCGTGGCCGCGGTCCCTCGTCGTCACACGGTAGCCTCATGACCGCCGAAAACGGCTGGGGCTCCGGCACATCCAGCGATGTCATGGCGGTCACCGGGCGGCGCATCCGTGCGCAGACGCTCATGGCCCGAGCCAGATGCCCGAACCCGTGGTGGTGAATGTAGTACCCGATCATGTTGCCTGCCCGCGAAGTCGTCGATCATTTCTCGGTACACATTGGTGTAGGCGGTCACCATCGCTTCGGCCGAACACTGGCGAATGGCGTGCTCGCGCACCCGCTTTCGCGGTAGCGCGAGCACCGTGCCTATGGCGTCCGCCATGGCGGCGACGTCACCGGCGACGATGAGTCGCCCCGACGCCGCGCTGATGAGTTCGGGGATGCCACCGAGGGCGAACGCAACGACGGGGGTGCCGCACGACATCGCTTCGGCGACGACAAGCCCGTACGGCTCGTCCCAGCTCGGGGTGACAAGCGCCGCTGCGGCGTGGCTGACCACGTGGGCCAGACGCCGGTGGTCCAGATGGCCCGCATACCGGATGTCGCCCCGAAGGTGGGGCTCGACGTGGCGAACAAAGTACTGCTGGTCGGAGATCGGACCGGCGAGGACCAGCGGTCGGCGCGCCCGTTGGGCCGCGGCGATCGCCAGATGGGGTGCCTTTTCCGGTGTGATCCGACCAAACCACACCAGGGACGGCCCACCCGGGCCGAGGGGCCACTGGCCCGTATGGATGCCGTTGGGAACCACGGTGATATCTCCGGTGAGGCTTCGCCACGCCGCAGCGGTGTGCCGGGAGACCGCCGCAAAGCGGGTGCCCTTCCCGGTGGCGGCACCGATCGCCGACTCGAGCCAGGGCGTCGGCGGCGTGTGCACCGTGGTGAGCATCGGAGTGGACAACGCCGAGGCCATCGCCACCGGAAGGTAATGCAGGCTGTGGTTGTGGATGACGTCGAACTGTTGGCTCCCGGGCCCCGCCAGCCACAACATCAACGACAGGTACGCGTGGTGATCGGCCATGAAATCTGCCGGCGGCATCGACACGTCGTGGCGCGCCGCCTCCGACAGATCCAACGGGCGCACGTCGAGCGTCTGACAGTTCAAACCGGGATCCGAACCCGCCGCGGCGAACAGCGACACCCGATAGCCGCGGGATGCGAGCGCGCCGGTCAGGTGGCAGACGTGCGCTTCGAGCCCCCCGGCGAACGGTTGCCGGATCGGATGGCGGGTCGAGGCGATCAGCGCCACGCGCAGTGGCTCCGTCATCGCAGGACGCTCGCGTAGATGGCACGATGCGCCGCGGCGAGCTCTCGCCTTTCGGCGAGCCGCGCCACCCAGTCGGCCCGGGGGGCGGGGCAGCCGGCGGCCCAACGCGCGTGTGCCCGGTGGATCGCACCGCACAGCGACACGGGATCGAAGCCCCGGTCGCCGAAACCGAAAACGCCGCACGGGCGTTGCTGGCGATAGAAGCCGCAGCTGGGGGCCACCACGGCGGTTCCGAGATCGTAGCTCGCCTCGAGCCAGCCCGAATGGGTGCCGAACCGGTAGGGCAGTACGGAAACCGTCAGCGAAGCGAGGTAGTCCCAGAATTCGTCGTCCGAGAAGTACGGGTGCACCCGGACCTGCACATGCTCGTGGGAGTCGTAGGCCAGCAGTGCCGCGCCGGTCGACGGTGCGAACCAGTGATTGTCGGGATCGAAGATCTCGTCGTGGACGTCGACCTGCAGGATCGCGTCGGGCAGGGACGACACGATCGCCGCGAGCGCGTCCACGACGGGCAACGGGTCCATGTTGGCGCGCAGACTTTTGGCGTGCAGGCCGACGACGAATCGCTCGCCGCGGCCGCGGGGCCTCTCGATCCACTCCTTTTCGAGCACGTGCGGGTGCGGCAATACGCGGGCCCGCCGCCGCCAGTTTCGCCAAATCAGCTGTGCGGCACCGGGTGTCAGCGTAATCAGCTCGTCGGCGGCGGAAATCAGGACGTCCTGCTGCGCGGCGTGGGCCTCGGGTTCCGGGTGATGTGGATTGCGCAGATCGTGCACCGTGTACACCAGCGGCTTGTTGTGCTCTTTGAGCTCCTGGACGACTCCGGCCAAATCCTCCGGAGTGATGGCGTCGAACCCGAAGTGGATGTGGAACACGTCGAATCGTGAGTGGTTGTCGCTGACCCAGCCCGGCTCCAACATCAGCGGCGGCCACCAACCTCCCGGCACGGTGCGGCCATCCGCCGGCGCCGGATCATCCAGGCGCACAACGCAATCCGAGTACGGATTGCCGAGGTGACGGACGTAGACGTGCGACGCCGGCACCGAAGCTACGCGCAACAAACTCAAGGCCCCTTCTCAAAATCTGTAGGGGCAGCCGCGCGTCCTGGCGGCACCGTCCCGTCTGTCGAGAAGCAGAACCGTCCCTGTTGACTGAAGGACGCTGCGAAGCTGCAATACCCGCAACCCGCGGGGCCAAACTCGGATACGCGACCGTAAGCCCGCGCCCGGGCCGCTTGTGCCGGCGGCCTCCCGCTCCGAGGTCGGTCTGTGGATTAAATCAAGCGCTTGACTTAACGGCTTGCGGCGGGTTGACTGGGCCGATGACCACCGTCGGCCGGACCGTGCGCACCGAGCGGGCCAGCTCCACCCAAGAGGCGATCTTGGTGGCCGCCGAGCGGCTCTACGCCGAGCACGGCATGTTCGCGGTGTCCAACCGACAAGTCAGCGAGGCCGCCGGCCAGGGCAACAACGCCGCGGTCGGCTACCACTTCGGCACCAAGGCCGACCTGGTGCGCGCCATCGAGCACAAGCACCGCGGACCCGTCGAGCAGCTCCGCGAGCGGATGGTCGACGAGTTGTTGGCCTCCGGCGCCGCCGACGGCCGGGACGCCGAACTGCGCAACTGGGTGGCCTGCCTGGTGCGCCCGCTCACCGATCACCTCGAGGAGCTCGGAAATCCGACGTGGTACGCGCGGTTTGCGGCGCAGGCGATGACCGACCCCGCCTACTACAACATCATCGTCAAGGGCGCGCTCAGCTCGCCCTCGCTGGTTCAGGTCGTGGAGGGCATCAACCGGTGTCTGCCCGAATTGCCGGCCGAGGTGCACTTCGAACGCAACATCATGGCCCGAAACCTGTTGATGCACACCTGCGCCGACCGTGAACGCGCGCTTGTCGCGGGAACGTTGACGTCCCATCGTTCCTGGCGCGCTGCGGCGTCCGGGCTCATCGATGCGATCGTGGGCCTGTGGCTGGCGCCCGTGACGGCGTACGAGTGAGGGGGTTTGAAGATGAAAGTGACTGTTGACCAAGATGTTTGCGCCTCGTCCGGGAACTGCGTCATGAATGCGCCCGAAGTGTTCGACCAGCGCGACGACGACGGCGTGGTCGTCCTACTCAATCACAGTCCTACGGCCGACCAGGCCGAAGGTGCGAGGCGGGCGGCGGCCGCCTGTCCCGCCCTGGCCATCCACATCGAGGAATAGAGATGTCAGACATTCTGACGAGTGCCACCACAGAGCAGACCGCCGACATTCCGGACTATCCGATGGCCAGGGAGCCGCGCTGCCCGTTCGCCCCGCCGCCGGACGTCATGGCGCTGGCCGAGTCCCGGCCGCTGTCTCGGGTGCGGATCTGGGATGGCAGTACGCCGTGGCTCATCACCGGCTACGAGCAAGTGCGCGAGCTGTTCTCGGATTCGCGGGTCAGCGTCGACGACCGGGTGCCCGGCTTCCCGCACTGGAACGAAGGCATGTTGTCGACCGTGCACAAGCGGCCCCGGTCGGTGTTCACCTCCGACGGCGAGGAGCACACCCGGTTCCGGCGGATGCTGTCCAAGCCCTTCACGTTCCGGCGGGTGGAGGGTCTGCGCCCGACGATCCAGCAGATCACCGTCGACCACATCGACACGATGCTGGCCGGCCCGCAGCCCGCGGATGTCGTTGCCGCCATTGCGCTTCCGGTTCCGTCGCTGGTGATCAGCCAATTGCTGGGCGTGCCTTACGAGGACGCCGAGATGTTCCAGCACCACGCCAACGTTGGCCTCGCGCGCTTTGCCGCCGCCGAGGACACCATGAAGGGCGCGATGAGCCTGCACAAGTACCTGGCTCAGCTGGTGGAAGCCAAGATGGAAAACCCTGCGGAAGACGCGGTTTCCGACCTCGCCGAGCGGGTCAAGGCCGGCGAGCTCAGTGTCAAGGAAGCCGCGCAGCTGGGCACCGGATTGCTGATCGCCGGGCACGAGACGACCGCGAACATGATCGGGCTCGGAGTGCTTGCGCTGCTGGAGAATCCGGACCAGGCCGCCGTCATCCGCGATGCCGAGGACCCGAAGATTCTCGCCAACGCGGTGGAGGAATTGCTGCGCTACCTCAGCATCATCCAAAACGGACAGCGCCGCGTCGCCGTGGAAGACATTCATATCGGTGGCGAGACCATTCGTGCCAACGAGGGCATCATCATCGACCTGGCACCGGCCAACTGGGATGCGCAGGCCTTCGCCGAACCCGATCGCCTGTACCTGCATCGCTCGGGAGCCGATCGCAATGTGGCCTTCGGATACGGCCGCCACCAGTGCGTGGGCCAGCAGTTGGCGCGGGCGGAACTGCAGATCGTGTTCCAGACCCTGCTGCGCCGCGTCCCGACGATGGAACTGGCCGTGCCGATCGAAGAAGTCCCGTTCAAGCACGACCGCCTCGCCTACGGCGTCTACGAACTGCCGGTGACCTGGTAGCCCAGCTCGCTGCCTTTGAAAAACTGCTGACAACAGCGGATCCGAATGGAGGGTCAACGATGACGACTCAAGCAAGCACGCTCTACCCGCCCGGAGGCTATGGCGCTCCGAAGGACCGGCGCGGCCACGCCGCCGGCAGCGATGTGGGCCTGCCCGCGGGGACCGTGGTCTTCTCGGCGGACAACCACATCTCGCTCGCCGATGACATCTTCTACCAACGCTTCCCGGAAGACCTGAAGGACAAGGCACCGCGGATCTGGTACGAGGAGGGCGCCTACCAGGTCGGCCGCAAGGGACAGTCGTTCCTGCCGGGTGATTTCAGCGCAGTCCTGATGCAGTACGACGACCTGCCCGGCGCCGCCAGCACCAACATCGAGGCCCGGATTCAGGAATTGCATGACGACGGGGTCGAGAAGGAACTGGCTTTTCCCAACGCGGTGCTGGCGCTGTTCCACTACCCGGACAAGCAACTTCGCGAGCTTGCCTTCCGCATCTACAACGAATACATCGCTGAGTTGCAGGAGCGCTCCGGCGGCCATTTCTACGGTGCGGGCCTGATCAACTGGTGGGACCCTCGGGGGACCCGCAAGACCCTCGAAGAGCTGAAGTCCCTGGGACTCAAGACGTTCCTACTGCCGCTCAACCCGGGCAAGGACGACGAGGGCAACATCATCGACTACGGCAGTACCGCGATGAAACCAGTCTGGGACGAGATCGAGGCCGCCGGCCTGCCGGTGACCCACCACATCGGCGAGACCCCGCCGAAGACCCCGTGTCAGTTCAACAGCGTGGTGGTCGGCATGATGATCAACGTCGACGGCTTCCGCGAGCAGTTCGCCAAGTATCTCTTCACCGGAATTCTCGACGATCATCCCGGGCTGCGGATCGGCTGGTTCGAGGGCGGAATCGCCTGGGTGCCATGGGCTTTGCAGGACGCCGAGCACCTGGTCGCGTCCTATCAGCACATGTTCAACCGGCCGCTGCAGCACGATGTGCGCTACTACTGGGACACCCACATGAGCGCGTCGTTCATGGTCGACCCCCTGGGCCTGCAGCTGATCGACCAGATCGGGGTGGACAGGGTGATGTGGTCCAGCGACTACCCGCACAACGAAAGCACCTATGGCTACTCGGAGAAGTCGTTGACGGCCGTTGTTGACGCCGTCGGTCCGGCGAACGCGAAGAAGATCGTCAGCGACAACATCACAACGTTCTTGGGCCTGTAGTGAAGACGCTCGCGGACCTGGGCACCAGCAGAGGCAACGGACTGGTGATCCCCGAAACACCCGACCTGGCGCGCCTGCGCCGCGAGACGGGAGCGCGGCTGCGGTCGGCGATGACCGAACGCGGCGTCGACGCGATGATCCTGCTCGGCAACAACGCCGTCGTCTACGCCACCGGCGCCAGTTGGCCACTGGGCGACGCCGGACTGTCCTATGTCGAGCGCCCGGTGGCCGTGGTGCTCGCCGACGACGAGTGGCCGCACCTGTTCCTCCCGTTCCGGGAGGGGGCCGCACAGGAGTCGGATCTGCCCGCCGACCACCTGCACGGGCCGGTCTATCTCGAATTCGACGAGGGCGTGGCCCATTTCGCGCGGACACTCGCCGAGCTGATCCCGGCCAAATCGGTGGTCGCTGTCGACGAATGCACGGGGGCGATGTCGCGCGCCGCGAACGTCCTGTTCCCGAACGGGGCCCCCGTCGACGCCGCGGCCGTCGTCAGCGCGGCCAAGTCGGTCAAGACCCCGGACGAATTGTCGTGCATGCGCACCGCCATCCGGATCACCGACGAGGCCATGGTCGAGGTGCAGAAGCGGCTGGCGCCCGGGATACGTCAGATCGATTTGTCGGCAAGCTTTTTGCGACGCGCCTTCGAGCTGGGCGCCACGGCCAGCATGCTCGAACCGATCTGGCAGGTGATGCCGCCCAGCAAGGCCGAGGGCGTGTGGACCACGCACGGCGACCTGGCGTTGCCGCTGCTGAGCACCGAGCGCGAGCTGGCCGAGGGCGACGTGCTGTGGACCGACGTCAGCATCACCTACCAGGGCTACTGCTCGGACTTCGGACGCACCTGGATCGTCGGGCGGGACCCCTCCCCGCGCCAACAGGCGCAGTTCGACACCTGGTTCGAGATCATGACCGCCGTCCTGGGTGTCGCCAAGGCCGGCGCCACCGCGGCGGACCTCGGCCGGGCCGCGATCAAGGCCAACGGCGGCACCAAGCCCTGGCTGCCGCACTTCTACCTGGGCCACGGCATCGGCGTCAATGCCGCCGAAATGCCGATGATCGGAACGGATCTCGGCCAGGAGTTCGACGAGAATTTCGTCCTTCAATCCGGGATGGTGCTGGTTTTGGAGCCCGTGGTGTGGGAGGACGGCACCGGCGGCTACCGCAGCGAAGAGGTCCTGGTGATCACCGAGGAAGGCTGGATCCGTTTGACCGACTACCCCTATGACCCCTATGGGAACTGAAGTCCTGCCCGACGAGCGCGCGCTGCGCTCGGGGCGTCGCCAGCGGGCGCTCGACCAGATGGCCGCGCACGACCTCGATGTCCTGGTCCTCGGCCGGCAAGCCAATGTCCGTTACGTCACCGGCGCGCCGCAGCTTTGGGTCGCCGGCACCCGGCCGTTCGGTCCGACCTGTGTGGTGGTGCGGGAGACAGGTGCCGTGCACCTCCTCAGCACGTGGGACGAGGGCGTGCCCGACGACATCCCCCACGAGAACCTCTACGGCATCTCGTGGAACCCGGTGAACACCATGTCGGCGCTGCAGCGCATCGACGGCGCGGCCGATGCACAGCGGGTCGGAACCGACGCGCTCTCACCGGTTTTCGCGCAGCTGCTGCCGACCGCATTCCCCAACGCCCAGCTGATCGACGGCGAGCTCGCGATGCGGGCCGCACGCCGCGTCAAGACGGCGGAAGAGATCGCCGCGGTGCGGGAGTCCGTCGCGGTGGCCGAATCGGCCCTGGCGGCCGCGGTCGCGGAATTGCGGCCCGGGGTGAGCGAACAAGCGCTGGCCGGCGTCGTGTTGGAGGCCTCGGCGGCCGGCGGCGTGAGCACGCCGTCGAATCAAGACGTCGCGTGGGCGACCTCGCGCACGCACCCGTGGCGGCGCGCCGACGGCGGTGACCGTGTTCAAGGCCGCATCCAGGACGGCGATCTGGTGGCGTTCTCCGCGGGAGTCCTGGCCGGCGGGTACGTCGGCGAGGTGGGACGCACCTGGCCGGCCGGCAAGAAGCAGGTTCCCGGCGGCGCCGCGGCCCTCTATCGACGCTGGGACAGCCTGTGGGACAGGCTGATCGGGGCCTGTCGGCCCGGCGCCGGCGCGGCCGAGCTGATGGCCGCGTACCACGCCGCGGGGGAGCCGGACCCACCGATGCCGGTCGCCCGTGGCCTGGGCATGGGGTTCGACCCACCCGTCGTCTCCAAGCATCTGCCCGCCACCGCGGCCGGCGAACGTCTGGAACCGGGGATGGTGCTCGCCGTGACGGGTTATGTCTGGGAAGAAGGAGTCGGCGCGGTATTCGGGCGAGAAGCGGTCCTGATCACCGCCGACGGTCCGGAAGTGCTCACCGCCAGCCCGTTCTGGCAGCCCTAGCCATGACCGATCCCGCAGAGCCACCGGCCGACGAGATCATCCGGTACGACAAAGACGCCGAGACGCGGATCGCCACGATCACGTTCGACCGCCCGGATTACCTCAACGCGCCGACGATCGCCGCGCGCCTGCGCTACGCGGATTTGTTGCACCGCGCCGGCATTGACGACGACGTCAAGGTCCTGGTGGTCCGCGGAGCCGGCGACGACCTCGGCTCGGGTGCGGACCTGGTCGAGGTGATGCGGGTCCGTGCCGCGGCCGACCAAGGGCCGCGGCTCGCCGAATACCGGATCGGTGCCCAGGAGGTCAGGCACCCGCCGGAGGGCTCGTTTCGCAACGGCGCCACGCTCGGTCAGTGGTATGCCAATCCGAATTCCGGCATCCGCGGCCTGCAGGATTTCAAGAAGATCAGCATCCTCGAAGCCAAGGGCTACTGCTACGGCTGGCACTTCTACCAGGCCGCCGACGCGGACCTGGTGATCGCCAGCGACGACGCCCTGTTCGGGCATCCGTCGTTCCGGTATTACGGCTGGGGTCCCCGCATGTGGTGGTGGGCGCAGACCATGGGCATCCGCAAATTCCAGGAAATGGTGTTCACCGGACGGGCTTTCACCGCCGCCGAGATGTACGACTGCAACTTCCTCAACAGCGTGGTGCCCAGGGACCAACTCGAGGCGGAGGTCGAGAAGTACGCCTTGGCCTGCGCCCGCAACCGCCCCACCGACACCGTCTTCATGCAGAAGGTCTTCTTCGAGATCATGAAGCAGTTCCAGGGCGAGTATCTGGGCAGCATGCTCAGCGGTGTCTTCGAGTCGATGGGCGCCATGGTGCGCCCGGATGTCGGTGACGAACTGACGCTCGCTGACGCCATGGAACAGGGGCTGGGCGATGCGGTCAAAGACAACGACGGCAAGTTTCCCGCCGAGTGGCGCCTGAGCAAGAAAGCCCGCAAAAAAGCCAAAGCGAAGAAAAAGAACTCGTGACGCCATCCCGGGTCGAACCGCCACTGACCGGCTATACGGTGATCGATCTGTCCACCGGCATAGCGGGCGCCTACTGCACCAAGTTGCTCTGCGACGGTGGCGCCGATGTCGTGAAAGTCGAGCCGCCGCAAGGAGATCCGCTGCGCAAATGGTCTGCCTCGGGAGTGCCCATCGCGCCCGGCGACGACGGCGCGTTGTTCGGCTTCCTGGCCGGTGCAAAACACAGCGTCATCGCCGACCCCTCCGACGAGGACGACGCCGAGCTGGTGAACCGGCTCCTGGCCTCCGCGGACGCGGTGGTCTGGTCCGCCGGTTCGAACGTGGCCGAGCACCCGGCCTTCGCGCCGCGCGCCATCCACCGGCGGCACCCGCAGCTGACCGTCACGGCGATCACGCCGTTCGGGCTGGAAGGCCCCTGGCGTGACCGCGCCGCAACGGAATTCACGCTGCAGGCGTGGTCGGGAGGAATCGTCGGGCTCGGCCGCGGCGAGCAGGAACGCCCGCCCGTCTTCGTCGGCGGTCAGGTCGGCGAGTACCTGGCCGGAGCCTACGCGAGCGCGGCCACCCTGGCGTCGCGATGGCGCCGCTTCGACGGCGGGCCAGGGGAACTGCTGGACCTGTCGATGCTCGAGACGCAGATCCTGTGTCTCACCTATTACCCGGTGTCGTACTTCGAGGTGCTCGGGCGGCCGTGGCGGGACATGCGACGGCCGACGATTCCGGGCGTGGCTCAGGCGAAAGACGGACTGGTGGACCTCGGCTGCGGGACCGCGCAGCAGTGGTTCGACTTGTGCGCGATGGTGGGCCACCCGGAGTGGATCGACGAGGAATCGCCGCTGTCGATCACGGAGCAGGCCAACATCCACGCCGAGGAGCTCTTCGACTGGCTGGCCCACACCACGGTCGCCGAAATCCGGGAACTCGCTTCGGCGTTCCGCATTCCCAACGCGCCGGTAGCCAACGGCGCCAACGTCACGTCGTTCGATCAGTTCGTGGAACGCGGTTCGTTCGTCCGCAATCCGCGCGACGGCTACCAGCAGCCGGGTCACCCCTACCGGATGCGGCCGGCGCAGTTGCGCGGACCGCGCCCGGCGCCGCGGTTGGGGGCGCACACCGAGCATTACCGGGCCGCGAACCTCCCCGCCCGGCCTACTCCGACGGGCGTAGCAAAAGCACTGCCACTCAGCGGCATTCGAGTGCTGGACATGACGACATTCTGGGCGGGACCCTGCGCCACGCACTTTCTGGCGATGCTCGGCGCCGAGGTCATCCACGTCGAATCGACGCGACGGCCGGACGGCACGCGGCTGATCGCCGGCGTGCCGGTCACCGAGGAGCAATGGTGGGAGAAGTCGCCGATCTTCGAGGCGCTGAACACCAACAAGAAGGGTCTGACGCTGGACCTGCAGAGCCCGCGCGGCAGGGAGTTGTTGCGCCGGCTCATCGCCACCTGCGACGTCGTCGTGGAAAACTTCACCCCCCGGGTGCTGGACCAGATCGGGCTGGATTTCGCCACCGTTCAATCGATTCGGCCCGACGTGGTGATGGTGCGGATGCCCGGCTTCGGCCTCGAAGGGCCATGGCGTGACAATCCCGCCTTCGCCTACGTCATCGAAGCCGCCTCCGGAGTCAGTTGGCTCACCGGCTACCCGGACCGCACACCCTATGACCCGTATTCGATCGGTGACCCCAATGCCGGTGTGCACGCGGCCAACGCCCTGCTACTGGCGCTGGAGCATCGCCGCCGAACGGGCGAGGGCGTGTTCGTCGAAGCGGCAATGGTCGATGCGGCCCTGAGCATCTCGGCCGAGCAGGTCATCGAGTACTCGGCGTACGGGGCGCTGCTCGAGCGCGCCGGCAACCGTGGACCGGCGGCCGCACCGCAGAACCTCTACCTCAGCGCGGATATCGACGAATTCGGCCGGCTCGACAGCTGGGTCGCCATCGCCGTGGCCACCGACGATCAGTGGGTGAAACTGTGTCGCGCCATCGGATCACCCTCCTGGGCAACCGATCCCGGGCTGACGACGCACGCCGGCCGCAGTGAGCACCACGATCTGATCGACGAACAACTCGCAGCCTGGTGCCAACGGCGCAGCCGCGACGAGATCGTCGCAACCCTCTGGGACGCCGGAGTGCCGGTGGCCAAGGTCATGCAACCGCATCGTCAAACCGAGCTGGAGCAGTTGGCGTTCCGCGGCTTCTTCGAAGAGGTCGACCACCCGGTCAACGGTCCGGCTAGGCTCAGCACCGTGCCGATGAGATGCTCAGCCGGGCCCGACAAGTTCCACACCGAGCACGCGCCGCTGCTCGGGCAGCACAACCGCGAGCTGCTGGCCGGGCTCGGGTTGTCCGACGCCGAGATCGCCGGCCTGGAATCCGACGGTGTCATCGGCCGCGCGCCGGCGATGCACGGCTGATCGACGATGGCGATCGACCCCTCGAACATCCTGCTGACCGGCCGCGTCGCGGTGGTGACCGGCGGGGGCGCGGGCATCGGCCGCGGCATCGCGGCCGGAATGACGGCTTTCGGCGCTCGGGTGGCGATCTGGGAGCGCGACCCCCAAACCTGCGCACAGGCAGCCGAATCCATCGGCGGCCTGGGGATCGTCACCGATGTCCGAGACGGCGGCCAGGTGGATGCCGCGCTGGAACGCACCATCGCGGAACTTGGCACGCCGACGATCCTGGTGAACAACGCCGGCGGCGTGTTCTCCTCGCCGTTGCTGGAAACGAGTGAAAACGGTTGGGACGCGCTCTATCGCGCCAACCTGCGCCACGTGCTGCTGTGCAGCCAGCGCGTCGCCCGGAAGATGGTGTCCGAGGGCCTGCCCGGCAGCATCGTCTCGCTGACCTCGATCGAGGGCGTGCGCGCGGCGCCGGGCTACGCCGCCTACGCGGCCGCCAAGGCCGGTGTCATCAACTACACCAAGACCGCGGCGCTGGAGTTGGCGCCGCACGGGATCCGGGTCAACGCGATAGCCCCCGACATCACGCTCACCGAGGGGCTCGCGCAGCTCGGCGGCGAGGCCGCGACGAGCGCCATGCGCGACATGGTGCCGCTCGGCCGTCCCGGCCATGTCGATGAAATCGCCAGCGCGGCAGTATTTCTGGCCTCCGACATGGCGGCCTATCTGACCGGCCAGACGCTGCACATCGACGGCGGCACCCAGGCCTCCAGCGGGTGGTATCACGACCCGCGGACCGGCGACTACCGGCTGGGCCCGTCGACCTAGTGCGTCCAGCCCTCGGCGGCCTGTTCGTCGAAGGTCCGGTCGATGCGCTCGAACCTGCGGCGGATGGACGCCCGGGCCGCCGCGTGCGGCAGGATGTACAGCCGGTTGGCCAGGATCGCATCGGCTGTCAGCCGCGCGACATCGTCGGCGCTGACGCTCTCGTCCTGGGTGGGCAACGTCCCGAACGCGCCCTCGGGACTGGCCGACAGCCCGTAGTCCGCGCCCCGGATTCGCTCGGAATTGGAGACCAGCTTGGTTTCCACGACCATCGGGCACAACACCGATACGCCAATGCCATTGGCCTTGACCTCACGCGCCAGTGTCTCGGCGAGTCCGACGACACCGTATTTGGCGACGCCGTACGTCCCCAGACCGGCGTTGGGCACCAACCCGGCGAAGGACGCGGTGAAGGCGATGTGCCCGCCGCTGCCCTGTTCGATCAACCTGGGCACGAAGGCCTCGACGGCATGGATCGATCCCCATAGGTCGATGTCGATCACCCAGCGCCAGTCGTCGTGGTTCATCTGGCCGATCGGCCCTGCGACGACGATGCCGGCATTGCTGAAAACGACGTCGACGCGGCGGAGCAACCGGAAGGCTTCGTCGGCGAGGTGAACCATCTCATCGAGATTCCGGACGTCGCAGACCACTCCGTGCGCGTCGAAACCCTCGCCCCGCAGCCGGTTCACCGCCTGTTCCAGCGCGGGTTGATCGACGTCGGAGAGCACCAGGCGGGCGCCGCGGTGGGCGAATTCGGTGGCCGTGGCCAGGCCGATGCCGCTGGCACCGCCGGTGACCACGGCCCCGCGGCCGTCGAAGCCAGACAGAAATCCGTCCATGGGACGGAACTCTATTTCAGGCAGCTACCCGCGTCGATCGGCAGGGTCACACCGGTGATGTAGCGCGCCTCGTCCGAGGCGAAGAACAGCACGGCGTTGCTGATGTCGATCGGCTCGACCCACGGGATCGGCAGCGTGTGGAACAGCTGACAGATCGGTGCCATGTCGTCGGGGCCCGGGTTCTCCAGGTCCGGCCGGAACATCTTGAACGTGCCCTCGTTGTGCAGCATGGGGGTCTTGACGTGCGTGGGGTGCACGGAGTTGACGCGAATCATGTGCTGTCCCAATTCAACTCCGAAGGCGCGCATGAGCCCGACGACACCGTGTTTGGCCGCGACGTAGTGGCCGGTGTGGGGGTAGGCCTTGAGCCCTCCGACCGAGCTGGTCAGGATGATGGATCCGCCGCGACCGCCGGCCAGAAGATGGGGCACACCGGCTTTCACGGTTTTCCACACCCCGGCCAGGTTGATGTCGATCATCTCGGTCCAGTCTTCTTCGCTGGTCTTGTCCAAAGTCTCTCCGCCGTTGCCGATTCCGGCGTTGGCCACGATGATGTCGAGCCGGCCGAGTTGCTCGACGCCGCTGTCGACCGCCGCCTTGAGCGCGTCGTAGTCGCGCACGTCGACTTCGGCCGTGAAGATCCTGCGGTTGTGCCCCTTGACCAGGTCGGCGGTCTCGGCGAGGTCCTCGGGCGTCGACGCCGGGATCGCGGTGTCCAGCACGCCCTCGCGGATGGGCTTGCAGATGTCGATGGCGATGATGTCGGCGCCCTCCTCCGCCAATCGCACCGCATGGCTGCGGCCCTGACCGCGCGCCGCTCCGGTGACCAAGGCGACTTTGCCCTCAACACGTCCGGTCATGGCTACCTCAACTCCTGACTTGATCTGATCGGCTCGCCTGCGCGGAGAACAATCGCGTCCCCGGATCGTGGGTCTTGCCGCTTTTGAACTCTGTCATTCGGCCAACACGGGTGTCAATGGCGAATCCGTTTCGGCCATTTGTGGTTCTAGATATTAGAGAATCTCATTCTCACGGGCAAACGGCGTGCGCTATCTGCTCAGCTCCGGAGTGAGGAAGATTACGGCCCGTGGGGGCGTGCTACGCGACGAAACCGCGCGAGCAGAAGTCCCATACCTCTTCTGCGGTGATGGGGTGGGTCGTCGCGTCGTCGGGTCCGCCGCTGGACTGCGCGATGAACATCACCGTCTGCATGGTCATGGCGGCCACGCGCTTGGGATTGATGGTGTTACGCAACTTGCCGGCATCGTGAGCCGCGTCCATCAGTTCCGTCAGCAATGCCAGAAGCGGAGCATGCGCGACCTTGACCTCGGCCGGATGCGTCACCAGCAGCCGCGGAGCAAAGTCGGTGAACAGCGGGCGCTTGGCGGTCGGATCCGGGCGCGAGGCCTCGTACAGCAGTTGCACGGCGACCTGCAGCCGCTCCAGCGGATCCGTGTGGCTTTCCGTGGCGGCGCGGATCTGGTCGGCCGAGCGGCTCAGCGCGTCTTCGAACAGCGCCAGCAACAGCTCGTGCTTGCCGTCGAACTGCAGGTAGAAGCTGCGCAGCGACTGGCGGGAGCGGTCGACGACCTCCTGGACGGTAAAGTCGGTGCTGCCCTTTTCGATGATGATGGCCTGGGCGGCGTCGAGGAAGCGCTGAACACGTTGCGCCGCACGCAGTTTCGCCGTCTTGATGGACCGCTCGACAGCGCGTTGCTTCCAGGCCGGCTCTTCGCTGGGACTGGTCACGGCCGACTCAGGTGATTGCCGCGCTGGGAGAACATGGTTGGACTCTACCGGAGAACGCCGTGACATCGCTGCGCTCGACCCCCTCACGGATCACGTGTCGGAGATTGTAACTTTCTTACCACGAGAATACTATTCTCTTAGACGTGTGTATGGAAGCGTAATCGCAAGAGTGAACCGCGCCGCTGGCGGAAAGCGTGATCTACCGGCGGCGCGATTGCGCTCAGGACCATTCGGGAAGTGCCGTGCAGCTGACGTTTGACGCCGACGTGGAGGCGTTCCGCGCCGAATTCATCGCGTTCCTCGATGAGCATCTGCCTTCCGAGGCCGAGGCACTCGACCGGCCGCGGTCGAGTTCGGACATCCCTGCGTGGGCCCGCCGTTGGCAACGCCTGCTGTTCGACAGCGGATGGCTACTGCCCGGCAACCCCCCGGAGTTCGGCGGGCGCAACGCGACGCTGCTGCAGCAATACGTGTACCAAGAAGAGTTGTCACGACGGCGGATCTATCAAAGCTTCAACCCGCAGGGCGTGGGCATCATCGCGGCGTCGTTGTTGACGTTCGGCACCCCCGAACAGAAGCAGCGCTGGGCGGTGCCGATCCTGCGGGCGGAGATCACCGCGTCACTGGGCATGAGCGAACCGGGCGCGGGATCCGATCTCGCGTCGCTGAAAACCCGTGCGGTGCTTGACGGCGACCACTTCGTCGTCAACGGGCAGAAGGTGTGGACATCGGGCGCCCATCACGCCGACGTGCTGTTGACGTTCGTGCGCACCGATCCGGGCGCCCCAAAGCACAAGGGCATCAGCGCGTTACTGATTCCGACCGACACCCCCGGTGTGGTCCGCCGTCCATTCGCGTCGATGGGCGACATCGAAGACGTCGACTTCAACGAGGTCTTCTTCACCGACGCGCGGGTGCCGGCCGAGAACCTGGTGGGGGAGCTCGACGCGGGCTGGCGCGTGGCGACCGGTTCGCTCGGTCACGAACGCGCGATGCTGTGGCTGGATTACGCAGACATGTTGCACGCGCTGACCGTCGAGTCCAGGCCCGCGGGGCCTGTCCAGCGGGATCGCTACGCGACGCTGGTGATGGATTTCTACGCGATGCGACTGCTCGGGTCGGCGACGCTGGCCAAAGCCGCGCGCGGCGAAGAGGACGTGCCGGCCCAGTCGGTGCTCAAGCTGCTGGGATCGGAGGCAATGCAACGCGCCTGCGAAGACGCGCTGGGCGCCAAGGGCGGGGAGGGACTGGCGTTGCACGGGGTCACCGCCCCGTTCGCCCCACTCAACCTGGACAGCCACTACGGCGCCTGGTTCGACCGGTACACGCGCACGTTCGCCGCGACCATCGCCGGCGGCACCTCGGAAATTCAGCGCAACATCATCGCCGAACGCGTGCTGGGGCTCCCGCGGAATTGATCCGCGCGTCAGTGCCTGGCGACGTCCAGCCTGGCGTAATAGCCGATGGCGACGAGACCGACCAGTATCGCGATCACGCCTAAAACCATTCCCGCCAACGCGGTTCGGGGATTGTTCGCCTCCCCGCGGGCGACGCGCCGGCGGGCGACGTCGCCCGTCACCACCGCCGCGATACCGAACGGCACCCCCAGCATCATCCAACACGTGATGAGCCCGACCAGGCCCAGCAGCAGCGAGGCGACGCCGGCCTCGTTGCGCGGTGCGTCGGGGTGACTCATTGCGTCCCATCCTTGTGGTGTCGGGACGAGTCTACGTGGACGCCGCCGAGAAGAGGCCCGCCGATCGTCATCGCGCGGGCCGATCCGTCACAGCTGGGCAAGCCGTGGGGCGGAACCCGTTGTCACCAAAGCTCTTCCGGCCTCGCGGGTGAGTTCTCGCGCGCTTCCCAGCAGTCCGTCGAGAATGAGCGAGCGCTTGATGTGGTGGTGCAGCGGGTGTTCGGCGGTGAATCCGACACCGCCGAGCACCTGCTGGCAGTGCCGTGCGGCGGTCAGCGCCGCCTGGCCGGCCGCGGCTTTGGCCAGCAGTGCGGCCAGCCCCTCGTCGTCGCACTCGGTGGCGGCCTGCAGCGTCGCCTCGGCGCCCTCGATGGCCACCAGCGTCTCGGCCAGACGGTGTCGGATCGCCTGGAAGGAGCTGATGTGGCGACCGAACTGAACGCGGTCCAGGGCATGTTGACGGGCCAGCGAGAGCATGGCGCGGCTGGTGCCGACCAGCCACCAGCCAAGGGCGCGCCATCCCGCGTGCAGCGCGGCCGACGGCAATGGATCGCCTTGCGGCACAGGGTGTATGGGAAGCAGCTCGTCGATCGCAGCGTCGGACTCGTCGCGACGCTCCCACAGCACCCAGGACCCGCCGGCGAACGGCAGCGGAAGCGCGCCCCCGGGCGCATCACCGGCCGCGCACAGCAGCACATCGTTGAGCACGGGCGCGTGCGAGCCGGTCTCGCCGAGCAGCCTGAAGACCAACGGTATTGCGGCGTCGGGCATTTCCTCGAGCATGTCGCGCCAGCCGAGGTCGGTCAGCGCGGCGTCGAGCTTGGTTCCGGAGGCGGCGCCCATCGTCGTCCGCAGCGAGTCGGCCAGCAGCCGCAGCGATTGGGGGTCTGACTCGGTGTCCGGCGGAGGCGTCACGGTCACTCCTTCCCGAGGTCGAGCAATCGGCGGGCGATGATATTGCGCTGGATCTCGGCGGTACCGCCATAGATCGACGCCGCGCGCGAGTACAGGTACTCCGAACGCCACGGTGTGTCTTCGAGTTCGAGCTTCCCCGGCAACAGGTCATGGACGGTGTCATAGAGCCGCTGCTCGGCGGCGGCCAACAACACCTTGTCGATGGAGGTGTCCGGGCCCAGGCGGGCCCCGTCGCGCATCCGGTGCTGGGTGGCGCGCGAACGGCAGCGCAGGGTGTGCAGCGCCAGATAGGCTCCGCCCAGCGCGGATTCGTCGGGCTCACCGATCTCGGATGCTTCGGCGAGCAGGTCGTCGAACCGGGAGTAGAGGTAGGCGATTCGCTGCCAGAAGCACGAGGAACGCTCATAGGGCAGCAGGTCCATGGCGAGCCGCCAGCCGTCCCCGGGCCGGCCGAGCATCCTGCTCGCCGGAATCACCACGTCGTCGTAGTACACCTCGCAGAATTCGTCGACGCCGTGCATCGTGCGCAGTGGCCGGATGGTGATGCCGGGGGTGTCGAGGTCGACGAAGAAGGCGGTGATGCCGTCGTGGCCGGGCGCGGTGCGGGTGAGCAGGACGCACCGCGTCGAAAACTGCGCGAAGCTGGTCCACACCTTTTGTCCGTTGACGATCCAGTTGTCGCCCTGCTGGGTCGCGCGAGTGGTCAGCGACGCGAGGTCACTGCCGGATCCCGGTTCGGAAAAGCCCTGACACCATTGCTCTTCGCCGCTCAGCAGCCGCGGCACCATCTCCGCGGCGAGCTCCGGGGGCGCGTAGTCGATCATGGTGGGTGCCAGCACCTCGAGCATCGAGTACGGGCCGGGTTCGGCCAGCCGACGGCCCACCACTTCTTCGCCGACGACCGCCCGCAGCACCGCCGGACCGCCCAATCCGCCGACGTCCTCCGGCCAGCCGTAGCGCATCCAATCGGCGTCGTAGAGCGCGCGACTGACCCGGGCGAACTGCTGCATATGGCCCTGCAGCGAGTGGTCGGGCCCGGGTGTCAGATCGTTGTCGTCGAGCCACGCGCGCAGGTCCGCCCGGAACTGCTCGACATTCACCGCACTGTCGATTGGTTGGCTCCTTAGGTCGTTGCCTGGGACGCCGAGTCACCGGCGGGACGCCCGATGGCGTGCGGGCGCCCGGAATCGTGCACACCGCTGCGGCGGATGAACGTCATCGCGCGGGTCTTGAGGCGCCATCCGTCGGCGGTTCGCACATAGGTGTCGCGATAGTAGCCGATCCGCATGTCGTGACTGGAGTGGTCGATGAAGCACAGCGGTTGGGTCCCGCTGGCCGCGTCACCGTCGAGATCGACCACCGCAGTCCCGGTGAGGAACAAGCCCTTTGGGGCTGCCGCCACCAGTTCCGGGAATCGACTCAGGCTGTAGGTTTCGCCGAAGGCGCTATAGGTTCCGTCCGGGGTGAAGACCGCGACGAGACCGTCGATGTCTTGCTGGGTGATGGTCACCGCATAGCGGCCGAGCAGTTGCTGGATCTCGACGAGGTCGTCGGTTTTGGTTGGGCCGCTTTCAGGCTGACCGGGGGTCGACATAGACCTTGCCACCTTTCATCACGAAGCTGACGTTTTGGGTAACGGTGATGTCCTCCAACGGATTTCCCGGCACCGCGATGATATCCGCGAGCTGGCCCGTCGCGAGGCGCCCCCGGTCGGTCTTGTCGATGAGCTCGGCCGCGGTGGTGGTGGCCGCGCGCAGCACCGCCAAAGGCGGCAAACCCCACTCCACCAGCGTGACGAGTTCGTCGGCGTTCTTGCCGTGCGGTATCGCCGGCGCGTCGGTGCCGACCGCGATCTTCACGCCGGCCTCATAGGCGGCCCTGACCGACGTCTTCGCCTTCGGGAACATCTCGGCTGCCTTGTCCTGCAACTCCTTCGGCGCGCGGGACACGTCCATCGCCTCGGCGAGCCTGCGGGTGGTCACCAGGAACCGGTCGTTGTCGACCAGCATCTGGATGGCCTCGTCGTCCATGAGGAAGCCGTGTTCGATGCAGTCGATACCGCACGCGACCGCGTGCTTGACCGCTTCCGCCCCGTGCGTGTGCGCGGCGACGCGCAGCCCGCGCCGGTGCGCCTCGTCGACGATCGCGCGCAGTTCCTCGTCCGAATAGTGTTGTGCGCCGGCCTCGCCGGTCAACGACATCACGCCGCCCGAAACGCACACCTTGATCAATTCGGCGCCGTGTTTGATCTGGTATCGCACCGCCTTGCGGATCTCGTCGATGCCGTTGGCGATGCCCTCTTCGACCGTGAGCTCGAGTGCGCCCGGCATGAACGCGGCGAACATCGTCGGGTCCAGGTGCCCGCCGGTGGGCGTGATCGCGTGACCGGCCGGGACGATTCGGGGCCCCTCGATCCAGCCCGCGTCAATCGCCTTGCCCAGCGCGACATCCAGCAGGTATCCGCCGGTCTTGACGAACAGGCCGAGGTTGCGCACGGTGGTGAACCCGGCGCGCAGCGTGCGTCGGGCGTTGCCGACCGCGCGCAGCACCCGCGTCGGTGGGTCGTCCTGCACTTGGGACAGCCCGGGCGTCTCGCCGCGCCCGCCCATCAAGAGGTTGACCTCCATGTCCATCAACCCGGGCAGCAGTATCTGGTCGCCGAGATCGATGAGCTCGCCTTCCGGCTCGCCCCCCACACCGACGATCCGGTCACCCTCGATCCGCACGATGCCGGGCCGAAGGATCTCGCCGCTGTCAACGTCGAGAAGCCCGGCGGCCTTGAGGGTCAGCACGAGTCAGATCACCGGTTCCCGAAGCACTTCAACCCACGCCGCGCCGCTGTCCGGGACGCGCGGCTGCTTCCACGCCTCGATCGGGAACGACACCATCACCAACGATTGCATCATGTGCATCAGGGTCTTTGCGTCATCCGGCAGGTCGTCCAGCGGAAACTTGTCGCAGTACGCGATCACGTCGTTCAGCAACGGGAACGCGACGTCGTAGAACTCCTGCATCTCAGCCATCGTCGAGGCCAGCCGTTTGGCGTAGCGCTCGGGTTCGGTGGCCAGGTCCCAATCCAAATAGGGCTCGAGGGCGGCAAATTCAGACGGTAGCGCCATTGCGCTGGTACTCCTTCACGTAGTCATTGGTCGTCTTGTGCAGATGACGGATCAAGACTTCCTGGTCGCACAACAGGAACTCCTTGACGGCCCGGGTGCCGATCATGGTCTGGGTCGCTTCCAGGGTGTTGGCGTCCTGCAGCGCATACTCCTTGAACGTCACGGCCGCCAACTCCTGGGCGAGGCGTTCCCGCGCGTTGCGCGGCGGGACGAAATACAGGGTGGACTCGAAGATGTGCTTGTCCACCGCGGTCGGCCAGTAGTGGTAGGTCAGGTACCAGCCGGGCTCCCAGATCAGCAGCATGAAGTTCGGGTAGAAGAGCCACGAGTCGATGCCCCACTGCGGCACCCGCTTGACGTTGACACCCGCAGGCAGCTCGAGCTTTTCGATGATCTCCGGCTTGTCCCATGGACCGAACAACCCGCTGCGCAACACCTGGTCCATCGGCTTGACCATGGACATGTCCTCCGGCGGTGCCTGACCACCCCACGTCGACTGCAGGTTGTGCGGGCCGGCCAATTCGTAGTGCAGCGCCTCGTAGCCGAACTTCTGGATCTTGGCGGCTTCTTCCTTGGTGTACTGACCCTGGTGCAGGATCGGCGCGTGGTAGAACTCGACGAACGCGTCGATGAACAGCTTCCAGTTGCTGCCGACTTCGGCCCGGTACGAGTAGGTCTCGGTCATCTCGCCGAAGGGGTAGCCCTCGATGCTCTTGGCCAGCGGCCCGAGGTAGTCGGTGAGCGGCGCCGCGTTGTCATCGAAGTTGATGAAGATGAAACCTTCCCACACCTCGCAGCGGACGGGCGCCAGCCCGTAGTCGCCCTTGTCGACGTTGAAGAACTCTTCTTCCTGCTGGATGAAGGTCAGGTCACCGTCGAGGTTGTAACGCCAGGCGTGGTACTTGCAGGTGAACTGCCGGCAGGTGCCGGACGTCTCCTCGTTCGGAAAGTCGTTCCACACCAGTTTGTTTCCGCGGTGGCGGCAGACGTTGTGGTAGGCCTTGACCGACCCGTCCTTGGTCTTGACGATGATCACCGACGTCCCCTTGCCGGCCGACGGCAGTTCCCTGGTGAAGTAGCTGCCGGTGCGGGGGAGCCGGTTGACCCTTCCGACGTTGAGCCACATTCGCCGGAAGACCGCGTCGCGCTCGGCTTCGAAGAATGCGGGATCGATCGAGTCGGTGTAGTCGACCGGTTCGGTGCCCAGATCGGGGTAGTTTTCTGTCCAGCTGCCGGCGGCTGGCTTGGGGAAGTGCGGCAACGTTCTTACTCCTCTTATTCGACGTTGTTAGCGGCTGTGGTGGCGTGTTCGGGCTGGACGCCAAAAGTGTTGAAGGCCATGGCCAGCAGCGCATAGCAGCCGACCGTGAAGACAAAGTCCATGCGTTGCTGGTCGTTGAGGCGCTCGCCCAACGTCGCCCACGTGTGGTCGGACAATTCCGATTTCTCGTCGAGCTCGTCGACCCCGGTGATGACCGCTTGGTCGAACGCGTCGAGTCCCTCCCCACGCTGCACCGCCGCGATCTGGTCCTCGGTGACCCCTTCTTCCTTGGCCATGCGTACGTGGTGGGACCACTCGTAGGCGGACTGCCGGCGATGGGCCACCCGCAGGATGGCCAGTTCGCGGATGCGAGGCGGCAGCGTGGACGACGTCAGCAGGTGGACATTGAAGCGAAGGAACGCCTTGGCCAGGGCCGGGTGGTGGGCCAGCGTCGACAGCGCGTTGTTGGTGTCCGCTTCACGCATGGCCGAGAGTGCCTGCTGGGTAGCCTCGTCCCACTGATCGGCGGGGAGCGGCCGCAAGCGCATTAGCAGTGTCCTCTCGGTGAAAGAGAATCGTATTCTCATTTGCAACTAACAGACTGGCACGAAACGTGCGCCCGGTCAATGCCGGCGTGTCGCTCGAGTACAGGTGCGGTCATCGCCTGGTCTACGCGGTGGTCGGGATGGCCGCCGTACCGAACAACGGGCGGCGCGGCCCGCCGCGGTGTCAGGCCGGGTCCTACCTCATGGCATCGCCGGTCGGCGGCGGGGAATTCCTCCCTTTCCTTCGGTCGCTGGTCAGGCGGGTGCGGGCCGGCTCAGCAACCGATGGATGTTGATTCTCGCCTGGCGAGAAGATAGTTTTCATTTTAGTGATCTTGGCACGGGACAGCGATTCGCCGAGTCCGTGATCGATTCGGTGGAACCGACGGAAGGGACGGCCATGAACAAAGAGGACATGATCCTGATCAGCGTCGACGACCACACGGTCGAGCCGCCCGACATGTTCAAGAACCATCTGTCGAAGAAGTACCAGGACGATGCGCCCCGGCTGGTGCACAACGCCGACGGCTCGGACATGTGGAAGTTCCGCGACACCGTGATCCCCAACGTGGCCCTCAACGCGGTGGCCGGCCGGCCGAAGGAGGAGTACGGCATCGAGCCGACCGGGCTCGACGAGATCCGGCCGGGTTGTTACAACGTGGACGAGCGCGTCAAGGACATGAACGCCGGCGGCATCCTGGCCTCGATCTGCTTCCCGTCATTTCCCGGCTTTGCCGGGCGCCTGTTCGCCACCGACGACAACGACTTCTCGATCGCGCTGGTGCAGGCCTACAACGACTGGCACATCGACGAGTGGTGCGGCGCCTACCCGGCGCGGTTCATCCCGATGGCGATACCGGTCATCTGGGACGCCGAGGCGTGCGCCGCCGAGGTGCGCCGGGTGTCCAAGAAGGGTGTGCACGCGCTGACCTTCACCGAGAACCCCGCCGCGATGGGCTATCCCAGCTTCCACGACGAATACTGGAACCCCCTGTGGAAAGCCTTGGTGGACACGGACACCGTGATGAACGTGCACATCGGTTCCTCAGGGCGGCTGGCCATCACCGCGCCGGACGCGCCGATGGACGTGATGATCACGCTGCAGCCGATGAACATCGTGCAGGCCGCCGCCGACCTGCTGTGGTCCAGGCCGATCAAGGAATACCCGGACCTCAAGATCGCGCTGTCCGAGGGCGGAACGGGCTGGATTCCCTACTTCCTGGAGCGCGCGGACCGCACCTTCGAGATGCACTCCGCCTGGACGCACCAGGACTTCAAGGGCAAGCTACCCAGCGAGGTGTTCCGCGACCACTTCCTGACCTGCTTCATCAGCGACAAGGTCGGCGTGGCGCTGCGCAACATGATCGGCATCGACAACATCTGCTGGGAGGCCGACTACCCGCACAGCGACTCGATGTGGCCGGGTGCGCCCGAAGAGCTGTGGGATGTCTTGTCCCTCAACAACGTTCCCGACGACGAGATCAACAAGATGACCTACGAGAACGCCATGCGCTGGTACTCGTTCGACCCGTTCACCCACATTTCGCGGGAGCAGGCGACCGTCGGTGCGCTGCGCAAAGCCGCCGAGGGGCACGACGTGTCCATCAAGGCCCAGGGCCACGAAAAGGACAGCCGAGGCGGCTCGTCCTTCGCGGATTTCGCGGCCAACGCCAAAGCCCTTTCCGGCAACAAGGACTGACCTGGCGAGCGGACGCAGAATCGCACTGTTCGGGCGGAATTCGTGCGATTCTGCGTCTTCTCGCGCTGAGGACGAGGAGTGCCACCAGTGGGTGGAATGAACTTTGAATTGACCGAGGACCAGGAACTGATCCGTCGGTCGGTCGCGGAGTTGGCGCGCAAGTTCGACGACCAGTACTGGATGGAAAAGGACCAGGCGCACGAATTCCCGACCGAGTTCTACCGCGCCATCGCCGATGGCGGCTGGCTGGGAATGACCATCCCCACCGAATACGGCGGCCACGGCCTCGGGATCACCGAAGCGACCATCCTGCTCGAGGAGGTCGCCAAGTCCGGCGGCGCCATGAACGCCGCCAGCTCGATCCACCTGTCCATCTTCGGCATGCAGCCCGTGGTGGTGCACGGCTCCGATGACCTCAAGGCCCGGACGCTGCCCGCGGTCGCGACCGGAGAGGTACACGTGTGCTTCGGCGTGACCGAACCCGGTGCGGGGCTTGATACTTCCCGTATCACCACGTTCGCCAAGCGCGACGGCGATCGCTATATCGTCAACGGTCGCAAGGTGTGGATCTCCAAAGCGATGGAATCCGACAAGATCCTGTTGCTGACCCGGACCCAAAGCTATGACGAGGTCACCAAGAAGACCGACGGGATGACGCTGTTCCTCACCGACCTCGACCGGAGCCGGGTCGACATCCGTCCGATCCGCAAGATGGGCCGCAACGCCGTCAGCTCCAACGAGCTGTTCATCGACAACCTCGAGGTGCCGGTCGAGGACCGGGTCGGTGAGGAGGGCAAGGGATTCCAGTACATCCTCGATGGCTTGAACCCGGAGCGGATGCTGATCGCCGCCGAGGCCCTCGGTATCGGCCGGGTGGCGCTCGAGAAGGCGGTGAAATACGGCAACGAGCGCGAGGTCTTCGGCCGGCCGATCGGGATGAACCAGGGCCTGCAGTTCCCGCTCGCCGATTCCCTGGCCCGGCTCGATGCCGCCGAGCTGATGCTGCGCAAGGCCACCTGGCTGTACGACAACGGCAAACCCTGTGGGCGCGAGGCTAATACGGCCAAGTACCTGTGCGCCGATGCCGGCTTCACCGCCGCGGACCGCGCGCTGCAAACCCACGGCGGCATGGGTTACGCCGAGGAGTACCACATCACCCGCTACTTCCGTGAGGCCCGGCTGATGAAGATCGCGCCGGTCAGCCAGGAGATGATCCTGAATTTCCTGGGAGCCAACGTTTTGAAGCTGCCGAGGAGCTACTGATGCCGGTCGGCTGCCGCCGGTTGACGGCGGCGTGGTGATGTGACGCGCGTTCGACACCGATGACCACGAACGACGAACCGTTGTTGCTGTCGCAAGACCGCGACGGCGTGCGCACACTCACCCTCAACCGGCCACGGCGCAAGAACGCGATCAACCCGCAATTATGGGTCGCCCTGCGCGACGCGCTCGACGCCGCCGGTCACGATCCTGGCGTGCGCGCGCTCGTGCTCACCGGTTCCGGGGGCAGCTTCTGCTCGGGGGCCGACATCTCGGTGCCCGAGGACATCCATCCGAAATACAAGTTGCAGCGCCTGACCGACGTGGCGCTGGCGTTGCACGAGCTATCGATGCCGACGATCGCCAAGGTGACCGGTGTGGCCGTCGGGGCCGGTTGGAATCTCGCGCTGGGCTGCGACCTGGTGGTCGCGACCCCGGAATCGACGTTCTGTCAGATCTTTTCGAAGCGTGGTCTGTCGATCGACCTCGGTGGCTCCTGGCTGCTGCCCAAAATCGTTGGCCTGCAACAGGCGAAGCGCCTCGCATTGCTCGCGGACACGATCGATGCCGAGGAGGCGTGCGCGCTGAACCTGGTGACCTGGGTGGTGTCGGCCGAGGAGATCGACGCCTTCGTCACGGATCTCGCCAATCGGCTGGCCGCCGGCCCCCCGATCGCGCTCGCCCACACCAAGGCGCTGCTGAACGAGGGCGCCGACCGCACCTTGCGCGACGCGCTGGCCAGCGAGGCCCGCGCGCAGGGCGTCAACTACGCCACCGCGGACACCGCGGCGGCCTATGCCGCTTTCGCGCAGCGGCGGGAGCCGTCGTTTACTGGTCGATGGGCCCTAACAAAATCCGGGGTGGAACCGGATTCGGGCGAGAAACAATCGGAGTAGAGATATGCGTGAAACAGTCATCGTCGAGGCCGTGCGCACCCCGGTCGGGAAACGTAACGGCGCACTTGCGGGCATGCACGCCGCCGACCTGTCCGCGGTCGTCCTCAACGAACTCGTCGATCGCACCGGCATCGGGCCCGAGATCATCGACGACGTGGTGTGGGGCTGTGTCTCCCAGGTGGGCGACCAGTCCAGCAACATCGGCCGCTACGCGGTGCTGGCCGCCGGCTGGCCGGAAAGCATCCCCGGGACCACCGTCAACCGCGCCTGCGGCTCCAGCCAGCAGGCGCTGGACTTCGCAGTGCAGGCGGTGATGTCGGGCCAGCAGGATGTCGTGGTGGCCGGCGGTGTCGAGGTCATGAGCCGCGTCCCCCTCGGCTCGGCGCGCGCCTCGGGCATGCCTTATGGCCCGAAAGTGCTTGCCCGCTATGACGATTTCTCCTTCAACCAAGGCCTCTCGGCGGAGATGATCGCCAAAAAGTGGGGCTTCTCCCGCACCCGCCTCGACGAGTACAGCGCCGAGTCCCACGAGCGGGCGGCCGCGGCCCAGGACGGCGGCGCGTTCACCGACCAGATCGTGCCGGTGTTCGTCGACGGCGCCGAGAACAACGTCGTGGCCGCCGACGAGGGGGTGCGGCGCGGAAGCAGCGCGGAGAAGCTCGCCGCGCTCAAGCCGGCCTTCACCGAGGACGGTGTGATCCATGCCGGCAATTCCTCGCAGATCTCCGACGGTGCGGCCGCGTTGCTGGTGACCACCGCCGAGATGGCCGTCGAACTGGGTCTGACCCCGATCGTGCGGTACGTGGCGGGCGCGGTCACCGGGGCGGATCCGGTGCTCATGCTCACCGGCCCCATTCCCGCGACCGAGAAGGTGCTGAGCAAGGCCGGCGTCGCGCTGTCCGACGTCGGTGTGTTCGAGGTCAACGAGGCGTTCGCGCCGGTCCCGCTGGCGTGGCTGGCGGAAACCGGAGCGGACCCAGCCCGGATGAACCCGCTGGGCGGCGCGATCGCGCTGGGACACCCGCTGGGCGCTTCGGGAGCCGTGCTGATGACCCGCATGGCGCATCACATGCGCGACAATGGGATTCGGTACGGGCTGCAGACCATGTGCGAGGGCGGCGGGACCGCCAACGCGACGCTGGTCGAGCTCGTCCGCTAGCGGCGACCCGGCTCACGAAAAAGACACCCCGGTGACCCTTGTCACAGCGGCCCAACTAACCTACTGTGTGTTCACTAGGTTGGTTCAGCCGCCAATCGCACCCGTCTGCTCCAGGGAGTCCAGTTGGCCGTCGCACGGCGCTACGACACGCTTCTCGCCAAGGGGGAGGACCGCAAACAGCGGATCCTCGACGTCGCCCAACGCCTCCTGACCCGTAACGGCTGGCGCAGCACGACGCTCGCGCAGATCGCCGGCGAGGCCGGGGTGACCCCCGCGGGCCTGCTGCATCACTTCGAATCGAAGGAGCAGCTGCTGCACGCCGTGCTCGATGCGCGCGACCTCGACGACGACACCCACGCCGACCGAACCGGCGACCTGTTCGACCAGATCACCCAGGTCGCCGACCGGTTCCACCGCGCCCCCGAGCTGGTGGGCACCTTCACGGTGCTCCTGGTGGAGAACATCCTCCCCGAGGCGCCGCTGCACGACCGGATGCTGGCCCGGCACCGCGCCGCGACCGACATCGTCGCCGATCTCATCCGTCGCGGTCAGGCCGATGGCCGGTACCGCGACGACATCGACCCCGCCGTCAAGGCAGTGGAAATCCTCGCCTTCGTCCACGGAATGGAAACCACATGGTTGCTCGATCCTTCGATACCACTCCCCGAGGTGTTCAAGCAGTACGCCGAGACACTGGCGCGGGACTTCGCACCCACGAAGAAACCCGCGACGCCATGAGATACCGGCTCGACGTCGTCGCCGCCACCGTCATCGACGTGGTGCGCTTCGCCGGCGGCTGGATTTTCGACCGGTCGATGGCGGGATGGGACGTCACCGTGCTGGTCGCGGACCACCCCGACGTCCGGCCCTTGCAGATCGTCGGCGCCCGGGTGCTCGACCTCGAGGACGCCCTGACGTCGGTGCAGTCGCGTCCCCGACCGCAGGCCCTGGCCGCCGCGGCCGACCTGTTCGGCTGCGATCCGCGGGTGCGTCAGGGCGTGCTGCAGGCCCTCGATCACGGCGTCACCGAGGTCACGCTGTGGGGGGAGAACTGGCCGTCCGAACTCGACGAAAGCGTCGGACTGGTGCAACACCAGCTGAGCATGGCCGCCCAGACGTTCAAGGCGCAGGCCCTGGCGGCCGCGTCGAATGCCGCGGGTGCCCCGCAGCTTCCCGTCGCGCACGTCGAGACCTTTCGGAGCGGTCTTTTGGCGTGGCCGTCGGTCGCCGCCGATCTGGTGCCCGCCAGCTGATTCGGCGTGCCGGGGGCCCGCACGACGGCTCGACGTGCCGCCCGTCTCGGCGCGCGGGCGGGACCCCGCGTTGACGACCACCGCGCCCTATGGAAATGTAATGCTCATCTGCGAGAGGCACGTTCTCACTAGCCGAGATTCAAGGAGCAGGAGATGACGAAGGAATTCTCCGAGTTGGACTTCTTCCGCGGCAGCGAGCTCATCGCGGACCCGTACCCCTACTACGAGGCGCTGCGCCAGCGGTGCCCCGTCACGCGGGAAAGCCATCACGACGTCACGATGATCACCGGCTGGGACGAGGCGTGCGCGGTGCTCAACGACGCCGAGACGTGGTCGTCGTGCATCTCCGTGACCGGGCCGTTCCCCGGCTTTCCGGTGCCGCTCGAGGGCGACGACGTCACCGAGCTCATCGAGCGGCACCGCGACGAACTGCCCTTCAGCGACCAGCTGCCCACGCTCGACCCGCCGACCCACACCAACCACCGCTCCCTGCTGATGCGGCTGATCACCCCCAAGCGCCTCAAGGAGAACGAGGACGCGATGTGGGCGCTCGCCGACCAGGCGCTCGACGAGTTCCTGGCGCCCGGCCACGGCGAATGGATCAAGGGCTTCGCCGGCCCCTTCACGCTGCTGGTGATCGCCGACCTGCTGGGCGTGCCCATGGAAGACCGCGACAAATTCGTCAAGGGCATCCGCGAGCACTCGGGTGGCGGCGTCGGCGGCACCGGCAAGGAATCGCTGGCCCACAGCCCGCTGGAATTCCTCTACGGCCTGTTCTCCGACTACGTCCGCGACCGTCGCCGCGAGCCCCGCGACGACGTGCTGACCGGCCTGGCGACCGCCACCTTCCCCGACGGCTCGATCCCCGAGGTCGAGGACGTGGCGCGCGTGGCGGCCAACGTCTTCTCGGCGGGCCAGGAGACCACCGTGCGGCTGCTCGGTGCGGCGCTGCAGACGCTGGGGGAGCGGCCCGACGTCCAGGCGCAGTTGCGCAAGGACCGCAGCCTGATCCCCAACTTCATCGAAGAGTCCCTGCGCCACGAGAGCCCGGTCAAGGGCGACTTCCGGATGAACCGGGTGCCCGCCAATGTCGGAGGCGTCGACCTGCCCGCGGGTAGCACCGTGATGATCGTGCAGGCGGCCGCCAACCGCGACCCGCGCCGCTTCGAGGACCCCGCCACGTTCGACCCGGCCCGCAAGAACGCCCGACAGCACATCTCCTTCGGCCGCGGAATTCACAGCTGCCCCGGCGCGCCGCTGGCGCGGGCCGAAACGCGGGTGGCGCTCGAGCGGCTGCTCGACCGCACGACCGACATCAGGATCAACGAGGACAAGCACGGCCCGGCGAATAACCGTCGCTACCAATATGTTCCGACGTATATCCTGCGCGGTCTGACCGAACTGCACCTGGAGTTCACGCTCGCATGAAGGTCTGGGTAGACGATCAGCGGTGCCGCGGTCACGGGATGTGCCTGACGCTGTGTCCCGACGTGTTCAGCCTGACCGACGACGGCTACGCCGAAGCGATAGATTCCGACGTCCCAACGGAATTGGAGGCCGACGCCCGGGAAGCCATCCAGTGTTGTCCCGAGCAGGCGATCAGCGAGAAGTAACTAATCCACAGGCAGGCAAGGAGATTCGGCGTGGCAAAAGGTTATGTCATCCTGACCGAGGCGATCAAGGACCCGGAGGGCATGAAGGCGTACGCCCAGGCGGCCGGATCGGCGATGAGCGGGGCCACCATTCTCGCGGTGGACACCGCGCCCAAAGTCATTGAGGGCGACTGGCACGGCGACCAGACCGTCGTCCTGGAATTCGAATCGGTGGATGCCGCCCGGGCCTGGTACGAATCCGAGGGCTACCAAAAGGCGGCGAAGCTGCGCCAGCAGGCCGCCGACTGCAACGCGGTCATCCTCTCCGGATTCTGATCGCTACTCACCGACGATGGAGATTGCCTGCCGAGGGCATTGACGGACGGCCTCGCGCACGTCCGCCTCGTTCTCCGGGGTGACTTCCTCTTGGTGGACGGTCAGCATGTCGTCGTCGCCGAGCTCGAAGATGTCCGGGTTGATGCCCATGCAGACACCGTTGCTCTCGCAGAGTCCCCAGTCGACTTCGATCTTCTTCGTCATCGTGGCCCCCTTTTAACGAAGCACCTTGACGGGCACGTTCTTCCAGCCCGCCACATTTTGCATGGTCACCCGTTTGCACCCGGCCAAGTCGACCTCGTAGCGCGGCATGAAGTCGAGCAGCCGCTCCAGCGCGATCCTGCTCTCCAGGCGGGCCAACGCGGCGCCCAGGCAACTGTGGATGCCGTACCCGAGTCCGAGGTGCTGCGCCTCGGTGTGATCGCGCTCGATGTCGAACGTGTCGGCGTTGGTGAAGGCATCCGGGTCGCGGTTGGCCGCGGCTCCGCACAGGAACACGGGTTTGCCCGCCGGAATGACTCCGCCGCTGACGTGGGCCTCTTTGAGGGTGTAGCGGACGTTGTATTGCACCGGCCCCTCGTAGCGCAGGAGTTCTTCGACCGCCCCGGGGATCTTGTCGCGGTCCTCCTGCAGCTTCTGCCACTGGTCGGGGTGATTGGCGAAGATCACCGCGGCGTTGCCCATCAGTTTGGTGACGGTCTCCGCGCCCGCGCCACCCAGAAGGGTTGCGAACCCGCAGATCTCGATGTCGTCGAGCTTGCGCAGCTGCCCGCCTTCGCCGGGAATCTCGGCGGCGATCAGCCGGCTGATCATGTCGTCCTGCGGCTCCTGGCGCCGTTCCTGGACCAGGCTGAAGTAGTACATCGCCGTGTCGATGTTGGCCTGCACGCCGGCCTCGCTGACCTCGATCTGGCCCGGCTCGTGGTGCAGGCTGGTGTCGATCCAGTGCCGGACCTGCTGGCGGTATTCCTCGGGCACACCGGCCATCCGGGTGATGACCTCCACCGGGAACGGCCCGGAGAAGTCCTGCACGACGTCGAAGTTGTCGGGGTCGACCGCGCCCAGA
The DNA here is from genome assembly GCF_000277125.1 of Mycobacterium intracellulare ATCC 13950. NCBI lineage: Bacteria > Bacillati > Actinomycetota > Actinomycetes > Mycobacteriales > Mycobacteriaceae > Mycobacterium > Mycobacterium intracellulare. The sequence continues at coordinate 770,208 of NC_016946.1, forward strand.
TACTTGTCGATCACCTCGATGATCGTCTCGCGCTGCGATTGGATCGCCCGGGGGGTGAACGCCTTGTTGAGCAGGCTGCGCATGTGGCGGTGCTCTGGTGGGTCCATGAAGATGATCGACTTCTGCTCGGGGGCAATGCCCCGCCGCACCATCGCCAGGTCGCAGCCGCGTGCCGACGAGTACGTCTCGAAGTCTTTGAACGCGGCGGCCACGTCTTCATGGCGGGTCAACGCGTAGAAGTCCTCTTTTTCGTCGTAATACAGGGGCGCGTCTTCGCGCATCCGCCGATAGATGTCGTACGGGTTGTTGAAGTAGTCCTCGGAGTATGGATCGAAGACGACTTTCGCTTTTGTCACTGAATCCTCCTCAGCGGCGAGGTCGGGCTGAAACCTTTACAGCGGAGTCCCCGACTGTAACGCTAACGGTAATACCTTCGTGACGAACCGGAAAGACCAAAACGCTGGCATCTCAAACCATCTTCGCGGTCTCGATCGCCGTGATGACGTCATCCAGTGCGCCCAGGTCGCTGCCCAGTTCCGCCGCGACATCGCGCACCACGGCCACGTCCTTGCCGACGAAGTCGCCGGTTACCTCGATGAACGACGCGACGGACCCGCCCGCCGCGACGAGGTCCAGCACGCGACTGGTCGCGCTGCCATGGCCCAGGGTGCTCAGCAACGTCGATTCGGGCACGCCGAGGCGTTCGCCCAGCCGGATGGCTTCCGCGAGCAGCCCGATCTGCCCCGCGAAGAGGGCGTTGTTGACCAGTTTCACCTTCTGGCCGGCGCCGGCGGGCCCGACGTGCAGGACCGGATCGCCGTAGCAACCCAGCAGCGGTCGTACCCGGTCCACCGCCGGCTCGGCCCCGCCCACGAACAGGGTGAGCCGGCCGGCCGCGATGTCGTGCGGGCCACCGCTGACCGCGGCGTCGACGACGTCGACGTGATCGGCGCGCGCGGCGATGGCCTCGATGGTGTTGGGGCTGGCGGTGGTGTGCACCACCAGTGTCGATCCCGACGGCATGGCCGGTAGCAATCCGCCGTCCAGGCACACGCGGCGCACCTGTTCGTCGGTGAACACGCAGAGCACCACCACGTCGGCGTGCGCGCCGGCGTCGGCGTCCTCCGCGACGACGCGCGCGCCCAGTTGCTCGAGCTCGCGGCGCTTTTCGGCGGTGCGGCCCAGGGCGTGGACGTCGTGACCGGCCGCGACCAGACGACCGACCATGGGGCCACCCATCCGCCCCGCGCCGACGAATCCGACCCTCAACGGGGGTGCTCCATCAGCGTCAGCGCCGCATCGGCCGCCGCGAGCACGGCGCCGCCTTCGGCCCCGGCCTGGTCGGCAAGGTCGACGACCAGCCGGACGTCCTTCTGCAGCAGCCCCCCGGCGACACCGGCCAGCCGATCCAGCCCGCCGATGCCGCCAAGAGCATTGAGCGCAAAGCTGTTTCCACTGCTGCGGGAGACGACCTCGGTGAGACGCTCCGGGGTGACACCCAGCGCGTCCGCCAGCGACAAGGCCGTCGCCGCCGTGGCGAGGTTGGCGGTGAACAGCAAGTTGTTGAGCAGCTTGGTGGTCTGCCCCGAACCCAGCTCGCCGAGATGAACCACCGGATCGGCATAGGTTTCGAAGACCGGGCGGCAGCGTTCGACGGCCTCGGTGTCACCGCCGGCCATCACCAGCAGGCGGCCTTCCGCCGCCGCTCCGCCGCCCCCGCTCACCGGCGCATCGACGATCGAAACACCGACCGCCCCAGCCCGCTTCGCCAGTTCTCGGCACGTCTCGGGGTGCACCGTGCTGTGCACCGCGATGATGCCGCCCGGCTTCATCGCCGAGAGCAATCCGCCTTCGCCGCCGGTGAGTTCGTCGATGTCGGCGTCGCCGACGACACAGAGGCAGACCAGGTCACTGGCCGCGGCGAGTTCGGCCGGCGAACCGGCGATCTGGGCCGGGGTGTCGGCGAACGCCTCGAGCGTCGCGGGCCGGCGCGCCCACAGCGTGGTGGCATAGCCGCCCTCGGCGATGCGCCGCGCCATGGGCCCGCCCTGACTGCCCAGCCCGATGAACCCGACGCGCATCAACCGGCCTCCAAATCGGCTTCGTCATCGGCCGACCGTGACACCTCAGTCACGTTCGGGCCCGACGGTGACTGTGCTGTCACGTTCGGCGAGTCGGACGAATCCGACCGGGCCCTCACGCATTCGTCCGCGAACGCCAGAACCGTGGCGTGGTAAGCGGGCGCCGTGTGCCCGAGGCTGATGTTGTGTCCCGCATCGGGTTGCCGATGAACGCTGAACCGCGGTGTTGCGGAGAACAGCTCCGCAATCTCGTCCATCGCCGAAGTGTCGTTCTGCCACACCTTTTCGTGCTCGGCGATGCTGAACCGCACCGGCACGCGTATGGCGGGGGCGAGCGCCGGGAAATCCTGGCGCGCCCAGTTCGACACCATCTGGTCCTCGTAGGACGGGGCGCTCGGGGAGACCGTCGCGCCGTTGAGAACCTCGGGCGGATAAAGGCTTTCGGGCTGCCACAACAGGTCACGCAGTCCCGCGGGACGACGTTCGCGCGTCGCCGTCTTCAGGATGTCGCGGGCTGCGGGGTGATAGTGCCGGCCGGTCCCGGCCAATTCGATGCCGAGCAGATCCGCGCCGCGCGCCTCGGCCGCCATCCGCATGACGAGTTCGCAGCCGCCCGAATGGCCCATCAGAAACAGCCCGGCGCCGCGCGGCTTCTGCGCGAGGATGCGATCCACCGCCCCGTACGCCAGGTCGACTCGTTGCTCGGGTTGCGCCATCGCCTCCGGATAGGGGGCCGAGCTGCCATAGCCGGGCCGGTCGAGAGCGACGACGGTGAATCCCGCTGCGGCGCCGCTGCGTAACAGTGAGGACGACGGGTGGCCGGGGCAATCGAAGTAGACGGCGGTGGTGCCGCCGCCGTGGATGGCCACGATCACGGCCTTCGGGTCGGCGGCTTCGGCGACAATGGCCGACATCGGCACCCCGTCGACGATGACGAGTCGAGGGCGGGGCTGGGCACTCATGCGCCGCTCCTCCTCATCGCTTCGCTTTGCATCGTCGCCGGCGCGGCGGGACTCACCGGTCCGCTCGCAGCAGGATCACGCCGCTGGGAGTGAGGCCGCCGCTGCTGACGACGCCGACGCGGGCATCGGCGACCTGCCGGTCACCACCTTCCCCGCGCAGCTGAGCGACGGCCTCATGCAGCAGACCCATGCCGTGGGTGCGGCCGTGCGAAAGCTGGCCGCCGTGCGTGTTGAGCGGAAGCTGGCCGTCGCGGGCGATGTTCTTGCCGCCGTCCAGGAATTCCTTGGCCTCACCGATCCCGCAGAATCCGAGCGCCTCGATCCAGGACAGGCAGTTCATGGTGAACCCGTCATACAGCTCGGCCACGTCCACGTCGGCGGGACGCAGCGAGGTCCGCGTCCAGACGTGCGCCGCCTGGCCCAGTACCTGCGGTTCGTGCGTGAGAGTGCTTTGGTCCCAATCGATTCGCTCGACGATCTGGGTTCCCACGGCCTCCACGAGCACGGGCGGCTTGGCCAGGTCGCGGGCGGCGTCGGCGGCGGAGACGATGACGGCGATCGCGCCGTCGCACGGCACGTCGCAGTCGTAGAGGCCGAAGGGAGTAGTGATCGGCCGCGCGTCGAGGTAGTCCTCCATCGTCATCGGGGAGCGGTAGATCGCGGTCGGGTTGAGTTCGGCGTTGGCTCGCTGGTTCAACGCGATCCAGCCCAGCGTCTCCTTGGTGGTGCCGTAACGCTGAAAATGCCGCTGCGCGTTCATCGCCAGGGTGTGTGCCGCAGAGGTCGCGCCGAATGGCATCTGCCAGCCCGACATTCGGCCCATGGACGGGGCGATCTTGCCCTGCTTCATCAGCTCACCGTGGGTGGCTTCCCACAGCGTCCGGAAGCACAGCACGTGACGCGCCAACCCGCACGCGACGGCGAGCATCGCGGCGATCACCGAGCCACCCGGGCCGAACGTCTCCATGGCGCCGTTGTGCCATGTCGGCCGGATGCCCAACGCGGCCTCCAGGGCGGTGACGCCGCCCTCCCCGAAGCCGCCGACGTTGATCGCGCCGGGGTAGGTGGACAGGCCGTCGATGTCGGCGAACGTCAGGCCGGCGTCGGCGATCGCCGCCTCACAGGCCTGCACGGTCAGCGCCAGCGGCGGCTGCATCAGCCGACGCCCGATGGGCGACATGCCGATTCCGGTGAGGGCGACCTTGTCTTCGAACTTCTCCGTGGTGAGCATGGGCCGGACGTATTCGCCGAAGCGCTCGGGCGCGATCTCGTCGACCGGCAGCCGGCCGGGCTCGGCGCCGGAGACGGGCCGGAACAGCGGAAACCACACGTCCTCGGCCTGCTCGAACACGACCTCGACCTGTTGGCCGAGTTCGAGCTCGGCGGGATCGCATTCCACGATGTTGGTGGTCAGCCGAACCCGGGGGTCTTCATCGATCGCGACCTGGGCGATCACGTACGGCGCCGGCAAACCGGGCAGGCTGAACCGGCGGTTGATGGTGAATCCCGCGAGGGTCGCCCTGCCTGAGACGGCCCGGACCCCGACATCCAATGAGCGGCAGTACCGGCATACCGGCGCGGGCGGGTGGATCAGCGATTCGCAGCTCTTGCATTCCTGCAGCCGTAGCTTTCCGTCGGCACCCGAGGTCCAGAAGAACTCGTTCTCAGGCGTGACCAGGGGCAATGGGCGGCCGGGTGCTGCTGACACGTCACCTCCGGTGCGTCGCACGACCAATTCGGTAGGGCCGTTATACGAATCGGAGAATCACGTTATCACTTGCGCGCAGGCACGATCTAGACCGCACGTATCGCACGGGTGCCGTCAGTACGGGACCCAGGTGCCGGTGAAATAGGTACCCCATTGGTGAAAGCCGGCGTTCCACATCGGTTCGTTCGGTGACCACCATGGCCGCGGCGGAGGCGGCGGTGGCACTTCCTGCGCCGCAAACTCCGGCGCGTAGTCCGGCGGAGCGGTGTACCAGTCCGGCAGTGGCGGCGGCGGTTTGCACTCTTCGGTCGTCCGATTCCACGACATGTTGCGATCGCACTCCGCGGAGGCGATCGCCGGAGCCGCGATCACCCCGACCGCCATCGCCGCGACGGCGAGCGCGATGCCGGTGGTCAAACGACGAACAAACCACTGCATGGTGGGCCTCCTGTTGGGGCCTTTCCGACGTTGGCGGGTTTCAGCTTATTGCGTCGGGCGCTATGCTCCAAGCGCGATATCAAGTACTTAACATTCGGAGGCCTGGTTGCTCGTAGCGGAGAAGATCCTGATCACCGGGGCGACGGGCAAGATCGCGTTTCCCATCGCGCGCGCCCTGGTGGCAGCGGGAAACGAGGTGTGGGGCGCCGCGCGCCTGAAAGATGCGACGGCGCGGGGAAAACTCGTCGAGGCCGGCATCAAACCCGTCGCGCTGGACGTCGGCGCCGGCGAGTTCTCCGGTCTCCCCGAGGATTTCAGCTACGTCTTTCACGCGGCGGTCGACCCCGGCGCGGACGACTGGGGCCGCTGCGTCGAAACCAATGCGCAGATGTCGGGCGAATTGCTGTATCACTGCCGCGCCGCCAAGGGCTTCGTGTTGTGCTCGACCGGCTCGATTTACGCGTACCAGGGACAGCGCCCATTGACCGAGGCCGACCCGCCTGGGGTGCCGCTGCGCGCCAACTACAGCTTCTCCAAGGTTGCGGCAGAGGCGGTCTGCACGTGGATCGCCAGGCATTTTCGCATTCCGCTGACCATCATCCGGATCTGTTCGACGTACGGGCCGCAGGGCGGTGCGCCCGCCGACCGCCTCGATGCGATGCTGGCGGGCAAGCCCATTCGACTGCATCCCGACAAGCCGAACAACTACAACCCGATCTATGAGGACGACTACGTGGAACTCGGCATCCGCGCCATGGAAGCGGCCGCGACGCCGCCGGTCGTGGTGAACTGGGCCGGCAGTGAAACGGTCAGCGTCGAGGATTACTGCACGTTCATGGGTGAGCTGATCGGTGTCGAGCCCAACTTCGAATACACGCCCGACGCGCACACGCCGCTGTGGCCGGACGTCACCCACATGCACGAGGTGCTCGGCCGCACGAAGGTGCCGTGGCGCGAGGGCTTCCGCCGCATGATTGCAGCCCGTCATCCCGAAATAGCGCTGTCCCAGCACGATTCGACGCGAGGGTGAGGACGAACGCGATGCATCTACCCGGCACACCCTCGGACGAGGTCCCCGAGGTCCTCGCCACCGGCGACGGCGGGATCACCACCCTGTTCGTGTCCATGGCCACGCGCCACCCCGAGGGCAAGGACGCCGAATACATGCGCTGGCACACCCTCGACCACCGCCCCGAACAACACCGGCTGGCCGCGGTGCGTGCCTCGTTGCGCCTGGTGTCCACGCCGGCCTGCCGCACCGCACGCGCGCTCACCGAGGGGCCGTTGAACGCGGTCGACCACGTGATGACCTACTTCTTCACCGACGTCGCCGGACTGCACGATTTCAACGAATTGTCCACCGCGCTCGGCAACGCCGGCCGCAAGCTTGCCTTGCTGCCACCGGTGGAGCGCGGCGTGTACGACGTGCAGCACAAGGCGGCGGCGCCCGGGATCAAGGCCGGGTCGGACGTCCTGCCCTGGTTGCCCGCGCGGGGCGTGTACCTGTTGGTCGAACGCGGGTCGGCATCGCCGGACCCGCTGCTCGAAGTCGACGGTGTCACCGGTGTCTGGTCCGCGCTATCGCGCCGGGTCGACGCCAAACTGGCCAGCGCTCAGGGCAATCAGTCGATCACGTACTGCTTCCTGGCTGACGACCCGGTCGACACCGCGGAGCGGATGCGACCGGTGCTGACCGACCGCTGGGCCGATCACCGCGTCGAACCCTTGTTCGCCGCACCGTTTTTCGCGGTGGTGCCCTATGAATGGGATCGATATGTCCCGTAGACGGCGAGAGTCGAGGGTCGCGTGCGCATCGGCTTGATGGTTGGCTCCGACAAGGAGCGCGCGCGGGCGGACCGGCTGGCCGGGCTGATCGACGACGGGACGGGCGCCGAAAGCGCCGGCTTCGCCGCGTTCTGGATTCCCCAGGTTCCCGGCTACCTCGACGCGATGACCGCCGTGACGCTCATCGGGCAGGCGACCGATCGCATCGAGATCGGGACCGCGGTCGTGCCGATCCAGACGCGTCACCCGATGATCATGGCGCAGCAAGCCTTGACGACGCAGATCGCGTGCGGCGGGCGGTTCACGCTCGGCATCGGTCCGTCGCATCATTGGATCGTCAACGGTCAACTGGGGCTGGCCTACGACCGCCCGGCGCGCCTGATGGGCGACTACCTCGACGTGCTGAACGCGTCCTTCGCGGGACCAGGCAGCGTCGACGTCGACAACGAAAGCTATTGCGTCCATTCGCCGGTGGATGTCACGGACGCCTACGGCGTGCCCATCTTGTTGTCGGCGCTGGGACCGGCGATGCTGCGGCTCGCGGGCGAGCGGGCCGGCGGCACCATCTTGTGGATGGCCGACGAGCGCGCGATCGCGGACCACGTCGTCCCGCGCATCACCTCGGCGGCGACCGGGGCCGGGCGGCAGGCGCCACGAATCGTCGCCGGTGTTCCTGTCGCCCTGTGCTCGGCCAACGAGGTCGGCGATGCCCGCGCCTACGCCAGCGAGGTGCTCGGACACGCGGATTTCTCGCCGAACTACGTGCGGCTGCTGGAACACGGCGACGCCGAGGACGTCGGCGACACCATGGCGGCCGGCGATGAACGGGCCATCCTCGCCCGGTTGTCCCGCTACCGTGACGCGGGCGTGACCGACCTGGCGGCGCGAATTGTGCCGCTGGGCAAGGATGTTGGCGAGCGGGCCGACTCGCGGCGCCGGACCCAGGACTTCCTGTCGTCGCTGTGTCCGGAGTTGTGATCAGCGCGCCGGCAGGCCGAGGACCCGCTGGGCGATGATGTTGCGCTGAATCTCCGACGTGCCACCGGCGATGGTGCCCGCGTAGCTGCTGATGTAGCGGGCGAACCAGCCGGCGGTGAAAAGGTCGGGGGCGTAAGGGTTGTACGGGGCCGTCAGCCCCTTGGCGCGCAACCCGTCGGCGCCGGCCGCGTCCAGCGCGTGCCTCAGCGCGCTCTGCTCGGCCTCCGAACCGAAGACCTTCAGCACCGACAAGGCGGCGACGTCGACGTCGCCGCGGGCCGCGCGCCCCAGCGCCGCCGAACCGAGCAGCCGCAGCGCGTAGTAGTCCATCACAATGGTGGCGTAGTGGTCTGCGTTCAACTCGTCGGCCGGCCGGTAGTCCTCGAGCAGTTGCTCGAGCCGGTTCGCGAACGCCATCCACATCAGGGTGCGTTCGTGGCCGAGCGACCCGTTGGCGACCCGCCATCCACCGTTGAGCGGGCCGAGAAGGTTGTCCGCGGGCACCCGGACGTCGTTGAAGAACACCTCGTTGAAGTCCAGCTCGTCGGGGTCATAGACCGAGGCGAAGGGGCGGCGCTGAACCCCGGGGGTTTCGGTGGGGATGAGCAGGGCGCTGATCCCCTTGTGCCGCGGCGCATCTGGGTCGGTGCGAACGAAGGTCAGGATGACGTCGGCGTCATGGGCGCCCGACGTCCATACCTTCTGCCCGTTGACCACGAAGTGATCGCCCACCAACTCGGCCTTCGTCCGCAACCCGGCCAGGTCGGAGCCGGCGCCGGGTTCACTCATTCCCAGTGAGGCGGTCTTGTCGGCCCGCAGAATCGGGACGGCCCAGCGCTGCTTTTGCTCCTCGGTCCCGAAGGACAGCAGCGACGCGGCGATAATGCCGACGCCTTGGGGGTTGAAGCAGTGATAGATCCGGCGCCGCGAGAGTTCTTCGCGGTGCACGAACTGCTGCAGGATGTTGGCGTTGCGGCCGCCGAATTCGGGTGGGTTTCCGGGCAGCAGCCACCCGTGGTCGAACTGGAGCCGCTGCCAGCGGCGCGACCACTCGGGCACATGCGAGGTCGACGAGGGGCGCTCCGCGGCCTGGGCCTCCACCGGCAGATGTTCGTCGAGAAAGGCGACGAATTCCGCGCGGAAGGTTTCAACGTCGGCGTCAAAGGTGAGTTGCATGGTCGCTAAAATTCAGGCCCGCAGAAGTTCAACGGGTGAATCCCCATTCGGCTTCGTTCTCTTCGGTTTTGAGGTTTTCCGCCGGATCCTCCGCATCGGCGAGTGGCGGCTGGGGGGCGCGAGCGGTGCGCTGACCGATTTCGGTGATCGCGTGCACGGGGCAGTCCAGCAGCGCCCGCATGACCGCATCGCGGTCCGCTTCGGCGACCGTGCCATCGCCGATCAGGGATGCATACCCCCAGTCGTCCAGCGAGAAGTATCCTGGCGCGTGTTTGGCGCAGATGCCGAAGCCGTCGCAAATGGTGCGGTCCAGACGGATTTTCATGCGTGCCTCACAGCTTCCGCCTCGTAGGGGCGCTCGGCGTGGAACGCGCCGCGGGCGCAGTCCGGGCACGCGCCGTCGACGTGCGCGCCGACTTCGTCCGGGAACTGATCGAGCAGGCTGGCGGCCACGTTGGTGGCGGCATCCAGGGTCGCGCAGGCCCCGCGCCCGCGCAGCACCACCGACCAGCGTCGCAGCCGCTCGACGTCCTCTGTGGTTGCGGCGCCGTCACGCAGGGCACCGGCCGCCGCGGCCATCGCCGCAGTCCCGTTGAAGCACGAGCCGCACTGTCCGGCGTTCTCGCGGTCGAAATAGGCCAGCACCGACGCCGCCACGGCGACGGGGCAGTCGTCCGTGATGACCGAGATCGCGCCGCAGCCCAGCCCGCTGCCGACCCGTCGCATCGTCTCGTGGTCCAGCGTCGTCTCCAGCACAGAGCGGTTGAGCAGGCCGGCGAAGTAACCGCCCATCAGTGCGCCGCGCACTTGGTCGGCCGGAACGCCGTGCAGGGCAAGCAATTCGGTGAAAGGCAGGCCGTGGGGAAGCTCGTAGAGGACCGGCGGTCGCCCGGCCCCGGTGATGGTGGCCAGGAAGGTACCCGGCGACAGCGGCGTGCCCTGCGCGCGGAACGCCGCCGAGCCATGCCGCTGCAGGTAAGGCAGGTTGGCCAAGGTCTCGACGTTGCTCACCAAGGTCGGCCGGTCGTCGACGCCCGCCTCGAATGGGCGGGGCGGCTTGTCCGTTGGCTTGGCCGGGCCGCCGTTGATCGCGCGGACGGCCGCGGTCTCCTCGCCGGCCACGTAGCCGGCCGGCACGGTCAGCATGGTGATCGGCACGCCGAGCGTGTCGGGGCCCAGTTCGCCCAGCGCGGTCTCGACGCTGTGCGCCGACTCCGCGTCCGACACATAGAGGTAGGCGCGGTCGGCGGCAACAAGCGTTGCGGCCAACCGCAGCCCGTCCAAGACCAGGTGCGGACGGTTGCGCAGCAGCCAGCGGTCCTTGATCGACGCCGGTTCTCCCTCTTCGCCGTTCGCGACCACGACGGGGCCCCCGGTGTCCGCCATCAGGCGCCCGTTCTCGCGCACCGTCCGCAGCTTCACCGCAAGCGGGAACGCCGCGCCGCCCCGGCCCACCAGTCCGCTGGCCTCCACCTCGCCCAGCAACGCATCGGTGTCGGTCAGCGGGTGATAGCCGCCGGCCTGCCGATAGGCGGCCAGGTCTTCCCGGCCGCCCTGCTCGGACAGCAGCCGCGGCGAGCACCCGGCGGGGACGGCGGTGGTGGTTGCGGACTGGGTGGTGTTCAAAGCTGGCCTGCCATCGTCTTAGTTAGGCTTGCACACATGCGAACTGCCGTGGTGCGTGTCAACGTCGACCCGGAAAGCGGGCTCACACCCGCACAACTACGTGTCGGCATGGCAGCTCTCCACGAGCTCGCGACCGCGGTGGGCGCCGACGTGGTCAAAAACGACCTCGCCACGATGCCGGTGCGCCGCCGCGAGGTCGAATTGCTCATCGCGGCCGAAGACAGCGCCGCCGCGCAGAACACCGCAATCAATGTGTGCGCCAAAGCTTTCGGCACGACCCCGCGCCCGGGCGTGATCACCTTCGTCAGCCGGGGGACCAACGACGACGCACACGGGGTGCTGTCCGCCTTCGGCCTGACCGGTGACATCGAGCGAACCCCGGGCGACGACGGCTTCGACATCGTGCACGTGACGCTTCGGGAGAAAGACCTCGAACGGATTCCGGAAAGCCGTGTGCACACGGCACTGGAGGCGTCGCTCAATTGCGAGGTCCACATTCGCACCCGGTAGGAACCACAAAAGACGACGTAGGGACATTACGAGCCCAGGAATTCCAGGATCGCGGGCGCCGCCTGCACCCACGTGTCGAACATGTTGAAATGCTGCACCCTGCCGGCGGCGCGGTCTTCGGACGCGCGCTCCCAGGCGTCCTCGGGCCAGGGCGGATCAATGAGCTTTGACCCCTTGATCAAGCAACTGACCTCCAGCGACGTCCGCTTGGGGTGATCCATGTCGTTCTCGCCGCCGCGAATGATCAAGGTGGGGACCTTGATCCGGTCGAACATCTCATCCTCGACGCCGGGAATCGTTTGCCCCGGCTTGGAAACGAACGCGTTGAGCCAGCGCAGCATCACCTTGAGGAATTCGTCTTTGTCGAAGTCGAGGAACCGCTGCTTGTTGTCCGGGTTCTCCTCGATGCGCTCCCGCCATTCCTGCACCTTCACCACGCCGTCCATGCCGGTGCCGCGCACCGCGAGGATGCTGGGAACGATGTAGAAGGAACCGAGCACGAAGGTGCCGTAGATGCCGCCGACGATGTTCCACACCACGAGCTTGGTGACCATCTCGGGGTAGAGCATCGTGGTGAGCATCGAATCCCTCGCCCCGCCAGAGCCTCCAGCGAGAATGCAGCGCTCGAAGCCCAGGCCGGTCACCAGCTTGTGCAGCGTCTCGGCGCGCATGTGGGACTCGCTCTGCCCGTAGAACTGCACGTCCGAGGCGCCGCAGTTGGGGCGGTCCCACAGCAGCACCCGATAGCCGCCCGCGGCCAGCGCGTCGGCCAATGGGCGCAGGCCGGGGATCTCCTTGCTGAACCGGCCGCCCGGCGTCAGGGCAATGAGATCGCCTGAGTCACCGAGGATTTCGTAGACGACATTTCCCCCGTTGATCTCGATAGAAGGCACCCGATTCTCCTGTTGTTAGGCCTGTACCAAAACGTCTTTGCCGACGACGCGCACCGGATAGGTGCGGATGCTCCACTCCGGCTTGACCGCGGTGGTGCCGGTCGCCAGCTCGAAACCCCATTGGTGCCACGGGCAGTAGATGTATTCCAGGTCGCGCACCATGACCGAGTCACCGGGCGCGGTCTCGTCGACGATCGTGCGTCCTCGGGCGCGTCCCGAACACAGCGGCCCGCCTTGGTGGGGGCAGTAATTCGCGATGGCGTAGAAGGTGCCGTTGACGTTGTAGACACCGACACCATGACGTCCGATCGGCACCAGTTTGTGTGTGCCCGGCGGGATTTCGTCCACGGTGGCGACTACATGTTCACGGCCCTGGGCGAGACGGGGCTCGGGGCGCCTGGTGGTTGCCCCTTCCTCTTGGGTCGTCAATTCAGAGCACCCGGGTCTGACCCTCGAGAACCGGAACGGTCTCGGGCAGGTGGTAAGTCGCGATGCCGTTCTTGTACATCACCGCGTCCCGCGCGTGCTTGGGCAGGTGCTTGACCAGCCAGCGCGGGTCGTCGAACGTCCAGTGCGGGTAGTCCGAGGAGAAGAGCAGGATCTTCTCGCACTCCATCCACTCCAGCGCGCGGGTCAGCTCGGTCTTGTCCTCGGGGTAGTCCAGCGGTTGGGTGGTGAACTTGATGTGGTCCTTGACGTATTCCGAGGGCTTGCGCTTGATGTCCACCCACGACTTGCGGGCGTCGTAGATCGCATCCATGCGCCACATCAACGGCAGGATCCAGCTGAACGCGTGCTCGACGAACACGATCCGCAGCGTCGGGAACCGATCGAAGACGCCGTCGAAGATCAGGCTCATCACCTGGTTGGCGGCCAGGAGCGAGTAGGTCACCATGAAATCGTGGTTGTAGCTGGGGTACCCCACCGGCGGCATCGGCAGCTCGTCGAAGTGGCTGCGCGACAGGTGACAACTCACCGTGATGTCGTGCTTGGTTGCGGCCGCCCAGATCGGGTCGTACTTGGGATGGCCCCATGACGGCCGCGGCTCGGCCTTGATCAGGATCTGCGCCATGTACGGGTGTCCGGCCCAGCGCTCGATCTCGCGCACCGACTCTTCCGGCTCCTCGATGGCCAGGCAGATCGAACCGCGCCAGCGCTCGTGCCAGTTGTTGTGGCTGTCCAGCCAGTGATTGGCCTGCCAGTCGTTGAGCGCGGCCGACATCGCGTGTTGCGCTTCGGGAATGCGCGCCGGGTACGCCGCCGGTTCCAGGATCGCGATGTCGGAGCCGGCCTCCATGATCAGCTGGCGAAACGCCAAGTCCGGGTCGCTGCAAGGGAACTCGCCGTTGGCGGGGAAGGAGTCCACCCGCATCGCATACGAGTGCGCGTAGTCCGGGGCGTCGTAGTAGATCTGCTCACCCACGTTGCGGGTGAGGAAGTACTTACTGCGCCAGGGCTCGGGGATGTACGGGAGGAGCTCTCCGCGCTTGGGTGCCGGGTGGACGTCCGAGTCGACGCACCGGACGGCGATGCGCTCGGCAGCGGGAAGCCGCTCCTGAGAATGGGTCAAACTCATCTGAAACTCCTCGTCTTTCTCGGTCCGCCCGCGTCCACTTCTACTGTGCGCCCACCCCGGCGGGAATGTCTATGCCGTAGAGCTGCGCGGCGTTTCGCCAGCACAACTTCTCGCGCTGCTCGGCGGACAGGGCGCGGGGCAGCTTCGTGATATCGCCGCACTGCCAGTGCGGATAGCTGGAGCCGAACATCACCATGTCGTCCTTGCCGGTGAAGCCGAACCATTCGCCGGCGAACTCGACGTCGCCGGGGCCGTCGAGGCTGCCCTGGACGAAATACACGTGGCCGGGCAGATAATCGCTGGGGATCCGCGGGGACCACGGCGTCTGCTCCAGGTGCGGCCGGCCGAAGGTGTCCATCCGCCAGATGAACGGCGTCACGAAGTCGGCGGCGCCGTCGCCCCACACGAACTTGAGGCCGTCGAACCGCTCGAAAACCCCCTCGGCGATCATGTTCATCAGGTGATACAGGTAGTTCAGCGCCATGAAGCTGACGTACTGCTCGTAGGTTCGGGTGTTCCCTGATGGCGTCGGCGCAAACGCGATGCCCGACCCCACCTCGATGTGCGCGGCGACGGGCAGGCCGGCGTCGACCGCGGCTTCCCAGATCGGCCAGAACTGCGGTTTGCCATACAGCTCGCGGGACTGCAGCGGGACGCCGATCTGAACCACGCGCGGATGGGAACGCCATCTCTCGATCTCCCGCAACGCGCCGGGGATGTCGTCGGGGTTCACCCGGATGGTGCCGCGGAACCGCTCGCCGAACTCGCTGGACTCGAGCCAGTTCGACACCATCATTTCGTTGTGCGCGGCGTGCAGCGCGCTGCCCAGATGCCGGTCCGGCATGATGCCACGGCCCATCGGATGCAGGACCGCCACGTCGACCCCGCGCTTCGTAAAGAGTTCGGCGGCAACGAAATCCGGATCCGACCCGGGGTACTGCCGGTCCGGCCCCTCGGTGTTGGGCGCGTACTCCCCGCCGGGGGCGCCGTACCAGTCCATCTCGTAATCGGGGAAGCCGCGACTCTTGAACGGCTCCCGCAGGGTCTTCCGCAGCGCCTTGTTGGACGGGAAGAAGATGTGCACGCTCGCGTCGATCAGCGGTGTGCTTGTCCCGTCAGCGTGTGTGATCACGAGAGCCACCCTTCGGCTCCGGCGGCCAACAACGAGCCGTGCGAGGTCATGTGAATAGCCAATCTAACATTTTGCCGAGCGCTCAATCAATAGGTTTTCGGTAAGCGTTCCGTTTAGTCGTTATAGCTGGTAGCGGGCATTTTGCGGGTTACTGAGCAAGTGTCGTTCTTCATTACGGATAATACCATTCTCCGGGTTGTCCAGGGATACGATCCGCGTGGCCCGCGCCGCGCGCACTCCTCACAAACTTGCTGTGGCCCCCGCGCGAGCTAGGCCGGGGACGGGCCCACGGTGACGCCGGCGGCCCTCTCGAGCGGTTTGATCACCGTCGTGAAATCGGAATCGGGCCCCTCGTCGCTGGCGACGGCCTCCCACAGCCGGGCGGTCGCCTCCGCGACCTCGGCGGGCACGCCGAGCGCCTTGGCCTCGTCGAGGTAAAGATGCACATCCTTGACCATCAGGCCGGTGGCAAAGCCGTAGTCGAAGGTGCGCGGCAGGATCGCGCGGGGAAACTTGTCGCGGCTCGCGCTCGTCGCGCCCGACCCCGCGTTGAGCACCTCGATCATCACGCCCGGGTCGAGCCCGGCCTTGACCCCCATGACGACCACTTCGGCCGTCGCGGCCAAGACGTTGGCCGCCAGGATGTTGTTGGCCAGCTTCATCGTCTGCGCCGAACCGGGGGTGTCCCCGACATACACGGGCCGGCCGAGGGCGTCGAGCACCGTTCGGATGGCCTCGAATTCGCCGCGGGGCCCGGACACCATGAGCGCCAGCGTCCCCTTCTCCGCGCCGCCCACACCTCCGCTGACCGGGCTGTCGATCCGCGCGATCTTCCGTTCGGCGAGCAGGCCGTGGATCCGCATCGCCATTTGGCTACCGACCGTGGACAAGTCGACGTAGCGCTTGATCCGTTTGCCCTCGATCACGCCCGCCGGGCCGGTGGCCACCTCCAGCGACACCCCGGGTGTGGGCAGGCTGGCCAGCACCGTGTCGGCGCGATCGGCGACCTCGTGGGGTGACGACGCCGGGCGTGCCCCCAGCGCCACGACGCGCGCGAGTGCGGTGCTGCGCGTGTCGAAGGCGACGACGTCGTGCTTTTCCTGAATGAGGCGGCAGGCCATGGGAAAGCCCATGTTTCCCAACCCGATGAAGCCGATCTCCATGATGCGCCCCTAGTCCCGGTCCAGCTCGGCGAACGCCTCGCGGGCGATGCGAAAGCTGTCGACCGCGGCCGGCACGCCGCCGTAGATGGCCACCTGCAGAAAGATCTCGCGAATCTCCTCGCGGGTGACACCGTTGGTCAGCGCCGCCTTGACGTGCATCCGCAATTCGTTGGGCCGATTGAGCACTGCGATCATCGCGAGGTTGAGCATGCTGCGGGTCTTGCGCGGCAGTTCGTCGCGACCCCAGACGGCGCCCCAGCAGTACTCGGTGACGAGATCCTGTAGGGGCCCGGTGAAGTCGTCCGCTCCGGCCAGCGCGCGCTCGACGTAGTCCGCCCCCAGTACCTCGGAGCGGATTTGCAGCCCCCGCTCATAGGTTTCGCGATCCAATGCCGTCTCCCTTCAAAGCCGCACCACGACAGTCTTGGTGGCGCTGAATGTGTCGAGGGCTTCATAGCCCTTCTCGCGGCCGTAGCCCGATTTCTTGAAACCTCCGAACGGTAGTTCCACTCCGCCGCCGGCGCCATAGGTATTCACGTAGATCTGGCCCGCGCGGATCTGCGCCGCCAGGCGGTGCGCGCGGGACAGATCGGTCGTCCACACCGCGCCGAGCAGAGCGTATTGCGTGCCGTTGGCCATTGCGATCGCCTCGTCCTCGGTGCGGAACCGGTGGACGGTCAGCACCGGTCCGAAGATCTCCTCCTGCGCGATCGCTGACGCGGGGTCGGCGTCGTCGATGATCGTGGGACAGAAGTACGCACCGTCAGTCAGGCGCGGATCGTCAGGAGGTGCCCCGCCGCAAAGGATTTCGCCGTCGACATTATCGGCGAGCATGGATCGCACCCGCTGCTGCTGCTTCCGGGAGATCAGCGGTCCGAGGTCGTGGTCTTCGACTCCGGGCCCAATCGTGGTCGACGACAAACGCATGCGCACCATCTCGACCAGGGTGTCGTGGATCGTGTCGTGTACCAGCAGACGTGAGCCGGCCGAGCATGTTTGACCCGCGTTCTGCAGAATTGCCTTCGCGATCGACTCCGATGCGCGGGCCAAATCCGCATCGGGGAAGACGATCTGCGGGGATTTGCCGCCCAACTCCAGCGTCGTGGGTGTCACCCGATCCGCCGCGGCGTGGGCGACCACGGACCCGATTTCAGTCGACCCGACAAACCCCAGGTGATCGACGTCGGGGTGTGCCGTCAGGGCGGCGCCGGCTTCGGCGCCGATCCCGGTCACCACGTTGAACACCCCGGGCGGGAGCCCGGCCCGCACCGCGAGCACGGCGAGTTCCACTGCCGTTCTGGGTGTTTCGTCGGCGGGCTTGACCACCGCGCAGTTGCCCACCGCGATGGCGGGAGCTACGGCACGGGCGAGCAACTGCATCGGGTAGTTCCAGGCGATGATGTGACCGGTTACGCCGAATGGCTCGCGTCGGGTATACGCGTGTAAATCCGTTGTGAGCGGGATGGTTTGGCCGTAGTAGGAGTCGATGGCGTGGCCGTAGAAACGGAAGTAACGCCCGGCAACGCCTGCATCCCCGCGCGCCTGGCTCAGCGGCTTCCCGGTGTCCTCGCTTTCGATCCGGGCCAACCGTTCGTGATTCTGGTCGATGAGATCGGCGATCCGCGTCAACAGGATCGCGCGTTCCTCGGGTGACGTGTCTCGCCAAGGGGCCGACGCCGCTCGGGCCGCGTTGACGGCGCGATCTGATTCGTCAAACCCGCCGCGCGCCACCGGACCGAGGGATCGTCCGGTGGCCGGATCGATGTTGTCGTACACGTCCGCCGATGCCACCGATTCGCCGTTGATGAATGACTGCGTGATGGTCACGGTGCTCCTTGACGTCCTTCGTCGCGCCCACAGTTATCTATACGTTAATGTATATTTCCGTGGTCACCGCAGCCCGGCGAGGACGCCCGACGCAGGCCGAAGTCAAGAAGCTGCAACAAAGGCTGCGCAAGGCTGCGATCGCGACATTCATCAAGCACGGCTACGACGGTGCCAGCATGGATGCGATCGCCAAAGCGGCCGGCACCACCCGACGCACTCTGTACGCGCGCTATCCCAACAAGCGTTCGGTCTTTCTCGACGTCATTCCGTGGGCGCTCACCCGCAAAACCGAGCATGAAGCCACGCACGAAGTGGATGACAATGACCTGCGAGCCGCCCTTGTTGCGGTCGGTCGCGCCGGTCTGCAGCGCGCAATCGATCCGGACATGGTGCGCCTGAAGCAGATCGCCATGACCGAATCGGCACGGTTTCCCGAATTCGCCGTGAGCGCGCATTCCATGACCTGGTCCCCGCGCCACCGGCAGGTGATGGACCTGCTTGCTCGCCACCAGCGGGCCGGAGCGATCGAGGTCGATGATCTCGAGTTGTCCGCCGGCCACTTCATCGCGTTGGTCGAGCATCTACCCGCGCGGCTGGCGGATTCCGGGATCTACCGCCCTCCCGAGGAGGAGGAACGCCACTTGCAGCACGCCGTCGACTTTTTCCTGCGCGGCGTTGTGCGCCGCGACTGACGCAGTCACCCACCATGACATGCCCGGCTTGGTTTTGGTGCGCGGTGGTGCGCACGCCGCCGATTGCTGGGATCTCATGGTTGCCGCATTGGCCCGGCAGGAACCGGAATACGGGTCCTCGCGGACGATCTGCCCGGCCGCGCCGGCAGGCGGCGGACCTGACCGGCGTCACGATCGCCGACGGGGTGGAATCCGCGGTCGCCGATATCGAGTGCGCTGATCTCGGCGACGCTCGGCGTGCGCGCGACGGGGTCGCCACCGTCATTTCGTTGAAAATTGTCATTGACATTTGTCAGTGATCGGCTCACGATAGCGTCCGATGACAACACACGCCAATGAGAAGCCACAGCGACGCCAAGCGCAGCGGCTCGAGACTCGCCAACGCGTCTACGAGGCGGCGGTGGCCGAGTTCAAACGATCGGGTGTCGCGGACGCCGACATCGCCGCCATCATCTCGACCGCGGGTGTCGCGCGCGGGACCTTCTACTTTCATTTCCCTACCAAGGAGCACGTTCTCGAGGAGATCGAGCGGGATCTGGTCACACGGCTCGCCCGGGAGCTGGCCCGCTTCGTCGCGGCGGAGCCTGACGTATGGTCCACCCTCTCGGAGGTGGTAAGGCTGGTGCTGGCGGCGGAATCCAGATTCGGCCCGCGCCTCTTCAGAGATGTTTTGGCCCTGCATTTTTCACAAACCCGACCCCCCGGCTTCGGCAGGCCCACGGACCATCCACTGGTGGCACTCGTCGCCCAGCGGATCGCGCGGGCGCAACGGGACGGGGTCGCGCGTTCGGAAGCCGACCCCGAAAACAGCGCGCTCTTCTTTTTGTTGGGGTTCTATGCGCTGCTCGTCACCAATCACGACTCCAAACTCGTACGCGGTCGTGTGCTCGACGAGTTCCTCGAGAGCACACGCCATGGTCTTGGGGCCCGGTGAGTCGACCGGGAGCCCACTGAGCGATTGGAGGTTCGACCGTGTGGCAGGAATTGGTGCGTCTGGGTTTCGGATGGGGCGCAGCGGCTGCGCTAGTTGGCTTTTGGTACTACGTCCTGCGCGGCATCGGCACCTTCTGATCATCGCGCCATGGGCCCCTCGGTCGGGGCGCCCTCAAGAATTCATCGATCCCTCGAGAAGGGAGCAGATCGCACCGTGAATCCCGAACGGCGCCGAAAGCGGGCCCTGATGGTATTTCAGATCTTCATCTATGGCTACCTGCTGCTGATGTTCGGCATCCAATTGTCAATGTGGGCGACGCGAAACTGGTAGGAGTGGCCATGAATCCACCTCTGATGAAACGCTTTTCCGGATCGGGCAAGGCGCCGGTTCCCGCATTGGGGTCGGATGGTGCCCCGTCGGTATCGCTTGATGACCACATCGAGCAGAGCCGGGCGGCACAACGCCGGGCCGACAAATGGTTGATTGCCGGAGCATTGCTGATGGGCGCCAACGTGCCCGGCATCTTTGGCCTGCCGCTATTCCTTTACGGGCTGGCGTTGCTTCGACGTTCGCTGAAATCCGGCCTGTCGGTGCGCCCCATCATGGTCACCTTGATCGGGTATCTGGTCATCCTGGACGCCGGGCTCAACCTGCAGGGTTGGATCCTGGACATGGTTGCCAACCATTCCCTCATCTACCGTGTCCTATATACGGCGTGGGGCAATGCTTTTGACGCCGGATACTTCTGGCACTACAACCAGCTGTGGATCGGCGGCGCGAGTGCGCCGGGCGAAAAGGGCTGGGAAGTCGCGCTCATCCTGACGGTGTTTCCGATGCGGATCGCCGCTGCCATCGCCTTCCTGCAGATGAAGCGTTGGGGCCACCAGTGGCTGCTCGTCACATGCTGGTTCGGCGTGGTGATCTGGATCGGGTACGTGATGAACATGACCGTCTACGCCGACGTCCGGTATTCGGGGGTGGTGTTCCCGGTGCTCGGGTGGTGGATCTACGACATCATGTACATCACTCCCTTCCTGGCGATCCCGTACCTGCACACCGTCAACCGCGAAATCTTCACGGATTAGGGAGCATTCGATGAATGCATCGAGGATCGACCACAATTCGCCGGAGAAATCCGCGGTTGAGGAACTGCCGGTGGGCACCACGAAAGAGTGTGCGCGGATGCATAAATGGCTGAAGCACGGCATCATGGTGTGCTTGGTCGGGCTGGTCCTCGAGGGGGCGTTCACGCTGCCGCTCTTGGCGATCTGGTACGGGTATCCGACCCTGAGCTTCCGTGACATCTGCAGCGAGCTCATGAAGGTGCGCTACAGCAACGAGTCGCTGGAATGTCGACACCCGTACCCGTTCCCGGGCCCGCCGCTCAGCGGCGCGCCGGAGGGCGCGGGCATCAACACGGCCAAGGACCAGTGGGGGATTCAGCCCGTACCGCAATATCCGCGCTTGGGCTTCCGTGAGCTGGTCAGGATTCACGATCAACGGATCGCCCGGCAACAGGCCGAGCACGATCGGGCAGCCGCGCCTCGGTGACCGGACGGCCTTGGCCTCGCCTGGCCGGGGCCATTAATATACAGTATTGTTCAATTAACTGCCGCTGCGTCGACCCAAGGAGCACCCGATGCGATCAGCAGTAGCGCGACTGGTGAAGTTGGTTGGGGCCGACGACTGCTTTGACATCGACCCCATCGACCTGCTGCCCGTGCAGTTGGAGGCGGCCAACGAGCGTCTCGCGGCCCAGGCCCGGCGCATTCCGCTGTTGGCCAATCGTGCGGAGTCGGGCGGCATCGAAGACATCGCGCAGCCCGCCGACTTGGTGCCGCTGCTTTTCGCCCACACCACCTACAAGACCTACGCCGAAGGCTGGCTGAACGACGGCCGGTGGGACCGCATGGGCAGGTGGCTGGCCACCGTCTCCACCCGTGACGTGGAAGGCCTCGACACGGCGGGGGTGGAGACGCTCGATGACTGGCTCAAAGAGCTGGAGACCGTCGGCCATTACCTGTCGTGCTCGAGTGGCACTACCGGCAAGCCCGCCATGCTGTCATGCACCGAGGGTGATATCGCACTCTCGGCCCGGATCAACATCGAAGCGCTGCTGTGGGCCACCGGCCTCACCCGCGGTGAGGACCGCAAATTCCTCGGCCTGGGCCCGCAATTCGCCGCCCCACGCGAGGATGCGATACGTCAGGCGATGGTCGATTGCTTTTCCTCGCGATACCCGCCCTACCAATTCGGCGACGGAGAGCCGATCACCGTCGGGTCGATGGTCGACATGATCACGTTGCGCCGCAAGCTGGCCGACGGCACCGCGCGTCCTAACGAGATCGCGGAGTTCGAACGTATCGCCGCACAGCGCGGCGCGGACATGGAAGCCGCGGCCAAAAAAGCGGTCGACGCGGTGATCGAGGCCCGTGACGTACCGCTGCTGGCGACCGGCATGTTCGCCACGCTCTATCAGATCGCCGAAGGCATCCGGGCCAAGGGGCACGGCGGCGACGACTTCGACCCGAACAACGCGATGATGGTCGCCGGCGGGCTCAAAGGCGCTGCGCTACCGGAGAATTACCGCGAATACGTGCTCGAAACCTTCAACGTCACTGAGGAACGGCTGTACCACGCGTACAGCATGCGCGAGATCAATGCGACCTTCCCGCTTTGCCATCACGGTCGATACCATGTCTCGCCCTGGGTGATCATGCTGCCGCTGGATAGCACCGGCGAGCACTTGCTGGATGTCGACGCCGAGGAGATCGAGGCCCGGGCGGCCTTTTTCGACGCCTCCATTGAAGGGCGCTGGGGCGGGGTGATCAGCGGAGACCGGGTCAGTGTCAGTTTCGGCAAGTGTGGGTGCGGCCACCAGGGGCCGACGATCGGCCGTGAGATCACACGTTATTCCGACCTGCCTGGGGGCGACAAGATAACCTGCGCGGGCAGCATCGACGCCTATGTGCGAGGTGTGTCATGACGGTCGCCGATGCCTTGAGGGCGCCCCATTTCGTTCAGGGGGTATTGATCGAAGGCGAGGCGACGCGCCACCGCTCACGCGATCTGGGCGCTGATTTCGTCACTCCCGCAATCGATCTCGACGCGCTGGTCATGCCGCGGTCGCAGCTCCCGCCCTTGCTGGACGTCAAGCTCGAGGAGATCATCGACTTCCTGGCCGAAACGGGCGAACGTCTGCACCTTGATCGCAATCCGCATCTGCAGCGATGCCTGGACCTGATCGCGGCCACAAATCCCTTGCCGCGGCGCGTCGTCGAAAATCTGTATCGCCAGGCGCCGATGTATCTGACCAAGCCCCTCTTGGAGAGCATGGTCGATTCGAATTTCGCCAATCGCGAGGCCCTGGACGGATGGGTCGAGCGCGTCGACGCATACGGCAACACGGGGGCCGTGCGGGCGTTTCCGTCGCGGATGGTGCACATGCTGGCCGGCAATGCCCCGTCGGGGTGCGTCGCATCGATCGCCCAGGGCGCTCTGGTCAAGGCGGTCAATCTGTTCAAGTTGCCGTCGAGCGACCCCTTCACCACGGTGGCGGTGCTGCGCACCATGGCCGAGATCGACCCGAAACACCCCGTGGTGCGGTCGATGTCGGCTATCTACTGGCAGGGCGGCGACACCACCATCGAACGCACCCTCTACCGGCCGCAGTACTTCGACAAGATCGTCGCCTGGGGCGGCGGCGAGGCGATCAACAACGTGATTGGGTACCTGGGTCCCGGGATTCAGTTGATCTCGTTTGATCCGAAGTCCTCGATTTCGATGATCGGGCGCGAGGTTTTCGAGTCCGAGGACCGCATCGTCGACGTCGCCGATCGGCTGGCCGCCGACACGACGGTGTTCAACCAGGAGGCCTGCCTGGCGAGCCGCTTCGCGTTCGTGGAAGGTGAACGGGCCCAGGTCGAATCGCTGTGCGGCGCGCTGGCGCAACGGCTGGCCATGGACCGTGATTTCGCCTCCGCAATGGGCCCGCCCCTGGCCTCGGAGGTGCGTGACGAGATCCAGGTGATGGCGGCGATGGGCGATCTCAAGTTTTGGGGTGACTTCGACGGGCGCGGGTTGGTGATCTTGACGGAGCGGCCCGTCGAATTTCAGCCCACCAACAAGACGTCGAACGTCGTCATGGTCCGCTCACTCGACGACGCCGTTCGCTACGTCAACGTCGCCACCCAAACCATTGGCGTGTACCCATACGAACGCAAGGCGCAGGTTCGGGATCGACTGGCGAGCGCCGGGGCTCAACGTTTGTGCCGCCTGGGCACCGCGAACGCGCACGTGCTCGGCAGTCCACATGACGCGATGTATCCACTGCAGAGATTCGTTCATTGGATGGGCGACGACGACATCGCCGGCGCGAAGGGGTGAGACCGACCGGCCGCGCCGCACGCTAGGTTGCCTCAGGGAGCCCGAGTTGAGGAGACGCGATGACCGGAGCAAGCGCCGACGTCTGGGAAGTCATGGCGACCGCCCGAACGATCCGGCGCTTCACCGACCAACCGGTGGACGACGCGACCCTGACGCGGTGCCTCGAGGCGGCGCGGTGGGCTCCCTCCGGCGCCAATGCCCAGGGCCGGCGTTTCGTGGTGCTGCGGTCGCCCGAGCAGCGCGCCGTGGTGGCCAAGGCCGCCGCCCACGCACTCCAGGTGATCGAGCCGGTCTACGGAATGAGCCGGCCCGCCGACGGCGACAACAGCCGTCGCGCCCGCACCTACCGTGCGACCTACGAATTGCACGACCGCGCCGGTGAATTCACGTCGGTGCTGTTCGCGCAGGCGCACTACCCGACGGCATCGGAACTGCTGCTGGGCGGTTCGATCTTTCCCGCCATGCAGAACTTTCTGCTCGCCGCTCGCGCGCAGGGGCTCGGCGCCTGCATGACCAGCTGGGCCTCTTACGGCGGTGAGCAGCTGCTGCGCGATGCCGTCGGTATCCCCGACGGCTGGATGGTCGCCGGGCACATCGTGGTCGGATGGCCCAAGGGCAAACACGGGCCGCTGCGCCGCCGTTCGCTTGCCGAGTTCGTGAACCTCGACCGCTGGGATGGCGCCGCCGACGGGCTGCTGACCAGCGACTAGGTGGCTTCAGCGATTCGGCTCGTCACGCACCGTTCGGTGAACCCATGCCCGGATTCAGAGATTATTACTTCCAGAACCGAGAATGATATTCTCGCCGTGACAGTCACGACGAGAGGCGGCGCGGATGCTGTTGGAGTTCGATGCTGATCAGCGACTGTGGCAGGACACGGTGCGCGATGCCGTCACCAAGCAGTGCCCGCCCTCGCTGGTGCGCAGCGTGGCCGAAGAAGGCGTCGACCCGAGCCCGCTGTGGAAGTCCTACGTGGATCAGGGCTGGACCGAGCTGAACGACCCGGAGAGCACGGTCGAGCTCGCCATCGTTCTCGAAGAGCTGGGCCGCGCCACCGATCCCACACCGTTCCTGGCGACGATGAGCCAGTTCGCGCCGCTGGTGGCGGATCGCTTCGACCCGCACGAGTCGGGCACGGCCGTGTACGGCGGGGTGGTGGCATACCGCGACGCCGAAGGCTGGGTGTTGGACGGCACCGCGCGCCATGTGCTCGACGGCGATCGCGTCGACCGCCTGGCGGTGGTGACCGACGCGGGCGTGTTCATCGCGCCGTCCAGCCAGGTGTCGGCCCGCCGCACGGCGGTCTTCGACCCCGTCCTGCACGTGGCCGACCTGTCGTTCAGCGAGGTCCGGGTCCCCGACACCGCCCGTATCAGCGTCGACCACGAGCGCGCGCACCATATTGCGTTGACGGGCATGGCAATCACCATGGTCGGCGCCTGCCAACGCATCCTCGACCTGGTGCTCGAGCACGTGAGTAGCCGCCAGCAGTTCGGTGTGCCGATCGGCTCGTTCCAGGCCGTGCAGCACAAGGCCGCCGACATGCACGTCGCGGTGCAACGGGCGAGGGCGTTGGCGTACTTCGCGGCATTGACGATCGCGGCGGACGATCCGCGCCGCCGGCTGGCGGCCGCGATGGCCAAGGCGTCGGCGGGGGAGTGCCAGTCGCTGGTCTTCCGTCACGGCTTGCAGCTGCACGGCGCGATGGGATTCACGTGGGAGAACGACCTGCAGTTCGCGCTCAAGCGCGCGAAGGCGGGCGAACTCATGCTGGGCGGCGCGGCGGAGCATCGGGCGCGGATCGCCGAGGAATATCGTGCAGCTGACTTTTGATCCCGACGTCGAGGCGTTCCGGTCCGAGTTTTCGGCCTTCCTCGACGAAAACCTGCCTCCCGCAAGCGAAACGAGCGAGCGCCCGCGGTCGGTGTCGCATATGCCGCAGTGGGCGCGACGTTGGCAACGGCTCCTCTTCGACAACGGCTGGTTGTTGCCGAGCCAGCCACCGGAATACGGTGGCCGCAACGCGACCGTGCTGCAGCAGTTCGTCTACCTGGAGGAACTGAGCCGCCGCCGCATCTATCACAGCTTCAACCCGCAGGGCGTCAATATCGTTGCGGCATCGCTGTTGTCGTTCGGCAGCGATGAGCAGAAACAACGCTGGGCCGTGCCCGTCCTGCGCGCCGAGATGACCGCGTCGCTGGGGATGAGCGAGCCCAGCGCGGGTTCTGACCTGGCGTCGCTACGCACCCGCGCGGTGCTTGACGGCGATCACTTCGTGGTCAACGGGCAGAAGGTGTGGACCTCCGGGGCCCACGACGCCGACTTCTTGTTGGCCTTCGTGCGGACGGACCCAGATGCGCCGAAGCACAAGGGAATCAGCGCGCTGGTCATCCCCACCGACACCCCCGGCGTCGTCCGCCGGCCCTTCCCGTCGATCTGCTCGATCGACGATTTGGACTTCAACGAGGTGTTCTTCACCGACGTGCGGGTGCCGGCGGAAAACCTGGTCGGTGAGCTCAACCAGGGATGGATGGTGGCCAACGGTTCGTTGGGCCACGAGCGCACCATGATGTGGCTGGGCTTTGCGGACCGTCTCGAGAACATGATCGACGACTTCCACCCCACCACCGATGTCGAGCGCGACCAGTACGCCACGACGATCATGGACCGGCAGGCGCTGCGCCTGCTGGGCTCGGCCGCCCTGGCCCGCACCGCCCGTGGCGAAGACGACGTGGCCGCGATCTCGGTGCTCAAGCTGCTCGGCTCTGAAGCGGAGTTGCGCGGGATGGAACTGGCGCTGACCTCCGCGGGCGCCGACGGGCTCGTCCAGCCCGGGCAGACCGGGCCGTATGCGCACATGAATCTCGACCACTACTTCGCCAGTTGGTTTGAGCGCTTTGCCCGCAGCTTCTCGGGGACCATCGCCGGCGGCACGTCGGAAATCCAGCGCAACATCATCGCCCAGCGGGTGCTCGGACTCCCGCGCGCCTAGCGCGTGTCAAAGCGCCTGTCCAGAGAACTTGCTGGGCAACGGGATCCGGACCACGTCCGGAGTTGCCAGCTGGCCGGCAAGCACGGCAACGCGGTGGGGAAGGCCATGTGCTCAGCATGGCGACGGGCCGCCGCGCAGCGTGAAGCCACGGCTTTGAGCGTGAAGCCACGGTGGCAGCCACCGGGGTGGGCTCAAGGGGTGATTGCAACACTTCGTAGTTAGGGGTGTTGATGACGGGTCAGCCTCAGTTGTTGTCGGTGCAGCGCCGGTATTGGGAGTTGATCGCGTCCGGGGTGTCCTCGGAGGACGCCGGGGTTGCGGTCGGCGTGTCGGCGACGTGCGGCGGCAAGTGGTTTCGCAGGTTTGGTGGTGTGAATCCGCGATGGTTAGCCCCTCAGGGGCAGAAACGGCCGCGGTTGTCGGCTGATGAGCGTGAACAGATCATGATCGGCACCGCTCAGGGCGAATCGATTCGCTCGATGGCAGCCCGGTTGGGCCGGGCCCCGTCGACAGTCATGCGCGAGATCGCCAACAACGGCGTCATGCGGGGGTATGTGGGCCGTTATCGTTCTCGTTACCGCTTCGGAGCCCGCCGAGCGGGCGTGGATGCGAAATCGGGCTATTCGGCGCGGATTGCTCAGCTTCGCAGCGAGCAGCGAGCGCGCCGGCCCAAGATCGGCAAGCTGGGTCGCTGCCCTGCGTTGCGTGATCAGGTGCAAGCGTGGTTGGTCAAGAAGTACAGCCCGGAGCAGATTGCCGGGATGTTGGCCACGACGTATTCCGACCGCCCGGAGATGCAGGTGTCCCACGAAACCATCTACAAGGCGCTCTACGTGCAAGGACGCGGGGAGCTACGCCGCGAGCTGACTAAGTGTTTGCGGACCGGGCGGGCATTGCGCAAGCCACGGGCCAGAGTCGGCGCCCGTAGCGGCTGCGGCCGAATTCCGGGCATGGTCAACATCAGTGAGCGGCCCGCTGAGGCCGCTGACCGCGCGGTGCCCGGGCACTGGGAGGGTGACTTAATCCTGGGCAAAAATCAACACTCTCAGATCGGCACCCTGGTCGAACGTTCCACCGGGTTCGTGCAACTGCTGCACCTGCCCGCCCGTCGCGACCCTGAGACGGTGGCTGATGCGATGATCGCCACCATCAAAACCCTGCCCCAGGCATTGCGGCGCTCGCTGACCTGGGACCAAGGCCACGAAATGTTGCGCCATGCCCGCATCAGTATCGACGCCGGCATCGACATCTACTTTTGCGATCCACACTCACCCTGGCAGCGCGGCAGCAACGAAAACACCAATGGCCTATTGCGCCAATACTTTCCGAAAGGCACCGACTTATCCGTGCACTCGGCCGACTACCTCGCCGAAGTCGCCGCTGAACTCAACGAACGCCCACGCAAACGCTTCGGCTGGGACAGCCCCGCCCAAGTCCTCAACCGGCTACTGTCAAACCCGCCACAAACCACTGTTGCAACCAAACCTTGAAACCACCCGGCGTGTCGTCGCCCTCAGCGCACAGTCAAAGCCGCGGATTCACACTCGATGACGATGCGACCCGGCGACACCTAACGTGTTTTTAGACAGGGTCGAATTTGGTGATCAGCCACTTGCCGTTGACCCGGGTGAGGCTCACCAGCACGCTGCTCGACGCCATCGCTGGGTCTGGGTTGTCCTTGCTCGTGGTGCTCTGATCGACCAGCACCAGCACGACTGCCGAATTCGGATGCAACTCCTGGACCGCGGCCCCCAACACTCGAGCGGTGGTCTTCAGTGACTTCTGTTTGGCCGCCGGAGCCACGATCTGCTCGGTGAACTGGTTGTAGTACGACAAGAAGTCGCCGGACAGGTGCGACTTGGCGGTGGCGAAATCTTTGTCGAGAGAGTCGGGCGAGTAGGAGAGCAGCGCGACCGTTCCGTCGGAGGCGGCATTGACGACCGCGGTCGCGACGCTGGCGTCTGTCTGCTTATCGGGCCGGTACTGCTTGAAGTACAGCCACGTCGCCCCACCACCGGAAAGCAGCAGCAGCGCAATCAGAATCGCGGGAACGACTTTCACCCTGCGCCGCGCCGGTGGGGCACTTGTTTCGCCGCCCTCGGTTCGGTCGGCAGACTCGTCGGCGGTGTCGATGCTGGGCTCGTCCTCACTCATGGGATGAACTCCACGTTGGACATCTTGTATTGCCCGCCGTCATTTTTGACGGTCACCTTGAGCCGCCAATTGCGCGGTTCGTCTTTGGCGCCCGCGGCGTTGGTGATGCGCGACGTCGCGGCGACGAGAACCAACGCGAAATCGCCGTTGATGGATTGCACGGCCGCCGCGTTCACGGTTCCTTTGGTCACCACCTTGGACTGCTCGACGACGGTCGTGAAATCTTTTGCGCGGGCCTGGAAGTCGTCGTGGAACTGGCCGGTCGAGCTGTCGATCACCCGCTGGACGTCCTCCTTGGCCTTATTGCAGTCCATGGAAGTCAAGTTGACGACACCTTGTCTGGCTCCCGCGACGAAGTTCGCGATCCGCTGGCTGCGCTCGTTGACTTCATGGCGGTTCCACATCATGTATCCGCTGGCCGCGACGAAGGCGCAGATGAGCAGGATGACGGCCACTTTCCACGTCACGGACAGCGGCGGCATTCGCAAGCGCCGCCGGCTGCGGGCCGGCTCGGTTTCCGGTTCCGCGTCTTCGGGGGTTTCGTCGGAAACTTCTTCTTTTTCGGTCTCCGCCTCGTCGGCGTCGGTTGCCTCGTCGGTGTCGGCGACGTCGTCGTCGGCCTTCGGCCCGTCGGTGTCGGTTGCTTCCTCGGCGGCCTTCTCCTCGGCGGCCTTGTCCTCGGCGGCCTTTGCCTCGGCCTCTTTTCGGGCTTCGTCCAGCGCTTCGCGCCGGAGCCTGGCGGCGCGGGCGCGGGCGCGCGCCGCTGCGGCAAGCGCTTCGGCTTCGGCTGCTTCGGCCTCGGCTTCCTCGAGCAATGCCCTGGCATCGGCTTTCGACGTGGCCGAATCGCGCGGCGGTTCTTTGGCCTCAGCCATCGTGCTTACCGACTCCTGTACCTCTCACGCGGCTAGAATCGCACGAGCGTGAACGGCCAACTGTTGGTGCCCCCCGGTCCGCCACCGCAACCGGTGTCGAACGTCGAGTCGACCTGACCCGCCAGCGTCACCGCATCCCACGAGTAAACATCATGCGAGGGAAAGAACTGGACCACGCAGCGCACACCATCGGGCACGTCGACGGCCATGGTGTAGCGGCCGTTGGACAGGCGGGCCTCTCCCCGGTAGACCGTCGCCTGCCCGTTGGGCTGCGGAGTCGCGTAGATCTGCAGGCATCCCGGCTGATTAGGGAAGCACGGGTTGATCGACCAAACCCAGAAATGGCCGGGATCCCGGTCCGAGTTCACACTGTAGTTGGAATACAGCATGTCCGCGTGGGCGGTCGGCGCGATGGTCAGCGCGGCCATGGCAACCGCAAGGCTCACTGCGAATCGCTTCACCGTTGCGTCTCCCATCTCTGCACACGCGCTTGCGCCCAAATATAGGGGGCGGTCACGCTGAACAGGCCTACTCGGAAAAATTGCGGCCGTCAACGATTGGTCCGTCCAGGCCTACCTAGTCGATGACCGCGGCTTCCTTGCGTTCGGTGATCGGCCGGGCGAGCTCTTGTTCGTCGCAAATGCGTTGGAGCTTTTCGAGCGTCTCGTCCAGGCCGGCTCCGATCCTGCGGCCGGGCGTGAAGGTCGCCGGCAGCTTACGCATGCCCTGGATGACACCGATAGTCTCGTAATGGACGGTCCCCTCGGGATCGCACTTGTAGTCGGGCATCCGGTCGAGAACCGCGGTCAGCATGGATTTGAACACCGTGCGTGCCACATTCGACCCGATGCATCGGTGGACCCCGAGCCCAAAGCTGAAGTGCCGGTTACCCTTACGGTCGAGGATGATCTCGTCCGGGTCGTGGAACACCGCGGGGTCTCGGTTGGCCATCGCCCACGAAATCCACAGCCGCTCGCCCTCTTTGAACCGGGTGCCGTCGAGTTCGGTGTCTTCGGCGAAGGTCCTGCCGTCCCCGGGTGCCGGGGTGAAGTAGCGCAGGAACTCTTCGGTCGCCGGGTCGAGCAGGGTCTTGCGCTCGTCGCTGAGCAGCTGCCGTTGCTCCGGGTGCTCCGAAAGCCACTCCAGCGAGTGCGCGGTGAGTGCGGTCGTGGTGTCGAAGCCACCGCCGATGACCAACCCGAGGTTGCCGAGGATCTCCAGTTCCGGGGCGGGCTCGCCGTCGATGCGCATCTGGAGCAGACCGTTCACGATTCCTGGCCGCGGATTGGCGCGGATCTCGATCATGTTGTTGACCATGTCGAGTCCCATTTCCCGGTGCATCGCGGTGACCCGCTCGATGTCGGGGGAGTGCTCGGGTGTGTAGACCGCGGCATGCACCGGCTCGCTGTACATGTTCCACTTCTTCAGCGGGATGCCGAGCATGGCCAGGGTGAAGACGGCGGGCACGATGTTGGCGAGGTCGTCGACGAAGTCGATGCTGCCGCCCTCGATCTTCTCGTCGAGGCAGGCGCGCGTCACGTCGTCGATGAACGGCTCCCAGCGCTTGATCGCGGCCGGGGACAGATAAGGGTTGAGCACGGTCCGGTAGGTGCGGTGCTCGGGGTCGTCCATCTCCAGGATGCCGCCGCGGACGGCGCTGACGCGGCTGGCCGTGGGGATCGAAATGCCTTTATAGCCACGGCGTTCGCCGTGGATGTCGTGGTCGTTGGAGACCGCCGGGCAGCGCGCCAGCTCGAAGACCTCGTGGCTGCCGGCCGCCACCCAGTGGCCGCCGTAGGTATCCGTCCAGGCCATGGGGCACTTGGCGTGCATCTCTTCGGTGATGGCCTTGAACTGCGACCGATACTCGGAAGAATGCCGATCGAAGTGGTATCGGTTCTTCTTCCGGTCACCGTCATTGACGACGTCGTCGACACTCAACGCTCTGTCTCCCTCAGTGTTTCGCTTCTACGACTTCGGTGCCGGTTCAGTCTTCGGTGATCATGATGGCCTGCTCCGGACAGGACTGCGCCGCCTCACGAACCTGGTCCTCCCGATCGGCGGGCACCACTTCGTCGATCGCCGACGAGCTGCCGTCGATGTCGCTGAGCTGAAACGAATCCGGAGCGATCATCGCGCACAGGGTATGGCCCTGGCATCGCTGCGAATCCACCCAAACCTTCACGGCTGTCTCCTCTCACCTGATGCTGGTTGCCGGGCACCGTCGACGAATCGCCACCGCTCAGGTGTTGCGACCGCCGTTGACGCCCAAGATCTGACCGGTGATGTAGCCGGCTTCCTCGGACACCAGAAACGCGCACGCCGCGGCGATGTCCTCGGGTGTGCCGATGCGACGGACCGGGGTGCGGGCGATGGTCTCTTCGATGTCGCCGAGGAAGCCGTTCTTCTCGGCGGCGCGCAGCATCGGGGTGTCGATGAAGCCGGGCGGCACGGCGTTGACCGTGATGCCCTTGGGCCCGTATTCGAGTGCCAGCGATTTCGTGAGGCCGTTGACCGCCGACTTGGCCGCCACGTAGTGACTCATGTAGGGCGCGCCGGAATGTGTGCTCGACGAAGAGATATTGACGATGCGTCCCCAGCCGGCCTCGACCATGTCGGGCAGCACCGCCTGGACGGTGTGGAAGACGCCGTTGAGGTTGACGTCGATCACCCGCCGCCAGTCCTCGAAGGTGATGTTGTGGAACTTCTTGAAGCCGTCCAGCCCGGCGGCGTTGACCAGCACCGTCACCGGGCCGAGTTGGGCGCGGATCGCCGAGAGCGCGGCGTCCACTTGCGACCGGTCGGTCACGTCGGCGGTGAAGGTGAATTCGGCGTCCGACGGCCGCAGGTCGATGGTGGCGACGTTCAAGCCGTCGGCGCGTAGGCGCTGCACGACGGCAAGGCCGATGCCGGATCCGCCACCGGTGACCACCGCAGTCTTCATCTTGAGGCCTCTACTCCGACGGGGGCCATTTCAGCCACAAAGAATCTCCCTTACAATTATGAGAACCCTACTCTCCACGCGGAGTGGCGTGCAACACGCCCGCGAAACCGCGTTCGGCCTGCGTCGAGAGGGCCTCGGGGGCAACTTCTGGCCGTTTGCGCCGCTGGTCAGCACCTCGATCTCATTCCTGAGACTTTCTTGAATTATCGAAACTCGAATGTAAGATTCGCCGGGGAAGAGAATGAAATTATCGTGATCGTCACCACACCAGGGGGTACCGGCATGCCTGCCCAGGACACGGCAGAACCCGCCGTTGGGTCCACAGCGACCATCGCGGAAGCCGCGCCTGAGCCGGGCCCGGGGTCAGGCGCAGACCGCCGCCTGTTGATCGACGGCCGCCTCGTCGCCGCCGGCAAGACGTTCGCTTCGATCAATCCCGCGACGGGCGCTGTCATCGGGCACGCGCCGGACGCCGGCGCCGAGGAGGCCGAAGCGGCGATCGCGGCGGCGCGTCGCGCGTTCGACAGCACCGACTGGCCCACCGATGTCGAGTTGCGCATTCGCTGCCTCGACCAGCTGCACCGGGCGCTCGTCGAGCACGCCGACGAGTTGCGTGAGCTCACCATCGCCGAGGTCGGCGCCACCCGCGCGCTGACCCAGGGCGCGCAGCTCGACGAGCCGATCGGCATCGTGCGCTTCTACGCGGACCTGCTGCGCACCTATCAGTTCTCCGAGGACCTCGGGGAACGGGAATCGCGGGGCATGCTGCACCACCGCTGGGTGGAAAAGGAAGCCGCCGGGGTGGTCGGCGCCATCATCGCCTACAACTATCCGAACCAGCTCGCGCTCGCCAAGCTGGCGCCGGCGCTTGCCGCGGGATGCACGGTCGTGCTCAAGGGCGCCCCGGACACGCCGCTGGTCACCTTGGCGCTCGGCGAGCTGATCGCCAACCAC
Source organism: Mycobacterium intracellulare ATCC 13950 (assembly GCF_000277125.1). Taxonomy (NCBI): domain Bacteria; kingdom Bacillati; phylum Actinomycetota; class Actinomycetes; order Mycobacteriales; family Mycobacteriaceae; genus Mycobacterium; species Mycobacterium intracellulare. The sequence continues at coordinate 803,994 of NC_016946.1, forward strand.
ACCGACATTCCCGCCGGCGTGGTCAACGTGCTCAGTTCGTCGGATCCCGTGTCCGGGGTCGCGCTGACCACCAGCCCGGACGTCGACGTCATCACCTTCACCGGATCGACCGAGGTCGGGCGCAAGATCATGGCCGCCGCCAGCCAGACCGTCAAGCGCGTCTTTTTGGAGCTGGGCGGCAAGTCGGCGGCGATCATGCTCGACGACGCCGACTTCGCCAACGCGGCGCTGTTCGCAGCCTTCAGCATGGTGACCCACGCCGGCCAGGGGTGCGCGCTCACGTCGCGGCTCCTGGTGCCCCGATCGCACCACGACGAAATCGTCGACCTCATCTCGCAGAACTTCGCCAAGGTGAGCCACGGCGACCCGGCCGACCCCAAGACCTACATGGGCCCGCTGATCAACGAACGGCAGCGGGACAAGGTCGACGGCATGGTCCAGCGCGCCGTCGCCGCCGGGGCAACCCTGGTCACGGGCGGCAAGCGGCTCGATCCCGGCTATTTCTATGCGCCGACGCTGCTCACCAACGTCGATCCCGATAGCGAGATCGCCCAGGACGAGGTCTTCGGGCCGGTGCTCGCGGTGATCGCGTTCGACGATGACGACGATGCGGTGCGCATCGCCAACAACTCGATCTACGGCCTGGCGGGCGCGGTGTTCAGCCGCGACCAGGACCGGGCGCTGGCCGTGGCGCGCCGGATCCGGGCCGGATCGTTTTCGATCAACGGCGGCAACTATTTCGGCGCCGACAGCCCGTTCGGGGGCTTCAAGCAGTCGGGCGTCGGCCGCGAGATGGGGGTGGCCGGGTTGGAGGAGTTCCTCGAGCGCAAGACGTTCGCCGTTCCCGCGGTGCCGACCAAGGGGGCGGGCGCGTGAGGCCGCTGGAGGGCATCCGGGTGCTGGAAGTCGCCATGTACGGGTTCGTCCCGTCGGCGGGCGCGGTGCTCGCCGAATGGGGCGCCGACGTGGTCAAGGTCGAGCACGCGGTGACCGGCGACCCGCAGCGCGGGCTGCGCCAGACCGGGATGTTGCGCGTCGAAGGCGATCCCAACCCCAACATCGAGCACGCCAACCGCGGCAAGCGCAGCATCGGGCTGGACATGTCGGTGCCCGAGGGCAAGGAAGTGCTCTACGAGCTGGCCCGTCGCTCCGACGTGTTCCTGACCAGCTTCCTTCCCGCTCATCGGAACAAGTTCGGCATCGACGTCGACGACATTCGTACGGTCAACCCGAACATCATCTACGCCCGCGGCAGCGCACTCGGCCCGCGCGGCGGCGAGGCGGAGAAGGGTGGCTACGACATGACCGCCTTCTGGTGCCGGGCGGGAACCGCGGCGACCATTACTCCCGCCGGGATGCCGGGCATGATCGCCCCGCCCGGGCCCGCCTACGGCGACACCATCTCGGGGACCAACCTCGCCGGCGGCATCGCGGCCGCGCTGCTCAAACGTGAGCGCACCGGGGAACCGTCCGTCGTCGACGTGTCACTGCTGGGCAGTGGGCTGTGGTCGATGGGGCACACCGTCGCGCTGACCAAGCATCTGGGGCAGCGGCTCGAAGCGCCCCCGCCCGGCGTGCACGGCGCGCCCAACAATCCGTTGGTGGGGCTGTACACGACGTCCGACGGCCGCTACATCTCCTTTGTGATGATGCAGCCCACCAAGTTCTGGGCTGACGTGTGCCGCCACGTCGACCTGCCGGAGCTGGCCGACGATCCGCGCTTCGCCACGGTGGAGGAGATTGCCGCCAACACGGCGGAAGCGGTGGAGCTTTTGAGCAAGGCCATCGCAACCCGCACCCTGGCCGAGTGGAGCGAACGCTTCGCGACGCTGTCCGGGCCGTGGGCGCCGGTGCAGGACACCCTGCAAGCCGTCGACGACGCGCAGATCCGCTCGAACGAGTACATGGTGCGAGCGGGTGAGCTCGAATTGGTTGCCAACCCGGTACAGTTCGACGTCGCAGCGCCACAGACCGGACCGGCCCCCGGGTTCGCTGAGCAGACCGACGAAATTCTGATGGAACTCGGACTCGATTGGGACCGCATCATCGAGCTCAAGACGGCCGGCGCCGTCACCTAGGACTGGAGTTTGCCTGATGCCGAACATGTTTGTTGCGACCCACCCGTGCCGCGTCGCCGTTCCGACGTTGCGGAGTCCGATAACGGTTATGCCTTTTTCGCTCCGCCGGGACGGCGCATGAGTCATAATCTCCGGACGCTTCAAGACGTGGGGCCACCCGTTTTGCAGCGCCGACTCCCGCAGCAGAACGGAGGACTGGCGTGACCGAGGTCGCGGCTGTCGTACCGGATGTCGACTCCGAAATGCGGCCGCCCGCTGCGCTTTTCGCCATCGGCGGCACGGCTTCGCGGGCGCCGGTTCTGCCGAATCTACCGCAGGCCTTGCGCCGGAACAAGACTGGCAGTCTCGTAATGCCGAAAGGGTGTTGTTCCCATGGCGAATAAAGGGGCTGACCGCTGGTCACCCGGGATTATGTTGGGGCGCGGCTCCAAGCCGGCACAGGCGATCGGTGGGTTGTTCGCGATGTCGGCGGACGCGGTCAAGTTCTTGTTCCAGCGCCCGTTCCAGTGGCGTGAGTTTCTCGAGCAGTCGTGGTTCATCGCGCGGGTCGCGATTGCGCCGACATTGTTGGTGGCCATCCCGTTCACCGTTCTGGTCAGCTTCACCCTGAACATCTTGCTGCGGGAACTCGGTGCCGCGGACCTTTCCGGCGCGGGCGCGGCGTTCGGTGCCGTCACTCAGATCGGCCCCATGGTGACCGTGTTGATCGTGGCCGGCGCCGGCTCCACGGCGATGTGCGCGGACTTGGGGTCGCGAACCATCCGAGAAGAGATCGACGCGATGGAGGTGCTCGGCATCAATCCGGTGCAGCGCCTGGTGACTCCGCGCATGCTGGCCGCGGGGCTGGTGGCCCTGTTGCTGAACAGTCTGGTCGTCATCATCGGCATCGTCGGTGGCTACGCCTTCTCGGTGTTCATTCAAGACGTCAACCCAGGCGCGTTCGCTGCGGGCATCACCTTGCTCACCGGCGTGCCGGAAGTGATCATTTCTTGCGTCAAGGCAGCGCTTTTCGGCCTTATTGCCGGATTGGTCGCGTGCTATCGCGGGTTGACGATCACCGGCGGTGGCGCCAAGGCCGTCGGCAACGCCGTCAACGAAACCGTGGTGTATGCGTTCATGTCCCTGATGGTCGTCAACGTGGTTGTCACCGCCATCGGCATCCGATTTTCGGCCAAGTAGCGGCCAAGTAGTGACGAAGGAGGTGTAAGGACAGATCGTGATAGCCCTACGCGCTACCTACCCGCGTCTGACGCGGCAGCTTGAGAAGCCCGTCAGCACGTTGAGCCGGATCGGCGATCACACGCTGTTCTACGCCAGGGCGCTGGCCGGGGTGCCGTTCGCGACGGCCCACTACCGCCGCGAGATCATTCGCCTCATTGCCGAAATCAGCATGGGGGCGGGCACATTGGCGATGATCGGCGGCACGCTGGGAATCGTCGGCTTCATGACACTCGCCGCCGGTGGCGTGCTGGCCGTCCAGGGCTATAGCTCGCTGGGCAATATCGGCATCGAGGCGCTGACCGGATTCCTATCGGCCTTCATCAACGTGCGGATTGCCGCGCCGATCGTCGCAGGCATCGGCTTGGCGGCCACGTTCGGCGCCGGCGTGACCGCGCAGCTGGGCGCCATGCGGATCAACGAAGAAATCGACGCCCTGGAATCCATGGCTATCCGGCCGGTTTCGTATCTGGTCAGCACCCGGATCGTCGCCGGGATGCTCGCGGTGACCCCGCTCTATTCCATCGCCGTCATCTTGTCGTTCGTGGCCAGTCAGTTCATCACGGTGTTTATGTTCGGTCAGTCAAGCGGTTTGTATCAGCACTACTTCACCACGTTCCTCAACCCCATCGACTTGTTGTGGTCATTCCTGCAAGCCGTTTTGATGGCGCTGACCGTCTTGTTGATCCATACCTACTTCGGTTACTTTGCCTCCGGCGGCCCGGCCGGCGTCGGCGTCGCGACCGGCAACGCGGTGCGCACCTCGCTGGTCGTGGTGGTATCCGTGACGCTGCTGGTCTCGCTGTCGATCTACGGCTCCAACGGCAACTTCAACTTGTCCGGGTAGGGGAGGAGACCTGACGTGACGGACCGCCTCGGACCCGGCCCTATCGACCGTTCGGAAACAGCCAGCAGCGCAGCGCCTGTCGCGGCGTCACCCGGTGGCAACTTCGGCGCGCAATCGTATGCGCGCCCCCTGGCCGGTTTGGCGACCGTCGCCGTGGTCGCCGTGATCGTCGCCGTTGCCGTTGGCCTGTTTCGGGGCTCTTTCACCGAAACCGTGCCGGTGACCGTGATTTCGCAACGAGCCGGCCTGGTCATGAACCCGGACGCCAAGGTCAAGATGCGCGGCGTGCAGGTGGGCAAGGTCGCCTCGATCGACCCGCTGCCCAACGGCCAAGCGGCCATCCACTTGGCGATGGACCCGTCCCAGTTGCACTTCATCCCCGGCAACGTGCTCGTCGACATCGCGTCCTCGACGGTGTTCGGCGCCAAGTCCATCCTGCTCGTAGAACCGGCCCAACCCTCGGCGCAGCGGCTACACAGCGGCCAGACGCTGCAGGGCCAGCACGTCATGGTCGAAATCAACACGGTGTTCCAGCAACTGGTGTCGGTCCTGAGCCACATCGATCCGCCCAAGCTCAACGAGTCGCTGGGTGCGCTGGCACAGGCGTTCAGTGGGCGGGGTCCACAGCTTGGCCAATCGCTGAGCGACCTGGATTCCTTTCTCGCCAGGCTGGAGCCGAGCCTGCCCGCTTTCCGGCATGACCTCGCGGTCTTACCGGTGGTGTCCAACGCCTACGCCGACGCGGCGCCCGACCTGATGAAGACCGCCTCGAACGCGACGCGGATCAGCAAGACGATCGTCGACGAGCAACGCAACCTGGATGCGTTGCTGATCAGCGCGATCGGCCTGGCCGACATCGGCAACGACGTCTTGTCGACGAACCGTCAACCGCTGACGGACGTGGTGCATCTGCTGGCGCCGACCACGGATCTGACCAATGAGTACGCCCCGGCGCTCAACTGTGCGTTCGCCGGGCTCGTACAGATAACGCACGGGGCGCCGTTGTCGGAACCGAGCATCAACATCTCGGCGAGCCTCACGTGGGGCGCAGAACGTTATCGGTATCCGACGAACCTGCCCAAGGTCGCGGCGACGGGCGGCCCGCAATGTGTGGGCCTGCCGAAGCTGCCGTTCAATACCGCCCCGCCGCAGTTGATTGCCGACATCGGCGCCAACCCGGTGAACTACGGAAACCCGCAGCTGTTGCTCAACTTCGACGGGCTGAAGCAGCTGTTGTACGGGCCGATCGCCGGCCCGCCGCGCAACCCCGCCCAGATCGGACAACAGGGATGAGAACGCGCGCAACGCTCATCAAGTTCGCGACCTTTGCGGTCGTGATGGCGGTGCTGACCGCCTTCCTGTTCTTCATCTTCGGCCAGTACCGGACGGGCGCGACGACCGGGTATTCGGCGGTGTTCAACGACGTGTCGCGGCTGAAACCGGGCGAGTCGGTGCGCGTCGCCGGGATTCGCGTCGGCACGGTCGACAGCGTTTCGTTGCGGCCCGACAAAAAAGTCGTGGTGAAGTTCGATGCCGACCGCAACGTCGTCCTCACCGAGGGCAGCAGGGCGGCGGTCCGCTACCTGAACCTGGTGGGCGACCGCTACCTCGAACTGCTCGATGGTCCGGGCTCGCCCAAACGGCTGCCCGCCGGCGGTCAGATTCCCGTCAGCCGCACCGCGCCCGCGCTTGACCTCGACCTCCTCCTCGGCGGACTGAAACCCGTTACGCAGGGGCTGAATCCGCACGATGTCAACGCGTTGACCGCAGGGCTGCTGCAGGTCTTCCAGGGTCAGGGCGGGACGATCGAGTCGCTATTCACCAAGACGACGTCGTTTTCGAACGCCTTGGCCGACAACGATCAAACCGTGCAGCAGCTGATCGACAACCTCAACACGGTGATCGGCACGATCGCCAAGGACGGCAAACAGTTCTCCGGCGCAATCGATCGCCTCGAGCAGCTTGTCAGCGGGCTGTCGAATGACCGCGACACGATCGGGTCCGCGATTGACGCCCTGGACAAGGGAACCGCCTCGCTGGCGGATCTGCTTGCCGAGGCTCGCCCGCCGCTGTCGGGGACCATCGCTCAGCTGAATCGACTGGCACCCATTCTCGACAACGACAAGGACCGCATCGACACCGCAATTCAGAAGGCGCCCAGGAACTACCGCAAGCTGGTTCGACTCGGCGTGAACGGCGCCACCATCCCGTACTACATCTGCCAGTTCGGGCTCCGCGGTACGGATCTCAACGGCAAGACCGTGCGCGCCAATATCTTCAGGTCAGATGCAGGAAGGTGCACGGAACCCTAATGCTCAAGTATCGCGGAGCCGGGCTGGTCAAAGCCGGACTCATCGGCACCGTCCTGGCGGTGATGGTCATCCTGGTGGGGCTGTCGCCCGACCGATTCGTCGCATGGGCGACGATGGTCAGGTACCAGGCGCTGTTCACCGAAGCCGGGGGCCTTGCGGCGGGCAACCCCGTCATCGTGTCGGGGATGAAGGTCGGCACGGTGTCGGATGTGAAGCTGCGCCATGGCGATGCGCTGGTGACGTTCGCGATGAAGGGCAACGTCCTGCTCGGCTCGGAGACCTCCGCGCACATCCGCACGGGCACGCTGCTGGGCGAGCGGATGCTCGCTGTGGAGTCCGCCGGCAGCGGCACGATGCACCCGATGGCCCTCATCCCCGTCTCGCGCACGTCCTCGCCGTATTCGTTGACCGAAGCGGTCAGCGACCTGACCACCGACACCGCGGGAACCAATACCGCGGCGCTGAATCAGTCGCTGGACACGCTGGCGGCGACGCTGGATCAGATTGCGCCCCAAATGGGCCCGGCCTTCGACGCGCTCACTCGGTTATCGCGCACCCTCAACAGTCGCAACAAGAACCTGGGAGACCTTTTCAAGAGCGCCGGCGACGTCACGGGGGTTCTTTCCGAACGCAGCCAGCAGGTCAACAAGCTCATCCTCAACTCCGACTCCCTGCTCCAAGTCCTGGTGGCGCGGCGTCAAGAGATCGTCGACCTGCTGGCCAACACGTCGGCGGTGGCCAAGCAGCTGACGGCATTGGTGCACGACAACGAAAGCACGTTGGCGCCGACGCTGGAGAGACTGAATTCGGTGACCGCGATGCTGGAAAAGAACCGCGACAACATCGCCAAGTCGCTGGCGGGCCTCAAGAAATTTCAGATCACGGTCGGTGAGGCCATCGCCGGTATGTACGCCTACCAGGCGTTCGCCCCGAACTTCCTTATCCCGCAACTCTTCCAGGAGTTGTTCGACTACCTCTGGGGATTCCGCACCTTCGATACGTCGAAGGGTCCCGGCTTCCCATCGCCGGTGCCTCGGGCGCTGACCCCCTGGCCCTACAACTCCATTCCAATGTGCCCTGGCTGCACGTTGGGCGGACGGGTCGGAGGGTCACAGTGACCTCCTGGACCTCTCGGATCCCGCGCAAGCGGCTCGCGGCCGTGACGGCGGTTGCCTTGGTCGGGCTCCTGCTTGCCGGAGCGGCCGTGGTCGTCCGCAATACGTTCTTCGGGCAGAAGACGATCACGGCCTATTTCACCACCGCCACCGCGATCTATCCCCACGACGAGGTGCGGGTTTCGGGTGTCAAAGTCGGCACCATCAAATCCATTCAGCCGCAGGGCACCCAGGCCAAGATGATCCTCAAGGTCGACCATGACGTGCCGATTCCGGCGGACGCGAAGGCGGTGATCGTCGCCTCGAACCTGGTGTCCGCCCGTTACGTTCAGCTCGCCCCGGCCTATCGAGACAGCGGGCCGGTCATGCGGGACGGCGCGGTCATACCGGTCGAACGGACCGCGGTGCCGGTCGAGTGGGACGAGGTCAAAACCCAGTTGATGCGGCTGGCAACGGATTTGGGACCCAAAAGCGGGGTATCGGGCACATCCGTCGGCCGGTTCATCGACAGCGCCGCCAACGCCCTCGACGGCAACGGCGACAAGCTGCGGCAAACGCTCGGTCAGCTCTCGGGCGTCGGCCGGATCCTCGCCAACGGCAGCGGCAACATCGTCGACATCATCAAAAACCTGCAGACGTTCATCGGCGCGCTACGCGACAGCAACGTGCAGATCGAGCAGTTCAACGGTCGCCTGGCCACGCTCACCAGCGTCGTCAACGACAGCAAATCCGACCTGGACGCGGCGCTGACCGATCTGTCGACGGCGGTCGGCGAGGTACAGCGATTCATCGCCGGCACGCGCAACCAGACCAGCGAACAGATCGCCCGATTGGCCGACGTCACGCAGAACCTGGTCGATCACCACCTGGACCTGGAGAACATCCTGCACGCAGCGCCGAACGCGTTCGGCAACTTCTTCAACGACTACAACGCCGACACCGGAACCATCGTCGGAGGATTCGGGCTCATGAACATGTCGAATCCCACATGGGGCGGTCAGGTTCTGTTATCCGTACCGGGCTGCACGCAAATCGGCGCCATCGGGAACATCACCTCGGTCGAAACGGGCAAGCTCTGCTCCCTGTTCATTGGTCCTGGATTGCGGCAGACCAGCTGGAATAACTCGCCCCTTCCGCTAAACCCGTTCATATCCAAGTCGATTGACCCGGCCAGGGTTCTCTACACCGAACCGCGCCTGGCACCCGGCGGGGAGGGCCCGAAGCCCACGGCACCCGAGATCCCGCCCGCGGTGTCGGCCTACACCGGTCTGCCGGGTGACCCGGTGGGACCGCCGGGGGCGGTGCCACCGGCGCGGATACCGGGCGCGGCGATGCCGCTGCCGCCCCCACCGTCGACACCGGCGCCACCACCGCCGGCGCCGAGTGCCTCGGAGATGCTGTTGCCGACAGACGGGCCGCAACAATGATCGCCCGGGCAGCGGCACGGCGGGTGTTCACCGTCGGCTGTTGCGTGGTGTTGACGGCGACGGGATGCGCGTTCCACGGCCTGAATTCACTACCCCTGCCGGGCGCGGTCGGACGCGGGCCGGGGGCCAACATCTACCACGTCGAACTCCCCAATGTCGGTACGATGGAGTCGAATTCGCCGGTGATGATCAACGACGTCGTGGTCGGCAGTGTCGGCACGATGAGGGTGCATGGCTGGCACGCCGACGTCGAGATCTCCGTCAAGCGCGACGTGGTGGTCCCGGCCAATGTGGTGGCCACCGTCGGTCAGACCAGCCTGCTGGGCTCGATGCATGTGGAGCTCAATACCCCGCTGGGCCAGCAGGGCAGCGGACGGCTGCAACCGGGCGCCACCATCCCGCTGAGCCGGTCCTCGGCCTACCCGTCGACCGAGCAGACGCTGTCATCGCTGGGTGCGGTCGTCAACGGCGGTGGACTGGGTCAGATCGGGGAGGTCATCCACAATTTCTCGGCCGCCCTGTCCGGGCACGAGGGTGCGGTGCGTGACCTGATCACCCGCCTGGACACGTTCGTGGGAACTCTGGACGACCAGCAGGACAACATCATTGCCTCCATCCAGGCGCTGAATCGGCTGTCGGCCACCTTCGCCGACCAGCGCGACGTTGTCACCGACGCGCTGCGCAAGATACCGCCGGCGCTCGAGGTGTTGATCAAGGAGCGGCCGCGTCTGACGGCGGCGCTGGATCACCTCCGCGTGTTCAGCAACACCGCCAACCGGCTGGTCAACGACGCCCAGGCCGACCTGGTGAGGAACCTCAAAAACTTGGAGCCGACCATCAAAGCGCTCGCCGACGTCGGACCGGATTTCGGCGCGGCCATCGCGGCGTCGTTCGTGTTCCCGTTCACCCAGAACTTCGTCGACCGAGCCGTCCGAGGCGACTTCTTCAACCTGCATTTCGATTTCGACCTGACGATCCCAAGGCTCAAGAAGGGATTGTTCCTGGGAACCCACTGGGGGCAACTCGATATGCCGGTGCCGCCGGTGCCCGGGGATCCGTATCGCATGAATTACACGCTCGATCCCTTGCATAACCCGCTGAGGCCACCGTGGGTCGATCCCGACGCGTTGCCGTTGCCCCCGCCACCGCCGGGTGCGGTGCCGGGACCGGGGAACTATGGACCTCGTCCGGGGCCTGCTCCGGCTGAGGCGCCGATGCCTGACGCGAATCTGGGTCAAACGCCACCGCCGGCGGAGGCACCTTCGACGGGAGCGGGTGGATAGATGCTGACGCGCTTCGTTCGAATTCAGCTGGGGATTTTTTTGGTCGCCGGGATCATCGGCGTGGTCGCGATGGTGCTCTTCTACATTCAGGCGCCGACCCTGCTCGGCATCGGCCGGATGACGGTGACGCTGGAGTTGCCGGCCACCGGCGGGCTGTACCGGTTTTCCAACGTGACCTACCGCGGTGTTCAGCTCGGCAAGGTCACCGCGGTGGGTTTGACGCCGACGGGCGCGAAAGCGACGCTGTCGCTGAGCACTTCACCAAAAGTCCCCGCGGACCTGACCGCCGAGGTGCTCAGTGTCTCCGCGGTGGGTGAGCAGTACGTGGACCTGCGGCCCAAAACCAATTCGCCGCCCTACCTGCACGACGGCTCGGTAATCTCCGTGCGCGACACCACGATTCCGCAGCCGGTCGCCCCGATGCTCGAGCAGGTCAATGCCATGGTTCAAAGCATCCCGAAGGCCAAACTCGGCCAATTGCTCGACGAGTCCTTCGAGGGCTTCAACGGCACCGGTTACGACCTGGGCTCACTGATCGATTCCTCGAAGACCCTGTCGCGCGACGCCAACGGCGTCGTCGATCGCACCCGGGCCCTCACCGAAGACACCGGGCCGCTGCTGGATACCCAGGCGCACACCACCGACTCGATCAGAACGTGGGCGCGCAGCTTCGCCGGCATCTCGGATGTGTTGGTGAACAACGATTCCCACTTCCGGACCATCCTGGAGAAGGGTCCGGACACCGCGAACGAAGCATCCCGGCTTCTCGAACAGATCAAGCCGACGCTGCCGGTGTTGCTCGCCAACCTGACCACCATCGGGCAGATCGGCATCACCTACCACCCCTCGATCGAGCAGCTGCTGGTGCTGCTGCCCTCGGGGGTCGCAATCGAGCAGGCCGCTACGGGTGAAAACCACCCCGACGGTAGGGCTTACGGCGACTTCGCGGCCACGGTCGACGATCCGCCGATCTGCACCGTCGGCTTCATGCCGCCCAACACCTGGCGATCCCCGGACGACCTCAGCGACATCGACACACCGGACGGGTTGTATTGCAAACTCCCGCAGGATTCGCCGATCGCGGTTCGCGGTGCCCGCAACTATCCCTGCATGGGTCACCCGGGCAAGCGCGCGCCCACCGTCGAAATCTGCAACAGCGACAAGCCGTACATGCCGCTGGCGATGCGCCAGCACACCACGGGGCCCTACCCATTGGATCCGAACCTGATTTCCCAGGGCGTCCCGCCCGATGACCGGATTACCGTCAACGACAGGATCTTCGGCCCGGTCGAGGGCACGCCGCTGCCCCCGGGGGCGGTGCCTCGCGGCGACGCGGCGGGGCCGCGGGGAGAAAATCCACCGCCGGGCACGGCGGGGGCAGCTGTGCCCCCCATGCCGTCGTCGGGACCAACGCTGGCGCCGATGACGAGAATGTCGGCTGACATCCCGGCTTTTGCGCCGCTCGATGTCGCTGCCCCGGGCGAGCTTCCGACGCCACCGCCGCCACCACCGGTGCCCGCACTAGCGCCTGCACCGCTGGATCAGGTCGACGGTGGACAGCCCCAGGCCGCGCCAAGCTCGTTCGGCGCCAACACATCTAAGCCCGCGCCCTCGGTCGTGGTGGCGAAGTACGATCCGCACACCGGTCGTTATGTCGGGCCGGACGGAAAGTTGTACCAGCAGTCGGATCTCGTCGCTCAGAAGGCGCCCAAGACGTGGAAGGACATGCTCCCCACCTGAATCCACCCGGAGGCGAAGCGCGGGAACGACGTTATGGCCGCCCGGTCAGGACAGCTGGTCCAGGCGCAACGGCATCGCAACATCAAGCCACTGGTTCTGCCCGCAGGCACCGCTGGGGCCGACCGTCTTGTCCTTGCCCGAGAAGACTCGAGACCCGAGTTGCCATCCGCCGTTGTCGTTTACGGGGTAGAAAAAGTAGGTCTGCACTCCGGTGAACGTGGTGCCGTCTTCACACCGTTCCCAGTTCGGCACTTCGCGTCTCACCTTCCACATCTCCCCATCGTTCATGTACAGGGGGGCGGTCCAGCCCTGGTCGCTCGTCACCTGGCCATGGCATTCCTGGGTTGAGTCGCACGTGGAAGTGATGGTCCATACCTGGTAGACCGTCGGCTCACCCTTGTACTGATCGTTGGTCTGGGCATAATCGCCAATGGACGTGGCCCGGAAAGTTCCGTTGATCGCCACGTCTTCTTTGGTTATTGCCCGGGCCGTGGGGGCAGCGCTCAAACCGCCGAATGCAGTGGCGGCCACCAGCGTTGCGGTGGTGAGTGTTTTGACTGAACGCATCAGGTGCTCCTCGAAGCGCGTAATCCGAGAGTGCCTGTGGCACCTTTCCGCCGTCGGTTGCGGCGTCCTCGAGCGATGACGTTACACCGCTTCGGTCGGCCCGGTAACGGTTAGGACAAGATCCGCTGGGCTCACCCCGCCGGGTCGAATTTCGAGATCAGCCAGGAACCGTCGACTTTTGTCATCGTGACCAGGATGCTGCTCTGCGTCTTCTCGGGATCTTTCTTTTTCACGCTTGCCGTGGTCTGGTCGATGAAAACCAGCACGGTGGCCGAATTGGGATGCAATTCCGAGACCGCGGCCCGAATCACCTTGGCGCTGGCCGTCAGTTGCCCCTTCTGCGCCGTCGGCGCCACCACCTCCTCGGCGAATTTGCTGTAGTAGGTGAGAAAGTCGCCGGTGAGATGGGACTTCGCGTTGTTGAAATCGCGGTTCAAATGCTCGTACGAATACGACAACGCCGCCGTGGCACCATCCGACGCCGCCTGGATTGCCCGGCGCGCCGCCGCGTCGCCGACCTGCTGATCGGGCCGATACAGAAAGAAGTACACGCCGGCAGCGACTCCCACCGCGGCAATGACCAACGTCGTCGCGACCATCGAACGCCACCGTGCCAAATACCGGTGCGCGCGACGCCGAATCGCTGCCAGCCGACCCGAGCGTGCCGGACCCTCGCCGGCAGGTGAAGTCTCCGCGTCGTCAACCGGCTTGGCGGTGCCGTTCGGCGACGAGCCATGTTCCTCGGTCATCGCAAGAAATCAACTTTCGACATCTTGAGTTGGCCGTCGTCGCGGTCCATGTTGACGCTGAGCCGAAACAAGGCCGGTGGCGGTTTGGCGTTATCCGGTCCGGTGGGAATGGTTTTCGCCGCCACCAGCACGACGCCGGAATTGTCGCTCAGCGACTCGACGGCGACGGCTTCGATGGTGACCTTGGTGCCGACCTTCGTTTCCTGGGCCTTGTTGACGATCAGGGGCGACAGCACCGATAGCTGGTTCTTCTGGTCGCCCGTCGAGGCATCGATCGAGCGCTGAACATCCTCCCGGGCATGATCGGGGTCAATCGACATCAGTGCCGTGACCCCTTGCCGGGCGGCCGCACTGAACTCCGCGGCGAGGTGGTGGTTATGCACCGCGATGCGGTGCTGCCACAGCATGTAGCCGCTCGCGGCGAGCGACGTGGAGGCGAGCACGATGCCGACGCCGGCGGCTATCGTTTTCCGCCCTGGGCGCCGGAGCCACCCCGGACGTCGAAGCCGCCCCAACCGCAGCCGTTTCCGGGCCCACTTGGCGGGGCGCTGCTCGGCATCTTCGGTGTCGTCCGCGCCCGCGGTTTCGGTTGCCCCGCGCAGCTTCAGCAGGCGTGCCAGGGCCGCCTCGGCGCGCGCTTCGGCCTTGGCAACTTCGTCTTCTACGTCCGATTCTGAGGGGGCCGCTACGTCGTCGCTGTCGGCCCCTGCGCCCGACTGTGGTGCGTCAGGATCGACTGCGTCCCTCGGGTCATTACGATCGTCGACGTTAGGTCCCTCCGGGTCGTGCACGGAGAAGCAGCTTATCACTGGAACCTGGGCTCAACGCCGTCGCCGGACGGCCGCCTTCGTGGCTCTTACGTGCGGAAATGCGCGCTGGCAGGGGGACGGGGCTTCCATGCGTTCGGGAGGGCCCGGCGCCACCACCGTTAGGTAATGGAGATCTTCTCCAACCAGGAGAATTTTCTTTTCAGGTGTGGCAGAGTAATCGGGTGCGATCAATCGTGCCTCTGGTTGCCGCGTTGCTGGGCGCCGGTGTGGTGGCGGCGCCGCCAGCCTCGGCAGGACCGACCGTCTGCGACTACCCCGCCTGCACCCCGGGCATCATGCCCCATCAGGTTCTCGGCGCGCCGTGTGACAACACCACCTACTACGCCTTCGGTGTCGCCGACGGCTACGTCTCCTTCGCCTCGGAACCCGGACGGTTGATGTTCTGCGGGTCGCCAAGGCGATACCAGCCTCGATGGTTCCGCTCCCCGCCCATGGCTGGGGTCAAGGAAGAAAACGCCGACTGCACGAACTATCTGAACTATGTCGCGCAGGCGCCCGATGGCCTGTTCCTGATCTGTATTGCTCACGACGGCATATCGAGCTGGGTCCGCGCCGACACGTAGCTTCGTCAGTCGCGGGTCTGCCGAGGCAGACCCAGCAGTCGGCGGCTCAGATCGGTAACCCGGTCGAGCAGTGTGTCGTCGTCGATGTCGGCGACCAGCGGATGCATGACCGCGGTGCTCAGCGCGCCGGAGAACATCGCCGCCTCGATCCGGCCGTCGAGGCCCGCATCGCTCAGTAGCACCCGGTACAGGCGGTCCATGAAAAGCTGAAACGGCTTGTGCTCGGCCAGCAGCCGGACGACGACGGGGTCGAATTGCAGCGTGCGCACCAACCGGCGGTCGCGAACGGCCATCTCAATGACGCCCACCAGCAAGGCATCTCGTGCTTGAGGGCCGTCGTCGTAGGCTTCGGCCGCCTCGAGCGCGGGCGCGAGGCGGCCGAGTTCGCGCTCGGTCACGGCGATGACGATCTGCTCTTTGGTGCGGAACTGATGGTAGACAGCAGCTTTCGTGATGCCGACGGCGTCGGCGATCATCTGCAGCGACGTACCGCTGACCCCGTGGGTGGCGATCAGGTCCAAGGCGGCGTCGAGCACGCGCGTCCGGGCCGCGCTGTGCGCGATCAGCCAGAATTGCTCTCCGGCGACCGGCTGGCGTGCTGTTCCCACGCACCGAGACTAGACGACGCTATTGACCGAGGCTAGCCGATCGGCTAGCTTCGCTCACGAGCCGAGCTCGTGCGGTGATCTCGTGCGGGGAAGGAGTATCGATGTCCGACGTCGGACGAAACGATGCAGGCGGTCGCCAGCCTGCGCGCACCGCGCCCCGGCGGACGGACGGCGAGGTGATCCTGCTCTGGACGTTGCCGGTGGCGCTGATCCTGTGGATCGCCTCCTTTTTCCTGTTTCCCGGCTTCAACCCGCCGATGTCGCCCACCATGCCGGCGGACCAGGTTGCCGCGTTCTATCGCGATCCGGCCCACCTCCCAGAGATCCGCTACAGCATGATCCTGTTCAACTGGTTCGGCGTGTGCCTGGTCCCGATCCTGGCCCTGATCGTGCTGCAGATCCGCCGCATGGCACATCGGACGCCGATCTTCTCGTACGCGATGCTGGGTTGCGCGGCCGGCGGTCCGACGCTGTTTCTCGTCGCCAACGTCTGCTGGTTACTGGCCGCTTTTCGACCGGAACGCAGCCCGGCGCTGACCCAGCTGCTCAACGACCTGGGCTGGATGACCTTCACCATCCTCGTCCCGTTCCTGATCGGCCAAAGCGTAATCCTGGCCTTGGCAATCTATTTCGACGATCAGCCGCGTCCGGTATTCCGCCACTGGGTGGCCCACTTCAATCTCGTGGTGGCGGCCGCGCTGGTTCCCGCCGCTTTCGTCGGCGTGTCGTTGACCGGCCCGCTGGCCTGGGACGGGCTCTTGTCCTTCTGGGTCAAAAACGTGGCGATCGCCGTCTGGATCGTCGTGACGGGCGTGGTGTTGGGGCAAGCCGTCCACCGGGAGCGCGCCGAGAACGCCAGGCGCGCAGAGGAACTGGTCGGCGCATGAGTGCGGTGATCACACCGCCGTCCGTTCCGGCCACGCCGCCCGCCGGACCCCTGCACCAGCGATTCGCCTGGCACCTGCGCCACAACCCCAAACGCGAACTCTGGTTGGCGTGGTGGACGCTCGTGGTGTTCTACAACATCTTCTTTCCGATGTTCTTCATCGTGGCCCAAGTCCAGCCGCCGCCGCAGCCCACCTGGGATCTGGCGACGCAAGCCCATTGGTTCTCGGAGCGCCACCTCGGCATACCGTTTGGCTTCGGCGTCATCTTCGCCATCAGCGGCATGATCGCGATCAACAACGCCCTCATCGCGTATTCCATGCGGCGCATGTCCGTCAGTCCCGCGTTCGGCTACAGCTATCTGATCATCTACTCGCTCAGCGCGGTTCCCGGCATGCTGCTGCTCAACATCGCGCTCATCGTGGGGACGCTGCGACCCGAGCGAGACCCCGAAGCGCTGGGCTGGCTCTACGACTTCGCGTTCCTGTCTTTCGACGGGACCATGGGGGTGTTCCTGATCGGATCGCTGATCTGGATGGTCGCGATCCTGCTCGACAGGAATCGCGTGTTCCCCAAGTGGTTCGGCTATCTCAACCTGTGCAACGCGCTGACCGAGGTCGTCGTGGCTCCGTGCTGGATCTTTCGGCGGGGCATCTTGGCCTGGAACGGCCAGATCGCCTGGTGGCTGGACATGGTGGTGTTCGGCATCTACCAGGTCACGTTCATCGTCATGCTGTTCCAGATGATCCGGCGCGAAGACTTCGGCACCGGGCCGCTGCCCGACCGTCCCCGCAAGGAGGCGGCCACACGATGACGGACCTCGCCGATTCGAACAAGCGCGCCGTGCCGGGCCAGCCGGACATGTGGGCCTTCGTGCTGTTCGAAACGCTGGTCTTCACAGCGTATTTCGGGTTCTACTTGTTCTACCGCGCCCACAATCCCGAGCTCTTCTTGCACTCGCAGGCGCAGCTGGATTTGCGGATCGGGGTCTTCAACACGCTCGTCTTGTTGCTGAGCTCCTGGTCGGTGGCGCGCTGCGTCCAGTCGGCCCGGGCCGGCGCCTACCGGGCGGCGCTCAAGGACGTGTACATCACGGCCGCCTTCGCCGCAATGTTCCTCTTTTTCAAGGTGTTGGAGTGGGCCCGGCTGGTCGGCATCGGGCACGGGTTCGACAGCGACGACTTCTTCACCTATTACTTCTTTCTCACCGGCATCCACTTCGTGCACCTGCTGATCGGCTTCGTCGCGCTCGGCGTCATCGTCTACCAAATCCGCAGGGCGGCGCGAAAAGCGCAGGGGCCCGTCCAAGCCCAGCAACTCGTCGAAACCTGCGCTACCTATTGGCACACCGTTGATTTCCTGTGGGTGCTCATCTTTGCGCTGCTGTACGTGGTGAGGTGATCGCAATCAAATTCAACAAGCGGCTGACGTTCGTATGGCTCGTCCTCTCGGCGCTGACGCTGGCCTACCTATGGATAGATCACTCCGCCGGCGGATTGCTGAAGTCCAGCGCGGTGGTGACGTCGAGCGTCATCGTGATCGCACTCATCAAGGTGCGCATCATTTTTCGCGAGTTCATGGAGGTGCGAAACGCTCCGGTCCTGCTGTGCCGACTCACCGATGCGTGGGTGGCGCTGGTCGGCGCCGTCTTGCTCGGCTGTTACTTCGTCGGCATGCAGGTCTGACTCAGGCCACGGGTGCGACGGCGTCGGCGGTCGTGAACGTCAGGTGCAGCTCGCTCAGACCCCGCAGGATGTACGTCGGCTCGTAGGTGTAACGACGCTCGGTGGCCGGCCCGTGGTGGGCCTCGTTGATTTCGATGTGCGGCATGCGATCCAGGATCCGCTCGATCGACACGCGTCCCTCGACGCGGGCCAGGGGGCCACCGGGGCAGGAGTGCACGCCGCGCGCGAACGCCATGTGTTCGCGGACGTTCTTGCGGCGCAGGTCGAACTCGTGCGGGTTGTCGAATCGGCGCGGGTCGCGGTTGGCGGCGCCCGGCAGGATCATGACCACGGTGCCGGCGGGGATGTCGACTCCGCCGATGCTGGTCGACTTGCGGGCCAGGCGTGAGTCGCTCTTCACCGGGCTGTCCATCCGCAGCGACTCCTCGATGAAGCCCGGAATCAGGCTGCGGTCCTCACGCAGCTGCTGCTGGATGTCCGGCCGATCGCCGAGCACCTGCAGGGCGGCACTGAGCAGTTTGGCCGTGGTTTCCTGGCCGGCGGCGAAGAGGAACGTCGCCGAGCGGACGACCTCGATCACCGGGGGCGTCGAGCCGTCCGGGTACTTCGCTTCGGCGAGGAAGGTCAGGACGTCGCCGCGCGGCTCGCGACGCCGATCCTCGATGTAGTGACAGAACTTGTCGTCGAGCCACTCCAACGGGTTGATGCCGACCGACTCGTGGTCTAGGGCGCCCACCCGCGCGCCAGGACGATCGGCACCCAGGACGGTGCGGAACTCCTTGTGGTCCTCCTCCGGCACACCGAGCAGGTCCGCGATCACCAAGGTGGCGAACGGCTTTGAGTATTCGGCGATGAACTCGCACTCACCGAGGCCGAGGAACTCGTCGAGCTGACGGTCGGCGAGGCGCCACATGAACTCCTCGTTCTGCTTGAGTCGGCTCGGGGTCAGCAGCTTGGCGAGCACCGACCGGGCCTTGGTGTGGTCCGGCGGATCCATGGTGACCATGTGCTCGAACATCGGGAACGAACTGCGGTGCGCGTCGATCTGTGCGCTGATGTCGTCGCCTTCGGGGGTGAACGGCAGCGGAGGGAACGGCCCGCCGAGCGCGACGATGTTCGAGAACGTCTCGGGATCCTTGTAGACCTCGCAGGCTTCGTCGTAGCCGGTGATCGCAACGACGCCGTAGTGCGGCAGCCGCAGCACTGGGTTCTGGCTGCGCAGATAGTCGAAGTAAGGGTGCGGATCTGGGACCAGAGACGGATCGGTGAAGAAGTCGATCGACTCGAAGGTGCTCATCGGATTGCGTCTCCCTGGGCTGGGTTTACCGGTGGTATCGGCGGCAAGCGGTACCGCCGCGGTGAATTCGAAATCGGAAATGTGCTGAGCACCTGCTTAGCATGGCGGTAATGTCAGGGTCAAGATCGAGGGTGCCGCGCCACGATACGATCCGTGTGGTCGGCACGGGATGGCACACAGTACGGAGCAGGGACATGACATCTGCCCGCAGGATCGGGGCGCCGGACGCGAAAAATCGCGGGTTGTTGCTCGACGCCGCCGAGCAATTGATGCTCGAAGAGGGCTATGCCGCGGTGACCTCGCGCCGCCTCGCGAACAAGGCGGGGCTGAAGCCTCAGCTCGTGCACTACTACTTCCGCACCATGGAGGAGTTGTTCCTCGAGGTCTTCCGCCGCCGCGCCGAGGAAGCGCTCGACGTGCATGCGCGACTGCTGCAATCGCCGCAGCCGCTGTGGGCGTTGTGGCGGTTCGGCACCGACCCCGCGTTCACCCGGATCTCCATGGAATTCATGGCGCTGGCAAACCACCGCAAGGAGATGCGTGCCGAAATCGCCTATTACGCCCAGCGCCTCCGCGAGGATCAGCGCCAGGCGGTGACGGCCGCGTTGGAGCGGTATGGGGAAGTCAGGGAAGACATGCCGCCGGTGGTGTGGACGGTCCTGATGAGCAGCCTGTCGTGGTTCCTGGTGCTCGAGCAGGCGGTGGGCATTCATGGTGGCCACGCCGAAACCGTGGCACTGGTCGAAAGTTATCTGCGTCGCCTGGAAGGCGAACCGCGCCCCATGGAAGATATCCCGCAAACCTGGGTGGTTCACCAATGCCGCAGCGAGCAGAGCACACCCTTGGGACCGTCCTTGGATACGACGACAGCGCCGTCGACCGCCAAGTCGCAGTGAAGGTTTGGCGTTCCGGGTTCGGTACCGGTGCTTGCCACGACCATCGCATACACGTCGGGTTTTGACAGGTCCAGCTCGTAACTCCACGGCTTGCCCGGTGCGAGGTCGACGTCGACGTGCGGCGTGAACGAGTAAGGGTTGTGGCTGTAGTCGGCGAAAATGGCCGGCTCATGGTCCAGGTAATAGATGCTGGTGTAGATCGGGTTCTGCGTGGAGACCGTGTACTTGACGTGGTGCATGACGAGGTCGTCGGCATGTGCCCGGCCGCTTCCCGCCAGCACACCCGCTGCGACCAAGAGGGAAGCCGACGACAGGACCGACCCGACGCGCATCGCCGTCCTCACTTTGATCGTCATGACGCTCCTCCGGCCGCCGGGCGAGGTTTGCTGTTGCGGGTCATGACCCGTTCCGCAGCCTGCCAGTGCGGGTCGGCAACCCATAACCGTGCAAAGGATGCTATCGCCTCCTCGGGGGAAACTCCGCGGATCACCCGCTTTATCTCGGTCGCCGGGAGGCGGGCGAGCGACCGCGCCACAGAACGCCACCCCTCGTCGGGCGAGTCGAAGACGGCGCGAGGCAACACCTTG
This sequence comes from Mycobacterium intracellulare ATCC 13950, assembly GCF_000277125.1. Classification (NCBI taxonomy): domain Bacteria; kingdom Bacillati; phylum Actinomycetota; class Actinomycetes; order Mycobacteriales; family Mycobacteriaceae; genus Mycobacterium; species Mycobacterium intracellulare. The sequence continues at coordinate 824,681 of NC_016946.1, forward strand.
TCCACCAGGCCGAGTCGCTCGGCGTCCGCCGCGCTCAGCGCGGTTCCCGAGCCGGCCAACAAGAGTGCCTTGCTCTTTCCGACCAGCGCGGCCAACCGCTCGGCCCCGCCCCACGCGGGCATGATCTCGAGCTGCACCTGGTTGAAGGCGATCTTGATGTCGTCGGCGGCCACCCGGATGTCGGCGGCGACGGCGACCTCGGCACCCCCACCGAAGGCATGACCGTTGAGCGCGGCGACGACGGGAGCGGGGAAGTCCGCCAACTGATCGCAGATGGACCGCATGCGCCGGGCCATCGCCGCCGCGTCTTCTTCGGTCCGCAGCGCGCTCAGTTCCTTGAGGTCACCGCCGGAGACGAAAGCGTGCTCTCCGGCGCCCTTGATCACCAGCGCCTGGGCGCCCGCCGCCGCATCGAGCGCCTTCTCCAGCTGGTCCATGGTGTCCAGGCCGATCGCGTTGCGCGCGTGCGGACGGTCGATGGTGACCACCGCCAGCCCGCCGTCGATCTCCAGGTCCACCATGCGTCATCGCTCCTCGACACCAACCCGATATTGGCATTCTCTTTTCGCGAGAATAACATCATCGCTGCAGGCAAAAGAATTTTCGCTGGGAGGATGGAGGTGACTCGGTGCGGAACCGAACAGTGGCCGCCGGCGCGGTCCTCACCGCTGCCTTGCTCGGGGCATGCACTTCGCATCCACCGACCCACATCTCCAGCACGGCATCAGTGACCGTGAACGGTCACGATCGAACCTTCCACATCGTCAAGTGTGGTCAGGTGCAGTGGACTCGGATGATCGACATCGGCAGCGAATTCTCCGGCGCCAAGGTCGTCGTCGACGAGAACGCGCAGCCGGCGACGACCCAGTCCGTGCGCATCCGGAACGTGGGTGGGTTCAGCGGGATGTACTCGCAGGGCGGCGACGGCAACGCCGACATGAGCATGACCGGCGACAAATTCACCGTCAGCGGCACCGCCAACGGCTACCAGACCGACAAACCCAGTGAACCCGCCGCCGCCACGTTCAAAATCGTCGTGACGTGCTGACATCGCGCCGAACCGGGCTCGGCGGGGCCCACACGTTGCGGTTGGGCACCTGTAGAGAATAGTATTCTCACAAATCAAGAAGGAGGATTCCATGGGCCAGTTGTCCCACAAGGTGGACGTTCCGTTCCCGATCTTCGACGCGGATAACCACCTCTACGAGCCGCCGGAGGCGCTGACCAAGTTCCTGCCTAAGGAGTACAAGGACTACGTCCAGTACGTGCAGGTCAACGGTCGCACCAAGATCGCCATCCGCGGCCAGATCAGCAACTACATTCCCAACCCGACCTTCGAGGTCGTCGCCCGGCCGGGCGCCTGGGAGGAGTACTTCAAGTACGGCAACCCGGACGGCAAGAGCAAGCGTGAGCTGTTCGGCGAGCCGATGCGCGCCATCCCGGCGTTCTTCGAGCCCGGCCCGCGCCTGGAGACGATGAACGAGCTGGGCCTGGACAAGACGCTGATGTTCCCGACGTTGGCCAGCCTCCTGGAGGAGCGTCTGCGTGACGACCCGGTCGCCATCCACGTCCTGGTGCACGCGCTGAACCAGTGGCTGGACGAGGTCTGGGGCTTCAACTACCAGAACCGAATCTTCACCACACCCGTCATCACGTTGCCGATCGTCGAGAAGGCGATCGAGGAGCTGGAGTGGGCGGTCAAGCGTGGCGCTCGCGCCATCCTCATCCGCCCGGCTCCGGTCCCCGGCTTCCGTGGTCCGCGGTCGTTCGCGGTGCCCGAGTTCGACCCGTTCTGGGAGCGGGTCGTCGAGCACGACGTGCTGGTCGGCATGCACTCGTCCGACAGCGGCTACTCCCGGTACACCTCCGAGTGGGACGGCGCCGACCAGGAGATGCTGCCGTTCCAGACCAACGCGATGGGCATCCTCAACGAGTGGCGGCCGATCCAGGACTCGGTGGGGTCGTGGGTGATTCACGGCGCGCTCTACCGGCATCCCAAGCTGAAGGTCGCGATCGTCGAGGCCGGCTCGAAGTGGATGACCCCGCTGCTGGACGGCCTGGCGGAGGTCTTCCGCAAGGCCCCGGAGGCGTTCCCGAGCGACCCGGTCGAGATGGTCAAGAGCCGGATTCACGTCAGCCCGTTCTTCGAGGACGGCATCGACGATCTGGTCAACCTGGTCGGTGTGGACCAGGTGCTCTACGGGTCGGACTGGCCGCACCCGGAGGGGCTGGCGGAGCCGACCTATTACATCGAGGCGCTGTCGCACCTGTCCACTGAAGACCAGGCAAAGATCATGGGCGGCAACCTCGGTCGACTCGTCACGGTGTGAGGCCCGGTCGGCGACGATGCAGAGCGCGCAGCGCGATGAGGAGGAGCCGGCCAATCGAGCCCCGGTCGGCGACGATGCAGAGCGCGCAGCGCGATGAGGAGGAGCCGGCCAATCGAGCCCCGGTCGGCGACGATGCAGAGCGCGCAGCGCGATGAGGAGGAGCTGACCAATCGAGCCCCGGTCGGCGACGATGCAGAGCGCGCAGCGCGATGAGGAGGAGCTGACCAATCGAGCCTGAGTGGCGGACCATCCCCGAGATGGTCTTGAGCGCGGCGGACCGCTTCGGCGACGCGGAAGCAGTCGTCGACGGTCCGCTGCGCCTCACCTTCACCGAAGTCGTCGAGCGGATACGCTGTGCCGCAGGCGCTTTCGCGGAACTCGGCATCGACAAGGGCGACCGGGTCGCGATCTGGGCGCCCAATTCGGCCGAGTGGATCATCGCGGCGTTCGGGTTGCTCACGGCCGGCGGCGTGCTTGTCCCGGTCAACACCCGGTTCAAGACCGAGGAAGCCGGCGACATCATCGTCCGCAGCAAGGTGAAGGCCGTCCTGGTCCAAAAGGGCTTTCTGGACCAGGATTACACCGCGCCGGCCGGGACACCGGTCATCGATCTGAAGTCCGACTTCTTGTCCAGCGGTTCGCCCTTCGAGCGGCCGGTCAGCGGCACCGACATCTCCGACATCATCTTCACCTCGGGCACAACGGGCCGCCCCAAGGGGGCGATGCTGAACCACGGCCAAACGCTGCGGATGTACGAGGAGTGGGCGACGCTTGCGGATCTGCGCGAGGGCGATCGCTACCTGCAGATCAACCCGTACTTCCACACGTTCGGCTTGAAGGCGGGGCTGGTGACGTCCTTTCTGCGCGGCGCGACGATGCTGCCGGTCGCGGTCTTCGACATCGACACCGTGGTGGAACTCATTGAACGCGAACGCATCACGATGCTTCCGGGGCCGCCGACGCTGTACCACTCATTGCTGAGCGTCGGCGACAAGTCCAAGCTGTCGACGCTGCGGGCGGCGGTGACCGGCGCCGCCGACATCCCGGTCGAACTCGTCCGTCGCATCCACGGCGAACTGCCGTTCGAGACGTTGATGACCGGCTACGGACTCACCGAGGCCGGCAACGTGACGCTGTCGCGGCCCGGGGATTCCTTCGAGGATGTCGCCACCACCGCCGGCCTACCCTGCGACGGAGTCGAGGTGCGCATCGCCGACGACGGCGAAGTGGTGGTCCGCGGCTACGGCGTCATGCAGGGCTACCTCGACGACCCGGCCGCCACGGCCCAGGCGATCGACGCCGAGGGGTGGCTGCACACCGGGGACCTGGGAAGTTTCGACGACGCCGGGCGGCTGCGCATCGTCGGCCGCAAGAAGGACATGTTCATCGTCGGCGGCTTCAACGCCTATCCCGCCGAGATCGAAGGTTTCCTGCTCAACCACCCCGCCGTCGCGCAGGCCGCCGTCATCGGTATCCCCGACGAACGGATGGGCCAGGTGGGCAAGGCGTTCGTGGTCCGCAAGGGCGAGGTCAGCGCCGACGAATTGATCGGCTGGTGCCGCGACCGCATGGCCGGGTTCAAGGTGCCGCGCGCGGTACAGTTCCTTGATTCACTCCCACTCAACGCGACGGGGAAAGTGATGAAGGACCAACTTCGATGAATAACGGCGATATTCATTCGATGGTGATCGCGTCGGACTACCGCGTCCCCGATCCGTCGCGAGTATGGCCGCTGCTGGAACGCAACAAGGCGGCCCTGGCCGACATCGGCGCGCACCACGTGCTCGTCTACACCTCGACCCACGACTACGGCCGGGTCCTGGTGATGATCGGGGTCCACAGCCGTGAGCCGATCGTCGAGCTGCTGCGCTCGCGGGTCTTCTTCGATTGGTTCGACGAAGCCGGTGTCGACGACATCCCCGCGGTGTTCGCCGGCGAGATCATCGACCGGTTCATTGCCCAGCCGCCGCAAACCCCGGCAGCGCCGGGCGTCGTGGTGGCCGCCATCGCGTCGGTCAACGACGTGACCCTGCTGACCTCCGAAGTCAGCACGGCGATCGACAGGTTCACCACGGCCGGCATCCGAAAGACCTGGGTGTTCCAGGCTTTCGACGACGACCACGAGGTGCTGATCCTGCAGGAGTTCCCCGACGAAGAACGCGCGCGAGAGTGGATCGACCACCCGGACGCCGCGGCGCAGTGGATGTCGGGAGCGGGCATCGGCGCCTACCCCCCGCTGTTCGTCGGCCGGTTCTCCGACATGATGCGCATCGAGGCGGACTGAGGTTCGCCGGTGTTCGTGTGCCTGTGTAACGGGGTCACCAGCCAGACCGTGACCGAGGCCGTCGAGTGCGGGGCGTCGACCACCAACGAAGTCGCCCAGGCGTGCGGAGCGGGCACCGACTGCGGTCGCTGCCGGCGGACGGTGCAAGCCATCCTGCGATCATCGTCCCCGGAGCGGACGCCGAATCCGCGCTAGAACTTCAGCGGCGCGGACTGCCGTCCGGTGACGTCGGTTGCACGAGTTCGACCAGCAGGTGGGGAATCTCGAGCCGCGGCAGCACCACCTCGACGAAAACCATGCGGTCTTTGTGTTCGGCGGCGGCGGTCAGCGCGTCGTCGAGCTCCCCGTAGGTCTGGACCCGGAACGCCAGGTGGTCGGTGACGCCCAGCGCGTGCGGGACGTCCGTCCACTTCCAACTGACGATGTCGTTGTAGGGCGCTGTCTCGCCGTGGATGGCGCGCTCGACGGTGTAGCCGTCGTTGTTGACCACCACGATGACGGGGGAGAGCCCCTCGCGTGAGAAGGTGCCGAGCTCCTGGACGGTCAGTTGCGCGGCGCCGTCCCCGATCAGCAACACCGTGCGGCGGTCGGGATGCGCGACGGCGGCCCCCAGCGCGGCGGGCAACGTGTAACCGATTGAGCCCCAAAGAGGTTGGCCGATGAAGGTGACACCGTGCGGCAGCCGGTGATCGGCCATGCCGTAGAAGGAGGTGCCCTGGTCGGCCAGCACCACGTTGCCCGGTGTGAGGGCCCGGCAAACCCGATCCCACAGCATTTTTTGGGTCAGGGGTTGATCGCGGGGCGGGGGCGGCGGGAGCGGTGCGGCCGGCGGCGACGCCACCGGTGGCGACGCGGTCCCGCGACGGGCCAGGATGGTGGCCAGCGCCTCGAGCGCGGCGCCCATCTCCAACGGCGCGAAGACTTCTCCGGCGACGCTGCTTTGGTATTGCCCGACGTCGATGGTCCGGGCCGGGTCGATCCGCTGGCTGAAGAAGCCGCTCACCATGTCGGTGAACACCACCCCGGCGGTGACCAGCACGGGTGCCTCTTCGATCGCGGTGCGCACCGCCGGCGCGCTGGCCGATCCCGCGTAGATCCCCAGGAAATTCGGTGAGCTCTCGTCGAGCAGGCTCTTCCCCCACATCAGCGTGGCGTGCGGCACGACGTCCGCGGCCAACAACGCCTCGAGTTCTTTGATCGCCTGCAGGCGGTGGACCAGCAGGTCGGCGAGGACGGTCAACCGGCGGCCGCCGATGAGCTCGGTCGCGGCCTCGACGAACATCGCCAGCGCGCGCGGGCTGGTGCCGCCGCTGTAGCGGGGCAGCGGAGCTTCGGGCGGCTCGGTGGGGAAGCGGGCCACGTCGGTGGACAGCAGGATGTATCCGGGTCGCTTCTGCTCGCGCACCTCGCACAGCACCCGGTCGATCTCCCGGCGGGCCGTTGCGGGCATGAGATTGGCCTGGGCGCAGGTGATTTCGCGGCTGACCCGGAAGAAGTGTTCGAAGTCCCCGTCGCCGAGGGAGTGGTGCAGCGCCCGGCGGGTGCCCTGCGCGTCCTTGGACGGGCCGCCGACGATGTGCACGACGGGCACCTGCTCGGCGTAACTGCCCGCGATCGCGTTGGCCGCGGACAGCTCACCGACGCCGAATGTCGTTACCAACGCCGACATTCCGCGCAGCCGTCCATACCCGTCGGCGGCGTAGCCGGCGTTCAGCTCGTTGGCGTTGCCGACCCAGCGCAGGCTGGGGTGGGCGATGATGTGGTCGAGGAACTCCAGGTTGTAATCACCGGGAACGCCGAAGATCTCGGACACGCCGAGTTCGGCGAGACGGTCCAACAGGTAGTCACCGACGGTGTAAGCGGGATCGGTCGCGGCATCAGTCACAGGCACGACGGTACGCTCGGCCGAATCCATTCCGGGCGGGACGCCGGGCCAGTATCGTGCGGGCCATGGCACTCAAAGAATCCCGCGACATCGTGATCGAAGCCAGTCCCGAGGAGATTCTGGACGTCATCGCCGATTTCGAATCGATGCCCGAATGGTCGGAACCGCACCAGAGCGCGGAGGTCCTCGAGACCGGCGACGACGGGCGGCCCCGCCAAGTCAGGATGAGGGTCAAGGTCGCCGGGATCACCGACGAACAGGTGGTCGCCTACACCTGGGCGGACAACGCCGTGAGTTGGACGCTGGTGAGTTCCTCGCAGCAGAAGGCGCAGGACGGGAAGTACACCCTGATACCGCAGGGCGACAAGACCCTGGTGAAGTTCGAGCTGCTGGCGGACCCGAACGTGCCGCTGCCCGGCTTCGTGCTGAAGCGTGCCGTGAAGGGGACGATCGACTCCGCCACCAAGGCCCTGCGCGAGCGGGTGCTCACGGTCAAGAAGGGCAAGTAGTCACGGTGGGCGGCGGCCCGCTGGCCGGGGTGCGGGTCATCGAACTCGGCGGCATCGGACCGGGGCCGCACGCGGGAATGCTGCTGGCGGACCTGGGCGCCGACGTGGTGCGGGTGCGGCGGCCGTCGGGCGGCCTCGAAATGCCGGCCGAGGGCCGGGACTTGTTGCATCGCGGCAAGCGGATCGTCGACCTCGACGTCAAGACGCAACCGCAGGCCCTGCTCGAGCTGACCGCCAAGGCCGACGTGTTGCTGGACTGCTTTCGCCCCGGCACGTGCGAGCGGCTCGGAATCGGTCCCGACGACTGCGCGGCGGCCAATCCGCGCCTGATCTTCGCGCGGATCACCGGCTGGGGGCAGGACGGGCCGCTGGCGCGCACGGCGGGTCACGACATCAACTACCTGTCGCAGACCGGCGCGCTCTCGGCGCTCGGCTACGCCGACCGTCCGCCGATTCCGCCGCTGAACCTGGTCGCCGACTTCGGTGGCGGCTCGATGCTGGTGGTGTTCGGCATCGCCGTCGCCCTCTACGAACGGGAACGGTCGGGCAAGGGTCAGGTCATCGACGCGGCGATGGTCGACGGGGTGAGTCTGTTGGCCCAGATGATGTGGACGATGAAGTCCACTGGCGCACTGCGCGACCGACGCCAATCCTTCCTGCTCGACGGCGGCGCCCCGTTCTACGGCTGCTACGAGACCGCCGACGGAGGATACGTGGCCGTCGGCGCCATCGAGCCGCAATTCTTCGCGGCGTTGCTCGCCGGGCTCGGCCTGTCACCCGAGGACGTGCCCGGCCAGCTCGACAAGGATTCCTACCCACGGATGCGCGAGATCTTCACGAAACGGTTCGCGAGCCGAACCCGCGACGAATGGGCGCGCACGTTCGCCGGCACCGATGCGTGCGTCACCCCGGTGCTGACATGGACCGAAGCCGCGACCGACGACCACCTGCGGACGCGGTCCACCGTCATCACCGCCCACGGCGTCGACCAGGCCGCACCCGCCCCGCGCTTTTCGCGAACACCCACCGGGCCGGTCGAGCCACCCCCGGCGGCGACGACACCGCTTGACGAAATCAACTGGTAGGCCATCGATTACGACGAACCGATCCATGCCCGGGCCGGCGTTGCTAAATTTGATCCCAGTGGCCGTAAAAGCATCTCGCGAATTTGTCGTCAACGCGCCGCCAGAAGTGGTCATGGAGGCGCTGACAGATGTCGGCGTCCTCTCGTCCTGGTCACCGCTGCACAAGAACATCGAGGTGATCGACCGGTATCCCGACGGCCGGCCCCACCACGTCAAGACCACCATCAAGATCCTGGGGCTCGTCGACAAGGAGATCCTGGAATATCACTGGGGCCCGGACTGGGTCTGCTACGACGCCAAAGGAACCTCCCAGCAGCACGGTCAGCACGTCGAATACAACCTCAAACCCGAAGGCGTCGGCCAGACCCGAGTGCGCTTCGACATCACCGTCGAACCGGGCCGGCCCATGCCCGCGTTCATCGTCCGGCGGGCCAGCGAAAGCGCCCTCGACGGGGCGGAAAAGGGATTGCGCGAAATGGTGATGCGCGGCACCCGTCCCGCGGAGCCCGAATAGCCGGCGTCTGTGGTTTTCGGCCCTCGCCGGCCGCGGCGCTGTAGTTAACTTGTTAGCAGTGGCTGTACAAGCATCGTCGGAAATCGTGATCGATGCGCCTCCGGAGGTCATCATGGAGGCGCTCGCCGATATGGACGCGGTGCCGTCATGGTCGTCGGTGCACAAGCGGGTCGAGGTCATCGACAAGCACCCCGACGGGCGACCGCACCACGTGAAGGTCACGATCGCGGTGACCGGCATCCACGACACCGAACTGCTCGAATACCACTGGGGGCCCGACTGGATGGTGTGGGACGCCCACAAGACGGCCCAGCAACACGGCCAGCACGGGGAGTACAACCTGAGCCGGCTGGGCGACGACCGGACGAGGGTGCGGTTCACCATCACCGTCGAACCGTGGGCCCCGCTGCCGGAGTTCTGGGTCGCGCGGGCCCGCAAGAAGATCCTGCACTCCGCGCTGGAGGGCTTGCGCAAGCGGGTGATGGGGCCTCGGGGCTTCGGCCCGGCTAGGTAGCGTCGCGCAGTGCGGCCAGTCGCTTGATCGCCTCATCGAGCGTGTCGTCGCGTTTACAGAAGGTGAAGCGCACCAAGTGATTCCACACGTCGGCCGGCCCGCGTGCCGTGTCCGGGTCGCAGAAGGCCGACATCGGGATGGCGGCGACCCCCACCTTTTCGGGTAGCGCCGCGCAGAACGCGGCGCTGTCGTCGTAGCCCAGCGGGCGGGGATCGGCGCACAAGAAGTACGTGCCGGCGCTGTCGTGCACCTCGAACCCGACGTCGATCAGCCCGGCGGCCAGCCGATCGCGCCTGGCCTGCAACGTGGCGCGCAGGTCGTCCACCCAGGCGCCCTCCTGCTCGAGCGCCAAGGCCACGGCCGGCTGGAACGGCGCGCCGCCGACATAGCTCAGATACTGTTTGGCCGCACGCATCCCGGCGATGAGTTGCGCTGGGCCGCAAGCCCATCCGATCTTCCAGCCGGTGCAGTTGAACATCTTGGCCGCGCTGGAGATCGTGATGGTCCGCTCGGCCATGCCGTCGAAGCCGGCCAGCGGCACGTGTTGGCGCCCGTCGAACACCAGGTGTTCGTACACCTCATCGGTGATCACCAACAGGTCGGCCGCGACGGCGATCTCGGCGATGGTGGCCAGCTCGGCCGCGCTGAGCACCGTGCCGGTCGGGTTGTGCGGCGAGTTGACGATCAGCGCGCGGGTCCGTGGCGTCACCGCCCGGCGCAGCGCGTCGGCGTCCAGGGCGAAGCCGCGACCGTGGGGGACCAGCGGCACGGCGACCCGCCGCGCGGAGGCCATCGCCACCACGGGCGAGTAGGAGTCGTAGAACGGCTCGATGAGCAGGACCTCCGAGCCGGGTTCGATCAGGCCGATCACCGCCGAGGCGATGGCCTCGGTCGCCCCGACCGTCACCAGCACCTCGGTGTCGGGGTCGTACTCGATGCCGTACTGGCGGTGGCGCTGGGCGGCGATCGCGTATCGCAGCGGCGCGATGCCGATCCCCGGCGGGTACTGGTTGACGCCGTCGGCGATGGCCTCCTGGGCGGCCTTCAGCATGGCCGGCGGCCCGTCCTCGTCGGGAAACCCCTGGCCGAGGTTCACCGCTCCGATCCGCGCAGCCAGCGCCGACATCTCGGCGAACACCGTGGTCGCGTACGGGCGCAGTCGCGAGACCGTCATGGTCGTCGAGCTTAACTTCCTGCGCCCAGCGTGACTGCACCGTCACGTTCGGCGCCGAACGTGACTGTCGCGTCACGCTCGAGGCTCTGACCAGCGCCAACCTGCTCAACCAACAGGTTGGCCGGGCCTGCTGTTAGGGTGGTGCGGGACCTAGTCCTGAAGACGGGATTCGAACCCTATTCGCGAACAAGGAAGTCGTCATGTCCGAAGAAGCTTTCATTTATGAGGCCATCCGCACACCGCGGGGCAAGCAGCGTAACGGCTCGCTCAACGAGGTAAAGCCGCTCAACCTGGTCGTCGGCCTGGTCGACGAGCTCCGGCGGCGTTTCCCCGACCTGGACGAGAACCTGATCAGCGACATGATCCTCGGCGTCGTGTCCCCGGTCGGCGACCAGGGCGGCGACATCGCCCGCACCGCGGTGCTGGCCGCGGGCCTGCCCGAGACCACCGGGGGTGTGCAGCTCAACCGGTTCTGCGCCTCCGGTCTGGAGGCCGTCAACACCGCCGCTCAGAAGGTTCGTTCCGGCTGGGACGACCTGGTGCTGGCCGGCGGCGTCGAGTCGATGAGCCGCGTCCCGATGGGCTCCGACGGCGGCGCCTGGGCGACCGACCCCGAGACCAACTACCAGATCGGCTTCGTGCCGCAGGGCATCGGCGCCGACCTGATCGCCACCATCGAGGGCTTCTCCCGCGACGACGTCGACGCCTACGCGCTGCGCAGCCAGCAGAAGGCCGCCGCGGCGTGGTCGGGCGGCTACTTCGCCAAGTCGGTCGTGCCGGTGCGCGACCAGAACGGCCTGGTCATCCTCGACCACGACGAGCACATGCGCCCCGACACCACGCTCGAGGGCCTGGGCAAGCTCAAGACCGCGTTCGACGGCATCGGCGAGATGGGCGGCTTCGACGACGTCGCGCTCACCAAGTACCACTGGGTCGAAAAGATCAACCACGTCCACACCGGTGGCAACAGCTCGGGCATCGTCGACGGCGCCGCGCTGGTGCTGGTCGGTTCGGAGGCCGCCGGCAAGTCGCAGGGCCTGACGCCGCGGGCCCGCATCGTGGCCACGGCGACCAGCGGCTCGGACCCGGTCATCATGCTGACCGGCCCGACCCCGGCCACGCGCAAGGTGCTCGACCGCGCGGGCCTGACGATCGACGACATCGACCTGTTCGAGCTCAACGAGGCGTTCGCGTCGGTGGTGCTGAAGTTCCAGAAGGACCTCAACATTCCCGACGAGAAGCTCAACGTCAACGGCGGCGCCATCGCGATGGGCCACCCGCTGGGCGCCACCGGCGCCATGATCACCGGCACCATGGTCGACGAGCTCGAGCGCCGCAACGCGCGTCGCGCCCTGATCACGCTGTGCATCGGCGGCGGCATGGGTGTCGCCACCATCATCGAGAGGGTTTAAGACCATGGCAGAGAACACCATTGCGTGGGATAAGGACGCCGACGGCATCGTCACCCTGACGCTTGACGACCCCACCGGGTCGGCCAACGTGATGAACGAGCATTACAGCGAGTCCATGCACAACGCCGTCGAACGCCTTGCCGCCGAGAAGGATTCGATCACCGGCGTGGTGATCACCAGCGCGAAGAAGACCTTCTTCGCCGGTGGTGACCTGAAGGGCATGATCAACCTCGGCCCCGAGAACGCCGGCGAGGCGTTCGACACCGTCGAGTCGGTCAAGCGCGACCTGCGTGCGCTGGAGACCCTGGGCAAGCCGGTGGTGGCCGCCATCAACGGCGCCGCACTGGGCGGCGGCCTGGAGATCGCGCTGGCCTGCCACCACCGGATCGCCGCCGACGTGAAGGGCAGCGTCCTGGGTCTGCCCGAGGTGACGCTGGGCCTGCTGCCGGGCGGCGGCGGGGTGACCCGCACCGTGCGGATGTTCGGCATCCAGAAGGCATTCATGGAGGTGTTGAGCCAGGGCACCCGCTTCAAGCCGGCCAAGGCCAAGGAGATCGGCCTGGTCGACGAGCTCGTCGGCTCGGTCGACGAACTGGTGCCCGCCGCCAAGGCGTGGATCAAGGCCAACCCCGATTCGCACGAACAGCCCTGGGACAAAAAGGGTTACAAGATGCCCGGCGGCACCCCGTCCAGCCCCGCGCTGGCCGGCATCCTGCCGTCGTTCCCGGCGCTGCTCAAGAAGCAACTCAAGGGAGCCCCGATGCCGGCGCCGCGGGCCATCCTGGACGCGGCCGTCGAGGGCGCGCAGGTGGACTTCGACACGGCCAGCCGCATCGAAAGCCGTTACTTCACCCAGCTGGTCACCGGCCAGGTCGCCAAGAACATGATCCAGGCGTTCTTTTTCGACCTGCAGCACATCAACGGCGGCGGTTCGCGCCCCGACGGCATCGAGCCGGTCAAGATCAACAAGATCGGTGTGCTGGGCGCGGGCATGATGGGCGCCGGCATCGCCTACGTGTCGGCCAAGGCCGGCTTCGACGTGGTGCTCAAGGACGTCGATATCGAGGCCGCCCAGAAGGGCAAGGGTTACTCGGAAAAGCTTGAGGCCAAGGCACTTCAGCGTGGCAAGACCACCGAGGAGAAGAGCAAGGCGCTGCTGGACCGCATCACGCCGACTGCCGACCCCGCCGACCTGGCGGGCGTCGACTTCGTGATCGAGGCGGTGTTCGAGAACCAGGAGCTCAAGCACAAGGTGTTCCAGGAGATCGAGGACATCGTCGAACCCAACGCGCTGCTCGGGTCGAACACCTCAACCCTGCCGATCACCGGTCTGGCGACCGGCGTCAAGCGGCAGGAGGACTTCATCGGAATCCACTTCTTCTCGCCGGTCGACAAGATGCCGCTGGTGGAAATCATCAAGGGCGAGAAGACTTCCGACGAGGCCCTGGCCCGGGTGTTCGACTACACGCTGGCGATCGGCAAGACGCCGATCGTGGTCAACGACAGCCGCGGGTTTTTCACCAGCCGCGTGATCGGCACGTTCGTGAACGAGGCGCTGGCGATGCTCGGCGAGGGCGTGGCCCCGGCCAGCATCGAGCACGCCGGTTCGCAGGCCGGCTACCCGGCGCCGCCGCTGCAGCTGTCCGACGAGCTCAACCTGGAGCTGATGCACAAGATCGCCGCGGCCACCCGCAAGGGCGTCGAGGACGCGGGCGGCACCTACGAGCCGCACCCGGCCGAGGCCGTCGTCGACAAGATGATCGAAATCGGACGGCCCAGCCGCTTGAAGGGCGCCGGCTTCTACGAGTACGTGGACGGCAAGCGGACCCGCCTGTGGCCCGGCCTGCAGGAGACGTTCAAGTCGGGCAGCGCGGAGATTCCGTTGCAGGACATGATCGATCGCATGCTGTTCGCCGAGGCGCTCGAGACGCAGAAGTGTCTGGACGAGGGCGTGCTGACCTCGACCGCCGACGCCAACATCGGCTCGATCATGGGCATCGGCTTCCCGCCGTACACCGGTGGTAGCGCGCAGTTCATCGTCGGTTACTCCGGTGCCGGCGGCACGGGCAAGGATGCGTTCGTGGCCCGCGCCAAGGAACTGGCGGCCAAGTACGGCGAGCGGTTCCTGCCGCCGAAGTCACTGAGTTAAGTCCTGCCACGAGCGGACGTAAAAACCCTCGCACGCACGGCGTGTCGGGGGTTTTTACGTCTGCTCGCCGGTCAGGTGCGCCGTTGGAACAGGTAGTACCGAGCCGGGGTCTTCTCGGCGCGGTCCAGTTCGCGTTCCGCGCCCGCGGACAGCAACGTCCAGTTGGGAGTGAAGCGCCGTTCCATCTCGGCGTGGTCGATGCCGCGCACCCCGACGCGGCCGCCGGGCACGAACGCGATGATGAGCAGCCGGGCATGCGGGGCCGCCACGGCGCTGACCTCGCGGACGTAGGCGTCGCGATCCGCGTCGCTCATGTTGTGCAGGCAGGCGTTGTCGACGATCAGCTCGAAGTTCGCGCCGATCCCGGCCCGGCTCAGCTGGGTGACGTCGGCCTGGACGAAGTCGACGGCCGCGCCGGCCTTGGCGGCCTTGGCCCGCGCCCGCTCCAGGGGTTTGGCCACGAAATCCACCGCGGTGACGCGCCAGCCGTGCTGAGCGAGGTAGATCGAGCAGTCACCGGTACCGCATCCGAGTTCGAGGGCGGACCCGGCGGCAAGCGCGGCCGTGTCGCCGGTTCCCTCGACCAGGTCCCGCACACTGCGGGCCAGCGGGTGACCGTCCCATGGGGTGAAACCGATGCGGTAGAAGATCCGAAACAGCATCTGTTTGGAAGCCATAGCTCACCCTATGCCGCGCGGCGGATCACCTGCTATCGGCAGGCGGCGGCGATTCGGCGCCATTCCTCGCGCGGGAAGGCTCTCGGATCGGCCCGCAACACCTGGACGCAGACGTGATCGGCTCCGGCGGAACGATGTTCGGCGACCCTGCCCATGATGGCGTCTTCGTCACCCCAGGCGATGATCGCGTTGAACAGTCGATCGCTCACCTGCGCCACATCGTCTTCGGAGAAGCCGCTGCGCAGCAGGTTGTTCGCGTAGTTGGGCAACGCCAAATAGGACCGCAGCCACTCGGTTCCGATCTGACGCGCCTCGTCGGCGCTGTCGGTCAGGATGACCGTCTGCTCCGGCAGGAGCAGGGGGCCCTGGCCCAAAGTCGAACGGGCAGAAGCGGTGTGGTCGGGGGTGACCAGGTAGGGGTGGGCGCCCGCGGCGCGGCTCGCGGACAGCTTCAGCATCTTCGGTCCGAGCGCGGCAAGAACCCGGCGCCCGGTGGGAACCGGCCGCGGCGCGGCATCCAACCCGTCCAGGAACGACGCCGTGGCCGCGAGCGGTTTGCGGTAGCGTCCGGGCTGGCCGGCGTCGATCAGCGGTGCGTGGCTGACGCCGATTCCGAGCAGGAAGCGGTCGCCGTGCTCCGCGGTGAGCGCCGCATAGGATTCGGCGACGTCGCCGGGCCCATGCATCCATAGATTCAGGATGCCGGTGGCGATCACGGTCCGCTTGGTCGCGGCGAGCAGATGACCGACCGAGTCGAACACCGGCCCACCGACGTCGGGAATCCACAGCGCAGGGAAGCCGAGTTCATCGAGTTCGGCTGCGGCGTCGGCGGATTCGGCCGGGTCGCCGTAGCGCAGTTGACTGCTCCAGATCCCAACACCGGTCAGTTCCATCTGAGGCCTTCCCTTCGTGGCACGCGCGCGGCCGCTCGGGTCCGCGGCCTACTGGACATGCTGTCAGACGTCGCTTCCGGCGTAGTCGGGGACCGGCATCGAGTCGTGCATGCGGACGCCCTTGGTGTTCAGCTTGGCCAGCGACCGGGACAGCGACCCCGGCATCGCCGAGATCAGTTGGGCTCCACGGGTTAACGCCCAGACTCCGGCGCGGGAACCGGGGATGATGCCCTTGGCCGCGCCGCGGGCGAAGGACCGGCTGCGATGCACCGGTTCGCGCATCTGCAGTTCGTAGGCGGCGAAGGCGCGCAGGTGGTCGCCGTCGGCGCGGGCGAGTTCTCCGGCGAGCACGTAGGCGCCGAGGACGGCGAGGCTGGTGCTGCCGCCCACCGCCGGCCCGGGGCAGTATCCGGCATCGCCGACCAGGGTGACGCGGCGGCGCGACCACCTGTCCGTGCGGAGCTGGGTGATGGAGTCGAAGTAGAAGGTGGGCGTGCGCTCGATTTCGGCCAGCCAGCCGTCCACCTGGTCATGCATCCCGGTGAACGCGTCGCGCAGTAACTCCTTCTGCCGCAACACATCGCGGTGGTCGTAGTCGGGTTCTTCCCGTCTGCGAAACAGAAACACCACCCGCGCGTCGTCCAGGTGGTCCGCCGTGTAGATACCGGCGAAGCGGCCGACGCCGACGTGGCCGACCATCTCGCCGGCCCGCACCAGCGCCTTGGGCGCCGACAGCACCGACAGGTATCCCCCGAGGAAGCGCGTCAGGCCGGCTTCCTCGCCGAAGGTCAGGCGCCGAACGTTGGAGTGCAGGCCGTCGGCGCCGACGATGACGTCGAAGGTGCGTGCCTCGGAGCGCTCGAACGCCACGGTGCCGTCGTGCTCGATCTCGGTTATCGAGTCGCCGAACAGGTACTCGACGTCGTCGCGGGCGGCGTCGTAGTAGATCTCGCTGAGGTCGTCGCGCATGATCTCCACGTGCCGGTCGGAGCTGGCGGCGTAGATCTTGGTGAGGTCGATGTCGGTGGCCCGCGCCCGGCCTTCTCGGTACAGCGCCAGGCGGGTGGTTCCGGTGGCCAGGGCCTCGATGCGGGGCAGGACGCCCATCTTCGCCGAGATCTCCATCGCCGGACGGAACAAGTCGACGGCGTGGCCGCCGGTTTTGCGCAGCGTCGGGGCGCGCTCGACGACGGTGACGTCGAAGCCGTAGCGGGACAGCCAGTACGCCAGCACCGGGCCGGCGACGCTGGCGCCGGAAATGAGTATCCGCACGATCCACCTCCCGCACTTACTTAACGTTCGGTAAGCATAGCATCCCACTTACCGATCGGTAAGTCAGATAAACTCGGGCGGGTGAGCAGGCCCCGGTCAGACACGCGCGAGCGGATTCAGGAGGTCGCTCGCGAGCTGTTTTTGCAGCGCGGCGTGCAGCGCACCAGCCTGCAGGACATCGCCAACCAGCTGGGCATCACCAAACCCGCGCTGTACTACCACTTTCCGTCACGCGAGGACCTGGTGCGCAGCATCCTGGTGCCGCTGATCGACGAGGGCGAGCGGTTCGTCGCCGACCACGAGGGCCGCGGCGCCGTCGATGTTCGCGAGTTGTTGGAGGGCTATTTCGATTTCCACTACCGGCACCGCCGGGACCTGGTGCTGTTGCTGACCGAGTTGTCGACGCTGATCGACCTCGACCTCATCGACACCGTGCTGGCGTGGCGAGAGCGGTTGGCGCGGCTGGTGTTCGGGGAGACGCCGACGCTCGCACAGTCCACCCGCGCGGTCGTCGCGTTCGGCGGCTTGCAGGACTGCTGCGTGCAGTTCGTCGACGCGCCGCAGGAGGAACTGCGCGAGAAGTCGGTCGCGGCCGCGTTCGACGCGCTGAATGGCTGAATAGTGGCGGGGCTAAAGTCCGTTGGTATGCGCTTCGGTCTCTTCATTCCGCAAGGCTGGCGGATGGATCTGGTCGGCATCGAACCCGACACACACTGGGCGGTGATGCGCGATCTGGCCGATCACGCGGACCGCGGCCGGTGGGACTCGCTGTGGGTCTACGACCACTTCCACACCGTCCCGGTGCCCACCGGGGAAGCCACCCACGAGGCGTGGTCGCTCATGTCCGCGTACGCGGCCACCACGTCGCGCATCAAGCTCGGCCAGATGTGCACGGCCATGAGCTACCGCAACCCGGTCTACCTCGCCAAGGTGGCCGCGACGGCCGACATCATCTCCGGTGGCCGGATTCAGATGGGGATCGGCGGCGGCTGGTACGAACATGAATGGCGCGCTTACGGTTACGGATTCCCGTCGGCGGGCGTCCGGTTGGGTCGCCTCGACGAAGGCGTCCAGATCATGCGCGACGCCTGGCGCGACGGCAAGGTCAGCTTCGACGGCAAGCACTACCAGGTGGACGGCGCGATCGTCGCCCCTAAGCCACTGCAGGACAACGGGATTCCGCTGTGGATCGCCGGCGGCGGCGAGAAGGTGACCTTGCGTATCGCCGCCCGGTACGCGCAGTACACCAACTTCACGCCCGAGCCGGCCGCGTTCGCCCACAAGTCGCAGGTGCTGGCCGGGCACTGCCGCGAAGTGGGCACCGACTTCGACGCCATCGTGCGTTCGGTCAACGTCAACGCCGTCGTCGGCCCGTCGGAGGCCGACGTCAAAGACCGGCTGCAACGGGTCCGCGGCCGCATGGCCGATTACGTCGGGGAGGCCGCCGCGGACGCGATGATCGCCGGCACCAGCGGGCCGGACTCGGCCACCGGCACGCCGGAACAGGTCGTCGAGCGTCTGACCAAGCTCCGAGATCTCGGATGCGACTACGCCATCTGCTATTTCCCCGAGGCCGCCTACGACCGTTCCGGCATCGAGCTGTTCGAAGGAGAGGTCATTCCCGCACTGAGCTAGCGGCAGCGCAGCCCGACCAGCATCAGTGCGGCGCCGAGGAACGCGGTGACGGTGCGGACATGGTTCCATGCCGTCCACGTGGAGAAGTACGTCTGCCATTCGCGCGCGGCGTCGGCGGCCGACAGCCCCACCGGGTCTACGCCGTCGAGACGGTTGTTCAGCGGCACGTTGAACGCCACCGTGATGATCGCGGCGAGGATCGCGAAAACCGCTCCCGCCAACAGCCACCAGCTGCCGGGTTGGCGCAACTGCGTCACCGCGACGACGCCGACCGCCAAGGCGAGGATCGCCGCACCAAAATACGCGAGCAGAAACGCGGGACTGGAATTCGCTGCGACGTTGATACCGCGCATCGCGGCAATCGCCTCGCGCGAATCGATGCCATTCAGGCCGCGCATCACGAATGTGGAGAACACGTACATCATTCCGCCGGCGGCGGCGCCGACGATCGTGGCGATGGAGGTCAGGATGACAACCGGACTTGCGTTCATGGCCTGAA
Source organism: Mycobacterium intracellulare ATCC 13950 (assembly GCF_000277125.1). Lineage (NCBI taxonomy): Bacteria > Bacillati > Actinomycetota > Actinomycetes > Mycobacteriales > Mycobacteriaceae > Mycobacterium > Mycobacterium intracellulare. Next base: position 843,513 of record NC_016946.1, read on the forward strand.
GTCAACCGCGGGCCGGCTGAGACCATCCATCGCTATCCGTCCCGATTACATATGCGCCCGTCTACGATCCCGTTGTGGACGCCGTGGTGGGATTGCTCGACGGCGTTCGGGCGCGCGGGGCATTTGTGTTGCGCATGATGATGGACCCGCCGTGGTCGCTGCGCATCCAGGACGACGCGCCGCTGGCGATCATCTGCCAGACGCATGGCAGCGCCGTCATCGTCGGCGACGACAGCGGCACCGATTGGCTACGTCCCGGGGACATTGCGCTCACCCGCGGCACCCAGCATTACGTCTTCGCGGACGACCCCGGGACCGCCCCGATGGCGGTGATCCATCCGGGTCAACGGTGCACCACGCAGACCGGGGACGACTTGCACTTCGAAATGTCGTTGGGCGTGCGGACGTGGGGTAACAGTCCCTCGGGTGCGTCCCGCTCCATCGTCTGCGCGTACGAGGGACGCAGCGAGGTCAGCGCCCGGTTGCTCGACGCGCTGCCCGCCGTGCTGGTGTTGCGCGCGGACGAATGGGACAGTCCGCTGGTTCCGCTGTTGGCCAGCGAGGCCGGCCGTGGCGGCCCCGGCCAAGAGGCGTATCTGGATCGGCTGCTCGACTTGCTGCTCATCGGGGTGCTGCGCATCTGGTTCGACAACGACGTCAACGCGCCCGCCTGGTGGCACGCCGAACACGACGCGGTGGTGGGGCCGGCCTTGAAGCTGATCTACAGCAACCCCGCGCACCCCTGGACCGTCGCGAATCTCGCTGCGGCAGTTGGCGCGTCACGCGCAGCGTTCGCCCGCCGGTTCACCGAGCAGGTGGGCGAGCCGCCGATCGCTTTCCTCACCGGTTGGCGGCTTGCGTTGGCCGCCGATCTGCTGCGGTCCAGCCAGGCGACCATCGCCGCCGTCGCCCGAGAGGTCGGCTACGCCACCCCGTTCGCGTTGAGTACCGCCTTCAAACGCGCCTACGGGGTGAGCCCGAATACCCACCGCGCCGGCGCGGGCTGATCGGCCGGCGCGAGCTACACGTCGCTGGTGAGGTACCTGGTCTTGGCCGGGGGCGCGGCCAGCAGCGGGGGAAGCTGCGTCAGCTTGCCCTCGCCCGCGCGGAACGCGCGGTAAGCCTCGTCGTGCTCGACCGTCTCCCAAATTTCGTAAATCAACCAGTGCGCTTCATCGTCTTCGTCGACGAGCACGTCGGTGCGGACGTTCCCGTCGAACGCGCGGGTGTCCTGCAGCGCCCGGCCCATCAGCTCGCGCCCCGCGGCGACCTCGTCGGGCTTGAACCTGAGCTCGAGTATCACGGTGACCGTCATGGCGCCAACATATCTTCCCCGCGCCCGATGCCAGCCCTCGCCCATTGCGCGGAGGCGAGAATGCGGTTTCCACTTTTCGGAAAGCTGTTATACGGTTCAGTGAGTTCTGTTGGCGGATTGTCGACGTTCCTGGAGGACCCCCCGATGCAGAAGGCACTTGCCCCCGAGATCTCTACCTGGCCCGATGAGAGCCCGCAGCTCATCGGCAGCCGATGCGGCAGCTGCGAGGCGACCACCTTCCCGGTGCAGCAGTGGTGCCCGCGCTGCAGCGGCGGCGAGATGTCTGACGTGCTGTTGCCCCGGCGCGGAACGCTGGTGGCGTGGACGACCCAGGGCTTTCCCCCTGGAGCCCCTTACATCGGCCCGGCCGGTAAGGACTTCGTGCCCTTCGGAGTGGGACTGGTCCAGCTCGGTGATGTGATCCGCGTCGAAGGCCGCCTGACCGAGAACGACCCGGCCAAGTTGAAGTTCGGCCAGGAAGTCGAACTCACCATGGTGCCGTTCGCCACCGACGACGAGGGCGCCGAAATCATCACCTTCGCGTTCCAGCCCGTCGCCTGAGTCAGGAGGATTGAGATGACCAACGACGTCGCCATCATCGGCGTGGGCCTGCACCCGTTCGGCAGGTTCGAAAAGACGGCGATGCAGATGGGCGCCGAGGCCGTCCAGCTCGCACTCAAAGACGCCGGAGTGGACTGGAAAGACATCCAATTCGGGTTCGGCGGCAGCTACGAGGTCTCCAACCCCGACGCCGTGACCCGCCTGGTCGGCCTGACCGGCATCACGTTCACCAACGTGTTCAACGCCTGCGCCACCGCGGCCAGCGCCATCCAGCAGACCGCCGACACCATCCGGTTGGGCAAGTACGACATCGGCATTGCCATCGGCCTCGACAAGCATCCGCGCGGTGCCTTCACCGACGACCCCGCCAAGCTGGCGCTGCCGCAGTGGTACGCCAACAACGGGCAGTTCGTCACCACCAAGTTCTTCGGCATGAAGGCCAACAAGTACATCCACGACCACAACATCTCCCAGGAGACGCTGGCGCGGGTGGCCAACAAGAACTTCCGCAACGGTGCGCTGAACCCGAATGCCTTCCGGCGCAAGGAGATCTCCGTCGAGGAGATCCTCGCCTCGCCCGCGCTGAACTACCCGTTGACGCAGTACATGTTCTGCGCGCCCGACGAGGGGGCGGCCGCGGTCATCATGTGTCGCGCCGACATGGCCGAGAAGTTCACCGACAAGCCGGTCTATGTGCGCGCCTGCGAGATTCGCACCCGGCGCTTCGGCGCCTACGAGGTGCACGCCACGTCGGCGCCGCTGGACGAGGACGCGTCACCGACCGTGTACGCGGCGAAGGCCGCCTACGAGGCGGCCGGCATCGGACCCGAAGACGTCGACGTCGCGCAGTTGCAGGACACCGACGCCGGCGCCGAGGTGATCCACATGGCCGAGACCGGATTGTGCGCGGACGGCGAACAGGAGAAGCTGCTGGCCGACGGCGCCACCGAGATCCACGGCTCGATTCCCGTCAACACCGACGGCGGGCTGATCGCCAACGGCGAGCCGATCGGCGCGTCGGGGCTGCGGCAGATGCACGAACTGGTGCGCCAGTTGCGCGGCGAGGCGGGGGAGCGTCAGGTCCCCGGCGATCCGCGCGTCGGCCTGGCCCAGGTGTACGGCGCGCCCGGCACCGCCTCGGCGACCATCCTGTCTCGGTAGCGCCGCCAGACACAAAAGCCCCCGAAACAACGGAGTTTCGGGGGCTTTTGCGTTCGCTCGCTAGATGGCCGGACCCAGGAGGTCGTCGGCGTCGCGGATGATGTAGCCGTAACCCTGCTCGGCCAGGAAACGCTGCCGGTGGGCGGCGTATTCGGCGTCCAGGCTGTCGCGCGCCACCACGGAATAGAAGATGGCGCCGCCGCCGTCGGCCTTGGGCCGCAGCAACCGGCCCAGCCGCTGCGCCTCTTCCTGGCGCGAGCCGAAGGTTCCCGAAACCTGCACGGCCACCGCGGCTTCCGGCAAGTCGATGGAGAAGTTGGCGACCTTGGACACCACCAGCGTGTTCACCTCGCCGCGGCGGAAGCCGTCGAACAGCTCCTCGCGTTCCTTGGTCCGCGTGGAGCCTTGGATCACCGGGGCGCCCAGCTCGGCGCCCAGCTCGTCGAGCTGATCGAGGTACGCGCCGATCACCAGGGTCTGCTCACCCGGATGCTTCGCCAGAATCGATTTGACCACAGCGATTTTGGTGTGAACCGTCGAGCACAGCTTGTAGCGCTCTTCGGGCTCGGCGGTGGCGTACATCATCCGCTCGTTGTCGGTCATGGTGACCCGCACCTCGACGCACTCCGCCGGCGCGATCCACCCCTGCGCCTCGATGTCCTTCCACGGCGCGTCATAGCGTTTCGGGCCGATCAGGGAGAACACGTCGCCCTCGCGGCCGTCCTCGCGGACCAGCGTGGCGGTCAGCCCCAGACGCCGCTTGGATTGCAGATCGGCGGTCATCCGAAACACCGGCGCCGGCAACAAGTGGACCTCGTCGTAGATGATCAGCCCCCAGTCGCGGCTGTCGAAGAGCTCGAGGTGGCGGTACTCGCCCTTGGTGCGGCGAGTGATCATCTGGTACGTCGAGATGGTCACCGGCCGAATTTCCTTGCGCTCACCGGAGTATTCGCCGATCTCGTCCTCGGTGAGCGAGGTGCGGGCGATCAGCTCACGCTTCCACTGCCGCGCCGCGACGATGTTGGTGACCAAAATCAGCGTTGTCGCACCGGCTTTCGCCATCGCGGCGGCCCCCACCAACGTCTTGCCGGCGCCGCAGGGAAGCACCACCACGCCGGAGCCACCCGACCAGAACGAGTCGGTGGCCATCTGCTGGTAGTCGCGCAGGTGCCAGCCGTCCTGGGCCAGGCTGATCGGATGCGCCTCGCCGTCGACGTAGCCAGCGAGATCCTCTGCGGGCCAACCGATCTTGAGTAGCATTTGCTTGACCCGGCCGCGCTCGCTGGGGTGAACGATGACCGTGTCGTCGTCGATCCGGGCGCCGAGCATCGGGGCGATCTTCTTGTTGCGCAGCACTTCCTCGAGCACCGCGCGGTCCAGGCTCACCAGCGTCAGGCCGTGCGCCGGGTTTTTCACCAGCTGTAAGCGGCCGTAGCGGGCCATGGTGTCGACGATGTCGACCAGCAGCGGCTGCGGCACCGCGTAGCGGGAGAAGGAGACCAGCGCGTCGACGACCTGTTCGGCGTCGTGCCCGGCGGCGCGGGCGTTCCACAGTGCCAGCGGTGTGATGCGGTAGGTGTGCACGTGCTCGGGTGCGCGTTCCAGCTCGGCGAACGGCGCGATCGCGGCCCGCGCCGCGCCGGCCTGTTCGTGCTCCACCTCGAGCAGCACCGTCTTGTCTGACTGCACGATCAACGGTCCGTCAGACATAGATGGCGCCACTCCTCATCGCTTCGCCCTGCATAAGCTCCGGCATGCCGTCCATTATCGGCCCGAGCCCGACACCACCGACGTGATGCGGTGGATGGCGAAGTCGCGCAGCCTGCCCGATGCCGAATCAAAGGCCACCAGCTGACCGCCCCGGACGGTGATCGGCGACACGACGCGCTGGGTGGCCACGCCGGCCGCGTCTAGATAACCGATCACCAGGGTGTCTTGTTCCCGGGCGGCGCGCTGCAACAGCGTCATGGTGGCCGCCGGATCGACGCGAACATTGCCGAACGGTGCGGCGGTGACCTTGCGCAGCACCGCGACCACCGCGTGGAGGCTGTCGCTGTTGGGACGGCGCAGCGGGCGATAGGGACGGCGTTGTTGCGGTGTGGCCACCCGGGCGCCCCGGGGCCGGACGTCGACGATGGCGCCGGTCGAGTCTTCGGCCGCCGGAGCGAAGCCCGCGGCTCGCAGCGCGGCGAGCACCTCGCCGATCGGCGCCGGCGACACCGCCACCGTGGGGGCCAGGGCGCGCAACTGCACCTCTTCGGTCGCGGGAGCGGCCACGGCCTGGGCCAGCAGCGCCGGATCCTCGCACCGCACGAACGACGCGGCCATGCCGATCCGCAGCTGCCCGTGCCTGCGCGCGACGTCGTCGATGAGATAGGTAAGCCCTTGGGGCACCGGCGTTTTGGAGTGCTTGGCGAACAGGGCGTGCATCCAGTCGCTGGTCTTACCGACGTCGAGCGCATGCCGGATCGACTGCTCGCTGACGCGGTACACCATCGCCGTGCCCGCCGATTCGACGGTGGCCACGGTGGCGAGTTGCTCGGCCAGGTCGCGCTGCAGCGGACCCGGCACGACAACCGTCAGGTCCGCCTGCACCAGGAAGTGATCGACCGGTTCGGGCAGCGCCCTGGTCATGGCGTCGATCGCGGCCTGCGGATCTTTGTCCTCGTCCAGCAGCGCCCGGCCGGGCGTGCTGATCGCCCCGCGCCCCACCAGCCCCATGGCGTGGCCTTCGGCGAGCAGATCCCCGACGGGCCCCGGCTGTAACCGCTTGGCCCACCGCGGACGCCGCCAGATCAGCGCGGCCGATGCTTCCGCCGCGTCGACGCCGGCCCCGGGCGGGAGCCCGGACAGCATGCCGAGCAACAGGCGGCGGTCCAGCGGCGCGGCGGTGGAATACAGGGCATCGGTAAGGGCCCCATAAGGTTTGGCGTCGGGACCGCGCGTGCCGATCAGCGCCGGCCGGCTGGGCAGGTCGAGCCAGCTGCTGGCCAACAGGTGCCAACGCTCGGCGGCGGACAGCGCGGCGAACCGATCGGTGGCGACCGTCGGCGCCCAGTACGGTGCCTCGCCGGCGGCCGGTTCGGGGTCGGGCATGCCGCTGGCGATCAACCCGGCCGCGGCGGCGACTTCGAGGATCAAACCCAGCCGTGACTCGTCGATCCCGGTCACCTTGCTCAGCCGCTTGGCGTCCCGGATTCCCAGGCCCCCGCTGCGCAGCTCGGAAACCGGTGCGGCGGAAAGCGTTTCGAGCAGAACGTCGAGCTCCCGCAGCAGGTCGATGGCGGCTCCGGCGGCCGTCGCGTCGACGTCGTCGGCGGTGGTGGTCGACACCACCGGGTTCGGCGCGGTCAGTTGCATCGGGCCGGGCCGCTCGCCGCGCAGCACCTGTCCCACGTGGCGGGGCAGGATCACGGTCTCGGCGTCGATGCGCCGCAACAGGCCCATGGCCAGCAGCTGGGGCACCGGGCGGTCCACCGCCGCGCCCGGCGCCGCGTCGCGGGTGCGGCCCATCGGGGAGCCTTCGAGGAGTTTCTCCAGCACCTCGAGCTGCGCCCGGTCGAGGTCGTCGATCAGGGCCGCGATCTGCTCGGCGTCGCGCGAGGTGTCCTCGAGCATGACCTGCCCCGGATGCCACGGCATTCCCGTCCCGGCGTCGGGGGCGACCCGCAGCGCGGTCTCGCCCCAGACCAGGACGCGTTGCCGGAGGTCGTCGACCGCGTCGAGGACGTCGCCTTCGGGGGCGCGATCACCGATCAGCGCCAGCAGCTTCGCGGTCGGCACCGGTTCCGCGTCGGCCCGCAGCACCAGCAGCGCGTCGAGCACCGCCAGCCGCAGGAAGTCGAGGTCGTCGGTGGCGGCCTTGATCGACTGGCGGGCCTGGGCTCGGGCCGCCAGTGCGGCGATGCTGCCGGGCGGGGGCTGGGCGAGGTCCGGCCGCAATTCCAGCAGCCGGATCAGGCGCTCATCGGACAACTCGGCCAGCCACGACCCCAGCGGGATATCCGGGGTGTTGTCGGTCATCGCTGACCAGCGTAAAGCAGGTCGTGGATGCCGAGCAGATCGCGAAGGGGCGGCGCGAACCTACGGTCTTGCGCCACGCGCTCCTGGGTCACCTGTCAGAATGGACCTCGTGGCTGACACTGCTGAGGGCAAAGCTCGCAAAACCAAGTATGTCGACAACGGCTGGCCGACGACGGACCCCGACGACCACGCGGTCAGTGAACTCGTCACCGACCGGACGGGTGCGCTGTCGCCCTTCGGCGAGCTGACGTTCCCGCTGCCCTCCACCGAGCTGCCCTACCTGCACCCGGTCACCGTCGTCAATCGGTAGGTCTTTCCATGGCTAGGGCCTCTGAGGCCTCGAAAGCCTCGGCGACCTGGGCGTCGGGAGAATCCCGCTCGGGTGCGCTGTCACACGTGGACGACCAGGGGGCGGCCCACATGGTCGACGTCAGCGAGAAGGTAGCCACCAAGCGGACCGCCGTCGCCGCGGGCGCCCTGCGCACATCGGCACACGTGGTGGAGCTGATCTCGACCGGGGGCCTGCCCAAGGGCGACGCGCTTGCCACCGCCCGGGTAGCGGGTATCCAAGCGGCGAAGCGCACCAGCGAGCTCATCCCGCTCTGCCATCAGCTGGCGCTGACCGGGGTCGACATCGACTTCGACGTGGCGGAGTCGGACATCGAGATCACCGCGACGGTGCGCAGCACCGACCGCACGGGGGTGGAGATGGAAGCGCTGAGCGCCGTCAGCGTCGCGGCCCTGACGCTCTACGACATGATCAAAGCGGTCGACCCGGCCGCGCGGATCGATGACATTCGAGTCCTGCGCAAGGAAGGCGGCAAAACCGGAATGTGGACGCGGTCATGAGCACCCGATCGGCCCGCGTCATCATCGCCTCGACCCGGGCGTCGGCCGGACAGTACGAAGACCGATGCGGGCCGATCATCACCGAATGGCTGACCCAGCGGGGCTTTTCGGCCGGGGAGCCGGAGGTGGTCGCCGACGGGTCGCCGGTCGGTGATGCGCTGCGCAACGCGATCGATGACGACGTCGACGTCATCCTCACCTCCGGCGGCACCGGCATCTCACCCAGTGACAGCACCCCGGACCAGACCGTGGCCGTCATCGATTACCTCATCCCCGGCCTGGCGGAGGCGATCCGCCAGTCGGGCCTGCCCAAGGTGCCGACGTCGGTGTTGTCCCGCAGCGTGTGCGGGGTGGCCGGACGGACCCTGATCGTCAACCTGCCGGGTTCACCCGGTGGGGTGCGCGACGGGCTCGGGGTGCTCGCCGACGTGCTCGACCACGCGCTCGATCAACTCGCCGGTAAAGACCATCAGCGATGACGCTGGTCGTGCGCGCAGCCATGACCGAGCAGCCGATTCTTCTGGCTGAGCACGAAGAGCTGGTGGGCCATCAGTCGGCGGGGGCCATCGTCGGGTTCGTCGGCATGATCCGCGACCACGACGTGGGGCGCCGGGTGGTGCGGCTGGAGTACTCGGCGCACCCCTCGGCCGCCCAGGTCATGGCCGACGTGGTTGCCGATGTGGCGGCGCAGTCCAGCGGCGTCCGCGCCGTCGCCGCCAGCCACCGCGTCGGTGTGCTGCACATCGGAGAGGCGGCATTGGTCGCGGCCGTCGCCGCCGACCATCGCCAGGCGGCGTTCACCACCTGTGCGCGACTCGTCGACACCATCAAGGCGCGGCTACCGGTGTGGAAGCACCAGTTCTTCGCCGACGGCACCGAGGAGTGGGTGGGCTCGGCCTGACGCCGTAGCCAGCTGAGTCCGGGAGTTGGTGCGCCGTGCCCAACACGCCCCGAACAGGAGGGTTTTCGGGGCGTGCGGGGAATCTGGTGGCGCTAGAGCCTCAGGCGTTGGGCGACGGCTGCGCCAGGGCGTCCAGCGCGTCGTTCCCCTGAACATCCTGTGCCCGAATCGCTTCCCACAGCTGCTGGGTGTAGCTGGCGTCGGAGGCGAGCTCCGGCATGCCGACCGGGACGAAACCGTGGAAGTCCGCGTCCGCTACAGGTGCGGGCGGCATCGCGTCGGCGGGCGGGGCGGGGGGCAGATCGGCCGGGGGAGCGGCGTCCGCGGGGGGAGCGGGCGGCAGCTCCTCGGGGGGCGCCGGCAGGTCTGCGGGCGGAGCCTCCGGCGGTGCCGGACGGTCGAAGGAGGCCAGCTGTACTGGAGCGGGCGGCGGGGCGTCCTGCGGCGGAGCGTCGGGCGCCGGGGCGCCGTTGACGCCGGGCGCATCCAGCGGGGCGTCCAGGCCGGCCGGGGCGGGCACTTCGCGCGGGCTGGGACCCGACAGCGGGCCGCCGCAGACGGGCCATGCGCCGCGGCCCTGGGTCGCCAGCACCCGCTCGGCGACGGCGATCTGCTGTTCCTTGGTCGCAAGCTCGGCCGACGGGGCGTATTGGCCGCCACCGTGCGAGGACCACGTGCTGGCGCTGAATTGCACCCCGCCGTGGTAGCCGTTGCCGGTATTGATGGCCCAGTTGCCGCCGGACTCGCAACGGGCTACCTGGTCCCATTCGCCGTCGGTGGCGGCGGCCGCCTGGCCGGCTAGGGCGATACTGCCGCCACCGAGCACTGCGCCGGTAAAGGCGATCTTGGCGACGTTGACACTGGATGCGGTGGGCTTACGGTGACGTCCGCTCATGCGCGCCGATGTATTCCTCTCTCGTCACGCGCCTGCGAGGTCAGCTGTCGGGTTCGGGTTGGAGAGGCCACCCGGCCGGCGCGGCCGTCGAGGACGACGCCGGCTTCACCCCTAGGGGCCGCGAACGGCCCCAGTCCGATCACGGTGGACCGGTGGGTCCCCCGTCTCCATCCATGAGTTGGTGGCCCCCGCCTATTGGATGGAGCTCGGCGCGATAGGGAGGGGAGGTCCGCCAATCGGGATGGCTGGCGAGCCTTCGGAGACCGTAACGGTTTCTGTTGGTCTCGTCACGTGTCGCGAAACCTGGCGTTTCGCTCTCGGTCATCCGCGAAAACCGCAGCAACACACGGTGTTTGCGCAGGTCATTACACTCGAGATTGGAGCGTGACCGCGCCGTTATCGTTCCGTTATGTGAGATGTTTCACAGTTTCAGCCGCCGGAAAACGGCGGCAAGACATCGATCGTGTCACCGGATCGCAACGCGGTGGTCTCGTCGCGCACGGCGACCCCGTCGCACAGGTACGAGCATCGGCTCAAGACGGTGGCAAGGCGTGATCCGCGCGCGGCCAGCCGCTCGACCAGCTCGCCGACAGTGGTGCCGGGGCGCACCACCAGCGTCTCGGCTTCGACGCCCGCGGCCGCCTGGGCGGCCGCGAAGTAGCGCACCGTCACTCCGATGCCGGTCTCCTGGGCGGGGGACTGCCCCATGGGGCTAGCCACCGATCGCGCTCATCGGGCGGTCGGGCTGGATGAAGTTCGGGTCGTTGATGCCGTGGCCGGCGGGCTTGCCCCACATCGCGGTGCGCCACGCCGCCTCGATCGCCTCGTCGGGTGCGCCGTTGCGCAGCAGCGCCCGAAGGTCCGTCTCTTCCTTGGCGAACAGGCAGCTGCGGATCTGGCCGTCGGCCGTCAACCGGGTGCGGTCACACGTCGAGCAAAACGCGTGCGAGACCGACGCGATAACACCCACCTTGCCGGCCGGCGTGCCGGGTCCCTCGTCGACCAGCCACAGCTCGGCGGGAGCGGATCCCCGCGGCGCCGGGTCCGGTCGCAGCCGGAAATGCGGGCGCAGCGCGGCCAGCACGTCCTCGGCGCTCAACGCCGCGTCGCGCCGCCATTGGTGCCCGGCGTCGAGCGGCATCTGCTCGATGACACGTAACTGGTAGCCGTGCTCGAGGCAGAACCGCAACAGGTCCACCACGTCCTCGCGTCCCGTCGCGGGGTCGAGCACGGCGTTCACCTTCACCGGCGCCAGGCCGGCCTCGTGGGCGGCGGCCAGCCCGGCCAGCACGTCGTCGAGCCGATCACGGCGGGTGATGGCCGCGAAATGCTGCCGATCCACGCTGTCCAGCGAGACGTTGACGCGGTCCAGGCCCGCCCGGGCGAGCCCGGCGGCCCGCCGTGCCAGCCCGACGCCGTTGGTCGTCAGGGAGATCTCGGGGCGGGGCCGTAGCCCGGCCGCCGCGGCGATCACCTCTTCGAGGTGGCGCGCCAGCAACGGCTCACCGCCGGTGAACCGAACGTTGGTGACCCCCAGCCGGGTGACCGCGATGTCCATCAGCCTGGCCAGCTCGCCGGCAGTCAGCAGCTGCTCGCCCGGCAACCAGTCCAGGCCCTCGGCGGGCATGCAGTAGGTGCAGCGCAGGTTGCAGCGATCGGTGAGCGAGATCCGCAGATCCGTGGCGACCCGCCCGTAGGTGTCCACCAGTGGGCCCGCGGACGGCGCCGTCCCAGCAACGGCACGCCCGCCGGCCGGGCCGTCAGGGCGGCTCCGCACCGTCGGGAAACCCAACGCCGTCAGGGTCATGCGGCCACCGGCGGCGCGTAATGAACCGGCGAGTCGACGGGAACGATCTCCTTGCCCAGCGGCATCAGCGACACCGGAATCAGTTTGAGATTGGCCAGCGCCAGCGGAATGCCGACGATCGTCAGCGCCATCGTCACCGCACTGACCAGATGACCGATCGCGAGCCAGAGCCCGAACAGCACCACCCAGATGATGTTTCCGATCAAGGCGCCCGACCCCGAGGTCGGCTTGTCGACGATCGTGCGGCCGAACGGCCACAGCGCGTACGAGGCGATGCGCAGCGACGCGAAGCCGAACGGGATGGTGATGATCAGCAGAAAGCTGACGAGCGCCGCGACGAGGTATCCGGCGGCCATCCATAGGCCGCCGAACAGAAGCCAGATGATGTTCAGGATCAGGCGCATATCACCTCCGCGGGTAATACCAAGCGTACCGAGTGGCCAATAACGGGGGTGCTCGTTAGGGCCGCATCCGAGTAGGATCAGACTCTTAATACGGCGTCCTGCGCAGGCGGGACGCTTATTGTGTTGCCTATTTCTATTGATCCGTAAGACAAGCAGGTGAGACCAGTGCCGACCGGCAAGGTTAAGTGGTACGACGCTGACAAGGGCTTCGGCTTCCTGTCGCAAGAGGACGGCGAAGACGTCTACGTCCGCTCGTCGGCGCTGCCCGCTGGGGTCGAGGGGCTCAAGGCGGGCCAGCGGGTGGAATTCGGTATCGCTTCGGGACGGCGCGGACCGCAGGCGTTGAGCCTCAAGCTGATTGAGCCGCCGCCCAGCCTGACCAAGGCGCGGCGCGACGCGCCCGCCGAACACAAGCACAACCCCGACGAACTGCACGGCATGGTCGAGGACATGATCACGCTGCTGGAGAGCACCGTGCAGCCCGAGCTGCGCAAGGGTCGCTACCCGGACCGCAAGACCGCGCGCCGGGTGTCCGAGGTCGTCAAGGCCGTGGCGCGGGAGCTCGACGCCTAACGCGCGAAACGCAGCCAATTCGCAGGCGACGGCTCGGTGGCGAGCCGCAGATGGGGTACTCCACACCCCATGACGGTCGTCTAGCAAGGAGGCTGCGATGGCACAGCAAGCGCAGGTCACCGAGGAACAGGCGAGAGCGCTCGCCGAGGAGTCTCGCGAAACAGGTTGGGATAAACCGTCCTTCGCGAAAGAACTATTTCTCGGTCGTTTTCCGCTGGAGCTGATACACCCGTTCCCCACCCCCGCGGAAGCCGACGAGACCCGCACCCGCGCGTTTCTCGACAGCGTGCGCGAATTCCTGGAGACCGTCGATGGCAGCGTCATCGAACGCGACGCCCAAATTCCCGACGAGTACGTGAAGGGTTTGGCCGACCTGGGCTGCTTCGGGATGAAGATTCCCACCGAATACGGCGGCCTGGGGATGTCGCAGGTCGCCTACAACCGGGCGCTGATGATGGTGACGAGCGTTCATCCCAGTCTGGGCGCACTGCTGTCGGCCCATCAATCCATCGGGGTGCCCGAGCCGCTCAAACTCGCCGGGACCCCGGAGCAGAAAGAGAAGTTTTTGCCGCGCTGCGCCGCCGGCGCCATATCGGCGTTTTTGCTGACCGAACCCGACGTCGGCTCCGATCCCGCCCGATTGGCGTCGACGGCGACCCCCATCGACGACGGGCAGGCCTACGAGCTCGACGGCGTGAAGCTGTGGACTACCAACGGCGTGGTCGCCGAACTGCTGGTGATCATGGCGCGGGTGCCGAAGAGCGAAGGGCGCCGCGGCGGCATCAGCGCCTTCGTCGTCGAGGCCGATTCGCCCGGAATCACCGTGGAGCGGCGCAACAAATTCATGGGCCTGCGCGGCATCGAAAACGGCGTGACCCGGATGCACCGCGTTCGGGTCCCGCGCGAAAACCTGATCGGCTCCGAGGGAGACGGTTTGAAGATCGCGTTGACCACGCTCAACGCCGGACGGTTGTCGATCCCCGCGAGCGCGACGGGCTCGTCGAAGTGGGCGTTGAAGATCGCGCGCGAATGGTCCGGCGAGCGTGTGCAGTGGGGCAAGCCGCTGGCCGAGCACGAAGCGGTGGCCCGCAAGCTCTCGTTCATCGCCGCGACCGTCTATGCGCTCGACGCCGTGCTCGAGCTGTCCGCGCAGATGGCCGACGAAGGGCGCAACGACATCCGGATCGAGGCGGCGCTGGCCAAGCTGTGGTCCAGCGAGATGGCCTGCGTGATCGCCGACGAGGTCATGCAGATCCGGGGCGGGCGGGGCTACGAAACCGCGGAGTCTCTGGCCGCACGCGGCGAACGCGCCGTGCCCGTCGAGCAGGCGTTGCGGGACCTGCGGATCAACCGCATCTTCGAGGGTTCCAGCGAGATCATGAGGTTGCTCATCGCGCGCGAGGCGGTCGACGCGCACCTTGCCGCGGCCGGCGACCTCGCCAAGCCCGACACGGGGTTGCGGCAGAAGGCCGCCGCGGCGGTCGGTGCGAGCGGATTCTATGCAAAGTGGTTGCCGCAGTTGGTGTTCGGTGAAGGACAGCGGCCGCGGGCCTACCACGAGTTCGGTCCGCTGGCGGCGCACCTGCGGTTCATCGAACGCTCCAGCCGCAAGCTCGCACGAAACACCTTCTATGGCATGGCGCGCTGGCAGGCCAAGCTGGAGCAGCGGCAGGGGTTCCTCGGGCGCGTCGTCGACATCGGTGCCGAGCTGTTCGCGATGTCCGCGGCGTGCGTGCACGCGGAGTCGCAACGCGCCGCCGATCCGGTGGTGGGGCAACAGGCCTACGAGCTGGCCGAGGCGTTCTGCGCCCAGGCGACCGTGCGGGTGGAGGCGCTGTTTCGCGGGTTGTGGGACAACACCGACGCAAGCGATGTGCAGCTGACGCGCAACCTGCTGCAGGGCCGGTACGGCTGGCTCGAGGCCGGGATCATCGATCAGTCCGAGGGCACCGGGCCGTGGATCGCCCACTGGGAAGAGGGTGAGTCGACCGAGGCCAATCTGGCCCGGCGGTTCTCATCCGGCGACCGTTCGGCAACGAGTCCGCGTTGAGCCACGATGGAACACATGGCTTCCTACATCGCCCAAGAAGGCGAGTTCAATCGCGACACCGACTACATCACCACCCGCATCACCGCCGATGGCCGTGACGGCTACCCGGTCGAGCCCGATCGGTACCGGCTCGTCGTGGCGCGCGCGTGCCCGTGGGCCAACCGCGCCATCATCGTCCGCCGGTTGTTGGGCCTCGAAGGCGTTCTCTCCATTGGCTTTTGCGGCCCGACGCACGACGAGCGCAGTTGGACGTTCGATCTCGATCCCGGTGGTGTGGACCCGGTCTTGAAGATCCCGCGGCTGCAGGACGCCTACTTCAAGCGGTTCCCCGATTACCCCAAGGGCATCACGGTTCCCGCGATCGTCGATGTGCCGAGTGGGGCGGTGGTCACCAACGACTTCGCGCAGATGACGTTGGACCTGTCGACGGAGTGGTCGGCCTTTCATCGCGACGGCGCGCCCGAGCTCTACCCGGAGCGGCTACGCGCGGAGATCGACGAGGTCAACAAGCGGGTCTACACCGAAATCAACAACGGCGTATACCGGTGCGGCTTCGCCGGCTCGCAGGAGGCCTACGAGTCCGCCTACGACCGGCTGTTCGCCGCGCTGGATTGGGTGAGCGATCGGCTGGGCGGCCAGCGCTATCTGGTGGGCGACACCATCACCGAGGCCGACGTGCGGTTGTTCACCACGTTGGTCCGCTTCGACCCGGTGTATCACGGGCATTTCAAGTGCAATCGCAGCAAATTGAGCGAGATGCCGGTGCTGTGGGCTTACGCGCGCGACCTGTTCCAGACGCCGGGTTTCGGGGACACCGTCGACTTCGTCCAGATCAAGCAGCACTACTACATCGTCCACGCCGACATCAACCCCACCCGCATCGTGCCCAAGGGTCCCGACCTGTCCGGGTGGCTATCGCCGCACGGGCGAGAGAGCTTGGGCGGCAAGCCCTTCGGGGAGGGGACGCCCCCGGGTCCGCCCGTCGAAGGCGAACGGGTACCGCCCGGCCACGGTGCGTGACCCACCCCCTACCGCCGAGCGTGGCCCACCCCCTACCGCCGAACGTGGACCACCCCCTACCGCCGAACGTGGCCCACCCCCTACCGCCGAACGTGGCCCACCCCCTACCGCCGAGCGTGGCCCACCCCTACCGCCGAACGTGGAGTTGTGGCGGGAAATCACGGCGTTTTGGCCCAACAAGTCCACGCTCGGCGGCTGAGACCGGGCAACCCGCCGCGACCAAAGCGCCGCGGGCGCGCTCCACGACGACGTACGGCCGGTACCGCAGCATCTCGGCGCTCACCCGGATGATTGACCAGCCCTGGGCTTCGAGTTCTGCCAGGCGATCGATGTCTCGGGCCCGCTGCGCCGGGTCGGTCCAGTGATGCGCGCCGTCGAATTCCACACCGGCCTTCCATTCCTCCCAGCCCATATCGATGCGCGCCAGCACCGCGCCCCATTCGTTGAGCACTTCGATCTGGGTTTGTGGCCGCGGCAATCCGCTGCCGGCGAGTAGTAACCGGGTCCTCGTCTCGTACGGCGATTCAGCGCCCCCGTCGACCATGGTCAGAGCAGTTCGCAACTGCACCAGGCCGCGGGCGCCACGATGGCGGTCGGCCAGCAGTTCGACGTCGGCTGGCTTCAAGTCTGTTGCATGCATGAGGGCATCGAGCCGAATCACCGCTGTGGTCAAGCCCTTTCGCCTACCAAGGTCGAACGCCGTGCGCGCCGGCGTGGTCAGGCGCATCCCGTCGCGCGTGCATATTTCGTCGTCGTCCAAGGTGTCGCTGTGCACGATGATGCCCCGTGCTTTGTCGCGGCCGGCACGGTTGAGCTCGGCCGGCAGCCAGTCGTCGATCCACTTGGTGCGGTGTAGCGCCGCCGCGGATAGCCCCGCCAGCGTTGCGGTCCTTCCAGACCACAGCCAGGCGGCGACCGCTCGGGTCACCGGCGTCAACATTTGTCCACGGCGGATGTAGACGTTGCGATGAACCATCTCGAATTCGGTTCGCAATCGGTGCCGAGTAATAACTCCAGCGGCCAGTGCGTCGGTGCCTCGAAATGGCCAGTCCGGGATTTCCATGGGGACACGGTGCCGGTCGGCACCGACACGTCTGGTCGAACGTGGGGTTGTGGCGGGAATTTGCGGCGTGTCGTCGCAACAAGTCGACGCTGGGCGCGGAGGGTGGCGACGCTGGGCGCGGAGGGTGTCGAACGTGGGCGCGGAGGGCGGCGAACGTTCGGCGGAAAAGACCTAGAAGACGAGCCGCACAGACCATTCCGCGTGCGGGACATCGCGGAGCTCGCCGGCCGGGTCCACCGCCAAAGTCAGTAACTGCACGACGATCCCGGCGAGGCGACCGCGATGCGGGTCCACCGGCGGAATGGTCACGGCGAGTCGGGTGCCCGGCCGAAAGATGGTGCTGGTGCTGTTCGTTGGATCCTCATACACCTGCACCAGGCGCCACGGCGCCCGATAGATGGCATCGGGCACCGAGAGCTGAATCGGATACCGCTCGCTGACCTGGAGCTCGCCCTGGGTCTGCGGCGTCGCGCAGTCTTCAAGGTTGAGCACGTTGCAATAGAGGTAGGGCCCCACCCGGGTCAGGTGTCCATGCGAGTACGCGCTGATCTCCGGGCGTTGCGGACCGGAGCGGCCCACCAGCAGCCAGGTGCCGACCCCGACGCCCACACAAAGCAGGGCCATCAGGCAGGCCAGCAACACGGCCGTGCCGCGGTTGATTCGGGATTTCACTCGGCGACCACCGCCGGGCTGCCGACACGGCGACGCGCGCCCTCCTGCTCGACCATGATGGGCCTATTACCTCCCAGGCCGGGAATCAGCGAGTTGCCGCGGAAGCTGACGAGCGTCTGCGCCAGGCCCAGGATGAGCAGCGCAGTGACCGCGGTGAAACCGACCCACAGTTCGGTGTACACCAGCACCCCCACGGCGCCGCCGAGGACCCAGGCCAACTGCAGCGTCGACTCCGAGCGCCCGAACCCCGAAGCGCGGGATTCCTCCGGCAGGTCGTTCTGCAACGAGGCGTCCAGGGAGGCCTTCGCGATCGCGCTGGCCCCCGACGTCACCAACGTGGCGATCGCGGCCAGCATCAGGTTGCCGCCCACCGAGGCCGCCAACGCGACCGCGCTCACCGCCAGCGTGCAGCGCACCACCAGCACGGCGGGCCGGCCCAGTTTCAAACGTGCGCTGGTGAAGTTGCCGACGAAGTTGCCGATGCCGGCCGCTGCGCCGATCACCCCGAGTATGGCGACCTGCGCCCACCCGCTAGCGTCATGCGCCTTGGCGACGAATGCCGGATACAAGAACAGAAACCCCACCATGACCTTGATGGTGCAGTTACCCCACAGCGAAGTAATGATGTTGCGGCCCAACGGTTGCCGAAGTGCCCCGCTGACCTCCCTGTGCCAGCTTCGGCGCAGGGGTTCGCTGTCGTGGCGGTAGCTCAAGGTGGCGGGCACCTCCCCGGCGGTCACCTCGACCCAGCGCGGAATCCGCATGGACAGCGACGCCCCGGCGACGGTGACGGCTACGACGACGAACAATGCGCCGGGCAGCTTGAACAGGTGGGTGCAGACGAATTCGACGCCCCCGGCGATGGCGCCCCCGGCGATGGTGCCGCCCAGTAGACCGAACATGGTCAGCCGCGAGTTGACCCGCACCAGGTCGATGGTCGGCGGCATCACCCTGGGCGTCACCGCGCTGCGCAGCACGCTGAACGACTTCGAGAACACCATCATGGCCAGCGCGCACGGGTACAGCACCATCGACGGGTAGCTCCCGCTGGCGCCGTCGTAGTTCAGGATCAGCACCAGCGCCAACGCCGTGCGCAGGGCGAACGACGCGGCGAGCGCGACGCGGCGGCCGTGCTGCAGCCGGTCCAGCGCCGGACCGATGAGGGGCGCGATCACCGCGAACGGCGCGATGGTGATCAGCAGATACAGCGCGACGCGGCCCTTGCTCTCCCCGGTCGCCGCGGCGAAGAACAACGTGTTGGCCAGCGCGACGGCCATCGCGGCGTCGACCGCGAAGTTGGCCACCGTGGGCCACGTCAGCGCCGTCAGGCCGGACTTGTCGGCGCCGTCGGCCGTCGCCGCGCGCTGCACCATCCAATACATCCGCGAACCCATCTCGCGGCTGCGCAGCGCCGCGGCGCGGGTGACGGTGATCCGCTCGCCCGAAGACGGCCCGCGAGGGGGCGCGCTGCTGCCACGGTCCGGCTCCGTCTGCTGGCCCAGCGGGGGCAGATAGCGGTTGGCGCTCGGCATCGGCGGCGGGCGGCGCGTTCGGCGCTGCGCACCGTCGCCGGCGGGGTAGTTGGCCGCGCCCGGATGTTGTGCGGCCACGCCATTAGGGGCCCGGCGGCCCGGCTTGGAGGCCACCCGGCCCGGATCGTGTTGCCGCCGCCCAGACACTCCCCGATTCTCCCCTATGCCGGCGACATGCGTCTGCAGGTAACGGGGCGTGGCTCGTCAACCTAGTATTGGAACCGCAATGCAGACAGAAGACAACGTGACCAGACCCACCGAAGGATCCTCCGTGGCGACCGTGGACGAGTGGCCCGAAGGGCTGGCGGCGGTGCTCACGGGCGCGGCCGACCAGGCCAGGGCGGCTGTTGCGGAGTTCAGCGGACCGGAGATGGTCGGCGACTACCTGGGCGTCGGCTACGAAGACCCCAACACCGCCACCCACCGGTTCCTGGCGCACCTACCCGGCTACCAGGGGTGGCAGTGGGCCGTGGTCGTGGCCGCCTATCCCGGCGCCGATCACGCCACCGTCAGCGAGGTGGTGCTGGTCCCGGGGCCGACGGCTTTGCTGGCGCCGGAATGGGTGCCGTGGGAACACCGGGTGCGCCCCGGGGACCTCAGTCCCGGGGATTTGTTGGCGCCCGCCGCCGACGATCCCCGCCTGGTTCCCGGCTACACCGCCAGCGGCGACCCGCAGGTCGACGAGACCGCCGCCGAGATCGGGCTGGGCCGTCGCTGGGTGATGAGCGGCGAGGGCCGCGCGGCAGCGGCCGAACGCTGGCACACCGGCGATTACGGCCCCGACTCGCCGATGGCACGATCCACCAAGCGCGTTTGCCGCGACTGCGGCTTCTTCCTGCCGCTATCGGGATCCCTCGGCGCGATGTTCGGCGTGTGCGGCAACGAGCTGTCGGCCGACGGGCACATCGTCGACAAGCAGTATGGCTGCGGTGCGCACTCGGACACCCCGGCGCCCGCGGGCACCGGGTCCCCCGCGTACGAGCCCTACGACGATGGCCTGCTGGACGTCACCCAGGCGCCGGTCGAGCCGACCGCGCCGTCCGAGCCGACGGAAGAGACGACCGAGACCACGGAGGAGGCGGCCGAGCCGACGCAGGAGACGTCGGAAGCCCAGCCGGAGTCGGTGATCCGAGCGCCGGAGGCGCAGTCCGAGACCGAGACTGCCGAATCCGAGCAGCAGTCCGCACCCGAGCCCCAGAGCGAGTCGCTGGACTAGCCCTTTTCTGCGGCGGCCTTGATGCGCGCCAGCGAGGCGTTCATGCCGTCGAGCAATTCGTGTTCGAAGTTGTCGGTGCCGCCGAAGAGCGCTTTGACCGACAGGTTCGAAAACGCGGTGACACCGTTTTCGGCGTGGCGGCTCTCGATCACCCGGGTGCCCTCGCCGGCCGGTTCGAGCTCATAGCTCCAGATTGTGTTGTTGGTGTCGACGCGGAACGCGAGTTTGCGGTCCGGGACGATCTCGACCACCGTGCAGGTGGTCGGCCAGAACATCCGGTTGCGGCGGTTGAGGTTCAGGGTGCGCGTGCCCTGACGCAGCGGGCCGAACGGCTTCATCCAGCGGCACTGCGGACTCCACTCCGGCATTCGCCGAAGGTCGGAAATCAATTCCCACACTTTGGCAACCGGTGCGTTGATGTCGACGTGCGCTTGCAATAGCGGGGCTACCATCGCTCCTCCAATGGGTCAGCGAATCATTTTTCGTCGAGGTAGTTTTCGAGTCCGGCCTGGGCGCCGCGGGCGCCGCGGCGTGCCGCCGCGAGTTGGAGCAGGAAAATGGTCGTACCGAGCAGCCCCACGCCCAGACCGGCCAGCGTCACCGGGCGCCAGCTCGTCAGGGCGGGCACCAGGAACGCCGCGGCCGCCGCGGCGACCCAACCCAGCGCCCCGAGCGCGATGAACGCCCACGCGTGCACCAGTACCGCCGGCAGCGGCGGCGGTGCGCGGTGGTGATCAGGTTCGGCGGACATCGCGAATAACATAGCCCGCCGCCGGTCCCCGCCGGGCGCTCACCTACTTGCCGAAACTAAGCGCTTCGATGAAATTCCGCGGCATTTGGCGGAACGAATCAAGAGCCGGTTGGTGTCCCGGTTTCTCAGGCTTGCGTGTAACCTCGCGCCATGCCTGACAGCGATGCGCGGCTCGCCAGCGACCTGTCACTGGCTGTCATGCGGCTGGCCCGCCAGCTGCGGTTCCGCAACCCGTCGTCGCCGGTGTCACTGTCGCAGCTGTCGGCGCTGGCGATGCTGGCCAACGAAGGTCCGATGACGCCGGGCGCCCTGGCGATTCGCGAACGGGTTCGGCCGCCGTCGATGACGCGGGTGATCGCGTCGCTGGCCGAGATGGGTTTGGTGGACCGCGTGCCGCATCCCGTCGACGGCCGGCAGGTGCTCGTCTCGGTGTCCGAATCCGGGGCCGAGTTGGTCAAGGCCAACCGTCGCGCCCGTCAGGAATGGCTGGCCAAGCGGCTGTCGACGTTGGACACCGAGCAGCGCGACATCCTGCGCAGCGCCGCCGATTTGATGTTGGCGCTGGTCGACGAAAGCCCGTGAGCGCCGATGCCGGCAACGTCCAGGACGTCGAGGATCCCGATGACCCGAGGCTCGACGACTTCCGGGACCTGAACAGTGTCGATCGCCGTCCCGACCTGCCGTCGGGCAAGGGGCTGGTGATCGCCGAAGGCGTGCTGGTGGTTCAGCGCATGCTCGCGTCCCGGTTCCACCCGCATGCCCTGCTCGGCACCGACCGCCGGCTCACCGAGCTCAAAGACGACCTCGCCGGCAGCGCCGTCCCCTTCTACCGGACGTCCGCCGACGTCATGGCGCGCGTGGTCGGCTTCCACCTCAATCGCGGCGTGCTGGCGGCCGCCCGGCGGGTGGGGGAGCCCAGCGTGGCCGAGGTGATCGCCGGCGCTCGCACCGTCGCCGTGCTCGAAGGGGTCAACGATCACGAGAACCTGGGCTCGATTTTCCGCAACGCGGCCGGGCTCGGCGTCGACGCCGTGGTATTCGGCAGTGGGTGCGCCGACCCGTTGTACCGCCGCGCCGTCCGGGTGTCGATGGGACACGCACTGCTGGTGCCGTATGCGCGCGCAACCTGTTGGCCGGCCGAGCTGATGACGTTGAAGGAGAACGGGTTTCGGCTGCTGGCTATGACCCCGCACGAGTCGGCGTGCCCGCTGGCCGAGGCGATGACGGCCGCGCGCGGCGAACGCGTCGCGGTGCTGGTGGGCGCCGAGGGTCCCGGGCTGACGCCGGCCACCTTGCGGTGCAGCGATGTGCGGGTGCGCGTTCCGATGTCGCGCGGCACCGACTCGCTCAACGTCGCGACCGCGGCTGCGCTGGCGTTCTACGAGCGCTCGGTGACGAAAGGCGGCGATGAACGGTCAGGCTAGGCTTCGGCTGATGAAGGACGAGTCCGTGCCCTGGGCAACGGGTTTGACGGTGGCCGCGTTCGTCGCGGCGGTCACCGCCGCGGCGATCGTCGTGCTCACTCTGGGCTTGGTTCGCGTGCACCTGCTGCTGGCCGTCGGGCTCAACATCGTGGCCGCGGGGGGACTGGCGCCGACCCTGTGGGGGTGGCGGCGCACCCCGGTCCTGCGCTGGTTCGTGCTCGGCGCCGGAGTCGGCGTGACGGGAGCGTGGGTCGCGCTTCTCGCCCTGGCGGCCGCGGGCCGCGCCTAGTGGTGATCGCGAGCGCGGCGCAGCCGGGCGAAGCGGGCCGCGCCTAGCGGGCTAGCGCTGCCCTCCCGAGCGCACGCCGAGCAGCACGTCCTCCCACGCCGGGATGACCGGCTTGCCCCGGCGCGTGTGCACGGGTTTTTCTTCCGGCTCCGGGGCCGGCTCCTGCGTGACGGGCGGCTTCGCGGGCTCTTCGAAGTCGACGTGGGCCACCCGCGCCACCGGCCGCAGCGGACGCTCGAAGGTCGGGTCGATCAACGCGCTGGCCGCGTCGTCGATGGCGGTGACGGTCCCGCCGTGGGCGCCGGGCGTGAAGCAGAAATGCGCGAGGTTGTCCGAACGGCCGACCTTCCACGCGAGCTGGACCGTCCACCGGTTGTCTTCGTTGCGCCAGGCGTCCCAGCTGAGTTTGTCGTGATCGAGGCCGCGCGTCACCAAGGCGGTGCTGACGGTCTCCAGCAGGGTCAGCACGGCGGGACCGTCGGCCAGCATGGGATGGGCGGCGGTTGCCAGCTCCGCGGCCCGGAACCGTTCCAACAGCACCGGGTGGGCAAAGCGGCGGATCCGCGACACGTCCGACCCCGACGCCGCGGCGACCTGCTCGACGGACGCGCCGGCGCGGATCTTGGCCTGAATTTCTTTGGGGCTGAGCATGTTGGTGACTTCGATCTCGAGCTGCGGCTGCTCGGGGTGCTGGGCCGCGTCGCGCAGAACGGCCCGCAGGCGGTCGTCGGCCGCCAGCTTGAACTGCTCCGCGGGATCATCGCTCTCGCAGATGACATATTTGCTGTCGGCATCGAGCCCAACCACTTTGAGTTCCCGCATGGCTATCTCCTCGCAGGCTCCGTGCAGATCAGCGACGGACCCGTCACGGCGCACTTTAGTCCAGCAACCGCCCATCATCTGTGCTGACACGCTGGGCGGCGGCGCGCCGATTACCGGCTGTTCAAGGGCGCGCGACTAGAGCCGCTCAACGACCCAGTCGACGCACTCGGTGAGGGCGCTGACGTCGTCGGGATCCACGGCCGGGAACATCCCGACCCGCAGCTGGTTGCGGCCGAGCTTGCGGTACGGCTCGGTGTCGACGATGCCGTTTGCCCGCAGGACCTTCGCCACGGCCGCGGCGTCGACGTCGTCGGCGAAGTCGATGGTGCCCACCACCTGCGAGCGCAGCTTCGGGTCGCTGACGAACGGGGTGGTGTAGGGCCGCTCCTGTGCCCACGAGTACAGCCGTCCCGAGGAGTCCGCCGTGCGCTTGACGGCCCAGTCCAGCCCGCCGTTGCCCAGCATCCAGTCGACCTGCTCGGCCATCAGCGCCAGGGTGCCGACCGCGGGGGTGTTGTAGGTCTGGTCCTTCAGGCTGTTCTCCACCGCGATGGGCAGCGACAGGAAGTCGGGCACCCAGCGGCCCGAAGCGGCGACGGACTCGACGCGGGCCAGCGCGGCGGGGCTCATGACGGCCAGCCACAGCCCGCCGTCGCTGGCGAAGTTCTTCTGCGGCGAAAAGTAGTAGGCGTCGGTCTCGGCGATGTCGACGGGCAGGCCGCCGGCCCCGGACGTCGCGTCGATGACGACCAGCGCGTCACCGGAGTCGGTGGGTCGGCGCACGGGCACCGCGACCCCGGTCGAGGTCTCGTTGTGGGCCCACGCGATCACGTCCACCGACGGATCGCTCTGGGGTTCGGGGGCGCCGCCCGAATCCGACTTGATGACGACGGGGTCGCCGACGAAGGGGTTCTTGGCCACCGCGGAGGCGAACTTCGAGCTGAATTCCCCATAGGACAGGTGCAGCGAGCGCTTGTCGATCAGGCCGAACGCCGCGGCGTCCCAGAACGCCGTCGCCCCCCCGTTGCCCAGAATGACCTCGTAGCCGTCCGGCACCGAGAACAGCTGAGCGAGCCCCGACCGCAGTCGGCCCACCAGATTCTTGACCGGCGCCTGCCGGTGCGAGGTCCCGAACAGCGGCGCCGCCGTCGTGGTCAGCGCCTGCAGTTGCTCGGGCCGGACCTTGGACGGGCCGCACCCGAAGCGGCCGTCGCGGGGCTTGATGGCGTCGGGAATTTGAAGGGAATCTGCGAGCTGGTCAGCCATGCTCATCAGGGTAGTGAGCCACCCTGGCGGGCCGTTGCGGCGGGCCGACCGTCGGACCGGGCCGTCAACGCAAAACGCCTGCTCGGGGGGCCTCCGACGTTTCCTCCGTTGTGATCCAGGGCATACGAATTCGATGACCACTGGTCAGGTCACAGTGCCTCGGACGGGTCTAGGAAATATCCGGTACCTCCGGTACTGTCTGGACATAGCACGTCCAAATGTAAACCTCATTGAGGAGGCCTAGGTTATGGCTAGGACGCGATTGGTCCGGCGTTGGCGCCGCAACATGGAAGTGCGCGACGACGCTGACTACGTCAACATGCTTGCCACACTGTCCGAGGGGTCGGTGCGGCGCAACTTCAACCCGTACACCGACATCGATTGGGACTCACCGGAATTCGCTGTCACCGAGAACGACCCTCGGTGGATCCTGCCGGAGACCGACCCGTTGGGCCGTCATCCCTGGTACCTGGCGCAGTCCGACGAGCGCAAGATCAAGATCGGGATGTGGCGGCAGGCCAACGTGGCCAAGGTGGGACTGCACTTCGAATCCATCCTGATCCGCGGCCTGATGAACTACACGTTCTGGGTGCCCAACGGCTCGCCCGAATACCGGTACTGCCTGCACGAGTCGGTCGAAGAATGCAACCACACCATGATGTTCCAGGAGATGGTGAACCGGATCGGCGCCGACGTCCCGGGCATGCCGCGGATGCTCAAGTGGCTGTCGCCGTTGGTTCCGCTGGTGGCGGGGCCGCTGCCGGTAGCGTTCTTCATCGGCGTGCTCGCCGGCGAGGAGCCCATCGACCACACACAGAAAAATGTGCTGCGCGAAGGCAAGTCCCTGCACCCGATCATGGAACGGGTGATGGCGATCCACGTCGCCGAGGAAGCGCGCCACATCTCGTTCGCTCACGAGTTCCTGCGCAAGCGGGTGCCGGAATTGACCAAGAGGCAGCGGTTCTGGACCGCGTTGTACCTGCCGCTGACCATGAAGGTGCTCTGCCGCGCGATTGTGGTGCCGCCCAAGGCTTTCTGGCAGGAGTTCGACATCCCGCGCGAGGTCAAGAAGGAACTGTTCTTCCGCTCGCCGGAATCGCGTAAGTGGCTCAGCGACATGTTCGGCGACGTGCGGATGCTGGCCTATGACACCGGCCTGATGGAGATGCGCTCGGCGCGGCTGATGTGGCGGTTGTGCAAGATCAACGGCAAGCCGTCGCGCTACCGCAGCGAGCCGCAGCGCCAGCACCTGGCCTCGGTCCCGGCCGCGTAACGAGTCCGGTCTGTAGGTTTCATGCCGCACGTTATTACCCAGTCGTGCTGCAACGACGCGTCCTGTGTTTTCGCGTGTCCGGTGAATTGCATTCACCCCACGCCGGACGAGCCCGGCTTCGCCACCTCGGAGATGCTCTACATCGATCCGGCGGCCTGCGTGGACTGCGGCGCCTGCGTGAGCGCGTGCCCGGTCGGGGCCATCGCGCCCGACACCCGGTTGGACACCAACCAGCTGCCCTTCGTCGAAATCAACGCGTCGTTCTACCCGAAACGGCCCGAGGGTGAGAAGCTTCCGCCGACGTCGAAGCTGGCGCCGGTCATCCCGGCCGCCGAAGTGCGGGCGCGCCGCCGGCCGCTGACCGTGGCCATCGTCGGATCGGGTCCGGCGGCGATGTATGCCGCCGACGAGCTACTCACCCAGCATGGCGTGCGCGTCAACGTCTTTGAGAAGTTGCCCACCCCGTACGGGTTGGTGCGGGCCGGGGTGGCGCCCGATCACCAGAACACCAAGCGGGTCACCCGCCTCTTCGAGCGGGTCGCCGGCCACGAGCGCTTCCGCTTCTATCTCAACGTCGAGATCGGCGAACACCTCAGCCACGACGACCTGCTGGCTCACCACCACGCCGTGCTGTACGCCGTGGGTGCGCCCGACGACCGTCGCCTGGACATCGAGGGCATGGGTTTGGCCGGCACCGGGACCGCGACCGAATTGGTGGCCTGGATCAACGGGCATCCCGACTTCGCCGACCTGCCAGTCGATCTCGGCCACGAGCGGGTGGTAATCATCGGCAACGGGAACGTCGCCCTCGATGTCGCCCGGGTGCTCACCGCGGACCCCGACGACCTGGCCCGCACCGACATCGCCGACCACGCCTTGGCGGCGCTGCGCGGCTCGGCTGTGCGTGAGGTGGTGATCGCCGCCCGGCGCGGCCCGGCCCAGTCGGCGTTCACGTTGCCCGAGCTGATCGGGCTCACGGGCAGCTCCGAGGTCGTCCTCAGCGCGGCCGACCACGAACTGGTCGCGGCCGACCTGGCGACGGCGTCGGATCCCTTGACGAAAAACAAGCTGGAAATCCTGAGCACGCTCGGCGACGATTCGGTGCCGGCGGCACGCCCGCGGATCAGGCTGGCATACCGGCTCACCCCGACCCGTGTGCTGGGGGAGCAGCGTGTCTCCGGTCTGGAGTTCTCGGTCACCGGCACCGATGAGGCGCGCCGCCTGAACACGGGCCTGGTGCTGACGTCGATCGGCTACCGCGGCAAGCCGATTCGTGGGCTTCCCTATGACGAATCGTCGGCCGTGGTGCCCAACGACGGCGGGCGCGTCGTCGATCCCGCCTCGCGCGCACCCGTGCCCGGCGCGTACGTCGCGGGCTGGATCAAGCGGGGACCGAGCGGGTTCATCGGGACCAACAAGTCGTGCTCGTTTGAGACCGTGCAGGCCCTGGTGGCCGATTTCAACGCCGGCAAGCTGACCGAACCGGCGGCCAAGCCCGAGGCGCTGGCCGCCCTGGTGCGCTCCCGTCGGCCTGAGGCCGTCGACGCGGCGGGATGGCGTGCCATCGACGCCGCCGAAATCGCGCGCGGCAGCGGTGACGGCCGGCCCCGCAACAAGTTCACCGACGTCGCCGCGATGCTCGCGGCCGCCGCGACCGCCGAGCCGGCGCCGCCACCGCGACGCCGGCTCTTGGACCGGCTGCTCGGTTAATGCCGATGGCGGCGACCCGCCGCGCCCGGCCGCGGCCGCGCTTGCGATCGCCGCTAGCCGGCGCCCTGCCCGGACATCGCCGCGGTGATCTCTTCCATGCTGACCTCGCGGACCGGCTGCCCCAGCGACCAGTGGTGGCCGAACGGGTCGGCGACCACGCCGTAGCGGTCGCCCCAGAACTGGTCCTCCAACGGGGCCACCACGGTGGCACCGGCGTCCAGCGCCCGCTGGAAGCTGGCGTCGACGTCGGTGACGGTGAGGTGGATCGTCACCGGGGTGCCTCCCAGCGAGGTCGGTGTCATCGACTTGCCGCCACACACCTCCGGGAAGTCGTCGTTGAGCATCACCGTGAAGCCGTTGATGCGCAGCGCGGCGTGCACCAGTTTGCCGTCCGGGCGCGGCACGCGCCCGATCTCCTCGGCCCCAAAAGCGTTGACGTAGAAGTCGATTGCCGCGGCGGCATCGTCGACCACGAGGTGGGGGGACAGTGCGGGTTCGATGTTGATCGCCATCCTGATTCTCCTTGCTGTCGGTTCCGTCGCCTGCCCACCGCGGACAGGCTCACGACGTATGACTGCGTCGGCGACGCAAAGTCATCGCGCGACAGCAACCATTAGATCGCCGGGCACCGACAACCAGGAAGGCCTCAGGCGTTGGTGAGGCTGCGGTCCCAACCCTCGACGGATTCCGGGCTGCGCGGGGCGGGGCCCACGTAGATGGCGGACGGCCGGACCAGCTTGCCCAGCCGCTTCTGCTCGAGGATGTGGGCGCACCACCCGGCGGTGCGTCCGCAGGTGAACATCGCCGGCATCATGTTGGCCGGCACCCGGGCGAAGTCCAGGATGACCGCGGCCCAGAACTCGACGTTGGTCTCGATGGCCCGGTCCGGGCGCCGCTCCCGCAGCTCGGCCAGCGCGGCCTGCTCCAGCGCCACGGCAACCTCGTGGCGCGGTGCGCCCAGCCGCTCGGCGGTGGCGCGCAGCACCCGCGCCCGCGGATCCTCGGCGCGGTACACCCGGTGCCCGAATCCCATCAGCTTGTCGCCGCTGTCCAAGATCTTCTTCACCAGGCCGCGCGCGTCGCCGGTGCGCTCGACCTCTTCGATCATCGGCAGCACCCGCGCCGGCGCGCCCCCGTGCAGGGGACCGCTCATCGCGCCGATCGCCCCGGACAGCGCCGCCGCCACGTCGGCGCCGGTGGAGGCGATCACGCGCGCGGTGAACGTCGAGGCGTTCATCCCGTGCTCGGCGGCCGAAACCCAGTAGGCGTCAATCGCTTCGACGTGGCGCGGGTCCGGCTCGCCCTGCCAGCGCGTCATGAAACGGGCAGTGACCGTTTCGCATTCGTCGATCACCCGCTGCGGCACCGCGGGCTGATAGATGCCGCGCGCGGACTGGGCAACGTAGGACAGCGCCATGACGGACGCCCGGGCCAGCTGGTTGCGGGCGGTGGCGTCATCGGTGTCCAGCAGCGGCTTGTACCCCCAGATCGGGGCGAGCATCGCCAGGCCGGCCTGCACGTCGACGCGCACGTCGCCGGTGTGGATGGGCAGCGGGAACGGCTCGGCGGGCGGCAGCCCGTGGCCGAACTTTCCGTCGACCAGCAACGCCCACACGTCGCCGAAAGTGACCTGCTGACCCACCAGGTCTTCGATATCGACACCGCGGTAGCGCAGCGCGCCGCCGTCTTTATCCGGCTCGGCGATTTCGGTGGTGAAGGCGACCACGCCTTCGAGGCCGGGGACAAAGTCTTCGGGGACCACAGTCATGCCGAAAATTCTCGCACCCCCCGCTCGGGCCGACGCTACCGGCCGGTAGCAAGCGCCGGTAGCGTTGACGCGATGGCACGACGGGACCCCGAGCCAGGAAAAGAGCACCTGCAAAGAATGCGTGTGGAATACGGATCGGCGGAGAAGGACGGCAGTCCCGATCTCGACGCGGACTGGCTCGGCGATGGTTGGGTTTCGTTGTTGCGCAAATGGATCGACGACGCCGAGCGATCGGGTGTCGCCGAGCCCAACGCGATGGTGCTGGCCACCGTCACCGCCGACGGGCGGCCGGCGAGCCGATCGGTGCTGTGCAAGGGCGTCGACGAGACCGGGATCACCTTTTTCACCAACTATGACTCGGCCAAGGGCGGCGATCTGGCCGCGACGCCGTACGCCGCGGTCACGTTTCCCTGGTACCAGCTCGGCCGCCAGGTCCACGTCCGCGGCCCGGTGAGCAAGGTCACTGCGGAGGCGACCCAGGAGTACTGGTCGAAACGACCGCGCGGATCACAGCTGGGCGCCTGGGCCTCGCATCAGTCGCAACCGATCGCGTCGCGGGCGGCCCTGCTGGGCCAGCTGGAGGAGGTGACCGCGCGCTTCGCCGACCGCGAGCAGGTTCCGGTGCCGCCGGGCTGGGGCGGCTATCTCATCGCGCCCGAGGTGGTCGAGTTCTGGCAGGGACGGGAAAACCGGTTGCATAACCGCATCCGGGTCAGCGGCGATCGCATCGAGCGCCTCCAGCCGTAGCGTGCCCGCGCGGCGGCTAACTTGGCTGGCGATGGACGAAACGGATTCGGTACGTCGGATCTGGACGGCGCTCGGGCTGCCCGGCATCGTCGACGTGCACACGCACTTCATGCCCAAATCCGTGATGGACAAGGTGTGGCGGTACTTCGATGACGCCGGCCCGCTGGTGGGACGGCATTGGCCGATCGCCTACCGCAGCGACGAACAACAGCGACTGCGAACCCTCCGCGGCTTTGGGGTCCGGGCGTTCACGGCGCTGATCTATCCGCACAAGCCGCACATGGCGGCCTGGTTGAACCAGTGGGGCCGATCGTTCGCGGCGACGACGCCCGACTGCCTGCACACCGCGACGCTGTACCCCGAACCCGGCGTCGAGGACTACGTCGGTCAGGCCATCGCGTCCGGCGCCCGCGTATTCAAGGCCCACATTCAGGTCGGCCGCTACAGCCCCACCGACCCGTTGCTCGACGGCGCCTGGGGCGTCATCGAAGACGCCGCGATCCCCGTGATCATCCACTGCGGCTCGGGTCCCGTCCCCGGCGAACACACCGGCGTCGGGCCCGTCGCGGCACTGCTCGCGCGCCATCCGCACCTGCGGTTGATCATCGCCCACCTGGGCATGCCCGAGTACACGGATTTCCTCGACCTGGCCGAGCGCTACGACGACGTGCGGCTCGACACCACGATGGCGTTCACCCCGTTCGTCGAGGAGGCCATGCCCTTCCCGCCCGCCGAGTACGGACGCCTCCGTGATCTCGCCGACCGCATACTTTTCGGGAGCGACTTTCCCAACATCCCGTACGGCTACGTCGACGCGGTCGAGGTCCTCACCCGGCTGCCCGGCATCGACGATGTGTGGCTGCGAAAGGTGTTACACGACAACGCCGCTCACGCCTTCGGGTTGGCCGGGCCGATGTCCACGGCGGGGTGATGGGCGCCGCTTTCCCGGACAACGGCGGTACGCCGTACCTGTTGTGGCCCGCGCCACGCCGGATCCGCGCGGCACGCGTCGCCGACCGCCGGGCGCGCAGCGGCGAAAGACACGAGCTGCCGGGATCGTCACCGCGCTACCTGATGAAAGCTTAAGGAAGGTTCCCAGACCCGACCCCGGACGGGCGCCTCGTCGCGATAACGACTACCTTCAGCTGTAAGCACCAAGTCAGGGGCAGCCATATCAGCCGGAAGCACGAAGGGGTTCTCGTGGCCGACACCGACGACACCGCCACTCTGAAGTACCCGGGCGGTGAGACCGACCTGGAGATCGTCAGCGCCACCGAAGGCGCCGACGGCATCGCGCTGGGCTCGCTGTTGTCCAAGACCGGCTACACCACGTTCGACAACGGCTTCGTCAACACCGCGTCGTGCAAGAGCTCCATCACCTACATCGACGGCGACGCCGGAATCCTGCGTTACCGCGGCTACCCGATCGAGCAACTGGCCGAGAAGTCGACCTTCATCGAGGTGAGCTACCTCCTGATCTACGGTGAGCTGCCCAGCAAGGAGCAGCTGGCCGAGTTCACCAAGCGGATTCAGCTGCACACCATGCTGCACGAGGACCTGAAGCGGTTCTTCGACGGATTTCCGCGCAACGCCCACCCGATGCCGGTGCTGTCCAGCGCGGTCAACGCGCTCTCGGCGTACTACCCGGATTCCCTCGACCCGACCGACAACGAGCAGGTCGAGTTGTCCACCATCCGGCTGTTGGCCAAGCTGCCGACCATCGCCGCCTACGCATACAAGAAGTCGGTCGGTCAGCCGTTCCTCTACCCGGACAACTCGCTGACCCTGGTGGAGAACTTCCTGCGCATGACGTTCGGCCTACCGGCCGAGCCGTACCAGGCGGACCCCGAGATCATCCGGGCGCTGGACATGCTGCTCATCCTGCACGCCGACCACGAACAGAACTGCTCGACGTCGACGGTGCGGCTGGTCGGGTCGTCGCAGGCGAACCTGTTCACCTCCGTTTCCGGTGGGATCAACGCGCTGTGGGGCCCGCTGCACGGCGGCGCCAACCAGGCGGTCCTCGAGATGCTCGAGCAGATTCGCGAAAGCGACGACAACGTCAGTGAATTCGTCCGCAAGGTGAAGAACCGCGAGGCCGGCGTCAAGCTGATGGGCTTCGGCCACCGCGTCTACAAGAACTACGACCCGCGGGCCCGCATCGTCAAGGAGCAGGCGGACAAGATCCTGGCCAAGCTCGGCGGCGACGACGACCTGCTCAGCATCGCCAAGGAGCTCGAAGAGGCGGCGCTGACCGACGACTACTTCGTCGAACGCAAGCTGTACCCCAACGTCGACTTCTACACCGGCCTGATCTACCGCGCCCTCGGGTTCCCGACCCGGATGTTCACCGTGCTGTTCGCGCTGGGCCGGATGCCCGGCTGGATCGCGCACTGGCGTGAGATGCACGACGAGGGCGACAGCAAGATCGGCCGTCCGCGCCAGATCTACACCGGCTACACCGAGCGCGACTACGCGACGATCGACGCGCGCTAGTTTCCTGCCGAGCAGACGCAGAATCGCCTGCGGGCGGCGGGATTTACGCGATTCTCTGCCTGGTCGCGAGGGAGGCGAGCACTGCCATCGCCGCGTTGTGCCCGCCGATGCCCGACACCGCCCCACCGCGGCGAGCGCCCGAGCCGCACAACATGATTCGTTCGTGAGCGGTGGCCACGCCCCACTGCCTCGCCGGGGTGTCCAGCGGATCGTCGTCATCGGCGAACGGCCACGACAGCCCGCCGTGGAAAATGTTGCCGCCGCTCATGCCGAGGGTGCGCTCGAGATCTGATGTGGTCGTCGTCTCGATGCACGGGCGCCCCTGCGCATCGTGCAGCAGCAGTTCTTGAATCGGTTCGGCCAGAACAGCATTCAGCGATCCCAGCACCTTCTCGGTGAGCCGCTCGCGCAGCGCGTCCGGGTCGGCGTCGCCGAACAGCGCGTGCGGGGTGTGCAGGCCGAACACCGTCATCGTCTGGACGCCCGAGCGGTGCTGGTCATCGGACAGGATGCTGGGATCGGTCAGGGAGTGGCAATACGCTTCGCACGGCAGGGGATTCGGCGGTTGCCCCGCGGCCGCCTGGGTATAGGCCGTATCCAGTTGCGTCCAGGTCTCGTTGGCGTGGAACGTGCCGGCGAAGGCCTGTTCGGGCGTGACGCCCCGGTCGCGTAGGCGCGGCAGGCGCCGCAGCACCATGTTCACCTTGACCTGCGCGCCGCCGTCCGCCGGTGGCGGTTCGTCGCCGAGCAGCCCGG
The DNA here is from genome assembly GCF_000277125.1 of Mycobacterium intracellulare ATCC 13950. Classification (NCBI taxonomy): domain Bacteria; kingdom Bacillati; phylum Actinomycetota; class Actinomycetes; order Mycobacteriales; family Mycobacteriaceae; genus Mycobacterium; species Mycobacterium intracellulare. The sequence continues at coordinate 876,857 of NC_016946.1, forward strand.
CCAGCACGGTGGGCGTGACGCCGGCGAGGACGAACCGGGCCCGGACCCGGCGCTCATGGCCGCCGCTGCGATAGCGCACTTCGCCGCTCGGGTCGAGCGCGTAAACCTCTGCGCCGCTGATGATTTCGGCGCCGTGGCCGACGGCGGCCGCGGCCAGGGCGGTGGTCAGCGCGCCCATCCCGCCGATCGGGACGTCCCAGTCCCCGGTGCCGCCGCCGAGCACGTGGTACAGGAAGCAGACGTTCTGCGTCAACGACTCATCGTCGAGGCGCGCGAAGGTGCCGATGAGGGCGTCGGTGGCCATCACCCCGCGAACCAGGTCGTTGCCCACCGCGTCGGTGATGGCCTCGCCGACCGGTTCCTCGATCAGGGCTTCCCAGGCGGCCGCCGCGCGGCGGTCGTTGCTTTCCAGTACGTGGCGGCGGGCCTGCTCGCGGCTGCGTAGCGGTTCGAGCAGCGTCGGCCACAGCCGCTCGGTCACCAGCCGGCAGCGCTGGTAGAAGTCCGCGAAGCCCTGGGCGTCGTTGGCCGCGCCGATGGCGGCGAAGGTGTTACCGGGCGCCCCGATCAGCAGCCCGCTGCGGCCGCCGGTGGCGGGGTCGGGCGTGTACGACGAATAGGGACGCCGGGCCAGGCGAATCCCGGCGCCCAGGTCCTCGACGATGCGGCTCGGTAGCAGGCTGACCAGGTAGGAGTAGCGCGACAGCCGGACGCCGACCCCGTCGAAGGGTTGCGCCGAGATCGCGGCGCCGCCGGTCTGTTCCAGCCGTTCCAGCAGGCGCACCCGCAGGCCGGCCCGGGCGAGGTAGGCCGCCGCGACGAGGCCGTTGTGCCCGCCCCCGACGACGGCGACGTCCACCGCGTCGTCGGCGTCCGCGTGGCCGCTCAGCTCAGGTAGCCCTCGACCTCGTCGGGCGGCCGCACCTCCGCCTCGCGCGGGTCGCCGCCGCTCTCGCGTAGCGCCCGGCGCTGCCGCAGCAGATCCCAGCACTGGTCGAGTTCGATCTCCATGCGCCGAAGGCGGTCATGTTCCTCCGACGTGTCGATGTCACCGCGCTGCAGTTGGGCCCGCAGCGCTTTTTCTTCGGCGACCAGTTCGCGGATGTGTGCCAGGGTGTCGTTGTCGGTGGGTTTGCTGCCGTTGGCCATCGCTCCAGTCTGCCCGACTCGGGAGGGGGCGGATAGCCGCCGACGGCCCGCGGCTAACTGGGTCCGGGTAGTCGCAGCACCAGCCGCGCACCGCCCAGCGGGCTGCTTTCCAGCTCGGCAGTCCCGCCGTGCAGCTCGGCCTGCTGGGCTACCAAGGCCAATCCCAGGCCCGACCCGGAATGCGAGGCCGTCGATCCGCGGGAGAACCGCGCGAACACCACCTGGCGCTCGTCCTCCGGGACGCCGCGCCCGTTGTCGTCGATGGCGATCTCCACGCCGGCGCGGGAGCTGACCGCCGACAGCTCGACGCGGGTGGCGCCGCCATGCTTGACGGCATTGGCGATCGCGTTGTCGACCGCGAGGCGCAACCCGGCCGGCAGCCCGACGATGATGCAGGTGGGCGAGGGCACCAGTGAGACGTCGACCCCGGGGTAGACGCGGGTGGCGTCGTGGGCGGCGCGGTCGAGCAGCTCGGTGATGTCGACCGGCACGTGATCGTCGGACGTCGACAGCTCGCCCTGGGCCAGGCGCTCGAGGGCGGTCAGCGTGGCCTCGATGCGCGACTGCGTGCGGATGACGTCGCCCAGCACCTCTTTGCGTTGTTCGTCCGGCATGTCCAGGGTGGAGAGCACTTCGAGGTTGGTGCGCATCGCGGTCAGGGGGGTGCGCAGCTCGTGCGAGGACACGGCGGCGAAGTCGCGCGCAGACGCGAGCGCATCCTTGGTCCGGTCCTGCTCGGTCCAGATGCGCTGCAGCATGCCCCGCATGGCCTCGGCGATCTCGACCGCCTCGGTGGCACCGCGCACCGCCACTTGCGGCCGTTCGTCGGCGTCGATCGAACGGGCTTGCTGGGCCAGGCGTTTGAACGGCCGCACCGCGAAAGCCGCCAGGAGCCAAGCGAACACCGCCGCCGCGCCGATCGACAGCGCACAGATCAGGATCACCCGGCGATGCAGGTTGTTGGTCTGGGCGATCGTGTCGTAGTACGTCGCGCCCACTGCCACCGTCGCCGGCTGCGGCGTGGCGACCTCCAAGGTTCGGACGCGATAGCGCACCCCGTTGATGTAGGTGTCTGCATACCCCACCTCCAGCGGCGGCAGTGTGACGTCCGAGTTGGACTTGACCTGGCCGTCGCGCCGGACGGTGATCACGGTGTCCTGGTCGTGGGGTGCGCGCGGGATGTCGTCGAGGCCCCGGGGCAGGAAGGGGATGGCGAAACCGGCCGCCTCGTCCAGGCGGCGGTCCAGCCGCTCCTTCCAGGCGCTGGTGATGCCGAACCACACGACCGCCCCCGCGATCACCACCACGATCGCGGTGCCGATCGCCGTCGCGACCGCGACCCGGGCCCGTAGCGACGGCGTACGGGTCAGGATCCGGGACAGGAAGTTCATGGCCGCTCGACCGGGTTACTGCATGCGCAGCACGAATCCCACTCCGCGCACGGTGTGCAGCAGCCGGGGCCCGCCGTGGGCCTCGAGCTTGCGGCGCAGGTATCCGATGAAGACGTCGACGACGTTGGTGTCGGCGGCGAAGTCATAGCCCCACACCAGCTCGAGTAGCTGCGCGCGGGACAGGACCGCGGTCTTGTGTTCGGCCAGCACCGCCAGCAGGTCGAATTCCCGCTTGGTCAGGTCGACGTCGACGCCGTTGACGCGGGCCCGCCGGCCGGGGATGTCGACTTCCAGCGGTCCCACCGTGATGGTCTCCGACGAGGAGGTTGCGGTGGCGCCGCGGCGGCGCAGCAGCGCTTTGACCCGCGCGACCAGCTCGGCCAGCACGAACGGTTTGACCAGGTAATCGTCGGCGCCGGCCTCCAGGCCCGCCACCCGGTCGTCGACCGAGCTGCGGGCGGAGAGCACGCAGACCGGGACGTCGTTGTCCATGGCGCGCAGCGCGGTGACGACGCTGACCCCGTCCAGCACCGGCATGTTGATGTCGAGCACGATCGCGTCCGGCCGCGTTTCGGTGGCGCTGCGCAACGCCTCGGCGCCGTCGACCGCGGTCGACACCTCGAACCCGGACAGGCGCAGGCCACGTTCCAGCGACGCGAGCACATCGGAGTCGTCGTCGACGACCAAGACCCGAGGTGAGCTAGCTCCTGTGTCCATGCCGCCCATCTTGCCTGATTGCCGCCTATGGATGCGGGAGGCACCACCGTCGCGAGCGTTTCAGGGCAGACCGATGTTGCGGTAGCGCTGCAGCCGGGCGGCCAGCCGCTCGGAGGCGGGTATCCCGCGCAGCGCCTGCACCTCGGCGGCGATGGCGCGGGACAGTCGCCGCGAGAACTCGACGGGCTCGTCGGCGGCATCGGGATGTTCCGCGACGACGACGTCGACGATCCCGGACGCCAACAGGTCGGTCGACCGAATGCCTTGTGCGGCGGCAAGTTCGGCGGCGTGATCGGTGTCGCGGAAGACGATCGCGCTCGCGCCTTCCGGCGGTAGCGGCGCCAGCCAGCCGTGCAGCGCGGCCAACACCCGATCGGCCGGCACCATCGCCAGCGCCGGCCCGCCGCTGCCCTGGCCCAGCAGCACGGAGACCGTCGGGGTGTCCAGGGTCACCAGCTCGGCCAGGCACTGGGCGATCTGCCCGGCGAGCCCGCCCTGTTCGGCGTCGGCCGACAGCGCCGGCCCCGCCGTGTCGATCACCAGCACCAGCGGCAGGCGCAACTCGGCGGCCAGCGCCATGCCGCGCCGGGCCTCGCGCAACGACGCGGGGCCCACGGTGCTCGCCCGGCCGCCCGCTATCCGCCGCTGGCCGAGCACCACCACCGGCTGACCGGCGAATCGGGCCAGCGCCAACAACGTCGTCGCCGCCTCTCCCCGGCCGGTCCCCGACAACAGCACCTGGTCGGTTGCGCCGTGCCGCAACAGAAGTCCGACGCCCGGCCGGTCCGGACGCCGCGATGCCACCACCGAATCCCACGCTGCGACGTCGGGTGTCGGTTCGGGTGGTGGCGGCGTGGGCAGCGGCCCGGGCGGGTCGGCGATGACGGTCATCGCTCGGTCCAGCGTCGGGCGCAGCTCGTCGAGCGGGATGACGTCGTCGATCACGCCGTGCCGCTGCAGGTTCTCCGCGGTCTGGACGCCCTCGGGGAACGGTTCGCCGTAGAGCAGCTGGTACACGCGAGGTCCGAGGAAGCCGATCAACGCGCCCGGTTCGGCGAGCGTGACGTGGCCCAGCGAGCCCCACGACGCGAAGACCCCACCGGTGGTCGGATTGCGCAGATAGACCAGGTAGGGCAGGTGAGCCCGGGTGTGCAGCCGGACGGCCGCGGCGATCTTCACCATCTGCAGGAACGCGACCGTGCCCTCTTGCATGCGGGTGCCGCCGGAGCTCGGCGAGGCCAGTAGCGGCAGCCCCTCGGCGGTCGCCCGCTGCACCGCCGCGGTGATCCGTTCGGCGGCGGCCACCCCGATCGAGCCACCCAGAAAGCCGAATTCGCAGACCACCACCGCGACCCGGCGCCCGAAGATGCGCCCTTCGCCGGTCAGCACGGATTCGTCCAGGCCCGTCGCAGCGCGGGCATCGGCCAGCTCTCGCGCATAGGCGGCGCTGGCCGGCACGGCGAGCGGCTCGCTGTCCCAGCGGATGAAGGAATTCTCGTCCAGGACCGCGTCGCGTAGTTGACCAGCCGTGATACGACTCACGTGACGAGGCTATATAGGGTGGCTGCCATGATCGGTGTCAGCCAGGCCGAAGCAGTTTTGACCATCGAGTTGCAGCGCCCCGAGCGCCGCAACGCCTTGAATTCCCAGCTCGTCGAGGAGCTGCGCGAGGCGGTGCTGAAGGCGGGCGACGGCTCCACCCGGGCGATCGTGCTGACCGGGCAGGGCACGGTGTTCTGCGCCGGCGCGGACCTGAGTGGTGACGCATTCGCCGCCGACTATCCCGACCGCCTCATCGAGCTGCACAGGGTCTTGGACGCCACCCTCATCCCGGTGATCGGCGCCATCAACGGCCCGGCCATCGGCGCGGGCCTGCAGCTGGCCATGCAATGCGATCTCCGGGTCGTCGCGCCGGACGCCTTCTTCCAATTCCCCACATCGAAATACGGTCTGGCCCTTGACAACTGGAGCATCCGGCGCCTGGCTTCACTGGTCGGTCACGGCCGGGCCCGCGCGATGCTGCTGGCCGCCGAAAAGCTGACAGCCGACGTGGCCCTGCAGACCGGGATGGCCAACCGCATCGGGACGCTGTCCGACGCCCAGGCCTGGGCCGCCGAGATCGCCGGCCTGGCCCCGCTGGCGATCCAGCACGCCAAGCGGGTGCTCAACGACGACGGCGCCATCGAGGAGGCCGGCCCGGTGCACAAGGAGCTTTTCGACAAGGCGTGGGGCAGCCAGGACGTCATCGAGGCCCAGGTCGCGCGTATCGAGAAGCGGCCACCGAAGTTCCAGGGGGCCTGACGAGCCATGCGGGGGACGCTACGGCTGATCGCCGGCACGGCGTCGCTGGCGGGCGGGGGTTGGCTGCTGCGCGCGCTGCACGGCGCGCCGGACGCCCTCGGCGCCCACCCCGCATCGATCGCCGCGGCGACCGCGGGGTCCCCGAACTGTCGCGACGGCGTCTTCGTCAACCTCGAGCCCGCCTCGGAAACCAAGATGGACCGCGAGCAACTGCGGCTCATCGCGTGGGAGCTGGTGGGCAACCGGGGTGGAAGCCGGCCGCGCGGGCCGATCCCGCTGACGGCCCCCGGGGTCTTCCGCGCGGATCCGAGCGGGCTGGCCGTCAGCTGGTTCGGCCACTCCACGGCGCTGGTGGAAATCGACGGCTACCGGGTGCTCACCGATCCGGTGTGGAGCGACCGGTGTTCGCCGTCGGACGTCGTCGGGCCGCAGCGGCTGCACCCGCCGCCGATTCAACTCGAGGGGTTGCCCGCCGTCGACGCGGTGGTGATCAGCCACGATCACTACGACCACCTCGACATCGACACGATTCGGACGTTGGCCCGCACGCAGCGGTCCCCGTTCTTCGTTCCGCTCGGTGTCGGCGCCCACCTGCGCAGGTGGGGGATACCCGAGCACCGCATCGTCGAGCTCGATTGGCACCAGAGCGCGACGGTCGACGAGCTCACCGTGGTGTGCGTGCCGGCGCGGCATTTTTCGGGGCGCTTCCTGGATCGCAACACGACGCTGTGGGCGTCGTGGGTCTTTCGCGGGCCGACCCATCGCGCGTACTTCGGCGGCGACACCGGGTACACGAAGAGCTTCGCCCAGATCGGCGCCGACCACGGACCGTTCGACCTGACCCTGCTGCCCATCGGGGCGTACAACACGGCGTGGCCTGACGTGCACATGAACCCCGAGGAGGCGCTGCGGGCGCACCTGGACGTCACTGACGGGGGGCTGTTGGTGCCGATCCACTGGGGCACCTTCCGGTTGGCCCCGCACCCGTGGGCCGAACCGGTCGAGCGGCTGCTCGTCGCCGCGGAGCCCGAGCAGGTGAACGTGGCGGTTCCGGTGCCGGGCCAGCGCATTGATCTCGCGGCCCCGGTGAAATCGAACCCGTGGTGGCAGCTCTGATTCGCGAGTCCGGCAACCCCACCGCGTTAGAGTGCGCCATGACCAAACGCGCGGTCGCTGCCATCTCGGTGCTGCTCGGATTGACGGGATGCGGCTCCGCGCAGCCGACCGCCGGGGCCCCGTCCACACTGTCTGACGTCCCGCCCAACCAAGTGGCCGGCGTGGCGATTCCTGCCGGCCGCATCGACGATGCCGTCGCCAAGATCGACGGCCTGGTCGGCGACCTGATGAAGAACACCGGCGTGCCGGGAATGGCGGTCGCCGTTGTCCACGGCGGGAAAGTGTTGTACGCCAAGGGCTTCGGTGTCAAGGATGTGAGCAAGGGCGAGGGGCAAGGCAACAAGGTGGACGCCGACACCGTCTTCCAGCTGGCCTCGGTGTCCAAATCGGTTGGCGCGACGGTGATCGCGCACGAGGTCAGCGATCACGTCGTCGCCTGGGACACCCCCGTGGCCGCCAAGTTGCCCTGGTTCACGCTCGGCGATCCCTATGTCAGCAGCCATGTGACCGTCGCCGACGTGTATTCGCATCGCTCCGGGCTGCCCGATCACGCGGGCGACAAACTCGAAGACCTGGGCTACGACCGTCGTCAGACCCTCGAGCGACTCAGGTATCTGCCGCTGGCACCCTTCCGGATCAGCTACGCCTACACCAACTATGGGATCACCGCCGGCGCGGAGGCCGTGGCGGCCGCGGCCGGCAAGTCATGGGAGGACCTGTCCGACGAGGCGCTCTACCGCCCGCTAAACATGACGTCGACGAGCTCACGCTTCGCCGACTTCCTCGCCCGGCCCAACCACGCGGTCAATCACGTCAAGGTCGCCGACAAGTGGGAGTCCCGCTTCCAGCGTGACCCCGATCCCCAGTCACCCGCGGGCGGCGTCAGCTCATCGGTCAACGACATGGCCCGTTGGCTGATGATGTTGCTGGGCAACGGGACTCACGACGGGCGGCGGATCGCCGCGCCGGAAGACCTGTTGCCGGCCATCAGTCCGCAGACGGTGTCGACACCCGCGACGACGCCCAAGGCGCGCACCGGGTTCTACGGATACGGTTTCAACGCGTCGGTCGATTCCTCGGGCCGCACCGAATACAGCCATTCCGGCGCTTTCGCTTTGGGGGCGGCGACGAACTTCGTGGTGATGCCCTCGGAAGACGTGGGCATCATCGCGCTGACCAACGGCGCGCCCTACGGCATCCCGGAAACCCTGACCGCCGAATTCATGGACCTCGTCCAATACGGCCAGATCCGCGAGGACTGGGGTCCCTTGTACCAGAAGGCGATCGGCTGGCTGAACAATCCGGTGGGCTCGCTGGTCGGCAAGCAACCCCCGCCCAATCCCGCGCCGGCCAAGCCGCTTCGCGACTATGCCGGCGTCTACGCCAGCGACTACTGGGGTCCGGCCGTCGTGACCGAACACGACGGCGCCCTGCACTTGGCGATGGGCCCGAAAAACCACACGGTCGCCCTCACCCATTGGGACGGCGACACCTTCACCTTCCCGCTGACCGACGAAAACGCCCCACCCGGAACGATTTCCAAAGCGGTCTTCTCGAACGACACCCTGAATCTGGAGTACTACGACACCGAGAAGCTGGGGACCTTCACCCGATGAGCTCCTCACTGATCACCGGCCTGACCGACGCCGAGGTGGCGCAGCGGGTCGCCGACGGCCAGAGCAACGCCGTGCGGAAACGGGCGACGCGCAGCATCACCGATATCGTGCGGGCGAACGTGTTCACCCGGATCAACGCGATCCTGGGAGTGTTGCTGCTGATCGTGCTGGCGACCGGCTCGCTGATCAACGGGATGTTCGGACTGTTGATCATCGCCAACAGCGTCGTCGGCATGGTCCAGGAGATCCGGGCCAAGCAGACGCTGGACAAGCTCGCGATCGTGGGTCAGGCGAAACCCGTGGTGCGCAGGCAATCCGGGACGCGTGCGGTCCCGCCCGAGGAGGTGGTGCTCGACGACATCATCGAGCTCGGGCCCGGCGATCAGGTCGTCGTCGACGGAGAGATCATCGAAGAGGCGAACCTGGAGGTCGACGAGTCACTGCTGACCGGTGAGGCCGACCCGATCGCCAAGGCCGTCGGCGACGCGGTGATGTCGGGCAGTTTCGTCGTTGCGGGCGCCGGCGCCTACCGCGCCACCAAGGTCGGCCCGGACGCCTACGCGGCCAAACTCGCCGAGGAAGCCAGCAAGTTCACATTGGTGAAATCCGAACTGCGCAACGGCATCAACCGCATCCTGCAGTTCATCACCTACCTTCTGGTGCCGGCCGGCCTGCTGACGATCTACACCCAGCTGTTCACCACGCACGCGGGCTGGCAGGAGTCCGTGCTGCGGACGGTGGGCGCCCTGGTGCCGATGGTGCCCGAAGGGCTGGTGCTGCTGACGTCGGTCGCGTTCGCGGTCGGGGTGGTCCGGCTGGGCCAGCGCCGCTGCCTGGTGCAGGAGCTGCCCGCCATCGAGGGGCTCGCGCGGGTCGACGTGGTCTGCGCCGACAAGACGGGCACCCTGACCGAAAGCGGCATGCGGGTCGCCCGGGTGGACGAGCTCGACGAGGCCGCGCACCGCGATCGCATCGGCGACGTGCTGGCGGCGTTGGCCGCCGCCGACCCGCGACCCAACGCGAGCGTGCGCGCGATCGCCGAGACCTATCACGAGTCGCCGGGCTGGACCGCCACGGCGACAGCACCTTTCAAGTCCGCCACCAAGTGGAGCGGGGTGTCCTTCGAAGGGCACGGCGACTGGGTGATGGGGGCGGCCGACGTGTTGCTCGAGCCGGCGTCGGCGGCGGCCGAACAGGCCGAGCGGATCGGGGCGCAAGGCTTGCGGGTCCTGCTGGTGGGCGCCGCCGACGTGGCCGTCGACCACCCCAGCGCACCGGGGGACGTCACCCCGGTCGCGCTGGTGGTGCTCGAACAGAAGGTCCGCCCCGACGCCCGCGAGACGCTGGAATACTTTGCCGATCAGGGTGTTTCGGTCAAGGTGTTGTCCGGGGACAACGCCGTTTCTGTCGGCGCCGTCGCCGACAAGCTCGGGTTGCGCGGCGAGACGATGGATGCGCGCCAACTCCCCTCAGACCCCGCGCAATTGGCCGACGCGCTGGACACCCACACCACCTTCGGCCGGGTGCGTCCCGATCAGAAGCGCGCCGTCGTACACGCCCTGCAATCGCGCGGGCACACGGTCGCGATGACGGGCGACGGCGTCAACGACGTGCTGGCCCTCAAGGACGCCGATATCGGCGTCGCGATGGGGGCCGGCAGCCCGGCTTCCCGTGCCGTCGCACAGATAGTGTTGCTGGACAACAGGTTTGCCACGCTACCGTACGTGGTCGGCGAGGGACGGCGGGTGATCGGCAACATCGAGCGGGTCGCCAACCTGTTCCTGACCAAGACGGTGTACTCGGTGCTGCTGGCGTTGTTGGTGGGCATCGAATGCCTGTTTTCCAAAGCGTTGAAAGCCGATCCGTTGCTGTATCCGTTCCAGCCGATCCACGTCACCATCGCGGCGTGGTTCACCATCGGAATACCGTCGTTCATCCTGTCCTTGGCGCCCAACAACGAGCGCGCCGAGCCCGGTTTCGTGCGCCGGGTGCTGAGCTCGGCGCTGCCGTCCGGGCTGATCGTCGGCACCGCGACCTTCGCGTCGTACCTGGCCGCCTACCCCGGCCGGCACGCCGGCTTCCAGCAACAGGATCAGGCGTCGACCGCGGCCCTGATCACCTTGCTCATGACGGCCCTGTGGGTGCTCGCGGTGGTCGCACGGCCCTACCAGTGGTGGCGGGTGGCGCTCGTAATCGTCTCGGGCCTGGCGTATGTGGTGATCTTCAGCCTCCCCCTGGCCCGCAAGCAGTTCCTGCTGGATCCGTCCAATGTCACGGTGACCGCGATCGCGCTGGGGATCGGTCTGCTGGGCGCCGCCGCGGTCGAGGCCATGTGGTGGATCCGCGCCAGGATGCTGGGCGTGCAGCCGCGGCTGTGGCGCTGAGCACAGCGAACTCGGCGCCGGCCGGTTTCACCGGGCAAGTACGATGCCGGAAAAAGGGAGGGCACATGGGATTCCTGGACAAGGCCAAGGATCTGTTGTCGCAGAACGCCGACAAGGTCGAGACGGCCATCGACAAGGCAGGCGAGTTCGTCGACGAAAAGACGCAGGGCAAATACTCCGACACCATTCACCAGGTGCAGGAGCAGGCGAAGAAGGCGGCCGGCGCCGCGGACACGGGCGACCAGCAGAACTGAGCCATGGCCAAGCTTTCCGGATCCATCGATGTCCCGCTGCCGCCCGAGGTGGCCTGGCAGCACGCCTCCGACCTGTCCCGGTACAAGGATTGGCTGACCATCCACCGGGTGTGGCGCAGCGCATTGCCCGACGAGATCGAGAAGGGCTCGGTCGTCGAGTCGATCGTCGAGGTCAAGGGCATGCCCAACCGGATCAAATGGACGGTCGTGCGCTACAAGCCACCCGAGGGCATGACGCTCAACGGCGACGGAGTCGGCGGGGTCAAGGTCAAGCTGATGGCCAAGATCCAGCCCAAAGGGGACGGCTCCCTCGTCAGTTTCGACGTGCACCTCGGTGGCCCCGCGCTGTTCGGCCCCATCGGCATGATCGTCGCCGCCGCGCTGCGCGGCGATATCGACCAGTCGCTGGAGAACTTCGTGGCGGTGTTCACCCGGCCCGATCCGAGCAGCAACGGGCATCGCTGATCGCCCGCGCCGATGAGTTTTCGCCTCGGGCGCGGTCGATAGTGTGAACCCTTTTTCCGGGGACACATCATCAGGAGGTCACCATGCCTATTCGTGACAGCGCCCCGCTGGGCGCCCCATGCTGGATCGATCTGACCACGTCCGACGTCGCCCGCGCCCAGGATTTCTACGGCACGGTCTTCGGCTGGACGTTCGAATCCGCCGGGCCCGAGTACGGCGGATATGTCAACGCAGCCAAGGGCGGCCACCCCGTCGCCGGGATCATGGCCAACCGGGCCGGGGCCGAGGCGCCGGACCGCTGGGTTACCTATTTCCACACCGCCGACATCCAGACCACGCTGGCCGCGGTGACCGGGGCGGGCGGTTCGGTCTGCATGGCGATGGAGGTGCCCGCCAAGGGCCACATGGGCCTGGCGACCGACCCCGCCGGCGCGACGTTCGGTTTGTGGCAGCCGCTGCAGCACCGCGGTTTCGAGATCATCGGAGCGGCCGGCGCCCCCGTCTGGCATCAGCTGACCACCCGCGACTACGGCGCGGCCCTCGACTTCTACCGCGACGTCCTCGGCTGGCGTACCGAATCCGAGTCCGATACCGACGAATTCCGCTACACCACAGCGTGGTTCGGCGACGAGCAATTGCTCGGCGTGATGGACGGCGCCTCGCTGCTACCCGAGGGCGTCCCGTCGAACTGGGTGACCTTCTTCGGCGCCGAGGACGTCGACAAGACCCTGCGAGTGATCGTCGACAACGGCGGCGCGGTGGTGCGCGACGCCGAGGACACCCCGTATGGACGGCTGGCCGCCGCGACCGATCCGACGGGCGCCCCGTTCAACCTGTCCTCGCTGCAGACCTAGCTGACGAGCGCCGCCACGCTAGGACGACGCTCGGTGCCGCGGGCCGGCGGCGGAGTCGGTTAACCTCGCTACCATGACTCGCCGACTGCGCCCCGGTTGGCTGGTGGCGTTTTTCGCCGTGGTGGTTTCGGCCAGCGCGTGGCTGCCGTGGCTGAGGACGGCGGTCAACGGCGGGGGCTGGGCCAACGCCATCGGAGGCGCCCACGGCAACTTGGAACTGCCCCCGGGGTTCGGCGCCGGCCAGCTCATCGTGCTGCTGGCCTCGACGCTGCTGGTGGCCGGCGCAATGATGGGCCGAGGATTGTCGGTGAAGCTCGCTTCGGTTGCGGCGCTGCTGATTTCGCTGTTGATCGTGGCGCTGACGGTGTGGTACTACAAGCTCAACGTCAACCCGCCGGTGTCGGCCGAATACGGCCTCTACGTCGGTGCGGGCGGCGCGGTGTGCGCTGCGGCGTGCTCGATCGTGGCGGTGATCTCGGCGTTGGCCTCGGGACGGCCGCGGCGCTGAGCCCTCACGCCGACGGGAACTCGTGCTTCCCCGAAGCGGCGCTGGTGTCGGGCTCGTTGACGCCGAACACGAAGGGCGCGAATACGATCTCGCGCCCGTCGGGATCCCGATAGGTGATCGCGCCCGTGGCCGCCCAGTACGGGTGCTGGTCGACGGGTTCGACGCCCGCGTCGTGCAGGCGCGCGAGTGCGGCTCGTTGTGCTTTGGGGTCCGGAAAATAAAGACAGAGCTGTTCATGGGGGTCCACCGCGACGTCGTCGGCGGCCTGCACGATCTCCATGGTGAGGTTCCAGCTGGGGAGCCCGAAGATCGCGCCGTTGCTGCCGTAGCTGTCCTCGAACGTCTCATAGAGCGGCAGGCCGACGAGGTCGCGGTAGAACCGCACCGTTTCCGCGAAGTGCGAGGAACGGCGCGCGAAGCGGATGCCGCCGATGGGGGCCAACTGCGGCGGCCAGTGCGTCGTGCGGTGGTGCTTGTGCTGGTCGGTGGTCATCACAGTCCGATCGCGTCCGCGGCGGACTCGGCGGTGTCCCAGCGGCGCAGCTCGGAGCCGGGCGCCCAGGTCGAGTGGGTGCCGCTGGAAATCCGTTCCGGCAGTGGGAGTTTGCACACCGGCCCGTCGCCGGGGCGGGTGGCGTCGAACACGAGGCAATACGAGGCGTCGGTGTTCATGTCGGTGGTGAGCGTGATCAGGTAGCCGTCGTCTTCGCCGGTGCCGCCGACGCGCGGTGCCATCGCGGTCTCGCTGCCGTAGACGCCGTCCCCGAACGAGAACCGCTCCTCGGTTCCGGTGCGCAGGTCGTGTTTGACCAGGCCGTCGAACAGGAACCAACCCGGCTTGCCCGTGGCCGCATAGACGTAGCGGTAGTCGGCGGCCGCGTAGCCGGGGTTGATGGTGCCGAACTCGGTGACGGATTCGAACAGCCGCTCTTCGCGCACCTCGCCGGTGACCAGGTTGAAGTGCCACCGGTGCAGGCGTGCCTGCAGGCGATCCAGGGCTAAGAAGCGGAACAGTTTGTCCCACTTGGTTCCACCGGTATCGAGCGGGGACGGGTCGCCTTCGAAGAAGCCGTCGAGCACGATCTCGTCGCCGTCCTCGTAGGCGTTGGTGAAGTGCAGCACGAACGTGGGGTCGGCCTCGAACCAGCGAATGTCCTCGGTCCCGCCGCGGCGCGGGATCACCGCGAACCGCGACGGGATGTCGGGGTGGAAGCGCGGCAGGTGCACGTCGTGCTCGAGCAGCTGAGGATCCCAGAACAACGGGAAATCGTTGAGAATTGCGTAGTTTTCGGTGAACGCCATGTCGTGGGAGAGGCGCGGACCGGGCAGCGGGATGTCGACGTAGTGGGTCAGTTCGTTGCGCTCGTCGACGACACCGTAATGCATGTACGGGTCTTGCTTGCTGTAGTTGAAGAACAGCAGTTCACCGGTTGCGTTGTCTACCTTGGGGTGTGCGGACACGCCCCACGCGGTCGGGAAGCGCCCGTTCCAGGACTCCTTGCCGAGCGTGTCACCCGAATACGGGTCGATTCGGTACAGGTCGCCGCACTGGTAGAAACTGCTCAGCGCGACGCCGCGATGCACGATGACGTCGGTGCTCGACGCGTCCTTCATCCGCGTTCGCGCGCCCCAGCCTTGCCGGCCCTGCGCCAGTTGCACGGGCTCGGCCAGCCCCGGCCACAGCGGCCCGCTGGCCTCGCTCTCGGCCAGGAATCCGTCGGTGCGGATAAAACGGTTGCGGTAGAAGGCCTTTCCATCGCGGAAGCCGACCACGTGCACCATGCCGTCGCCGTCGAAGGGGTGATAGGTCTTGAACGCGGGGTGCAGCGGGTTCTCGGTGTTGCGCAGATAGACGCCGTCCAGGTCGCCCGGGATCTCACCCTCGACCGCGGCCAGGTCGTCGGCGTCCCACTCGGTGGTCTGAGGACGCCACGGGCCCGTCCGGTAGGGGTGGTCGTCGTCCTCGGGAAGGGTGGACAGGAACTTGCCGACGATCGCTATATCTTTTGGCAAGTCCATCTCAACCGCCTTTGCTGACAACGAAACTCACGGTGGTGGCGGTGCTGCCGCCGAAATTGAGGGTCCCGAAGGTTTGCGCACCGTCGACCTGATAGTCGCCGGCGGCGCCGCTGACCTGCTTGGCCGCGTCGAGCAGCATCCGCACCCCGGAGGCGCCCACCGGATGCCCGCCACCGATCAACCCGCCGCTGGGATTGATCGGCAGCCTCCCCCCGATCTCGATCTCGCCGTTTTCGATCGCCTTCCATGACTCGCCCGGGCCGGTCAACCCGATGTGGTCGATGGCCAAGTACTCGCTGGGAGTGAAGCAGTCGTGCACCTCGAACCCGTCGATGTCGTCGAGGCCGCGCCCCGCCCGGCGCAGCGCGTCGAGCACCGCCGCCCGCACATGCGGCAACACGTAAAGATCGTCGCCGGCACGGTCCAGTTTCTGCTGCAGCCCCAGCCCGACGGTGCGATGACCCCAGCCCTCGATCCGGCCGATCGGGCGCGCGTCGGGGTGGTTGCGCAGGTAGGCGTCGTTGACGAGCACCAATCCCGCGCCGCCGTCGGTCATTTGGCTGCAGTCGAAGCGTCGCAGCCGGCCCTCGGTGATCGGGTTGGCGTCGTCGTCGTCGGTGATGGGATCGGGGACGGTCCACCCGCGGGTCTGGGCGTTGGGGTTGCGGCGGGCGTTGGCGAAGTTGAGCTGGGCGATGGCCCGCAGGTGCGCGTCGTCCAGTCCGTACCGGCGGTCGTACTCGTCGGCCACCCGGGCGAACATGGACGGCCACAGGTAGCGCGCGTCGGCCCCCTCGTGACCGGTCCACGCCGCGGCCCCCAGATGCTGCGCGGCGGTGTCGCCCGGGACTGTTTTCTCGAGCTCGATGCCCACTACCAGCGCGGTGTCGTAGGCGCCCGACCGCAGATCGGCCATCGCCGCCAGCGCCGCCACGCTGCCGGAGGCGCAGGCGGCTTCGTGGCGCGACGCCGGGGTGTCCCAGAGGCCTTCGCAGACCGTGGCGGGCATCGCCCCGAGGTGGCCCTGCCGGGCGAACATCTCGCCGAACGCGTTGCCGACATGCACCACTTCGATGTCGGCCGCGTCCAGCTTGGCCGTCGCCAGCGTCGCGTCGACGACCTCGGCGGTCAGCGCGGCGAAGTCGTGGCCTTCCCTGATGAGGTTGCGAGCAAAATCGCTTTGGTAACCGCCGAGAATCCACACACCGGAGGAGCGATCCATACGCCGACGGTACTCCCGGGCGCGGCGGTTGTTGAGGCCTATCGGCGGGCCGCCGCGGCTCCCTGGGTGGTCCAAAGAGGGCGGCCCCGTCGGCTCTCGGGCTGAACCGACGGGACCTAGGCGGGCGCGAAGGCCGGCCGACGCACTCGCCTACTGTTGGATCATTGCCCCCCAGCGGTGCCGACAAACATGCGGCCTCAATCTATTTGACGTCTCGTTGATGCCGGGCCGCCGACGGCGCCGGGTCTGGTTAACGTCGATTCACCTTTTCCGGGTGCGCGCGGGCCACTCGGGCAGGCGGTCGGCCGGAAGTCTGAGCTGCGGCGATGTGGTGGGGTTGCGCCGTCGTGCGGCCAGTCCCACCGCGAAGCGGCCACCCCGCATCGTGGCGTCGCACGAGGCTGCGGTGTAAGCCGATATGCGCACCCGTCGGCCGTTCGTTTTGCGGCCGTCCCAGCAAAGTGGCCGCGACGTCAACCCCCGGGCCGGCGACGACCCCGCGGGGGCCGGCGGCCGCTCGTGAGGACGCGACCGGCTCTTGGCGACCGGGTGGAAGGCCCGGGGCGGGCTCACCCCCGGGGCAGGTCGGTCTGCGGTCCATCGTGACATCTCGCGGGTCGATACCCGACCCAGCCAGTGGCAGCGTTGGCAAAATCAGAAACGCCGATTAACAGCTTGCATATTGCTTCCAGCTAATGCCGCGCGAGGGAAGTCGGGGTGGCGACTGCCGCGTTGCGACACGGTCACGGATGCATACCTATCGGTTCATCGTTGGTCACATATGCCCCGCAGATCACTATCGTCACATGAGCCAACTACGGACGTCAGCGCGGTGTCCTACCCCTCGAAAGGTGTTACATGTCGGCGATTCTTCGAAGTGTGTCGCTATCGATGGCGTCGGCGGCCGCTGTCGGATTCGTCCTCGTGGTGGGGCCCGCGCCTACCGCCCACGCCACGCCGTGCGGTGCCCCCGAGGCAAACGTCGACCCACCCGCCGCGCAGCCGGCGATGCCCGCACCTCAACCGGTCGTGCAGCCGCCGACCGGGCGCAGGCCCAGTCACACGAATGACCAGGCGCCGCTGCCGAGGCTGGGTCCGCTGATCTCCTCGTTGCTCAAGCCGGCGACGCCGGGGCAGCGCTACTCCGCGCCGGTCCATCCGCGAGCCGAGGGGCCGACGCCGGGACCCGGACCCTCCGCGCCGCTGCAACAGCAAGCCGAGGTCCTGCCGCCGGCTCCCAACCCGCCCGCGGTCCCGCAACTGCCGAACGCCAACCCGCTACGGCCGAACGCCGCCCCGGTGCCGCAGCCGCAACCCGAGCCGGGCCCGCCGCCTCCGTCGATCGCGGGCGCCCCGACGTCCCTCGTCGACTGGGTCACCGGGCCGGACGGCCCCAACAAAACGCTGCAACGGTTCGGCATCTCCGGCACCGACCTCGGGATTGCCTGGGACAACGGCGATCCCGTCAACCGCCAGGTGCTGATGGCCTTCGGTGACACCTTCGGCTACTGCAAGGTGCACGGCCAGCAGTGGCGCTACAACACCCTGTTCCGCAGCAACGATCGCGATCTGTCCAAGGGAATCCACATCGCCGACGGCGTGCCGAACGACAAGTATTCCGGCTCGCCGGTGTGGGCGCCCGGGCTCTCCAAACAGGTCGTCAACACCATCCACAAGGCCGCGCACGAGACGGGAATCATTCCGACCGGGGCGATGTCGATGGGCAGAACCCAGTACATGAGCTACATGTCCATCCGCCAGTGGGGCCGTGACGGCGAATGGACAACGAACTATTCGGCGATCGCGCGGTCCAACGACAACGGCCAGAACTGGGGGATCTTCCCCACCACGATCCGCACGGCGTCCGCGGATGCCATTCCGGGAGCCGGGTTTACGCCTGGAAACGAGAACTTCCAGATGGGCGCCTTCTTGAAGGGCAAGGACGGCTACATCTACCAGTTCGGGACGCCGTCGGGTCGCGGCGGCGCGGCCTTCCTGTCGCGGGTTCCACCGAACCAGTTGCCCGACCTGACCAAGTACCAGTACTGGAACGGCGACGAGGGCGGTCGTTGGATCCCGAACAATCCGGGTGCGGCGACGCCGATCTTCCCGGCGCCGGTGGGCGAAATGTCGGCCCAGTACAACAGTTACCTCAAGCAATACCTGGTGCTCTACACCGACGGCGGCAGCAACGACGTCATCGCACGGACCGCGCCGGCGCCGCAGGGGCCGTGGAGTCCCCCGCAACCGCTGGTGTCCTCGTTCCAGATGCCCGGCGGCATCTATGCGCCGATGATCCATCCCTGGTCGTCGGGACGGGACCTGTACTTCAACCTGTCGCTGTGGTCGGCGTACGACGTGATGCTGATGCACACCGTGTTGCCGTAGGAAACGTCGCCGTCGAAGATACGATGGTCTGGTGAGAGGAGGGCGATGATGATCGCCTTGGAGTATCACGACAACTGTTGCGGTCTTGCTGATCCGCTCACTCCTCTCGCCGCGGCCGCGTTACCCGACGACGTGCCTGCCTCATCGGCGGGCGAACTGCGGGAGAACGGTGACGGCGCGGACGATCACACGGTGTTCGATGGGCACCGCCCGGATTACTGGACCGTGGGCAGGCCGGGGCTCCGAGACATCGAGGTGTGCATCGAGAGCGCCCGCGCGGACGGCGCCATCAGTCTGGGCCTGGTGGTCAACGGTTTGGATTGCAGCGGGCTCCCGATTGACCAGGCGCTTTCGCTCGCAGACGCCCGGGGGGATGCGGGCGTCTGCGGCGTTAGCTGCCGGGGAGGCGGACACCTCAAGGCCAGTTAGTCAGCGGCTGAGGGGATTTCGCGGGGCGAGGTCACGCGGTATCGGCTACGGAGGCAGCGGAATCCACCGCTTGCCATCCGTTGTCCATCCGCACGGCAGGTAGTTCCAGTGCGCCGGCGGATTGGGGTCGAAACTCAGGCACTTCGGTGCGTAGAACGAAGGGGCGGGAGGAGGCGGTGGCGGCTGGTCCTCAGCGTGTGCGATCGCCCCGCTGAGCATTAAAGCCCCAACGGCCATCTGTGTGGCGACTAGCTTCCGCATCGCAGGCCCGGCAAGTGCTATGCCCCAACGAAGCGACGGTCGCTACGTTTCTTCCCTTACGCGCACGGTATCGATGGTAGTCCGCATTCCTGCGCTTTGTGGGACTTGATTGCATTTGCTCTGGGCATTTCGGGTGCCGCTCTGGTGGGGGATCGTGAGCGGGTTTGCGTAGGTGCGGACGCGCGCCGACCTGCTGGTATGGCGTGAACGCAAACTGGACACGGCCTGACCGGAATAAGTACGATCGTGGTCTGTCATTTATCTGATATGCAAGCAGGAGCACCGCGATGAGATCTGTCGATGAGGGTTTGCCGTCATCGACGGCGGTGAGCGCTTGTCCGATCGCCGCGCGCAGTTTTGCCCCGTTGGCCGGCCGTCGGCTCGGGCGGGTGCGGCTATGCCTCGCCTCGGTCGCCCGTGAGCAAACACGCCAAGACAGCTGGCGCGCAATTGAAATCATCGCCAATACGCACAACCGCCGCGTCGAGTCCTATCTGCAGCGTCGGCGGCACCGCCCGTGGCGCAACCGGGGTTCCTAGCCTTCGGCTTTGACCTTCATGTCGACGACGGTCGGTGACGCTTCGTCACGCCGATGATGCACACCGGTGTCCAGCTAGCAAGTTCACACCGCGGCAACGTATCTGGTCGCGGCATCGGTACTAACCATGTCAGCTCAGCCGGGGGATGCATGTGCCCGTCGTTGAATCACCCTGCGCTACAACGATAACGGCACATCGCCGGGGCCGCAGCGGATAACCGCTCAAACGATCCGGCCGAGTCGCGCGTCGATAGGGCGCGGTTACAGAAGTTCATCAAATCATTCAGGCGATGCAGCGGTCGACTCACGTCGCCCTCGGGCGTCGCGCACCGAGTTATGAGGTATGGCAATGGATTTCGGAGGGATGCCGCCGGAGGTCAACTCCGGTCGAATGTACTCTGGCCCCGGGGCGGGGCCGATGCTGGCCGCCGCCGCGGCGTGGGACGCGCTGGCAGCCCAGTTGCACGCCGCCGCAGCGTCTTACGAGTCGGTGATCTCGAACCTGACCGCCGGGTGGCGCGGTCCTTCATCGAGCATGATGGCCGCCGCGGCGGCGCCGTATGCGGCATGGATGAGTGCGACCGCCGCCCAGGCCGAGCAGACCGCCAGCCAGGCGAGGGCGGCGGTGGTCGCGTACGAGGCGGCGTTCCTCGCGACGGTGCCGCCACCGGTCATCGCGGCCAATCGGGCGCAGTTGATGGCGCTGATCGCGACCAATTTTCTGGGTCAGAACACCCCGGCGATCATGGCCACCGAGGCCCAGTACGCCGAGATGTGGGCCCAGGATGCCGCGGCGATGTACGGCTACGCCGGTGCCTCGGCGGCCGCCGCGCAGGTGACGCCATTCGCCCCGCCGCCGCGTAGCACCAATCCGGCCGGGACCGCGGGACAGGCCGCCGCCGTCGCGCAGGCCACCGGCGGCTCGGTCGCGACGAACACGGAATCGGCTCTTCCGCAACTGATGTCGGCCGTGCCGCAATCGTTGCAGACCCTGACAACGCCTGCCGCCGCCGCCGATCCACCATCGCTGCTGTCAGCATTCGACTCGGCGCTCACGGGCCCGTTGGGTCCGGTGTCATTGTTCGGCATCGGGGGCAGCCCGTATCTGCTGGGCGTCGAAAACTACCTGGTGCCCCAAAACGTGGCGAATGTGAACAGTGCCCGGCAAAGGCTGGACCGGGACCGGTCGGCGCTGGGGCGGTTGGGCGGCGAGGCCAATTCGGGGACGCAAATGGTGAGCTCGCCGAGAGCCGCTGGAACCGGAATGTCGCCGGCCATCGGTCGTGCCGGCGTCGTCGGGCGCTTGTCGGTGCCGCCGGGATGGGCGGCGGCCGCCCCGGAGATCCGGCCGGTCGCCACGGTGATTCCACAAACCGCTTTTGCCGGCGCTCCTTCGGCCCTCGCGGCCGAAGGAGAGGGATCGCTGTTCTCCAGCATGGCCGCGTCGGGTCTGGCCGGGCGCGCCATGGCCGCCACCGGCGGTGGCTCCGCGCGGGCATCGGGCATCGGCGCCGGTTTCGGGCGCGCCGCGACCACGGCCACGATCATCGTCATCAACGCGGACGACCCGCAGGAATAGCACGCACTATTTATCGCGAAGAACATGGAGTGACAATGGATTTCGGAGCATTTCCGCCGGAGATCAACTCTGGTCGAATGTACGCCGGTGAAGGCGCAGGCTCAATGTTGGCCGCGGCGTCGGCATGGGATGGGTTGGCCGCCCAACTGCACTCTGCGGCGACGTCGTATGAGTCGGTGATCTCGAACTTGACCAGCGGTTGGCAGGGGCCGTCCTCGCTGACCATGGCCGGTGCGGCCGCGCCGTATGCGGCGTGGATGAGCACGACCGCCGCTCAAGCCGAACAGGCTGCCTCTCGGGCCAGAGCGGCCGCGGCGGCGTACGAGGCCGCCTTCACGGCGACGGTTCCCCCGGTGGCGATCGCGGAGAACCGCGGCCGGCTGGCGTCGCTGGTGGCGACGAACCTTCTCGGGCAGAACACCGCCGCGATCGCGGCCAGCGAGGCGGAGTACGCACAGATGTGGGCGCAAGACGCCGCCGCGATGTACGGCTACGCCGGATCTTCGGCGATCGCTGCGCAATTGGAGCCCTTCAACGCGCCACCGCAAACCACCAACCCAGCGGGAGGAGCCGCCCAATCAGGCGCGGTCGCCCAAGCCGCCGGTACGGCGCCCGCCCACGAGCAGTCGGCCTTGTCGCAGCTGATGTCGTCGACCCCGCGAACGCTGCAAAGCTTCGCGTCGCCTTCCGCATTGCCGGCGGCCGATCCGTCGTCATTGGCGACATGGTTGAACAACCTGAATTCCACGCCGTTGGCGAAGATCGCCGCGAACATCGAGTTCGTCACCAAAGGCATCCGCCCGGTCAACGACACGTTGCTGAGCCTCAGTTTGGGCCTGGTGGCAACGGCACGGACGTGGGGTGACACCGCCGTCGAACTCGAAGGGCCGCTGTTCGCTTCGCTGGGTTCGAGCACCCCGGCCGTAGGAGCCGTTGGCGCGTCTGCGGTGACCGCAGGTCTCGGCAATGCGGGTCTGGCGGGGGCGTTGTCGGTACCGCCGAGCTGGGCCGTGGCCAGTCCCGCGGTCAAGCTGGCCGCCACCGTGTTGGAGTACACCAGCGCGGGTGCCGCGCCGACGGTCGCGGCCGGCGCGGGTGCCCTCGGTCAGCTGGGCTTGGCGGGCCTGGCCGGAGGAGCGCTGGGTGGTGCGGTGCCCCGCGCGGTCGCCGCAAGCCCCACCCGGGGATTGGGCCGCCGCTCGTCGGACAACGACGACAAGACCCCGGACAAACTGAAGACGGTCCTGGCGGAACTGCAGGAGGCGCCGGAGTCGGTTCAGCACTGGCACACCGACAAGGCGCACCTGGAAAGCCTTTTGGATCAGCTGTCGAAGAAGCCGGGTGTCCACGCGGTGCACTTGTCCTCGGCCGACAAGTCCAAGGCCACACCGCCACGGGCAACGTGGGGATAGTGAGAAGGGGCCTAACTCACCACCGGCTTATCCCGTTGAAGCATTTGCGCGTTGTTGATTGGCCAACGCAGTAAGGCCTAAGCCAAGAAACAGCGCTGCGCCACCCCCGGTAACGATTGCGCCGGCTGGCGGCAAGGTCTGGCGTTGGACGCCGCGGAGTGCTGCAACGATGTCCAGTGCGTCGGTGAGCAGCCCCAGTTGCAACGCCCGGGTGCGTAGCTGCTGTGACGGGTCCGTGACCGCGAGCGCCAGAGTCAGTTCGCGAGACCCGAACAACTGAGTAATGAATGGCTGCTGTCTCGCGGAAGCGAGCCCAAACAGACGCGCCGCCCTCGCCGGTACAGCCCATGCGGCGACACCGGTGGCGAATCGCAGTGCGGCGAATGTGGGGATGAGGGCGCTGTTCGGTGCAGTGGTCATAGGAACATCCTCGTCCTCAACTCCCTCATCTAGGGAGTGTCAAGGATCAGCCGAAGTAGCTGTCAAGCATCTGCCGAAACACCGTCAAGCATCACCCGAAGGCGAAACGACAAGCATCAACCGACGTCATACAACAAAAGTGCCCCCGGCAGGATTCGAACCTGCGACACCGGCTTTAGGAGAGCCGTGCTCTATCCCCTGAGCTACGAGGGCGGACGGCCTGAGCTTACCGGGCTGGATCAAAAGCCGAGGGCCACGGCGTCAGCGCAGTTCGGCGATCACCTTCGAGAAGTTCTCGATGTTGTTGTCCTGCACGGTGAAGGATGAGACACCGTACTTGTCGCGGTACGCGATCAACGTCTCGGCGATTTCGCGGGGGGAACCGCTGAGCACCGAGGGCTGGGACAGGATCTCCTCATCGGACAGGTCCGGCGCGTAGCTGCGGGTCAGCTTCAGGTCCGGCTCGGTCTCGCCGACCCGCGGCATCGCCGTGATCGCCAGATTCAGCTCCAGGGCGTCGAAGCGATCCCCCGCGGCGTTGCGGACGAAATCGACACGTTCGGCGAATGGGTCCTCGACCGCGCGCACCTTGGAGCCGGTCAGGCCGATGATGTCGGCGTTGCGGGCGGCGATGGTCAGCACCCGGTCGCCGTTGCCGGCGATGATGAGCGGCGTCGACGGGTGGTGTTCCTTCAGGTACTTCGTCATGTGTTCGAGGTAGTCGACGCGGGCACCGGCGCTGGGATAGGGGATCTCGGCGGCTTCGAACTCTTCGCGGACGTAGCCGGTGCCCAGCCCGATTTCGAGGCGGCCGTCGCTGAGCAGATCGAGGGCCTGCATGTCCCGGCTGAGCAGGGCCGGCTTGTAGAAGGCGGAGTTGAGCACATACATGCTCAGCTTCAGCGTGGTGGTGACCATCGCGACCGCGGTCAGCGTCGGGAAGGGCGCCGCCGCGCCCAAATGGTCCGGCACACAAAGAATGTCGAAACCGGCGTCTTCAGCCCGCTTGGCCTTGTCGAGCAGCGCCTCGCGGGACTTAAAGAACCGCATGCTCATTCCGAAGCGAAAATCCTTGGCCACCAACAACCTCCGTTTTAGCGATCCGACGACATAGACCAACGACGAGCGGCCTCGGCCAGCCCTTGGATCAGCACGCTGGTGACCGACGACAAACCGTCATCGCCGGGCAGCGGGCTGCGCGGGCTGATCCCGCGGACCCGCGCCGAGAGCTCCAGCTGGGTTCCGCCCTGACGCACCCGGTTCACCGGGTTCCGCGGGTGCAGCCCGCGCAATTCCGGTGGCACGTCGTCGAGGTCGGTGATGACCTGATAGCCGGTCAGCCGGATGTGGCGGGCCAAATGGGCAGCCAGCTCCCGGTTGCGACCACCGGCCAGCAGCTGTGTGCTGCGCCCGTCGCGGCCATAGCCGTGCAGCGACACCGCGACGTCGACATGGTCGAGGAAAGCGGCGAGCCGTGGCGACTCGGCCGGATCGAACAGGGCCGACGGCAGGTGATGCGGGTAGTGGTCGGGATGACGCACCACATAGACGGACGCACCGGCGGCCTCGGCGGCGCGCTCGGCGATCACGTCGGTCATCTCTTCCAGTCCGCCGCCGTGGATCGCCAAAAATCCGAAACGCGAACGCAATTGGCAGCTCTCGGCCACCCCGGGCTCGCTCAGCAACGCCGAAAACGACTGCGGCCCAGGCCCGCACGCCGCCGACGATTTCGGGCGCGGCCAGCCGGCCGGATCCCAGCGGCGCAAGAACTCGAGCCAGCGTGGGGGCAGCCCGTGCTGCGCGGCACCGTCGATGATGGTGGGCAGGTAGCCCGGGCGGGGAGGGCCCGGCGTCACCCGGTGGTCGATGTAGACCCAGGCCGGTGACGGCCCGTCGTCGGTGTGCACGGTCAGCCGGTCGCGCCGGTAGCGCACCGGCACACCCTCGGCGCTGTCCAAGGTCGCCAGGTCGCCGTCGGAGATCTGCCAGAGCACCCCATGCACCTGGTTTCCGGCCAACGGCTCGACGGTGGCCACGCCTCGCTGGTTGATCAGCCAGTCGTGGTCGGCGAGGACCGCGGGGCGCGGATCGGCGGCGTCGGGACAGCGGCGCGCCATCTGCCGTACGCATAGGTTCGAGCCGTATGCGAAGTACAGATGACGCAGGGCCGGCATTCAGCCGGTCACCGTCAGCCAGACGAGCACCATGTTAAGCAGACTAATCAATATGCCGACGCCCCAGCCAAGAATCGTCGTGATGCGGTGGTTGGCGTCGTCGCCCATCAGCTCGCGGTTGCTCGTCAGCTTGATCAGAGGCAGCACCGCAAACGGAATGCCGAACGACAGCACCACCTGGGACAGCACCAACGCGCGGGTGGGGTCGAACCCGACCGCCAGGATCACCAGGGCGGGGCACAGGGTGATCAGGCGGCGCGCCACCATCGGGATCGACCGGTGCAGCAGCCCCTGCATGATCATGGCGCCGGCGTAGGCGCCCACCGACGAGGACGCCAGCCCGGACGCGAGGAGACCGATCGCGAACAGCACCGCGATGGTCGCGCCCAGCGTGTTGTGGATGGCGGAATAGGCGCCCTCGATGGAGGCGCTCACGTTGCGGTCCTGCAGGTTGATCGCGGCGACCAGCAGCATGGCGGCGTTCACCGTGCCGGCCACCGCCATCGCCAGGACGACGTCCCAGCGGGTGATCCGCAGCAGCAGGCGGCGGTGCGACCCATTGTCGGGATGCCCGTGCCGGTCCAGCACCAGGCCCGAATGCATGTACACCGCATGCGGCATCACGGTGGCACCCAGGATCGCGGCGGCCAGCAGCACACTCTCGGTGCCGCGGAACCTCGGCACCAGCCCGCCCAGCACATCGTGGGGCGGCGCGGTCTTGACGAAGAAGCTCGCCGCGAACCCGATCGCGATGACCAGCAGCAACCCGGTGATGACCCGCTCGAAGATGATCTGTCCGCGCCGGTCCTGAATGCCCAGCAGCAGCAAGGCCACCACGCCGGTGATGAGCCCGCCGACCATCAGCGGCAAGCCGAACAGGATGTGTAGGGCGATGGCCCCGCCGACGACTTCGGCGGCGTCGGTGGCGATCGCCACGAGTTCGGCCTGCGCCCAATACACCAGCCGCAGGGGGCTGCTCATCCGCTTGCCCAGAGCGGCCGGCAACGATCGCCCGGTGACCAGCCCGAGCTTGGCCGACAGGTACTGCACCAGGCCCGCGAGGACGTTGGCCGCGACGATCACCCACAACAGCAGGTAGCCGTACTGTGAGCCGGCGCTGACGTTGGCTGCGACGTTTCCGGGGTCGACGTAGGCGATCGCGGCGACGAACGCGGGCCCGAGCAGATACCAGTTGCCCTTGAGCGAGCCCTGGGTGCGCTGCGCCAACGTGACCTCGATTCACTTCACCGAATAAGAAAGTGAGGTTAGTCGAACATCCCGTCGGCCTGCTCAGCGGCCGCGGTGTTTTCGTGCCGTCCCGGCTCAGGCCGGACGGTAGAGCCCCTTGCCGGTGATCAGCGGCAAGTCGAGCGTGGTGACGATTCCCGGATCGGCGGCCACCACCGCGGGAATCGCGTTGACGACTCGCATCGCGGTGGCCACCAGCCCGGCGTGGTTGTGGTCGCCCTTGCGGCTGCTCAGGCAGATGTCCATGGCGTACGACGGCTCGCCGGTGACCTCGATCCGGTAGGAGCCACCCTCCTGTGCGGGCTGCGGCCAGTCCGGGCACAGGTCCTCGCGCAGCCGGGTGACGTGTTCAAGGACGACGACGGGATCGCCGTTGACCATGCCGAACACCTCGAAGCGCAGCGCCGCGGCGGTGCCCTTGGCGATATGACCCGAGGCGATGTCGAAGTCCTCGGGGGCGGGCACGCGCACGTGCGACTGGGTGACCTCGTCGAGCGAAATGCCAAGGCCCGCCGCCATTTGCCGGATCACCGAGCCCCACGCCAGGCTGAGCACACCGGGCTGCAGCAACATGGGAATTTCGTCGAGTGGCTTGCCGAATCCCATGACGTCGAACATGACCGCCGCACTGTCATAGGTGGCGTAGTCGACGATCTCCATGCACCGGATCTGCTGGATGCTCTGGCAGGTGCCGGCCAGCGCCAGTGGCAGCAGGTCGTTGGCGAAGCCCGGGTCGATGCCGTTGACGTAGAGGCTTGAATTGCCTTCGCGCGCTGCGTCTTCCAGCGGCTTGATCAGCTCCTCGGGGATCACCTGCCACGGATACTGCAAGAAGACGGGGCCGCTGCCGACGATATTGATCCCGGCCGCCAGCACGCGCCGGTAATCCTCGAGCGCCTCGGGCAACCGGTTGTCGGCCAGCGCGTTGTACACCGCGCACTGCGGCCCGGTGGCGAGCACGGCGTCCAGGTTGGTGCTGGCGAGCACCCCCGTCGCCTCCGCAAGCCCGGCGAGCTCGGCGGCGTCCTTGCCCGCCTTGGCGTCGGACGACACCCACACGCCTTTCAGGTCGAACTCCGGATTGGTGATGAGCGCGCGCAGCGCGTGGATACCGACGTTGCCGGTGCCCAGTTGGACGACGGGGATGGACATGACGTGCTCCTTAGCGGTCGTGGGTCACAGGTCCGGGACGGGGATGTCGAGATTGGGGAAGGTGAGGCCGCCGTCGACCTCGAGGGTCTTGCCGGTCAGGAAGTTGCCGGCGGGAGACGCCAAATAGACTGCCGCAGCGGCAATGTCGACCGGATCGCCCAGCCGGCGCATCGGGGTGGCCTTCTCCATCGGAGACCGCAGCTCGTCGTTGGAGGCGACCACGTCCAGCGCCGAGGTGAGGATCGATCCCGGCGCGATCGCGTTGACCCGAATCCGTGGGCACAGGTCCAGGGCGGTCAGCCGGGTGTAGTGGGACAGCGCGGCCTTGGCGGTGCCGTAGGCCGCGAAGCCACGTCCGGCCAGCCGGCCCATGGTCGAGGTGATGTTGATGATGCTGCCGCCGCCGGAGTGCTCGAGCATCAACGGCACCGCAGCCACTGTGAGCGCGTGGGCGGTGCCGACGTTGAAGGTGAAGGCGTCTTTGAGATCCTTCGTCGAGGTCGTCAACAACGTGTTGGGCATGGTTCCCCCGACGTTGTTGACGACGATGTCTAGTTTCCCGAATGCCTCGACGGCCTGGCCGGCCAGCTCGGCGGTGGATTCCGGATGCGCCAGGTCGGCGGCCACGACGTGGGCGCGGCGCCCGGCGGCGCGGACCTGTTCGGCGACGGCCTCTAGTTGGGATTCGGTTCGCGAGGCGATGAGGACGTCGGCGCCTGCCTCGGCGAACGCCAGCGCGATGGCCGCCCCGAGGCCGCGGCCTGCACCGGTGATGACGGCGACTTTGTCGTCGAGACGGAACCTGTCAAGGATCATGGCGGCCTCTCTTCGTTTCGGTGTCAGGCGACACGGTAGCAAGCCGCGGCGGCGCGGATAAGGCATTTCTAGAACAAGTTCTATTTTTCTATCCGGGGCCGGTTCCGATGCGGCCGTCGGGGCGGCGGCCCGGTGTCGGTGACGTTGCGCGCGTTGCCAGACCATTTGCCCGTCGTTCACCTTGGTGGGGTTAGCTCGGTGACGCCGATCTTTGTGGTCCTTACCCGTGAGGAAGAGACTTGGGACGCAACCGTTTTGGTGCTGTGCTGGGCGTCCTGACAGCCGGTGCGCTGGTGTTGGCGGGATGCGGATTCCACGACAGCACGGCCCGGGGAAGCGGGGCGGGCGCGTCGGGCGTGGTCAATTGCGGCGGCAAGCAGGCCTTGACGGCGGCGGGCTCGAGCGCCCAGGCCAACGCGATGCCCCGATTCTCCGGCGCCTTCGAGCACGCTTGCCCCGGTCAGACGCTGAATTACACACCCAATGGCTCGGGCGCGGGAATCGGCCAATTCACCGGAAACCAAATCGATTTCGCGGGTTCGGATTCACCGTTGGCCCCGATCGAATACTTCGCGGCGCGGACCCGATGCGGTTCGCCGGCGTGGAATCTGCCCGTGGTCTTCGGTCCGATCGCGATCACCTACAACGTCAGGGGCGTCAGCTCGCTGATCCTCGACGGGCCCACCGCCGCCAAAATCTTCAAGGGCGCCATCACCGCCTGGGACGACCCGGCGATCGCAGCGCTGAACCCGGGTACCGCGCTGCCCGCCGAGCCCATCCGTGTCGTGTTCCGCGGCGATGAGTCCGGCACCACCGACAATTTCCAGAAATACTTGGACTCCGCGTCCGACGGCGTGTGGGACAAGGGCATCGGGAAGACGTTCCACGGTGGGGTCGGGCAGGACGCCGACGGCAACGGCGGTACGTCGGCGGCCGTCCGGGCGACCGAAGGATCGGTCACCTACAACGAATGGTCGTTCGGTCTGGCGCAGAAGCTGACGATGGCCAGGATCGTCACCTCGGCCGGGCCCGAGGCGGTGGGCATCAGCGCCGGATCGGTCGGGAAAACGATCTCCGGTGCCACCCTCACCGGGCAGGGCAACGACTTGGTGGTGGACACCTTCTCGTTCTACAAGCCGACCCGGCCCGGTTCCTACCCGATCGTGTTGGCGACCTACGAGATCGTGTGTTCGAAGTATCCCGACCCGCAGGTCGGCGCGGCCGTGAAGGCGTTCCTGCAAAGCACCATCGGTGCCGGCCAGAATGGCTTGGCGGACAACGGGTATATCCCGGTGCCGGAGTCGTTCAAGTCCCGGCTGTCGGATGCGATCAACGCCATCGCGTGATGTCAGCAACCAGTCGGCGGCGCCTCGGAGGGCCGGGTGGGGCCTTTGCTGACGAACACCGGCCAGGCGACGTCGCGGTGCGCTGCGGCCGACGTCGCGACGGCCCGCCGACGCGTTCAGCGGTGATCGCCGAAAAGTTTGCTCAACGTTCAATTGTTACTGTTACGTTCGTGGCCGCGATACCGGCTGGTCGGCGCGCTACGGCTAACTGACCGGCCGCGATCATGTTTCATCCCTACCGTGAGGAAGCGAATTGAAACTCAACCGATTTGGCGCCGTGCTGAGTGCCTTGAGCGTTACTGCGCTGGCGTTGTCGGGGTGCGGCAGCGACAACAACGGCTCCGGCGCCAGTGGGCCGACCGGCTCGTCGTCGGGCAAGGTGAATTGTGGCGGGAAGAAGGCCCTCAAGGCCAGCGGGTCGACGGCCCAGGCCAACGCGATGACCCGCTTTGTCAACGCGTTCGAGCAGGCCTGCCCCGGCCAGACGCTGAACTACACGGCCAACGGATCCGGTGCGGGAATCAGCGAATTCAACGGCAACCAAACGGATTTCGGTGGTTCTGACTCGCCGCTGGCGGCCAACGAATACGCCGCCGCGCAGCAGCGGTGCGGTTCGCCGGCCTGGAATCTGCCGGTCGTTTTCGGCCCGATCGCCATCACCTACAACGTGACGGGCCTGAACTCGCTCAGCCTCGACGGCCCCACGGCCGCCAAGATCTTCAACGGCTCGATCACGACGTGGAACGACCCCGCGATTCAGGCCCTCAACCCCGGTGCCACGTTGCCCGACGTGCCGATTCACGTCGTCTTCCGCAACGACGAGTCCGGCACCACCGACAATTTCCAGAAATATCTCGACGCCGCCGCGGACGGGGCATGGGGCAAGGGCGCCGGAAAGACCTTCAAGGGCGGCGTCGGTGAGGGAGCCAAGGGCAACGACGGCACGTCGGCGGCGATCAAGGCCACCGAGGGATCCATCACCTATAACGAATGGTCGTTTGCCCAGGCACAGAAACTGAACATGGCCAAGATCATCACCTCGGCCGGCCCGGACGCGGTGTCGATCAGCGCCGAATCGGTGGGCAAGACGATTGCTGGGGCCAAAATCTCCGGCCAGGGCAACGACCTGGTGCTCGACACGCTGTCGTTCTACAAACCCAAGCAGGCCGGTTCCTACCCGATCGTGCTGGCGACCTACGAGATCGTGTGCTCGAAGTACCCCGACTCCGGGGTCGGTGCGGCGGTGAAGGGATTCCTGCAAAGCACCATCGGCGCCGGGCAAAATGGCCTGGCCGACAATGGCTACATTCCGATCCCCGACGCGTTCAAGGCGAGGCTGTCTTCTTCGATCAACGCCATCACATAACCTGAGGTGGTCGTGACACGAGGAACAGCAACCAGCCCGTCGACCGCGGAAAAACCGGCATCAACGGCGCTGAATGCACGCGTGTCGCGGCGGGGCGACCGGATCTTCAAGCTGGTCGCCGCGGCCGCTGGTTCCACGATCGTGGTCGCCATCCTGTTGATCGCGGTGTTCCTGTTGCTGCGCGCCCTGCCGTCGTTGCGCGTCAATCACGCAAACTTCTTCACCAGCGCCGAGTTCAGCACCAGCAACCCCCACAACCTGGCCTTCGGCATCCGTGACCTGCTCATGGTCACGGTGCTCAGTTCGCTCACCGCGCTGGTGCTGTCCGTACCCATCGCGGTCGGTATCGCCGTGTTCCTCACCCAATACGCGCCGAAGCGGCTGGGGCGCCCGTTCGGCGCGGTGGTGGACCTGCTCGCCGCGGTGCCGTCGATCATCTTCGGGCTCTGGGGAATCTTCGTCCTGGCCCCCCGGCTCGAGCCGGTCGCGGCGTTTCTCAATCGGCACCTCGGATGGTTCTTCCTGTTCAAACAGGGCAACGTGTCGTTGGCCGGCGGCGGCACCATCTTCACCGCCGGCGTCGTGCTCTCGGTGATGATCCTGCCGATCGTCACGTCGGTCTCGCGCGAGGTGTTTCGGCAGACCCCCCACATCCAGATGGAAGCGGCGCAGGCGCTGGGCGCCACCAAGTGGGAGGTGGTGCGGATGACCGTGCTGCCGTTCGGCCGCAGCGGCGTCATCGCCGCCTCGATGCTGGGGTTGGGACGCGCGCTGGGCGAGACCGTGGCGGTGCTGATCATTCTGCGTTCGGCCGCCCGTCCGGGGAATTGGTCGCTGTTCGACGGTGGCTACACGTTTGCCTCCAAGATCGCGTCGGCGGCCGCGGAGTTCAGCGCACCGCTGCCCACCGGGGCGTACATCTCGGCGGGATTCGCCCTGTTCGTGCTGACGTTCATCGTCAACGCGCTGGCCCGCGCGATCGCCGGCGGCAAGGTCAACGGATGACGCGCGCCGCGACGATGCAGGGCGAAGCGATGAGGAGAAGCGGCGCTCATGACGGTTGACGCGCTCGACCGGCCGGTCAAGGCCGAGGTGTTCAGGCCGCTCAGCTTCCGGCGGCGGATCACCAACGGCGCCGCGACGATCTTCTTCCTCACCTCGTTCCTCATCGCGCTGGTGCCGCTGTTCTGGGTGCTGTCGATCGTGGTCGCACGAGGCTGGTACGCCGTGACCCGGTCGGGGTGGTGGACCCACTCGCTGCGCGGCGTGCTGCCCGAACAGTTCCTCGGCGGCGTCTACCACGCGCTGTACGGGACGCTGGTGCAGGCCGGGGTGGCCGCCGTGCTGGCCGTGCCGCTGGGCCTGATGACCGCGGTCTTCCTCGTCGAATACGGTTCTGGCCGCCTGGTGCGGCTGACCACGTTCATGGTCGACGTGCTGGCGGGGGTCCCCTCGATCGTCGCGGCCCTGTTCATCTTCAGCCTCTGGATCGCCACCCTGGGCTTCCAGCAGAGCTCTTTTGCGGTGTCGCTCGCGCTGGTGTTGCTGATGCTGCCGGTGGTGGTGCGCTCCGCCGAGGAAATGCTGCGGTTGGTGCCCGACGACCTGCGCGAGGCCAGCTACGCGCTGGGTGTGCCGAAATGGAAGACCATCGTTTCGATCGTCTTTCCGATCGCGATGCCCGGCATCGTCTCGGGCATCTTGTTGTCCATCGCGCGGGTGATCGGCGAAACCGCGCCGGTGCTGGTGCTGGTCGGCTACAGCAGGTCGATCAACTTCGACATCTTCCACGGCAACATGGCCTCGCTGCCGCTGCTGATCTACACCGAGCTCACCAACCCCGAACACGCCGGATTCCTGCGGATCTGGGGTGCGGCGCTGACGCTCATCATCATGGTCGCCGTGATCAACGTCGTCGCCGCGGCCACCCGATTTCTGGCGACCCGCAAACGCTGACCGAGGCGCGTCGGGTCAGGACTTCGAGGCCGCTTTCTTGGCCGGAGCCTTCTTGGCGGCGGTCTTTTTCGCGGGTGCCTTCTTGGCGGCGGTCTTCTTCGCCGCGCTCTTTTTCGCGGGCGCCTTTTTCTCCGCTGCCTTGCCGTTGCCTCCACCGGAGCGCGCCTTCACGCTGGCCTCCAGCTTGGCCAGCAGATCGGAGACGTCTTCGGTCTCATCCAGCTCCTTGGGCTGCTCCTCGGTGGTAAACGCCTCTCCGCCTTCGAGTTTGGCTTGGACCAGCTCGTGCAGCTGCTCCTGGTAGTCGTCGTGGTAGCGGTCGGGGTTGAACTCCTCGGCCATCGAATCAACCACCTGCCCCGCCATTTTGAGCTCGGCGGGTTTGACCTCAACCTTCTTGTCGAGGATCGGGAAGTCCGGATCACGAATCTCGTCGGGCCACAACAACGTATGGATGACCATCACGTCGCGCTTGCCGAAGTCCTTGACCCGCAACGCCGCCAGCCGGGTCTTGTTGCGCAGCGTGAAGTGCACGATCGCCATCCGGTCCGTCTCCGCAAGCGTCTTGGCCAGCAGCACATAGGATTTCGACGATTTGGAGTCGGGCTCCAAAAAATAGCTGCGGTCGAACAGCATCGGATCCACATCGCTGGCCGGCACGAACTCCAGCACTTCGATCTCGCGGCTGCGTTCCTCGGGCAGCGTGGCGATGTCGTCGTCGGTGATGATGACCATCTGGCCGTCATCGGATTCGTAGGCCCGGGCGATGTCACGGTATTCGACGACTTCGCCGTCCACCTCGCACACGCGCTGGTATCGGATGCGGCCGTTGTCCTTGGCGTGCACCTGGTGAAACTTGATGTCGTGGTCCTGGGTGGCGCTGTACACCTTGACCGGGACGTTCACCAGCCCGAACGCGATGGAACCCTTCCAGATGGAGCGCATGTAAGTCAGTATGCCCACACTGTTCGCTGCCTAACAGCACCCCCGCCGCCGCGCCGCTGTTCAAAAGCCCGCGCCCGTAACGCCACGGCGAGATTGTCCTCGAATTTTCGCCGTGGCGTTACATCCGCGGGCGAAAGGGCCGCGCTCGAAGACACTAGCGGCGCCGGTTTGCTTGGGCCCGCAGCGCGGCGCGATCGGGGAGGTCGGCGCCGGCCCGCGAGACCGTCAGCGCCGACGCCAGGCTGGCGGCTTGTAGTGCCGCCGTGAGCGCGTCGAGCCCGACCCGGCTCAGGGCGGCGCGGCGGTCGGCGCCCAACAGACCCAATTCCCACAGCGCATCGAGCAAACCGGCCATGAAGGCGTCGCCGGCACCGACGGTGTCGACCACCCTGGCCGGCGTGGCCTCCACCCGGGCATCGCCGGCTGCGCAGAACGCCACGGCGCCGCGGGCGCCCAGCGTCAGGACGACGATCGCGGGTCCCGACGCCAGCCACCCCCGGGCCGTGCGCTGGGGCTCGCGGTCGGGATCGATCCACTTCAAGTCCTCGTCACTGACCTTGACGATGTCGCTGCGCTCGACCAGGTGTGCGATGCGGGCCTGCGCGGCGTCACGGTCGGGAATCAGCGACGGTCGCACGTTGGGATCGAAGCTCACGGTGGCCGAGACGCGGTAAGCCTCGAGCAGCGCGGCGACCGCCAAGCACCCCGGTTCGCGCACGGCGGCGATCGACCCGGTGTGCACCAGCAGCGGCGGTGCCACCTCGGGCGTACCGGAAAGCCGCCATTGCAGATCGAATGTGTAAGCGGCCGAGCCGTCGTCGGCGATCGTCGCGACCGCGGCCGGCGTGCGTTCGGCCGAGACACTTCCCGGAACGAGTTGCACACCAGAGGATTTCAGGTACGCGGCGATGCGCCGGCCGGATTCGTCGTCCGCGATATGGGTCAAGAAGTCGACGTGACGACCCAGCCGGGCCAGCCCGACCGCGACGTTGAGCGGGCTGCCGCCGACGTGCTCGACGGCGCCGCGCCGTTCGACCCTGTCGATCAGCGCTTCACCGATGACCAGCGCGCCGCCCATAGACTCAGAGTATGAGTCCGACGGCGGGGCCACGGGTCAAGCTGACCAACGCCGAAAAAGTGCTGTATCCCGCCACCGGAACCACCAAGAGCGACATCTTCGACTACTACACGCGGATCGCCGAGGTGATGATCCCGCACATCGCCGGGCGTCCGGCCACGCGCAAACGCTGGCCCAACGGCGTCGAACAGGAATCCTTTTTCGAGAAGCAACTCGCCGCGTCGGCACCCGACTGGCTGCCGCGCGCCAGCGTGACCCATCGATCCGGAACGACGACCTATCCGATCATCGACGACCCCACCGGCCTGGCCTGGATCGCCCAACAGGCGGCGCTGGAGGTTCACGTCCCGCAGTGGCGGTTCGTCGCCGAGTGGACCCGCAGCCGGGCCGAAGAACTCAAGCCCGGCCCGGCGACGCGATTGGTGTTCGACCTCGACCCCGGCGAAGGCGTGACGATGGCGCAGATGTCCAAGGTGGCGCGCGCCGTGCGCGACCTGATCGCCGGGATCGGCCTGAGAACCTTCCCGCTCACCAGCGGCAGCAAGGGACTGCATCTGTATGCGCCGCTCGACGAGCCGGTGAGCAGCAAAGGCGCCACGGTGTTGGCCAAACGCGTTGCGCAACAGCTGGAAAAGACGATGCCCAAGCTTGTCACGTCGACCATGACCAAGAGCCTGCGGGCGGGGAAGATCTTTTTGGACTGGAGCCAGAACAACGGCTCCAAGACGACCATCGCGCCGTATTCCCTGCGCGGACGCGAACATCCCACCGTCGCGGCGCCGCGCACCTGGGACGAACTCGACGACCCGTCGCTGCGCCAGCTGCGGTATGACGAAGTGCTGTCCCGGGTCGCGCGCGTCGGCGACCTGCTTGCAGAGCTGGACGAGGACGCTCCGGTGCCGGATCGGTTGACCAAGTACCGCAGCATGCGCGACGCGTCGAAGACCCCCGAGCCGGTTCCGGCGGCGAAACCCGCTGTCGGCCAAGGAAACACCTTCGTCATCCAGGAACACCACGCGCGACGCCTGCACTACGACTTCCGGCTGGAGCGCGACGGCGTGCTGGTGTCCTGGGCGGTGCCCAAAAACCTGCCCGAAACCACGTCGGTGAACCACCTGGCGGTCCACACCGAGGACCATCCGCTGGAATACGGCGGGTTCGAAGGCGTCATCCCCAAGGGCGAATACGGCGCGGGCAAGGTGATCATCTGGGACTCCGGAACCTACGACGCCGAAAAGTTCAATGACTCCGCCGAAAAAGGGGAGGTCATCGTCAACCTGCACGGCAGCAAGATCTCCGGACGCTACGCGCTGATTCAAACCAATGGCGACCAGTGGTTGGCACATCGGATGAAGGACCAGAAGGTCTTCGAGTTCGACACCATCGCACCCATGCTGGCCACCCACGGTTCGGTGACGGCCCTGAAGGCAGGTCAGTGGGCGTTCGAGGGCAAATGGGACGGTTACCGGCTTCTGATCGAGGCCGACCACGGTGCCTTTCGGGTGCGGTCGCGACGCGGTCGCGAAGTCACCCAGGAATACCGCGAACTGCGTTGGCTGGCAGACGATCTCGCCGACCATCACGTGGTGCTCGACGGGGAGGCTGTCGTCCTGGACTCCTCCGGGGTGCCCAACTTTCACGAGATGCAAAACCGTGGACGGGGCTCACGGGTCGAATTCTGGGCGTTCGACCTGCTCTACCTCGACGGCCGCTCGTTGCTGCGGGCCCGCTACCGGGATCGGCGAAAACTGCTGGAAATGTTGGCCGCCGGCAGCAGGCTCATCGTCCCCGACCTACTGCCCGGCGACGGCAGGGAGGCGCTGGAGCACTCCGCGGAGCGCGGTTGGGAGGGGGTGATCGCCAAGAAGCGCGACTCCACCTATCAGCCGGGCCGCCGCTCGTCGTCGTGGATCAAGGACAAGCACTGGAACACCCAGGAAGTCGTCATCGGCGGTTGGAAAGCCGGGGAAGGCGGACGCAGCAGCGGCATCGGCTCACTGCTGATGGGTATCCCCACCGCGGGCGGACTGCACTTCGCCGGGCGCGTCGGCACCGGGTTCACCGACCGCGACCTGGCAAACTTGAAGAAGACGCTGGCACCGCTGCACACCGACGAATCCCCCTTTGACCCACCGCTTCCCAGGAGCGAAGCGCGCGGCGTGACGTATGTGCGGCCGGAGCTGGTCGGGGAGGTGCGCTACAGCGAGTGGACCCCGGATGACCGGTTACGCCAATCGAGTTGGCGCGGACTACGACCGGACAAGGAGGCGAGTGAGGTGGTGCGCGAGTGAAATGGGTTACCTATCAAGATGTTTCGGGCGCAGAAAACGTCGGCGTGGTCTCGGGCGACACGATCTATGCGATGCCACCGGGCGTGACGCTGCTCGATCTCGTCGCCCGCGGTTCCGAGGGATTGCGGCAGGCGGGGCAGGATGCGCAGCGATCCCCGGCGGCGGTGGCACCGCTGGCGGAGGTGCGATTGCTGGCGCCGATTCCACGCCCGCCGTCCATCCGTGATTCCCTGTGCTTCCTCGACCACATGCGCAACTGCCAGGCCGCGCTGGGCGCTGGGCGCACCCTCGGCGACTCCTGGTACCGCATACCGGCCTTCTACTTCGCCTGCCCGGCAACCGTTTTGGGTCCGTACGACGACGCCCCCACGGCGCCCGGAAGCGCGTGGCAGGACTTCGAATTGGAGATCGCTGCCGTGATCGGGACCGGGGGCAAAGATCTCACGGTCGAAGAGGCGGAGCAGGCGATCATCGGCTACACCATCTTCAACGACTGGTCCGCCCGCGATCTGCAGCAGATGGAGAGCCAACTGGGGATCGGGCAAGGCAAGGGCAAAGACAGCGGGGTCACGCTGGGCCCGTACCTGGTGACCCCCGACGAGCTCGAACCGTATCGTCACCCCTCCTATCCGGGCAGATTGGACCTGCGGGTCACCGCCCTGGTCAACGACGTCGTCATCGGTTCCGGGTCGACCGCCCAGATGGACTGGACCTTCGGCGAGGTCATCTCCTATGCCTCGCGCGGCGTCACCCTCTCGCCCGGCGACGTCATCGGCTCCGGGACCGTGCCGACCTGCACGCTGGTCGAGCATCTCAATCCGGCGGCCCTGGAATCGTTTCCGGGCTGGCTGCACGACGGCGACATCGTCACGCTCCAGGTCGAAGGGCTGGGGGAGACCCGGCAAACCGTGCGGGCCAGCGGTTCCCCGCACCCGCTGGCGGCGCGGCCGAATCCGGACGCCGCTCCCGCCCCGCCGCGAGTCAACCCGGCCCGCGCGCGGGTGCCCTACACCCGCGGGCTGCACGAGGTCGGCGACCGGGTTTGGGCCTGGACCCTGCCCGACGGCGGCTACGGATGGAGCAACGCCGGGCTGATCGCCGGCGACGGGGCGTCGCTGCTGGTGGACACCTTGTTCGACCTGGCGTTGACCCGCGAAATGCTCACCGCGATGCGGCCGCTCACCGCGTCCGCGCCGATCACCCACGCGGTGATCACGCACTCCAACGGGGACCACACGCACGGCAACCAACTGCTCGATCCCTCGGTGCGCATCATCGCCGCGCGCGGCACCGCCGAGGAAATCGAACATGGGATGGCCCCGGAGATGCTCGCCATGGCGCAGACCGCCAACCTCGGGCCGGTCGCCACGCCGTACACACGAGAACGCTTCGGGCACTTCGACTTCAGCAACATCAAGCTGCGCAATGCGGATCAGACGTTCGAGCGCAACCTTGCCGTCGAGGTAGGTGGGCGGCGCATCGATGTGCTGAATCTCGGTCCCGCGCACACCGCCGCCGACTCGGTGGTGCATGTGCCGGACGCGGGGGTGTTGTTCGGCGGCGACCTGTTGTTCATCGGCTGCACGCCCATCGTGTGGGCCGGCCCGATCGCCAACTGGGTCGCCGCCTGTGACGCGATGATTGCGCTGGACGCGCCGACGGTGGTACCCGGCCACGGTCCGGTCACCGATCCGGATGGGATCCATGCTGTGCGTGGCTATCTCGTGCACGTCGCCGAACAGGCCGAGGCCGCCTACCACAAGGGGCTGTCGTGGGCGGAGGCCGCCGACACCATTGATCTCGGTGAGTACGCGTCCTGGCTGGACGCCGAGCGCGTCGTCGTCAACGTCTATCAGCGCTACCGCGAATTCGACCCGCAGACACCGCAATTGGAGGTCATGGGCCTGCTCGTGATGCAGGCCGAGTGGCTGGCCAAACGGCCTGTGTGACGCTTCAGGTCCGCACCGCGCGGACGAAGCTGATCGTGGCGGCGGGCGCCTGGTGCTCGGCTTCCCCCAAGTCCGGCAGGCCCGCCGCCGAAAACAGGTCGGAGAGCCGGAATTCGGTGGTCTCCCATCCGTTGGCCCGCAGATGCGCGGCCACGTCGGTGTGCTCCCCCGGATAGGTCAACGCGGTGATGTCCAGGTCGAGCCCCTGCCGTCGCCACCCCTCGGCCATGAGCCGGGATTTCTCCAGCGCTTCCGGCGACGTGCCGGCCACGGCCCCGAAATCGGCGGCGAACCGGCTGCCCTCGCTGGACAGCGGAATGATGGCATCCAGCAGCCGCACCTCGGCGTCGGGCGGAAGGAACCCGATCAGCACTCCCTCGGCCAGCCACGCCGTCGGCTTGCTCGGGTCAAAGCCCGACGCCTGCAGGGCCGCCGGCCAATCCTCGCGCAGATCGATACCCACGGTGCGCAGCTCGGCGGTTGGGGCCGCGCCGATCTCGGCCAGCGTGGCGGTCTTGAACGCGATCACCTCGGGCTGATCGATCTCGTACACCGTCGTCCCCGCGGGCCACGGCAGCCGGTAGGCGCGGGAATCCAGCCCCGACGCCACGATCACGACCTGGCGTAGGCCGGCCTGCCCGGCCGCGGCGAAGTAGTCGTCGTAAAACAGCGCCCGGGCGGCGAAGGTGTCGACGAACCGCGAAAACCCGACCCCTTCTTCGATGTCGGAGGAATCGAGTTCGCCGGTTGCCAGCTTTGTGAACAGGTCCAGGCCGGCGGCGCGCACCAGCGGCTCGGCGAATTCATCGGTGATGACCGGTTGCGGCCGCCTGGTGGCGGCCGCCCGGGCCGCGGCCACCATGGTGGCGGTGGCGCCCACGCTGTTGGCCAGGTCCCAGGTGTCGCCCTCGCTTCGTGCCATGGCTGCTCCTTCGATGTGTGGCCCAACCACGGTATGCCCGATCGGTCGCCTACGGTCTCGGTATGCCTTCAGTGAACCTGGAAACCCTCGAGGACAACATCGCCTGCATCACCCTGAACCGGCCCGAACGCCTCAACGCGATCGATGGGTCGTTGATCGACGGCGTCGACGACGCGTTGGACGCGCTCAGCGCGGGCGAGTTCAGGGTGGCGATCCTGACGGGTGCCGGACGCGGATTTTGCGCCGGAGCGGATTTGAGCGGCACCGGGCAGCCGTGGACGCAGAACAAGCCGACCACCCCGGCGTTCAAGGTCACCTACGACGCTCAGGTCCGGCTGGCCAACCTGTACACCCGGATCTACGAGCTGGACATCCCGGTGATCGCGGCGGTCAACGGTGTCGCCGTCGGGGGCGGCCTGGCGTTCACGTTGGTCAGCGACATCCGGGTCGCCTCGGATCAGGCCCGGTTCGGTTCGGTGTTCATCAAGGCCGGCTTCTCGTCGATGGACATGGGCACCAGCTACCTCCTGCCGAAGATCGTCGGCGCCGGCGTGGCACGCGAACTCATGCTCACCGGCCGCATCATCGACGCGGCCGAGGCCTATCGCATCAAGCTGGTGCATGAGGTGGTCGCGCCCGACGACCTGATGCCAGCCGCGCTGAGGCTGGCCCGCTCGATCGCCGAGAACAACGCTTATGGCGTGTGGCAGACGAAGATTGGGCTCAATGCCGCGCTGGACGCACCCAGCCTCCGCCATGCCATCGAGATCGAGAACCGCACTCAGGTCCTCAGCGGTTTCACCAACAACCCGGTTGAGGCCGCCAAGGCTCACCAGGAGAAGCGCGCGCCCAGGTGGGATCCGCTGTGACGAGATAGTGCCCGGCTTGCGCCGCGCTTGCGACCGCCGCTTGCCCGATGGCGGCGGCCCGCTGCGCCCGGCTTGCGCCGCGCTTGCGACCGCCGCTTGCCTGATGGCGGCGGCCCGCTGCGCCCGGCTTGCGCCGCGCTTGCGACCGCCGCTTGCCTGATGGCGGCGGCCCGCTGCGCCCGGCTTGCGCCGCGCTTGCGACCGCCGCTAAAGCTTCGCGATCACGTTCTCGGCGAACATCTCCAGGTTGCGGATCTTGTTCTCCAGCGGCTCGGTGTCCTTGCCCTTGATATAGGGGATGCGGAAGCCGACGATGACGTCGGTGACGCCCTTGTCCTCGAGCCGCTTGATGCCGTCGGGGGTGTAGGCGTCGGCGGAGATGACGTGGATCTCGAAAGGCCCGGTCGTGCCGGCTTCTTCGCGGAAACACTTGAGCTTGGCCAGCAGCTGGTCGAGTTCTTCGGGGTCACCGCCGCCGTGCATCCAGCCGTCCAGGCGGGCCGCGCGCCGCAGCGCCGCGTCGGCGTGACCGCCGATCAGGATCGGGACGGGCTTGGTGGGCGCGGGCGTCATCTTGGTCTTGGGAATGTCGTAGAACTCGCCGTGAAATTCGAAGTACTCACCGGAGGTGAGGCCCTGGATGATCTCGATGCATTCGTCCATCCGCTTGCCGCGCTTGGCGAACGGGACTCCCAGCAGTTCGTAGTCCTCGGGCCACGGGCTGGTGCCCACACCGAAACCCACCCGATTGTCGGTCATCGCGGCGAGCGACCCAATTTGCTTGGCCACCAACGCCGGCGGCCGGATGGGCAGCTTGAGGACGAAGAAATTGAACCGCAGCTTCGAGGTGACCGCCCCCAATGCCGATGTCAGCACGAAGGTTTCGATGAACTCCTTGCCGTCCAGGAACTCGCGGTTGCCGTCCGGGGTGTAGGGGTACTTCGAGTCGGATTCAAACGGGTAGGCGATGCTGTCGGCGATCGTCATGGCGTCGTAGCCGGCCGCCTCGGCCGCCTTGGCCAGCGGGACGTAGAACCGAAAGTCAGTCATCGCCTCTGCGTAGGTAAACCGCACGTCATCTGCCTTCCTGAAGGGGTCGTCCCACGACATTAGAACGTGTTCTAGTTTCAGCACAACCGCCAGATGGGTGTGGCTAGAACTGGTTGGAACGAGTCAGAGCTGGTTCTCGGGGCCGATGACCGCCCACACCGTCTTGCCGGACCCCGTCGGCGTGCTGCCCCACGTGCGGGACAACGCGTCGACGATCGCCAGGCCGGAGACGTCGATGCCCTTCGCTGGAGACGGAAGCCGCACGGCGGGCGTGTTGCTGGCATCGGAGACCGCGATGGTCGCCGTCGTGCCCTGCGCCTCGAGCCGCATCACCGGGACGCCGGCGGTGTGTTCCAGCACGTTCTCCACGAACACGTTGACGACCACCAACGCGACGGGGATGAGCTTGGCCTGCGACCACGTGGTGAGCCACTCGCGGACCAGCCGCCGCGACTCGCGCAGGCTGGTCAGGTCGGCGGGCAGCTGCGCGTCGGCGCGCCGCACGGCACGACGGCCGTTCTGCCCGAGCGACTTCATCGCCGCCTTCTGGCTCGAATACACCGGCATGAAGTGCGCGATCCCGCTGCGCGTAATCGCCTCGCGGGTCGCCCGATTGCTGCAGACGAAGACGATCGGAACGTGGGCCGCGCTGCCGATCTGCCAGTAGGCGCCCATAAAGGTCGACCATGCCGGTTCGGCGTTCAGCTTGAGGCCGGAGACGTCGAGGATGACGGCGGAAGCCGCGTCGGATGTCGCCTTGATGAGGCGGTCGCGCAGTGCGGTGGAATTGGCGGCGTCAAGCACGCCGTCGACGGTCAGAACGGCGATCGAATCATCCGTTCGCGTCGCGACGGCCAGTGAGCTGGCCGACTCAGCCACCGGGCTCATCCCA
The DNA here is from genome assembly GCF_000277125.1 of Mycobacterium intracellulare ATCC 13950. Taxonomy (NCBI): domain Bacteria; kingdom Bacillati; phylum Actinomycetota; class Actinomycetes; order Mycobacteriales; family Mycobacteriaceae; genus Mycobacterium; species Mycobacterium intracellulare. Next base: position 919,934 of record NC_016946.1, read on the forward strand.
GCTCGATCGGGACGTCCGGTTTCATTTCCCGCTCCTTGTGTGTTCTGCCGGGCCGACTGCTTGAGTATCCGCCCTCAGCGGCAAAAGTCTAGTTCGCGGCGAGCTCGCTTCGTTGCACCGAAAAGCGGCAGGCCGCGATCCCGATCCCCCCGGACTCATGCCGCAGCCCCGCATCGAATGAATCATGCGCCCCCCTCCGTGCCCGTCGCGGCGTCGATCCGCACCGCCCCGCACGCACAATGGAGTTCATTGCCCAACACGCGCTGTTCCACGGGATTACCACATAGGGGGCGCGGCCAAACTTTCTGGTATGGCCTGAAAACAGGTCGTTTCCTGCAGAAATACGCTGGCCTCCGTCAGCAGCCGCGGTGCCCGTTCACCCAATGCTCAGCGCGTAGGGGGGAGCGCCCACGCCCGCAACCGAGTGCGTGCCCCAGGGTGTCCGTTCGACGATGCGCGCCGGCGCACTGCGCTCACCCACCGTCAGCGTGGCCGTCCGCGCCTGCTTGAGGTTGTCGGACGGCGAACCGAACACGGTTCCCTGCCAGTGGTAGCGACCGTCGATCGGGTCCAGATGGCCGGTGAGCCGGACCCGTACCGGATGACGGCTTCCGGCGATCTCCAGCGTGGCGGTGCCGTCGTAGGCGTCGTCGCTGGCAGGCGCGCTGGCCGATAGGTCGAAGGCGGACGCCGCCGGTGGCGGCTCGATCGGTCGCAGCTGGGCGCGTTCGTTGAAGACATGCTGGCTGCTGGCGCGCACCTCGATGCCGCGGCTGCCCGTGCGCTGCATGAGCTTTAGGCACTCCACGATGTAGCGGGCTTGCGCGTCCGGGTCGGGACCGGTGATGAAGAAGTAGTTGGGGAACCCGCGCACCGCCACCCCGCAGAACGGCTCCATGCCGTCGTGCCAGGCCTCTCGGATGGGCAGCCCTCCCGCGCCGGTCAGCGTCTCGTCGGCGACGTGATCGGCGATCGAGAATCCGGTGCCGTAGACGATGGCGTCGACGCTGTGGTGGACACCATCGCCGGTGCGCACCCCCGACGGGGTCACCGTCTCGACCGCCGACGAAGCGATCACCACCGACGGCCGCGACGCGCTCGGGCGGGTGTGGCGGCGCAGCCAGCGCGCGACGCGGGTAGACCACAGCGGCACCTCGGTGACCACACGGCGGGGTGCGCGGGCAAAGACGGTGACGGATGCCGCGGCTTCGACCAGCGGGCCGAGGTGGTAGCCGGCAGCGGCATCGGTGCCGATGACCGCGATGCGCTTGCCGGACGGGTCAAACGCCGGCTCCCACGCCGCCGAGTGAAACGACTCGCCGCGAAACTCGTCACGCCCGTCAAGGTGCGGCACCCAGGGAACGTAGACGTCTCCACCCGCGGCGACGACGACATCGGCCCGCACGATCTCGCCACCGGCCGTGGTCAACAGCCAAGTGTCGGAGGCGTCGTCGAACCGCGACCGGAGGACGTCCTGGCCGGGCCGGTCGAGCAGGACCAGGTCGGTGAAGCCGGCGCCCGACAACGCATCACAGGCGCTCTGACCGCCGGCCCCCGCGCCGACAATGGCTGTGTGGCAACGTGTTTCGCTGCCGGGGCGCGAAGCCGTCACAGAAACCTGCTGCGCTTCCAGCCGCGGCGCGCGAAGCGGCCCATCAGGCCTACCTCGGTGAGAAACGCCGCCAGTGGTGCGAAGCCGGCGACCTGAACGTCACGGCGATGCGGGCTGGTGCGCGCGGTCTTTCGGGCCCGCTGCGGGTCGAGACCCGTTCGCGCATAAGGGACCGGGTTGCTGAACAGATAGTTGAAGAAGTAGCCGCCCAGCCCGTTGATGTTGGCCATGAACCAGCGGTTGAACCGGGGCATTTCGGCGACGCGTTTGCGCGCGCCGTCGCGCGCGAATTGGATGTGACGCGCCTCTTCGGTCACGTGGATGCGCATGAGCCGCTGAATGATTGGCTGCAGCTCGGGGTCGTCCATCATCTGCCGCTGCAGCGAGTCGAAGATCTCCTCGCCGATCAGGGCGGCCACCCACAGCATCGACCCGCGCTGAAACGCCAGCGGAAGCAAGTTGATGATCATCCGGTGAAACAGCCGGGGGCGCACCGGTTTTGCGCCGACGCGCTCGATGGCCTTGCCGAACATGACCATGTGACGGGTCTCGTCGCCCAGTTCGGTCAGCTTGTAATGCGTCGAGTTACTGGTCGGGTCTTCGTGCAGGATCGTGCGCAGCAACGACTGGTTGAGCATGTTCTCGAACCAGATCCCGGCCGAGAGGGTGTTGACCAATTCCTGGCGGGACAACTCGATCTGCTGTTCGCGGGTCATCTCGTCCCACATCGGGGTGCCGTACAGCGACACAAACCGCGGTGGCAGATAGAACTTGTCCGGGTCGAGCGGAGCGTCCCAGTCGATGTCGACGACGGGCTCATACGACTTTTTGACCGAGCCCTTCAGCAAGCGCTCGGAGAACTCTTCACGGCTCGGCCCACCTGGCTTCAGCGACGTGGTCATCCCTGGCGTCCCTCCATTGGGTGCTTAGACGGTACCCATGGTACTGGGTACTTCAGGTCCCGACTAGGTCTATTCGGTATCGATTCGGCAATGTGGTCGAGCAGCGACGCGAGTCAGGAGAGTTCATTGGGCCGGCACATCCACGTCATCGGCATCGGCGCCGGCGATCCCGACTATGTGACCGTGCAGGCGATCGAGGCGCTCAACGACACGCAGGCGTTTTTCGCGATGGACAAGGGCGACCAGAAAAGCGACCTGGTGGCGCTGCGCCGCGAGATCTGCGCCCGGTTCATCCGCGAACCGGGCTACCGGTTCGTCGAGCTGCCCGACCCCAAGCGCGCAGATCACGCCGAGTACCGCGACGCCGTCGCGGAGTGGCATGCCGCGCGCGCGCAGATCTGGGCCGACGCCATCTCGGCCGAGCTGGGTCCGCACGGCGTCGGCGCATTCTTGGCCTGGGGCGACCCGTCGCTCTACGACAGCACGCTGCGCATCCTCGACGCTGTTGCCGCGCAGGTCGATTTCACGTTCGACGTGATCCCCGGCATCACCGCCATACAGGCGCTGACCGCCCGGCATCGCATCCCGCTCAACGGGGTCGGCGAACCCGTCCTGATCACCACCGGCCGGCAGCTGCGCGCGCACGGATTGGCCGGCGATGCGGTCGTGATGCTCGACGCGGACTGCTCGTTCCAGACGTGCCCGCCTAAGACCCGCATCTGGTGGGGCGCCTACCTGGGCACCGACGACGAACTGCTCATCGCCGGCACGGTCGGCGAAGTGGGACCCCGCATCGTTTCCCAGCGGGCCGAGGCGCGCGCCCGGCACGGCTGGATCATGGACACCTATTTGCTCCGACCGGCAGACTGAAACCGTGCCCGAACTGCCCGAGATCGAAGCGCTGGCCGACCATCTACGGCGCAACGCCGTGGGCCTGACGGTCGGCCGCGTCGACATCGCCGCCCTGTCCGTCCTGAAGACCTTCGACCCGCCGATCAGCGCGCTGCACGGCCAGACCGTGGTCGGGGCCGACCGCTGGGGCAAATACCTGGGGCTGCGGACGGACGACCTTTACCTGGTCGCCCACTTGTCCCGGGCGGGCTGGTTGCGGTGGTCCGACAAGCTGGCCGCGGCGCCGCTGCGCCCCGGCAAGGGCCCGATCGCGCTGCGCGTGCACCTGGGCACGCCCGGTGAGGCGCCCGGCTTCGACCTCACCGAGGCCGGCACCCAGAAGCGGCTGGCGGTGTGGCTGGTAAGCGACCCGCAGCAGATCCCACAGATCGCCTCGCTCGGGCCGGACGCGCTGGACCTCGGCCCCGACGACCTGGCCCGCGTTCTGGCGGGCAACACCGGGCGGATCAAGACCGTCATCACCGACCAGAAGGTGATCGCCGGCATCGGCAACGCCTACAGCGACGAGATCTTGCACGTCGCGAAGATCTCGCCGTTCGCCACCGCCGGCAAGCTGTCCGAGAAGCAGCTCGCCGCATTGCACGACGCCATGACCACCGTGCTCACCGACGCGGTGAGCCGCTCCGTCGGCCAGGGCGCTGCCACGCTCAAGGGTGAGAAGCGCTCCGGATTGCGCGTGCACGCCCGCACGGGACTGCCCTGCCCGGTGTGCGGGGACACCGTGCGCGAAGTGTCATTCGCGGACAAGTCTTTTCAATATTGTCCGACGTGTCAGACCGGAGGCAAGGTCCTGGCCGACCGGCGGATGTCGCGTTTGCTGAAGTAGTCGCCCGTCCGGGACTTGACACCTGTCGATATGCTGCCCCGATGACTCGCCAGAAGATCCTCATCACCGGCGCCAGCTCCGGGCTGGGCGCCGGCATGGCGCGCGCCTTCGCCGCCAAGGGCCGCGACCTCGCCCTGTGCGCGCGTCGCACCGACCGGCTCGAGGAGCTCAAAGCCGAGCTGACGCAGAAGTATCCGGGCGTCACGATCGCCGTCGCCGCGCTGGACGTCAACGACCACGAGGCCGTCCCCAAAGTGTTTGCCGAACTCAGCGACGAGCTGGGCGGCATCGACCGCATCATCGTCAACGCCGGCATCGGCAAGGGCGCCAAACTCGGCTCCGGCAAGCTGTGGGCCAACAAGGCGACCCTCGAGACCAACCTGGTGGCCGCGCTGGTGCAGATCGAGACCGCGCTGGAGATGTTCAACAAGACCGGTTCGGGCCACCTGGTGCTGATTTCGTCGGTGCTCGGCAACAAGGGCGTGCCGGGCGTCAAGGCCGCGTACGCGGCCAGCAAGGCCGGCCTGAGCTCGCTGCGCGAATCGTTGCGCGCCGAATACGCCAAGGGACCCGTCAAGGTGTCGGTCATCGAACCCGGCTACATCGAGTCGGAGATGACGGCCAAGTCGAACAGCACAATGTTGATGGTGGACAACGAAACTGGCGTCAACGCGCTCGTCGCCGCGATGGAGCGGGAGCCCGGGCGGGCGGCGGTGCCGTGGTGGCCGTGGGCGCCGCTGGTGCAGTTGATGCGGGTGCTGCCGCCTCAGCTGACCAAGATGTTCGCCTGAGGACCGATCTAGCTGGTCCGGCCTCGTTCGCTGCGGTAGCGGCGGACCAGGGCGTCGGTCGAGCTGTCCGATTGCGGCGCCGGGGAGGCCTCGGCGGTGAGCACCGGCAGCAGGGCTTTGGCCTGAGTTTTGCCCAGCTCCACGCCCCACTGGTCGAACGAGTCGATTCCCCAGATGACGCCCTCGGTGAAAACCTGATGCTCGTAGAGCGCGATCAGCTGGCCCAGCACCGACGGGGTGAGCCGGTCGGCCAGGATCGAGGTCGACGGCCGGTTCCCCGGCATCACCTTGTGCGGCACGATATCGGCGGGTGTGCCTTCGGCGGCGATCTCCTCGGCGGTCTTGCCGAAGGCCAGCACCTGGGTCTGCGCGAAGAAGTTGCTCATCAACAGGTCGTGCATGCTGCCGTCGCCCTCGGCGGTGGGCAGGTCGTCGATTGGTTGGCTGAAGCCGATGAAGTCGGCCGGCACCAACCGGGTGCCCTGATGCAGCAACTGATAGAAAGCGTGCTGCCCGTTGGTTCCCGGTTCGCCCCAAAAGATTTCACCGGTGTCGGTGGTGACCGGGCTGCCGTCCGCGCGGGTCGACTTGCCGTTGGACTCCATGGTCAGCTGCTGCAGGTAGGCCGCGAAACGCGCCAGGTCGTTGGAGTACGGCAGCACCGCGCGCGACTGCGCGCCCATGAAGTTGGAATACCACAGGCCGATAAGGCCAAGCAGCACAGGAGCATTGGACTCCAGCGGGGCGGTCTTGAAATGCCGGTCGACGATGTGGAATCCGGACAGGAAGTCCGCGAACGCTTCCCGGCCGATGGCGGCCATCACCGACAGGCCGATCGCCGAATCCACCGAGTAGCGGCCGCCGACCCAATCCCAGAACCCGAACATGTTGTCGGTGTTGATCCCGAAGTCGTCGACGAGGCGCTTGTTGGTGGAGACGGCCACAAAGTGCTGGGCCACCGCGGCGTCGCCGAGGGTGTCGGTCACCCAGCGGCGCGCGGCGGTGGCGTTGGTCAGGGTTTCCAGAGTCGAGAACGTCTTCGATGCCACAATGAAAAGCGTTGTGGCGGGGTCCAAGTCGGCCAGGGTGGCGATCAGGTCGGCGGGGTCGACGTTGGAGACGAAGCGCGCCGAGATGCCCGCATCCGCGTAGTGGCGCAGGGCCTGGTAGACCATCACCGGGCCGAGGTCCGATCCGCCGATGCCGATGTTGACCACGGTGCTGATCCGTTTGCCGGTCGCTCCGGTCCATTCACCGCTGCGCAACCGGTCGGTGAAGTCGCCCATCCGGTCCAGCACGGCATGCACGTCCTCGACGACGTTTTGACCGTCGACGGTCAGTTCGGCGTCCCGGGGTAGCCGCAGCGCGGTGTGCAGCACCGCCCGATCCTCCGAGGTGTTGATGTGGACACCGGCGAACATCTGGTCGCGCCGCTGTTCGAGGTTGGCGGTGCGGGCCAGATCGACCAAGAGCCGCAGCGTTTCTCGCGTGATCCGATGCTTGCTGTAGTCGATGTAGAGGTCGCCGACCGAGACGGTCAGCTCGCGGCCGCGATCGGGGTCCTCGTCGAAGAACTGGCGCAGATGGGTGGCGCCGATGCGTTCATGGTGCCTGCGCAGGGCGTCCCACGCGGGGGTTGCGGTGATGTCGGGGAGGGTGTGCAGGGACGTCATTGGCGTCGCTCCTCTTCATCGCTTCGCTCTGCATCGTCGCCGACGCGGGCCGTCATGCTTCGACCCTATGGGCTCTGACGTGAAGGAGCCAGGTGTGGGGGCGAGCGCCGGGCTCAGTGACCGAGCCGGCCCCTGCCCAGCCGCAGCAACAGTATCGCCAGGTCCTTGCCGTCGGGGCCGAGCTCGCTGTAGCGCTCGATGACCTTCATCTCGCGGCTGTGGACAAGTCGCGTCCCGCCGGAGGCCATCCGGGCCTTGCCGATCGCTTGTGATACCTCGGTGCGCCGTTTGACCGCGGCGAGGATCTCGGCGTCCAGCCGATCGATCTCGAGACGTAGGTCGTCGATGTCGGTGGCCCCTTGGGTCTCCACCGTCTCGATGTTCATCCCTGCTGCCTCCGCGCCTTCGTCGTGATGTGTGGGTTCTGGACTCATGCAGTATCGGGCCTCACTGAAGACGAGCCCCGGGCGCCGAAGGCGGGTCCGGGGCTCTGCGGAAGCAGTTAGACCACGGGCACCGCGGAACGGCACCCGTAGGGAAATCGGCAACGCCACTCCGGGGTCGAGGAGCGTCGTCGACACTGCACATTGAGCACGAAATGAGTGTGCCATTAAAAACGGTGGGCGCGCAAAAAAACATGTTTAAGCTGCGCTTTTTGGACTGGGGTGCAATTACGGCACCGGCACGAGAACGGGGTCGAAGAATGCGTTCCGACACGCCCATTCTCCGGTGGCCCGCGGGGCGCGATCCAGGCCGGCCGAACCACTAGCCTGGTTTGATGCCTGGGCGCTTTGTGTCACTGGGCGGCGGTAAGTTTGGACTGACATGAGTGTGCACGCAACAGATACCAAGCCGGCCTCGGAAGCCGATCAACTGCTCGAGGGGCTCAACCCGCAACAGCGCCAGGCGGTGGTGCACGAGGGCTCCCCGCTGCTGATCGTCGCCGGGGCGGGTTCGGGCAAGACCGCTGTGTTGACGCGTCGCATCGCCTACCTGATCGCGGCCCGCGGCGTGGGGGTAGGCCAGGTGCTGGCGATCACCTTCACCAACAAGGCCGCGGCCGAGATGCGGGAGCGGGTGGTGCGGCTGGTCGGTAACCGGGCCCGCGCCATGTGGGTGTCCACCTTTCACTCGACCTGCGTGCGCATCCTGCGCAACCAGGCGTCCCTGATCGAAGGCCTCAACTCCAACTTTTCGATCTACGACGCCGACGATTCGCGGCGGCTGTTGCAGATGATCGGGCGCGACATGGGCCTCGACATCAAGCGCTACTCGCCGCGGCTGTTGGCCAACGCCATCTCCAACCTGAAGAACGAGCTGATCGACCCCGCCGACGCGGTCTCCAAGCTGAACGACGATTCCGACGAGTTGTCGCGCACGGTGGCGAGCGTCTACGGCGAGTATCAGCGCCGGTTGCGGGCGGCGAACGCGCTGGACTTCGACGACCTGATCGGGGAAACCGTGGCGGTGTTGCGGGCTTTCCCGCAGATCGCCCAGCATTACCGGCGGCGGTTCCGGCATGTGCTCGTCGACGAGTACCAGGACACCAACCACGCCCAGTACGTGCTGGTGCGGGAACTGGTGGGCCGCGGCGGCACAGAAGCACCGGCATCGTCCGACGATGTGCCGCCCGCCGAGTTGTGCGTGGTCGGCGACGCCGACCAGTCGATCTATGCATTCCGCGGCGCCACCATCCGCAACATCGAGGACTTCGAACGCGACTACCCCGACGCGACAACCATTCTGCTGGAACAGAATTACCGGTCGACGCAGAACATTTTGTCGGCGGCCAACTCCGTGATCGCCCGCAATTCCGGGCGCCGGGACAAACGCCTGTGGACCGCCGAAGGCGCCGGCGAATTGATCGTCGGCTACGTCGCCGACAACGAGCACGACGAGGCAAGATTCGTCGCCGAGGAGATCGACGCGCTCGCCGACAAGGGCGAGATCACCTACAACGACGTCGCCGTCTTCTATCGCACCAACAACTCGTCGCGGTCGTTGGAAGAGGTCTTCATCCGCGCCGGGATTCCGTACAAAGTCGTTGGGGGAGTGCGGTTTTACGAGCGCAAGGAGATTCGCGACATTGTCGCCTATCTGCGGGTGCTGGACAACCCCGGGGATGCGGTCAGCATGCGGCGCATCCTCAATACCCCGCGACGGGGCATCGGAGATCGCGCCGAGGCCTGCGTGGCGGTGTACGCCGAGAACACCGGGGCCAGCTTCGCCGACGCACTCGTCGCCGCGGCCGAAGGCAAAGTGCCGATGCTGAATTCCCGCGCGGAGAAGGCGATCGCGGGTTTCGTCGAGCTTCTCGACGAGCTGCGCGGCCGCTTGGATGACGATCTCGGGGATCTCGTCGAGTCGGTGCTCGAACGCACTGGGTACCGCAGGGAGCTGGAATCCTCCAGCGATCCCCAGGAACTGGCGCGGTTGGACAACCTCAACGAACTCGTCAGTGTCGCACACGAATTCAGCACCGACCGGGCGAACGCCGACGCGCTGGACGAGTCGCTGCACACGCCCGAAGACGAGGACGTGCCGGATACCGGTGTGCTGGCGGAGTTCTTGGAAAGGGTGTCGCTGGTTTCCGACAGCGACGAAATCCCCGAGGACGGCGCCGGCATGGTCACGCTGATGACCCTGCACACCGCGAAAGGCCTCGAGTTTCCGGTGGTGTTCGTCACCGGGTGGGAGGACGGGATGTTCCCCCACATGCGGTCATTGGACGACCCGACCGAACTGTCCGAGGAGCGGCGGCTGGCCTACGTGGGCATCACCCGGGCCCGCCGGCGGCTGTACCTGAGCAGGGCCATCGTCCGCTCCTCCTGGGGGCAGCCCATGCTCAACCCGGAATCCCGTTTCTTGCGGGAGATTCCGCAAGAACTGATCGATTGGCGCCGCACCGCGCCGGCGCCGTCGTTCAGCGCGCCGGTGAGCGGCGCCGGACGATTCGGCCCGCCGCGCGCGGCGCCCACTCGTTCCGGGATGAGCAAACGACCGCTGCTGGTGCTCGAACCCGGCGACCGGGTGACCCACGACAAGTACGGCCTGGGACGGGTCGAAGAAGTTTCCGGCGTCGGCGAATCGGCGATGTCGCTGATCGACTTCGGCAGCTCGGGACGGGTCAAGCTGATGCACAACCACGCCCCGATCAGCAAGCTCTAATCGGGCGAGAATACAGCGCGTCGAACGTGCACCCTGGGCGAGAAATCGGCGAAATCTTCGCCGCCAGAACACGTTCGGCGAAGGTCAGGCGTCCAGCCAGCGTTTGGTTTGCGGCAGCATCACCAGCACCGCCGTGGAGATCGGCAACAGCGGCAGCAGGTGCACGACCCACGCCACACGGGCGCCGGCGATGAACACGCCGATATAGGTGAGGAAAGCGACGAGCGCGCCGGCCAACAGGAGGTAGCGGCTGACCGGTCGGCGCTGCAGCAGCGCGATCACACCCGTCACCGTGGTGGCGCCGAACACCAGGGCGAGAAACGCCACCGCGATGCAGAACAGGCGATCGGTCCGCCACCAGCCGGCGATCAGATCGGTGGCCACCACCGACGTGGCCCATCCGCTGAGAATGCTGACCGCGCAGGCGGCGACAGCCGTGCGATCGCTGGGTTCCAGGGCCGGCACTCCGGCATAACCCGTCCGTCCCGCACGCGGGCCGCCCCGGGACGTCGGGGTCGGTGGAACGAATTGACTAGTAGGGGAGTCCGGCGTGGTGGGGATCGGTCCGGTCGGCGCGCGGCGGATGATCCGCGTCCGTGAATCGCAGGGAGATGAGGGCTCCGCAGTGGGCTCGGACGGAGGCGGACCGGAAGGTTGTTCGTTCGGCGCGGTCACCTCAACCAGCGTAGTTGCCGACCATAAGGCCACGCTTAGCCAGCCACGGCACCGGATCGATCCGCTCGGTGCCGCCCTGCAGGACCTCGAAATGCAGGTGTGGGCCGGTCGAATTGCCCCGGTTGCCCATGGTGGCGATTTGATCGCCGGCCATCACGCGCTCGCCGACGCTGACGAGGGCGGTGTTGATGTGACCGTAGAGCGTGACCGTGCCGTCGGCGTGCCGCAGCTTGACCAGCATCCCGTAGCCGCCGGCCGGTCCGGCTTCGATGACGACGCCGTCGGACACGGCCAGGATCGGCGTGCCGATCGAGTTGGCCAGGTCGATGCCGGCGTGCAGCACGCCCCAGCGGTAACCGAAGTTGGAGGTGAAGATGCCCTTGGTCGGCATCACGTAGAGCGGCTGCTGCAAGCGCGCCTCGCGCTCGGCGCGGTCGTTGGCGAAGGCCACACCCCGGGCGAGTTCCTGGTTGTGCAGCGCCGCGGTGGCCGCGGGCTCCACCGCGATCACCTGAGGGCCTCGGACGGTGTTGCTGCCCGACCCGCCGGTGAGCGCGGACGCGTTGGCGGTCAGCACCGCCTCGGTCTTGGGGGTGTCGGCGTGGCTGGTGGCCGTGTGGGCGGCTGCGGCGGCGGCGCCGGCGGCCATCGCCGAGATCAGCAGGCGACCGCGGGCCGCGCTGGTGGGTTGCTTGCGGTGCTGCCCTCCGCGGCGGGCGGCGCCGACGACGTCGGTGGCGCGCGCGCGATCGAGGCGGCGCTCGGTGTGGGGCTCGACGGGGACCCGCGGCAACACCTCGGTGGCGGGCGCGGCCAGCCACCGAGGCCTCAGGTCGTCGACCTCGTGGAGGTCGTCGAGCTCCGGCGCCAGCAGGACCTGCGCTTCGTTGTCGAACGTCGAGTCGTTGCTGAAGTCCAGGCCGGCGTGATCGCCGACGTCGTCATAGGAATCGCTGAAATCAAGGTCATCGAAGTCGAAGCCGTCGAGCGGAAGGATCTCCGTGACTTCGGTGCGATGGGGCTCCGCCGACCGGGCGCCTGCCGCGCGACTCACCCTCAAGATGCCTGTTGTTACGGCAGCGGGCGTGGCAAAACGGTGCTGGGGCAACCTGAAATGTCCTCGTATCGTGACCATAACGTTATCTGGACCCTAGGAAGGTATCCGCTGACGCGCGGGACTGGCAACCTCGTCGCACAATCCGGCCGGAATTGTGATTTGGATCACGCGGGCCGTCTATCCATGTCCCGTGAGCTGTGCCACATCGGCGGACGCGGCGGTCAAAGCCATTCCGAGGGTGGATACAGTTCGTCCGTGCGAGTTGCCGGATGCGGCACCGCCCACCAAGAGGCCTAAAAGTTGAGTCGAGCGAAGACAGAGAGTCCATGGACCTTTTCGAGTATCAAGCAAAAGAATTGTTCGCCAAGCACAACGTACCGACTACGCCGGGACGCGTGACCGACACCGCCGAGGGCGCCCGCGAGATCGCCACCGAGATCGGCCGTCCGGTGATGGTCAAGGCGCAGGTGAAGGTCGGCGGGCGCGGCAAGGCCGGCGGCGTCAAGTACGCGGCGACGCCCGACGACGCCTACGAACACGCCAAGAACATCCTCGGTCTCGACATCAAGGGACACGTCGTCAAGAAGCTGCTGGTCGCCGAGGCCAGCGACATCGCCGAGGAGTACTACATCTCCTTCCTGCTGGACCGCGCCAACCGCACCTACCTGGCCATGTGCTCGGTCGAGGGCGGCATGGAAATCGAGGAGGTCGCCGCGACCAAGCCGGAGCGGCTGGCCAAGGTTCCGGTGGACGCCGTCAAGGGTGTCGACCTGGCGACCGCGCGTTCCATCGCCGAGCAGGGCCACCTGCCCGCCGAGGTGCTGGACGCCGCCGCCGTCACCATCAACAAGCTGTGGGAGGTCTTCGTCGCCGAGGACGCCACGCTGGTCGAGGTCAACCCGCTGGTGCGCGACCCCAAAGACCAAATCCTGGCGCTGGACGGCAAGGTCACCCTGGACGCCAACGCCGACTTCCGTCAGCCCGGCCACGCCGAGTTCGAGGACCGCGACGCCACGGACCCGCTGGAGCTCAAGGCCAAGGAGCACGACCTCAACTACGTCAAGCTGGACGGCTCGGTCGGCATCATCGGCAACGGTGCGGGCCTGGTGATGTCCACGCTGGACGTCGTCGCCTACGCGGGCGAGAAGCACGGCGGGGTCAAGCCGGCCAACTTCCTGGACATCGGTGGTGGCGCGTCGGCCGAGGTGATGGCCGCCGGCCTGGACGTCATCCTGAACGACAAGCAGGTCAAGAGCGTCTTCGTGAACGTGTTCGGTGGCATCACCTCCTGCGACGCCGTCGCCAACGGGATCGTGACCGCGCTGAACATGCTCGGCGACGAGGCGAACAAGCCGCTCGTGGTCCGGCTCGACGGCAACAACGTCGACGAAGGCCGGCGCATCCTGGCCCAAGCCAACCACCCGCTGGTGATCCAGGCCGAGACCATGGACGCCGGTGCCGACAAAGCCGCCGAGCTGGCGAACAAGTAAGGGACCCAAGCCATGTCGATCTTTTTGAACAAAGACTCCAAGGTCATCGTCCAGGGCATCACCGGTGGCGAGGGCACCAAGCACACCGCGCTGATGATGAAGGCCGGCACCCAGGTTGTGGGCGGCGTGAACGCCCGCAAGGCCGGCACCACCGTCTCGCACGTGGACCCCGTCGGCAGGGACGTCGAGCTGCCGGTGTTCGGCACCGTCGCCGAAGCGATGAAGGAGACTGGCGCCAACGTGTCGGTCGTCTTCGTCCCGCCGAAATTCGCCAAGGACGCGATCATCGAGGCCATCGACGCCGAGATCCCGCTGCTGGTCGTCATCACCGAGGGAATTCCGGTGCAGGACAGCGCCTATGCGTGGGCTTACAACGTCGACAAGGGGCAGAAGACCCGCATCATCGGGCCGAACTGCCCCGGCATCATCACCCCGGGCGAGGCGCTGGCCGGCATCACCCCCGCCAACATCAGCGGCCCCGGTCCGGTCGGCCTGGTGTCCAAGTCGGGCACCCTGACCTACCAGATGATGTACGAGCTGCGCGATTTCGGCTTCTCCACCTCGATCGGCATCGGTGGTGACCCGGTGATCGGCACCACGCACATCGACGCCATCGAGGCGTTCGAGAAGGACCCCGACACCAAGGTCATCGTGATGATCGGCGAGATCGGCGGCGACGCCGAGGAGCGCGCCGCCGACTACATCAAGGCGAACGTGTCCAAGCCGGTCGTCGGCTACGTCGCGGGATTCACTGCGCCGGAAGGCAAGACGATGGGCCACGCGGGCGCCATCGTGTCCGGCTCGTCGGGCACCGCGGCCGCCAAGAAGGAAGCGCTGGAGGCCGCGGGTGTCAAGGTCGGCAAGACCCCGTCGGAGACCGCGGCGCTCGCCCGGGAGATCCTGCAGAACCTGTAGGGGGCCGTGCCCGGCCGATGCCGCGAGGGGGCCCCGGATTTGGCCGGGGCCCGGCACACGGTAGATAGTGGGTCTATGAATCTCGACCCGAACACGCCCGTCATCGTCGGCGTGGGGCAGTTCACCGAGCGCATCGAGGACTCCGGCTACCGCGGGATGTCGTCGGTGGAGTTGGCGACGGCGGCGGCGCAGGCCGCGCTGCATGACACCGGGGCCGACGTCACCGCCGTCGCCGCGGCCATCGACACCGTCGCCGCCCTCCGGCAGTTCGAGATCTCCGGGCGCACCCCCGCGCCGATGGGCAAGTCCAACAACTACCCGCGGTCGGTGGCCCAGCGCATCGGCGCCGCGCCGGCCCGCGCGATCCTCGAGCCCATCGGCGGCCAGGGCCCCCAGCATCTGGTCACCGAGTTCGCCGGTGTCATCGCCTCGGGGGAGGCGCAGGTCGTGATGATCTTCGGCTCCGAAAACACGTCCAGCATCCGGTATTTCGCCGACCGGGATAAGCCGGATCATTCCGACACGGTCGAGGGTTCCCTCGAGGACCGCGGGTTCGGATACGACGGCCTGTTCGACGACTACACCGTCGCGCATGGGCTGATCGGAGCGCCGGCCCAGTACGGACTGCTGGAGAACGCGCGCCGCGCCCGGCTGGGCTTGAGCGTCGCCGACTACCGGCGCGAAATGGGCGAGCTGTTCGCCCCGTTCACCAAGGTGGCGGCGAAGAACCCGTTCGCGTCCTCCCCGGTGGAGCGCAGCGTCGACGAGCTGATCACCGTCACCGAGTCCAACCGGATGATCTGCGATCCCTACCCGCGGCTGCTGGTGGCCCGCGATCAGGTCAATCAGGGCGCCGCCGCGCTGCTGATGTCGGTGGCCGCCGCCCGCCGGCTCGGCGTGCCCGAGGAGCGCTGGGTGTTCCTGCACGGCCACGCCGACATGGTGGACCAGCCACTGCTGGACCGCCTCGACCTGACCTACAACTCGGCCTCGGTGCTGGCGGTCCAGGAAGCGCTCGCCGTGGCCGGGGTCGGCATCGACGACGTCTCGACCTTCGACCTCTACAGCTGCTTCCCGGTGCCGGTGTTCAACTTCTGCGACGGGACTCAGCTGGCCACCGACGATCCGCGGGGGCTCACACTCACCGGCGGCCTGCCGTACTTCGGCGGACCGGGCAACAACTACTCACTGCACGGCATCGCCGAAACGGTCAGCGAAATGCGGGATCTTCCAGGGCAATTCGGCCTGGTCGCCGCCAACGGCGGGATCATGAGCAAGTACTCCGTCGGGGTGTACTCGACCACGCCGGTGAATTGGAAGCCCGACAACAGCGCCGCACTGCGCGCCGAGGTCGCGGCCCGCCCCAAGATGGCGGTGACCATCAAGGCCGACGGTCGCGCGACCATCGAGACCTACACCGTGCGCTACGACTGGCCGGTGCGCACCGGCCTCATCATCGGCCGCCTCGACGACGACGGCAGCCGCTTCCTGGCCCTGAGCGAGGACCCCGATCTGGTCGGGTTACTCAGCGACGGCGAGCCGCTGGGGGCTTCGATCGTGGTCCGGTCGACGGATAAGGACAACCGGGCCACGCTGGCCTGACCGCACCTACACGAGAGCCGCTAGTTTGCCGGCGAGCCGTTCGACGTAGGCGGCGACCTCGGCCTCGGGCTTGTCCGGCAGCCCGAACAGGACCTCGGTCACGCCCAGCTCGCTCCACTTGGCGAGCTTTTCGGGGACGGGCTTGAAGTCCAGTGCCACGATCTGCGGGGCGCCGTCGCGGCCCGCGGCCGCCCAGGTGTCCTGTAGCAGCCTGACCGGTTCGTCGATGTCGAAGTCGCGTGGAGTGGTGATCCAGCCGTCGGCGCTGCGCGCGATCCACTTGAAGTTCTTTTCGGTGCCAGCGGCGCCCACCAGCACCGGGATGTGCGGCTGCACCGGCTTGGGCCAGGCCCAGCTGGGCCCGAACTTGACGAATTCGCCGTCGTAGGAGGCTTCCTCCTCGGTCCACAGCGCCCGCATCGCTTCGAGGTACTCGCGCAGCATGGTGCGCCGGCGCCCGGGCGGCACGTTGTGGTCGGCGAGTTCGTCGGTGTTCCAACCGAATCCGACGCCGAGGCTGACCCGTCCGCCGGAGAGATGGTCAAGGGTGGCAATGCTTTTCGCCAGCGTGATCGGGTCGTGTTCGACCGGCAGCGCCACCGCGGTCGACAGTCGCACCCGCGACGTGACGGCACAGGCGGCGCCCAGGCTCACCCATGGGTCCAGCGTGCGCATGTAGCGGTCGTCGGGCAGCGACGCGTCGCCGGTCGTCGGGTGCGCGGCCTCTCGCTTGATCGGGATATGAGTGTGTTCTGGCACGTAGAAGGTTTGAAAGCCGTGGTCATCGGCAAGCTTCGCGGCCGTCGCCGGAGAGATGCCGCGGTCGCTGGTAAAAAGCACAAGCCCGTAATCCATGCAGAGAATTAGAACGTGTTCTACCTGTGCTGAGCAAGCTCTGGTGATACGGACCGTCTCGCCGGAGGGCCGCCGGGGGCCTCGCCGTCCAAGACAGTGGCGGCGCCACCGGTTCCCGCACGTGCGCTAGCGTGGGTGATCGACCGCGTCGCAATGCGGTGACGCGCCTGCAAGCACAGCGTCGCATCGCCACCGCGGCGCCCGCTCGGCACTTAAAGGCACTGGTAGCAACAGGAGGAGCAATGACCTACTCTCCCGGTAGCCCCGGATACCCACCGCCGCAGTCCGGCGGCACGTATGCAGGCGCCACACCCTCGTTCGCCAAAGAAGACGACGGCAAGAGCAAGCTGCCGCTGTATCTGAACATTGCGGTGGTGGTGCTCGGCTTGGTGGCTTACCTCCTGAACTTCGGGCCCACGTTCACCATCAGCGCCGACCTCGGGCCGGGCATCGGTGGCCGCGCCGGCGATGCCGGTACCGCGGTCGTGGTTGCCCTGCTGGCCGCGCTGCTCGCCGGCCTGAGCCTGCTCCCGAAAGCCAAGAGCTACGTGGGCGTTGTCGCGGTCATCGCGGTGCTGGGAGCGCTGCTGGCTATCACCGAGACGATCAACCTGCCCGCCGGTTTCGCCATCGGCTGGGCGATGTGGCCCCTGGTGGCGGCCATCGTGCTGCAGGCGATCGCCGCGGTCGTCGTCGTGTTGCTGGACTCCGGCGTGATCACGGCGCCGACGCCGCGCCCCAAGTACGACCCCTACTCGCAGTACGGCCAGTACGGGCAATACGGGCAGTACGGCCAGCAGCCCTACTACGGTCAGCCGGGCGGCCAGCAGCACGGCGGCCAGCAGGGATACGGATCGCAATACGGCGGTTATGGCGCCAGCGGTGCGCCGACCCAGGGCGGCGCACCGACCGGCGGTTTCGGCGCCCAGCCTTCGCCGCAGTCGGGCTCGCAGCCGTCCGCGCAGCACCAGGGCTCGTCGACGCCCCCCACCGGCTTCCCCAGCTTCAGCCCGCCGCCGAACGTCGGCGGCGGATCGGACGCCGGTTCACCCACCAACTACTCCGAGCAATCCGGCGGTCAATCCTTCGGCCAGGAGCAGCAGTCGCCGTCCTCACCGTCTGGCCCAGCGCCCGCTTAACCGTGCGCTGTCGCGCCTAGTCGGGGACGTGCCCAAGAGTGACACGGCTAGAGGACAACCGGGCAGCGGGCGCTCGCCAGGCGCGTGACCTCGTCAGGGTCGCGTTCGCCCCGGCCGTGGTGGCGTTGGTCATCATCGCCGCGGTCACGCTCATCCAACTGCTGATCGCCAACAGCGACATGACCGGCGCCCTGGGTGCCATCGCCAGCATGTGGCTCGGCGTGCACCAGGTGCCGATCTCCATCGGTGGCCGCGAACTCGGTGTGATGCCGCTGCTGCCGGTGCTGCTCATGGTCTGGGCCACCGCGCGCAGCACGGCGCGGGCCACCTCGCCGCACTCGTCGTGGCTGGTCGTTCGCTGGGTGGTGGCGTCGGCGCTGGGCGGACCCTTGCTGATGACGGCCATCGCCCTCGCCGTCATCCACGACGCGTCGTCGGTGATCACCGAGCTGCAAACCCCGAGCGCGCTGCGGGCGTTCCTCAGCGTGCTCGTGGTCCACGCAGCCGGCGCGGGAATCGGGGTGTGGTCCCGGGTCGGGCCACGCGTGCTGGCGGTGTCGTCGTTGCCCTATTGGCTGGGCGATTCGCTGCGCGCCGCGTCCGCCGGCCTGCTGGCGTTGCTCGGGCTCTCCGGGTTCGTGACGGCCGGGTCGCTCGTCGTGCACTGGGCGACCATGCAGGAGCTCTACGGCATCACCGATTCGATCTTCGGCGAGTTCAGCCTCACCCTGCTGTCAATGCTGTACGCGCCCAACGTGATTGTGGGCACCGCGGCGGTCGCCGTCGGCTCCAGCGCCCACATCGGTTTCGCGACGTTCAGCTCGTTCACCGTGTTCGGTGGCGATATTCCGGCCTTGCCGGTGTTGGCGGCGGTGCCCAGGCCGCCGCTGGGGCCGGTATGGGTTGCGCTGCTCATCATCGGTGCGTCGTCGGGCGTGGCGGTGGGACAGCAGTGCGCCCGGCGTGCGCTGCCGCCGGCCGCGGCGATGGTCAAGCTGTTGGTCGCCTCGGCCGCCGGGGCTTTGGTGATGTCGCTGCTCGCGTACGCCGGGAGCGGCCAGCTGGGTAACTTCGGCCATGTCGGCGTCGACCAGGGCGCGTTGCTGCTCGGTGTCTTCTTCTGGTTCACGGTGATCGGCGGGATCACCGTGGTGCTGAGTGGGGGGATCAGGCCCCGACCCAGGCGGTTGCGGGCCAAACCCGCGTCCGCCGCACCGGCCGAAGAGCCGGCCGATTTCACCGATGTTTTCGACGATCGGGTGGCGGAGGAGGACGTCTTCGAGGGTCCCGCGGATGAGCCGGGGGAGGGTGAGCCGGGGACTCCGGCGGTGGAGGGCGATGCCGGGGAAGGCGAGCCGGGGTCTCGTGTGGCGCAGGGCGATGCCGCGGAGCGCGAGCCGGGGTCTCGTGTGGCGCAGGGCGATGCCGCGGAGGGCGAGCCGGTGTCTCCCGCCGCGGAGGGCGAGGCGGGGTCTCCCGCAGCGGAGGGCGAGCCGGGACCTACCGCTGCCGAACGCGATCCGGAGCAATAGGTAAATTGCCCACCTCCGAGCGACAAGCCCGGTGGGAAATCGCGGGCGTCGGGCGGTTGTCGCTCGGAGGTGGGCAATTGCCCTATTGGCCAGCTTGATCGTCAAACGCATGCCGCCGCCGTCTGCTCCTCAGCGCGCCCGTAAGGGCGCGCATCGTCGCCCGACTAGGCTCGCCGATGTGGTCGAAGCCCTCCATGTGCCCCCCAACGCGTCGGCGCGGGTAGTGGTACTGGCCTCGGGCACCGGATCGCTGCTGAACTCCCTGATCGCCGCCGCCGTCGCGGACTATCCTGCCCGGATCGTCGCCGTCGGCGCCGACCGCGACTGCCTGGCCACCGAGATCGCCGCGGCCGCGTCCCTGCCCACCTTCACCGTCCGGCTCGGCGACCACCCCGACCGCGACGCCTGGGACACCGCTATCACCGAGGCCACCGCCGCTCACTCGCCCGACCTAGTGGTGTCCGCGGGATTCATGAAAATCCTTGGACCACAATTCCTTTCACGGTTCTACGGACGCGTCATCAACACGCATCCGGCGCTGCTGCCGGCGTTCCCGGGCGCGCATGGGGTGGCCGACGCGTTGGCCTACGGCGTGAAAATCACAGGCTGTACGGTGCACCTGGTGGACGCCGGGACGGACACCGGGCCGATCCTGGCGCAGCAATCCGTTCCCGTGCTCGACGGCGACAACGAAGAGACTTTGCATGAACGCATCAAGGTCACCGAACGCAAGCTGCTCGCGGACGTGGTGGCCGCGATCGCAACCGGCGGGCTGACCCTGGTCGGGAGAAAAGCGACGATCGGATGAAAGGCGACAACGGATGAGCACCGACGACTGGCGGGAGAACGCCAAAAGGCCGATCCGCCGCGCCTTGATCAGCGTGTACGACAAGACCGGGCTCATCGACCTGGCCCGGGGGCTGGCCGCGGCGGGCGTCGAGATCGTCTCCACGGGATCCACCGCGAAGAACATTGCCGAAAAAGGCATTCCGGTGACCCGGGTCGAGGAACTGACCGGGTTCCCCGAAGTGCTCGACGGCCGCGTCAAGACCCTGCACCCGCGCGTGCACGCGGGCCTGCTGGCGGATCTGCGCAAACCCGAGCACGCCGAGGCGCTCGAACAGCTCGGCATCGCGGCCTTCGAACTCGTCGTCGTCAACCTGTACCCGTTCAGCGAGACGGTGGACTCCGGCGCGAGCATCGACGATTGCGTCGAACAGATCGACATCGGGGGACCGTCGATGGTGCGGGCCGCCGCGAAGAACCATCCCAGCGTGGCGGTGATCACCGACCCGCAGGGCTATGACGGCGTGCTGGCCGCGGTCCGGCAGGGCGGGTTTACGCTCGCCGAGCGCAAAAGACTGGCGGCGCTGGCGTTTCAGCACACCGCCGAATACGACATCGCGGTGGCGAGTTGGATGGAGTCGACGCTGGCCCCCGAACATCCAGCGACCGCCTTCCCGAAGTGGCTGGGCCGCAGCTGGCGCCGCTCGGCGATGCTGCGCTACGGCGAGAACCCGCACCAGCAGGCCGCGCTCTACAACGACCCGAGCGCGTGGCCCGGGCTGGCCCAGGCCGAGCAGCTGCACGGAAAAGAGATGTCCTACAACAACTTCACCGACGCGGACGCGGCATGGCGGGCCGCCTTCGACCACGAAGAGACATGCGTGGCAATCATCAAGCACGCCAACCCATGTGGAATCGCGATTTCGTCGGCCTCGGTGGCGGACGCCCATCGCAAGGCCCACGAATGCGATCCGCTGAGCGCATTCGGCGGGGTCATCGCGGCCAACACCGAAGTCAGCGTCGAGATGGCCGAATACGTCAGCACGATTTTCACCGAAGTCATCATCGCGCCCGCCTACGATCCGGCCGCCCTGGACATCCTGACCCGCAAGAAGAACATCCGGGTGCTGGTCGCCTCCGAGCCGCTCACCGGCGGCACCGAACTGCGGCCCGTCAGTGGCGGGCTGTTGGTGCAGCAGCGCGACGAACTCGACGCCCACGGGGACAACCCGGCGAATTGGACCCTTGCGACGGGGGACCCCGCCGACCCGGAAACGCTGGCGGACCTGGCTTTTGCCTGGCGGGTATGCCGCGCCGTCAAATCGAATGCGATCGTGATCGCCGCCGGTGGCGCCACCATCGGCGTCGGCATGGGTCAGGTGAACCGCGTCGACGCCGCGCGGCTGGCCGTCGAACGCGGCGGGGATCGGGTGCGCGGCGCGGTCGCGGCCTCGGACGCGTTCTTCCCCTTCCCCGACGGACTCGAGACGCTGACCGCTGCCGGGGTGAAGGCCATCGTGCATCCGGGCGGATCGGTGCGCGACGACGAGGTGACCGCGGCCGCGGCCAACGCCGGCATCACGCTGTATCTCACTGGGGCGCGCCACTTCGCCCACTGAAGATCGGCAATTGTCGATCCCAGTCCTTGCTCTATGGTCGCGAATGGAAATAGCATCACTTTGGGTCGGCAATAGCGGGGCGAACACAATTCGAGAGGAATTGATATGCGCGCGAACGCAATACGAACGGCCACAATTTCCGTCGCGATTGCGAGTGTCGCACTCGTCGGCGCAGGATGCTCGGCAAATAAATCGGGTG
The DNA here is from genome assembly GCF_000277125.1 of Mycobacterium intracellulare ATCC 13950. Lineage (NCBI taxonomy): Bacteria > Bacillati > Actinomycetota > Actinomycetes > Mycobacteriales > Mycobacteriaceae > Mycobacterium > Mycobacterium intracellulare. The sequence goes on from NC_016946.1 coordinate 941,687, forward strand.
AAGCCGGCAGTTCAACAACTACACCCGCTTCGTCGGCCGCAACCTCGAGCTCAGCCGCCGCGGGAACATCAGCAGCAACGACTCCGAGTGCGCCAGGCAGCACGACGCAGATTCCGGGCGCAAACGGCACGCCGTACACCGTTCAGGGACCAATTTTGGCGAAGTACCAGTCCCTCGACGACAAGGCGCGCAAGGACTTAGGGGCCCCGAAGGATAATCAGCAAACGAATCCCGACGGTGGCACCTACCAGCAATTCGATGGCGGCGTCATCGTCAACAAGACGCAGGCCTACGTGGTGTGGGGCTTGATCCGCGACAAGTGGAATGAGCTCGGCGGTTCGCAGGGCAAGCTCGGGTATCCGACCAGTGACGAGGTCGACACCCCCGATGGCATGAAGAAGTCGACTTTCGAGCACGGCACGATCACGTGGAAGCCGGGTGACGCGCAGGCCGTCGTCAGCTACAGCTGAGCGGTGTTCGGGTGCAGCATCGCGCTGCGCTCGGGATCTCCGACCGGGTGCCGGGCAGTCGATCAGCCTGCCCGGCACCGCGTACTTGGGGGAGGGCATAGTGTCCCATCGGCGGCATCGTCGTAGCGTGGAGTGGTGACGTCACCGAGCAACCTGCCCCGCACCGTCGGCGAACTGCGCGCCGCCGGTCACCGTGAACGGGGAGTCAAGCAGGAAATCCGCGAAAATCTGCTGACCGCACTGGCCGACGGGCCGGACAGCGCAGCCATCTGGCCTGGCATTCTGGGATTCGACGACACCGTCTTGCCCCAGCTCGAGCGGGCTTTGATCGCGGGTCACGACTTCGTGCTGCTCGGCGAGCGCGGCCAGGGCAAAACCCGGCTGCTGCGTGCGCTGGTCGGGTTGCTCGATGAGTGGACGCCGGTGATCGCCGGGGCCGAACTGGGGGAGCATCCGTTCTCGCCGATCACGCCGGAGTCGATCCGCAAGGCCGCCACCCTGGGCGACGACCTGCCGGTGGAGTGGAAGCACCGCAGCGAGCGCTACACCGAAAAGCTCGCCACGCCCGACACCAGCGTCGCCGACCTGGTTGGCGACATCGACCCGATCAAGGTCGCCGAGGGCCGCAGCCTGGGGGACCCCGAGACCATCGCCTACGGGCTGATTCCGCGCGCGCACCGCGGCATCGTCGCGGTCAACGAACTTCCCGACCTCGCCGAGCGCATCCAGGTGTCGATGCTCAACGTGATGGAGGAGCGCGACATCCAGGTCCGCGGCTACACGCTGCGCCTGCCGCTGGACGTGTTGGTGGTCGCCAGCGCCAACCCCGAGGACTACACCAACCGCGGGCGCATCATCACCCCGCTCAAGGACCGCTTCGGCGCGGAGATCCGGACCCACTATCCGCTCGAGCTCGACGCGGAAGTCGGGGTGATCGCGCAGGAGGCGCACCTGTCGGCGCAGGTGCCCGACTACCTCATGCAGATCATCGCCCGGTTCGCCCGCTACCTGCGGGAGTCGAATTCCGTCGACCAACGCTCGGGGGTGTCGGCGCGGTTCGCCATCGCCGCCGCCGAGACCGTCGCGGCCGCCGCCCGCCATCGCGGCGCGATCCTGGGGGAGACGGACCCGGTGGCACGGGTGGTCGATCTGGGCACCGTGATCGACGTCCTGCGCGGCAAGCTGGAATTCGAGTCCGGCGAGGAAGGCCGCGAGCAGGCGGTGCTCGAACACCTGCTGCGCCGCGCGACCGCGGACACCGCGTCGCGGGTGCTGGGCGGCATCGACGTCGGATCGCTGGTGTCGGCGGTCGAGGGCGGGTCCGCGGTGACGACGGGCGAGCGGGTGTCGGCAAAGGACGTGCTGGCCGCCGTCCCGCGCCTGCCGGTGGTGGACAAGATCGCGGACAAGCTGGGCGCGCGGTCGGAGGGCGAACGCGCCGCCGCGCTCGAGCTGGCGCTCGAGGCTTTGTATCTGGCCAAGCGCATCGACAAGGTGTCCGAGGAGGGGCAAACCGTCTATGGCTAATAGAGGGCACTCATCGCGGTACTCGGCGTACACCGGCGGGCCCGACCCGCTGGCTCCGCCGGTGGATCTGCGCGAGGCGCTCGAACAGATCGGCCAGGACGTCATGGCCGGTACCTCGCCGCGACGCGCGCTCTCCGAGCTGCTGCGCCGCGGCACCAAGAACATGCCGGGCGCGGACCGGCTGGCGGCCGAGGCCAACCGACGGCGACGGGAGTTGTTGCGGCGCAACAACTTGGACGGCACGCTGCAGGAGATCAAGAAACTGCTGGACGAGGCGGTGCTGGCCGAACGCAAGGAGCTGGCCCGCGCGCTCGACGACGACGCCCGCTTCGGCGAACTCCAACTGGACGCGCTACCGGCGTCGCCGGCCAAGGCCGTCCAGGAGCTTTCCGAGTACAACTGGCGCAGCGGCGAGGCGCGCGAAAAGTACGACCAGATCAAGGATCTGCTCGGCCGCGAGATGCTCGACCAGCGCTTCGCGGGCATGAAGCAGGCGCTTCAGGGGGCCACCGACGAGGACCGCCAGCGCGTCAACGACATGCTGAACGACCTCAACGACCTGCTGGACAAGCACGCGCGCGGCGAGGACACCCAGGAAGACTTCGAAAACTTCATGGACTCGCACGGCGAGTTCTTCCCGGAGAACCCGCGCAACGTCGACGAGCTGCTGGACTCGCTGGCCAAGCGGGCCGCCGCCGCGCAGCGCTTCCGCAACAGCCTCAGCGCCGAGCAGCGCGCGGAGCTGGATGCCTTGGCGCAGCAGGCATTCGGCTCACCGGCCCTGATGGAGTCGCTGAGTCGGCTCGATGCGCACCTGCAGGCGGCGCGGCCCGGGGAGGACTGGACCGGATCCGAACAGTTCTCCGGTGACAACCCGTTCGGGATGGGTGAGGGCACCCAGGCGCTGTCCGACATCGCCGAGCTCGAGCAACTGGCCGAGCAGCTCTCGCAAAGCTATCCCGGCGCCACCATGGATGACGTCGACCTCGACGCGCTGGCACGCCAGCTCGGCGACGAGGCGGCCGTCGATGCCCGCACGCTCGCCGAATTGGAACGTGCGCTGGTGAATCAGGGCTTCCTGGACCGCGGTTCCGACGGCCAGTGGCGGCTGTCGCCGAAGGCGATGCGCAGGCTCGGCGAGACGGCGCTACGCGATGTGGCGCAACAACTTTCCGGGCGGCGCGGTGAGCGTGATCATCGGCGGGCGGGTGCGGCCGGCGAGCTCACGGGCGCCACCCGGCCCTGGCAGTTCGGTGACACCGAACCGTGGAACATTTCGCGCACGCTGACCAATGCCGTGCTGCGGCAGGCGGGAACGGCCACCCTCGATGGGCCGGACGCGCGGTTGAAGATCTCCGTCGACGACGTCGAGGTCTCCGAGACCGAGACCCGCACGCAGGCCGCGGTCGCGCTGCTGGTCGACACGTCGTTTTCCATGGTGATGGAGAACCGCTGGCTGCCGATGAAGCAGACAGCGCTGGCGCTCAACCACTTGGTGTGCACGCGTTTTCGCTCGGATGCCTTGCAGATCATCGCCTTTGGCCGCTACGCCCGGACGGTGACCGCCGCCGAGCTCACCGGCCTGGAAGGCGTCTACGAGCAGGGCACCAACCTGCATCACGCGCTGGCGCTGGCGGGGCGTCATCTGCGCCGCCACCCCAACGCCCAGCCCGTCGTGCTGGTGGTGACCGACGGCGAGCCGACCGCCCACCTGGAGGACTTCGACGGTGATGGCACGACGGTCTTCTTCGACTACCCGCCGCACCCGCGGACCATCGCCCACACCGTGCGCGGCTTCGACGAAATGGCGCGCCTCGGTGCGCAAATCACGATCTTCCGGCTGGGCAGCGATCCCGGCCTGGCGCGCTTCATCGACCAGGTCGCCCGGCGCGTCGAGGGACGCGTCGTGGTGCCCGATCTCGACGGGTTGGGAGCGGCGGTCGTCGGCGACTACCTACGATCCCGCCGCCGTCGATAGACGATAAAAGGAGAAAGCCCGTGAGCAAGGTTCCCACGATCGAACTCAACGACGGTGTCGAGATCCCGCAGCTCGGTTTCGGGGTGTTCCAGATCAAGCCCGACGAGACGGCCTCGGCGGTCAAGACGGCGCTCGACATCGGATACCGGCACATCGACACCGCCGAAATGTACGGGAACGAAAAGGAAGTCCGCCAAGGCATCCGCGACGCCGGCCTTGAGCGCGGCGAGGTCTTCATCACCAGCAAGCTCAACAACGGCTTTCACAAGCCCGATGACGCGCGCCGCGCCTTCGACCAAACGCTGAAGGCGCTCGATTCGGATTACGTCGACCTGTTTCTCATCCACTGGCCGCTGCCCACGCTCTACGACGGCGACTTCGTCTCGACGTGGAAGGTCTTCGAAGAGTTCGCGCGGGACGGACGCGCGCGCAGCATCGGCGTGTCGAATTTCCAAGTCGCACATTTGAATCGGCTCGCCGACGAAACCGACACCGTGCCGTCGGTCAACCAGATCGAGGTCCATCCATACTTCGGCAACGACGAGGTGAGGGCGTACGGACGCGAGCACGGCATCGCCACGGAGGCGTGGGCACCCATCGCCCAGGGCAAGGTGCTCGACGATCCGGTGATCAACCGCATCGCCGGGTCCCGCGACAAAACGCCCGCACAGGTGGTGTTGCGCTGGCACATTCAGCGCGGCGACATCGTCTTCCCCAAATCGGTGACACCGGCACGGGTCAAATCCAACTTCGAGCTGTTCGACTTCGAACTGGACGATTCCGACATGGACGCGATCTCAGCGCTGAGCAAGGGTGAGTCGGGACGCAACGGACCCAACCCCGACACCTTCGACTACGTGCCCCGCTGAGGCTCCGTCGCTGGGAAGCGGCTACCCGCCGCGGGGCCTGCGGGCCTTACGCGCGATCCCGACGGCTCCCCACAGCGAGAAGCCGCGAATGTGGACCGTCGGTGCCCCGGGAGTGCCCTCGCCGTGGACGCCGCGGTCGAAGTTTCCCATCACCCCGCGGCCGTGCACCTCCACGTTGACCTCGGGCGGCAGCAAAATGTTCTGCACGCCCATAATCGACATCGCGTGGATGTCAACCTCGGTCGAGGTGAAGTCGGCGTAGCGCAGATCGACCACCCCGCTGCCCCACAGGGTGAAGGTGGTCAGCTTCTTCGGCACGTTCCATCGGCCGCGCCGCTCGAAGCCACTCATCAACGCCAGCAGTAGCGTCGACGGCGCCGGATTGGGTTTGCCGCCGCGGCGCGGGCTGATCGGGGCGCCGGGCAGATCGGCCCTCAACCGGTCCAGTTCCTCATACGTCGTCGCGGCATAGGCCCTGGTCAAACGGTCTTCGTAGTCGTTGAGCTGCAGGCGGCCCTGCTCGGCCGCGTACGCCAGCAACTGCGCAGTCTGTATGCGATCGGTATCGGCCGCGCGCGACGGCTGGTCGCGCGTGTCCTCCGCATCCCGTTGCGTTGAGTTGCTCATCACCCACGAGCCTACGACGTCCAGGTTTTGCTGCAAGAGGATTGGCTAAACTGCAACCTTGCATCGGCTCGGGCCGGACCGCCGGCCGATTTGGCCGGACCACTCTTAGACATCTGGCTAACTTGTCGTTGGCTAACTCGTCCAGCGGGGTGGCCGCTTCTCCAGGAACGCCAACATGCCTTCGCGGGCCTCGTCGGACACGAAGAGCCGCGCCGATTCCTCGGCGAGCCGTTCGGCGTCACGGTCGAACCCTTCCAGCACCGCGGCCGTCGTCAGCGCCTTGGAAGCCGCGAGCCCCTGCGGTGACCCACGGCCCACATCGGCGACAAGTTTCTCGGCCGCGGCGTCGACGTCCTCGGCGGCCATGGTGATCAGCCCGATTTCCGCCGCCGCGTCGGCGTCGAATGTTTCGCCGGTCAGGTAGTAGCGCGCCGCGGCGCGCGGCGACAATTTCGGCAGCAGAGTCAACGAGATGATCGCCGGGGCGACGCCGATGCGGGCCTCGGTCAGCGCGAACGTGCTGCGCGGCCCGGCGACCGCGATATCGCAGGCACCCACGAGGCCGAAGCCGCCGGCCCGGACATGGCCGTTGATGGCGGCGATCACCGGCAGTGGCGAGGCGACGATGGCCCGCATCAAAGCGGTCATCTCCCGGGCCCGGGCGACGGCCATGTCATAGGCAGAGGGTGGCGACCCGCTTCGCCCGGCTGCGCCGCCGCCCTCGCTCAGGTCCGCGCCGGCGCAGAAGGTGCCCCCGGCGTGGCCCAGCACCACCGCGCGCACGGCCGGATCCGACGAGGCGTCGCGCAGCCCCTGGTGCAACTGGGCGACCAGCGTGGTCGACAGCGCGTTGCGGTTGTGCGGTGAGTTCAGCGTCAGCCGCGCGTACGGCCCGCCCGTGTCGGCGGGTCCGGCGTATTCGACGAGGGTGTCCATTTAGTAGCTTCGCGGCAGGCCCAGTGACGTCTGCGCGACGAAGTTCAGCACCATCTCGCGGCTGACCGGGGCGATGCGGCCCAGCCGGGCCGAAGTCAGCATGGCGCCCACACCGTATTCCTTGGTGAGCCCGTTGCCGCCCATCGACTGCACGGCCTGGTCCACCGACCGGGTGGCCGCTTCGGCCGCAGCGTATTTGGCCATGTTCGCGGCCTCGGCCGCAGCCATGTCGTTGCCGGAGTCATACAGGGTCGCGGCCTTCTGCATCATCAGCTTGGCGAGTTCGACCTCGATGTGGCACTGCGCCAACGGATGTGACAGCCCTTGGTGCGAGCCGATCGGGGTTCCCCACACCTGGCGGGTCTTGACGTACTCGGCGGCCCGGTCCAGCGCGAACCGCCCCATCCCGACCGAGCTGGCCGCGCCCATGATGCGTTCGGGGTTCAGGCCGGCGAAAAGCTGTGCGATGGCGGCATCTTCGGCGCCGACGAGTGCGTCGCTGGGCAACCGGACGTCGTCGAGGAAGACCTGGAATTGGCGTTCGGGGCTGATCAATTCCATTTCGATGGGCGTGTAGGTGAAGCCGGGCGCATCGGTGGGCACCACGAACAGCGCGGGGCGCAGCTTGCCCGTTTTGGCCTCCTCGGTGCGGGCCACCACGAGCACGGCCTGCGCCTGGTCGATGCCGGAGATGAACACCTTCTGGCCCTTGAGGACCCAGTCGCTGCCGTCGCGGCGGGCCGTGGTGGTGATCTTGTGCGAGTTGGATCCGGCGTCGGGCTCGGTGATGGCGAACGCCATGGTCAGTGTCCCGTCGGCGATACCGGGGAGCCAGCGCTTCTTCTGCTCCTCGGTGCCGAACTTGCTGATGATGGTGCCGTTGATGGCGGGCGAGACCACCATGAGCAGCAACGCGCTACCGGCGGCGGCCATCTCCTCCATCACCAGCGACAGCTCGTACATTCCGGCGCCGCCACCGCCGTACTCCTCTGGCAGATTCACGCCCAGGAAGCCGAGTTTTCCTGCCTCCGACCACAATTCGTCGGTGTGCTCGTGGGCGCGCGCCTTTTTCAGGTAGTACTCGCTGCCGTAGTTGGACGCCCATTCGGCCACCGCCTTGCGCAGGGCCTGACGCTCCTCGTTCTCGATGAAGCTGCTGTCGGTCACTGGGGATCTCCTTCTGATTGCGGCGCTTCGACTCTTGCCAGTACGGCGCCCACTTCGACTTGCTGACCGGTCTTGACGTCGAGTTCGGCGAGAACGCCGTCGACCGGTGCTGTGATGGTGTGTTCCATCTTCATGGCTTCCAACCAGATCAGTGGTTGACCGGCGGTGACGGTGTCGCCGATCGCGGCGCCGAGTCGGATGACGTTGCCGGGCATGGGGGCGACCAGCGATCCCTTTTCGACGGTCGAACCGGGCTCGGGGAAGCGCGGCAGCGCGATCAGGTGCACCGGTCCGCGCGCGGAGTCGACGTAGACGTCGGAATCGCTGGTGTCGTAGCGCCGCACCGAGAAGTGGTGGTCGACGCCGTCCGTCCTCAATACCACTGCTTTCGCCGTGGCCGACACCAATTGCACCGAAGGATCGTCGGGCAGGACCAACCGGGTTCTGTCGAACCGGTATTGGATGCGGTGTTCGTTGCCGTCATCGTCACCGTAGGTCTTGACCTGATAACCCGACCGCAGGTTTCGCCAGCCGCTGGGGATGGCACCCAACACCGGGGCGAGCGCTCGGTTGCGCGCGGCGTCGGCGAGGGCGGCGGCGATCGCCGACAGACGAACCGCTGCGGCGTCACCCAGCGGCGCCGATAGTTCGGCCAGGCCGTGCGTGTCGAAAAACGCTGTGTCGGTGGCGCCGTCGAGGAACGCTGGATGCCGTAACACATTCACCAGCAGGTCGCGGTTGGTGCGCAGCCCGTGCACCCGGGCTCGGGTCAGCGCGTCGGCGAGAACCAGCGCCGCCTGGCGGCGTGTCGGGGCGTAGGAGATGACCTTGGCCAGCATCGGGTCGTAGTGGATCGACACCGTGAATCCGTCGGCGATCCCCGAATCCAGCCGGATGCCGGTCCGTTGTCCCAGCGAGCCGAACTCGGCTCGCACGGAGGGCACCTCGAACGCGCGCATAACACCGGCCTGGGGCTGCCACTCGCGTGCGGGATCCTCCGCGTAGAGCCTGGCCTCGATCGAATGACCCTGGGCGGCAGGAGATTCGGCGTCGAGGCGGGCGCCGTCGGCCACCGCGAGCTGCAGTTCCACCAGGTCGAGCCCGGTCGTCTCTTCGGTGACCGGGTGCTCGACCTGTAGCCGCGTGTTCATCTCCAGGAAGTAGAACTCGCCATCGTCGTCGGCCAGGAACTCCACCGTCCCGGCGCCGGTGTAGCCGATCGCGCCGGCGGCCAGTCGCGCCGCGTCGAACAGCTTGGCGCGCATGCCCGGGGTGCGCTCCACCAGCGGGGAGGGGGCCTCCTCGATGATCTTCTGGTGGCGGCGCTGAATCGAGCACTCGCGTTCCCCGACGGCCCACACCGTGCCGTGGGTGTCGGCCATGACCTGAACCTCGATGTGGTGGCCGGTGGGCAGGTAGCGCTCGCAGAACACCGTCGGATCGCCGAACGCGGACTGCGCTTCGCGGCGCGCTGCCTCGACTTCTGCTGGCAGGGCGGACAATTCGCGCACCACCCGCATGCCCCGCCCGCCCCCGCCCGCGGAGGCCTTGACCAGCACCGGCAGCTGCGCCTGGGTGACCGTGTCGGGATCGAGCTCGTCGAGAACGGGCACGCCGGCGGAGGCCATCAGCTTCTTGGCCTCGATCTTGGAGCCCATCGCCCGCACCGCGTCCACCGGCGGGCCGATCCAGGTCAGTCCGGCGTGCTGGACGGCGGCCGCGAAATCGGCGTTCTCCGAGAGGAACCCGTAGCCGGGGTGGATCGCGTCGGCACCGGCGGCGCGGGCCGCGGCGATGATGGCCTCGGCGTTGAGATAGTCGTTGGTCTTGGGCAGCCGCACCCGGGCGTCGGCCTCGGCGACGTGCGGCGCGCCGGCGTCCGGGTCGGTGTAGACGGCGACGGTGCCCAGGCCCAGCCGGCGGCACGTGGCGAACACCCGGCGCGCGATCTCGCCACGGTTGGCAACCAGAACTCGAGTAATCATGGGGCTCACATCCGGAAGACGCCGAAGTTCGACGTCCCCTTGATCGGGCCATTGGCGATGGCGGACAAACAGATTCCCAGCACGGTCCGGGTGTCCCGTGGGTCGATCACCCCGTCGTCGTAGAGCATCCCGGACAACACCAGCGGCAGCGACTCCGCCTCGATCTGGCCCTCGACCGCGGCCCGCATCGCCGCGTCGGCCTCCTCGTCGACCTGCTGGCCGCGGGCTTCCGCGGCCGCGCGGGCCACGATCGACAGCACCCCCGAGAGCTGGGCGCCACCCATCACCGCGGACTTCGACGTCGGCCAGGCGAACAGGAACCGCGGATCGTAGGCACGGCCGCACATGCCGTAGTGGCCCGCGCCGTAGGAGGCGCCGATCAGCAGCGAGATGTGGGGGACGGTCGAATTGGACACGGCATTGATCATCATCGAGCCGTGCTTGATCATCCCGCCCTCCTCGTAGTCCTTGCCCACCATGTAGCCGGTGGTGTTGTGCAGGAACAGCAGTGGCGTGTTGGAGCGGTTGGCCAGCTGGATGAACTGCGTGGCCTTTTGCGACTCCTCGCTGAACAGCACGCCGCGCGCGTTGGCCAGGATCCCGATCGGGTAGCCGTGCAACTGGGCCCAGCCCGTCACCAGTGAGGAGCCGTACAGCGGCTTGAATTCGTCGAATTCGGATCCGTCGACAATCCGGGCGATCACTTCGCGGGGATCGAATGGGATGCGCAGATCCGCGGGGACGATGCCGATGAGCTCCTCGGTGTCGAATAACGGCTCGGTGATCGGCTTGGGTTTCGGGCCTTGCTTGGTCCAATTCAGCCGGGCGACGATGCGGCGGCCGATGCGGATGGCGTCGAGTTCGTCGACCGCGAAGTAGTCGGCCAAACCCGAGATCCGGGCGTGCATCTCGGCGCCGCCCAGCGATTCGTCGTCGGACTCCTCGCCGGTGGCCATCTTCACCAATGGGGGACCGGCGAGGAACACCTTGGAGCGTTCCTTGATCATCACCACGTGATCGGACATCCCCGGGACGTAGGCGCCGCCCGCGGTGGAGTTACCGAACACCAAAGCGATGGTGGGGATCCCGGCCGCCGAAAGCCTGGTCAGGTCGCGGAACATCCGCCCGCCGGGGATGAAGATCTCCTTCTGGGTGGGCAGGTCGGCGCCGCCGGATTCCACCAGCGAAATCACCGGAAGCCGGTTCTCGAAGGCGATCTGGTTGGCCCGCAGGATCTTCTTCAGGGTCCATGGGTTGCTGGTGCCGCCTTTGACCGTCGGGTCGTTGGCGACGATCATGCATTCGACGCCCTCGACCACGCCGATGCCGGTGACGGTGCTGGCGCCGACCTTGAAGGCGCTGCCCCAGGCGGCCAGCGGGCTGAGCTCCAGGAACGGCGAGTCCGCGTCGACGAGCAACTCGATGCGCTCACGCGCGGTCAGTTTGCCGCGGTCGTGGTGACGCTCAACGTATTTGGGTCCGCCGCCCGCCAGCGCATTGGCCAGCTCGGCGTCGATCTCGTCGAGTTTCGCGATCGCCGCCGACGCGGCCTCGGTGAACTCGGCGTCGTCGTGGTTCAGCGTGGATTGCAGGGTGGTCATTTGGCGCCACTCCTCATCGCTGCGATCATGACTGGAACCCCAGGAGTTTGGCGGACAGGGCGGTCAGGATTTCGGTGGTGCCGCCGCCGATGCCCAGGATCCTCATGTCCCGGTATTGGCGCTCGACCTCGGATTCGGTCATATAGCCCATCCCGCCGAACAGCTGGACGGCCTGGTTTGCCACCCATTCGCCGGCCTCGACGGCGGTGTTTTTGGCGAAACACACCTGCGGGATCAGATTCGTCTCCCCGGCGAGCTGGCGTTCCACCACGTGGCGCGAGTAGACGCGGGCCACGTCGATGCGGCGGGCCATCTCGGCCAGCGTGTTCTGCACCGACTGCCGCGAGATCAGCGGGCGGCCGAACGTCTCGCGGTCGCGGCACCATTGCACGGTCAGGTCCAGGCACCGCTGGGCGCTCGAATACGCTTGTGCGGCAAGGCCGATTCGCTCGGCGACGAAGGCCTGCGCGATCTGGGCGAACCCGCTGTTCTCGGCGCCGACCAGGTTGGCCGCCGGCACCCGGACGTCGGTGTAGGACAACTCGGCGGTGTCCGAGGATCGCCAGCCCATCTTGTCCAACTTGCGCGTCACCTCGAAGCCGGGAGTGCCCTTTTCGACCACCAGCAACGAAACCCCCGCCGCGCCAGGGCCTCCGGTGCGCACCGCGGTGACGACGTAGTCGGCGCGCACGCCGGAGGTGATGTAGGTCTTGGCGCCGTTGACGATGTAGTGATCACCGTCGCGCTCGGCGGAGGTCCGCAGGTGGCCGACGTCGGAACCGCCGCCCGGTTCGGTGATGGCCAGCGAACCGATCTTCTCGCCCGCCAGCGTCGGCCGGACGAACTCCTCGATGAGCCGCTCGTCGCCGGAGGCGATCATGTGCGGCACCGCGATGCCACAGGTGAACAGCGACGCGAAGACGCCCCCTGGGGCTCCGGCCTGATGCATCTCTTCGCAGATGATCACCGCGTCGGCGCCGTCGCCACCCCCGCCGCCGACCGATTCGGGGAAGCCCGCGCCCAGCAGCCCGGCGGCCCCGGCGCTGCGGTGCAATTCGCGCGGCAGCTCGCCGCTGCGTTCCCACTCGTCGACGTGGGGCAGGATCTCGCGTTCTGCGAAGGAGCGCACCGTCTTTCGCAGCTGCTCACGCTCGGGTGTGGTCCAAAGATTCATGACAACAGACTCTCCGGGATGTCGAGGTGGCGGCCGCGCAGCCATTCGCCCAACCCCTTGGCTTGAGGATCGAATCGGGCTTGGTAGGCGACGCCCTGGCCGAGGATGCCGTCGATGACGAAGTTGACCGCCCGCAGATTCGGCAACACGTGGCGGGTGACATCGAAGTCCGCCGCCTCGGGCAGCAGCTCCTTGAGCCGTTCGACGGTCAACGTGTGGGCCAGCCACCGCCATTGCTCGTCGGTGCGGACCCACACCCCGACGTTGGCGGAGCCGCCCTTGTCGCCGCTGCGGGCGCCGGCGATGCGGCCGAGTGGCGCCCTGCGCAGCGGGCCATCCGGAAGCGGCTCGGGTAGCGGCGGGGGTTCGGCCGGAGCCAACACCAAAGTATCGGTGGCGCAGGGGATGTCGATGCGCGTCCCGTCGGCGTGCACCGCGACGTGCGGCACCTGGTCGGCGTCGACGTAGCCGGGGGTGAACACGCCGTAGACCTGGCCGTCGCCCGGCGGTGCGGTCACGTGGAAGCCGGGATAGCTGGCCAGCGCCAACTCGACTGCGGCCGAGGAGAATTGGCGTCCGACATTAGCGGGATCGGGGTCGCGCACGACGCAGTGCAGCAGCGCGCTGGCGGCCTCCTCGGTGTCGGCGTCGGCGTGGTCGGTGCGGGCCAGGGTCCACTGCAGTTCGGCGGGCTTGACGGTGAGCGCGGCGTCGAGCTGCCGGCGCACCAGCTCCGCCTTGGCCTCGATGTCCAGGCCGGTGAGCACGAAGGTCATCGAGTTGCGAAACCCGCCGATGCTGTTCAGCGACACCTTGTAGGTGGGCGGCGGGGCTTCGCCGCGCACGCCGCTGATGCGCACCCGGTCCGGACCGTCGGGCGCGAGCTCAACGGTGTCCATCCGGGCGGTGACGTCGGGGTTGGCGTAGCGCGCCCCGGTGATCTCGTACAGCAGCTGGGCGGTGACGGTGTCGACGCTGACCAAACCGCCGCTGCCGGGGTGCTTGGTGATCACCGAGGATCCGTCGGCATAGACCTCGGCCAGGGGAAAACCGGCGTGGGTGAGGTCGGCGATTTCGGTGAAGAACGCGTAGTTGCCGCCGGTGGCCTGGACCCCGCATTCGATGACGTGGCCGGCGACCACGGCGCCGGCGAGCTGGTCGTAGTCGGTGCGATGCCAGCCGAAATGCGCGGCGGCCGCCCCGACGATCACCGACGCGTCGGTGACCCGGCCGGTGACGACGACGTCGGCGCCGCCGGCCAGGCAGTCGACGATGCCCCAGGCGCCCAGGTAGGCGTTCGCGGTCAGCGGGCTGCCCAGGCCCAGTTCGGCGGCGCGGGGCAACAGGTCGTCGCCTTCCACGTGCGCGATCCGGGCGTCGATACCCAGGCGCTCGGCCAGCGCGCGGATCGCGTCGGCAAGCCCGGCCGGGTTGAGGCCGCCGGCGTTGGCCACGATGCGGACCCCGCGGTCGCGGGCCTCGCCCAGGCAGTCCTCGAGTTGCGTCAGGAAGGTCTTGGCGTAGCCGCGCTCGGGGTGCTTCATCCGGTCCCGGCCCAGGATGAGCATGGTGAGTTCGGCCAGGTAGTCGCCGGTGAGGTAGTCGACCTCGCCACCGGTGAGCATTTCGCGCATGGCCGACAGCCGGTCGCCGTAGAACCCGGAGCAGTTCGCGATCCGGACGCAAGCGCCCGAAGCAGAGGCCATGCCCGTCCTCCATTCAGGGATTCACCGGTGAGACCCAACCAACCAACCGGTAGGTTATCGGGTACCGCGGGTGTCACGTCAAGGATCCCACTTCGGGGCGGGTGCGCCAGGGCCGTGCTAGCGCAGGGTGCGATCCGGGGCGGCGGGCGTCGGTTTTGGCGACGAGCGGACCAGCGACTATCCTGATACCCGATCGTCGCCCGTTCGGCCTCCCGGCCCACGCCGCGCGACATGCCGAACCGCAAGCCACATTGAGGAGTCAGGCCCGACCATGGCCGTACCCAAGCGCAGAATGTCGCGCGCGAACACCCGTAGCCGGCGCGCGCAGTGGAAGGCCGAGAAGACCGAACTCGTCGGTGTCACGGTCGCAGGTCAGCGGCACAAAGTGCCGCGCAGGCTGCTCAAGGCCGCCCGCCTCGGCCTGATCGACCTCGACCGCCGCTGACCTGAAGCCGGCGGCCCGCCGCTGACCTGATGGCGGCGGCCCGCTGCGCCCGGCTTCGCCGCACTTGCGACCGCCGCTAGCCCCTCACCGGCGCGCCTCTCAGGTCAGTCTCAGGCGGTGGGACGAAACTAGGGGCCGTGCGAATACTGGTCGTCGACGACGATCGCGCCGTGCGCGAGTCGCTGCGTAGGTCGTTGTCCTTCAACGGCTACTCGGTCGAGTTGGCCCATGACGGGGTCGAAGCTCTCGAACTGATCGCCAGCGATCGGCCCGATGCGCTCGTCCTGGATGTGATGATGCCGAGGCTGGATGGCCTCGAGGTGTGCCGACAGCTCCGCAGCACCGGGGATGACCTGCCGATCCTGGTGCTCACGGCGCGCGATTCGGTCTCCGAGCGGGTCGCCGGCCTGGACGCCGGCGCCGACGACTACCTGCCCAAGCCGTTCGCCCTGGAAGAACTGTTGGCCCGGATGCGTGCGCTGCTGCGCCGGACCAAGCCGGAGGACGAGGCCGAATCGGTGGCGATGAAGTTCTCTGATCTCACCCTGGACCCGGTGACCCGCGAGGTCACCCGCGGGGAGCGCCGGATCAGCCTGACGCGCACCGAATTCGCGTTGCTCGAAATGCTGATCGCCAATCCGCGCCGCGTGCTCACCCGCAGCCGCATCCTCGAGGAGGTATGGGGGTTCGACTTCCCCACCTCGGGCAATGCGCTGGAGGTCTACGTGGGTTACCTGCGCCGCAAAACCGAAGCCGACGGTGAGTCCCGGCTGATCCACACCGTGCGCGGGGTGGGTTACGTCCTGCGGGAGACACCGCCGTGACGATGCAATCCCCACGATGATCAAGTTCCCCCGACCTCCGCGCCCACCCATGCGCCCACCGCTGCGCGCGACCCCGTCGCTGTCGTTGCGGTGGCGGGTCATGCTGCTGGCGATGTCGATGGTCGCCATGGTCGTGGTGCTAATGGCGTTCGCCGTCTACGCCGTGATTTCGGCCGCGCTCTACAGCGACATCGACAACCAACTGCAAAGCCGGGCCCAGCTGCTGATCGCCAGCGGTTCCCTGGCCGCGGACCCCGGCAAGGCGATCGAAGGCACCGCCTATTCGGACGTCAACGCGATTTTGGTGAACCCGGGCCACGCCATCTACACCGCCCAGCAGCCCGGTCAGACCCTGCCGGTCGGTCCGGCGGAGAAGGCGGTCATCCACGGCGATCTGTTCATGTCGCGGCGCACCGCCGGCGATCAGCGGATCCTCGCCGTCCACCTGCAGAACGGCACCTCGCTGCTGATCTCCAAGAGCCTCAAGCCGACCGAGGCGGTGATGAACAAACTGCGCTGGGTGCTGCTGATCGTCGGCGGCGTCGGGGTGGCCGTCGCCGCGGTCGCGGGCGGCATGGTCACCCGGGCCGGCCTGCGCCCGGTGGGCCGCCTGACCGAAGCGGCCGAACGCGTCGCGCGCACCGACGACCTGCGACCCATCCCCGTGTTCGGCAGCGACGAATTGGCCCGGCTCACCGAGTCGTTCAACCTGATGCTGCGGGCGTTGGCCGAATCGCGGGAACGGCAGGCGCGGCTGGTCACCGACGCCGGGCATGAACTGCGCACCCCGCTGACGTCGCTGCGGACGAACGTCGAGCTGCTGATGGCGTCGATGGAACCCGGAGCGCCGCGGCTACCCGAACAGGAGATGGTCGACCTGCGCGCCGACGTGGTCGCTCAGATCGAGGAATTGTCCACGCTGGTAGGCGATTTGGTGGACCTCACCCGCGACGACGCCGGCCAGGTGGTGCACGAGCCGGTCGACATGTCCGACGTGGTCGACCGCAGCCTGGAGCGAGTCAGGCGGCGCCGCAACGACATTCACTTCGACGTCGACGTGACGCCGTGGCAGATGTACGGCGACGCCGCCGGCCTGTCGCGTGCGGTCCTGAACCTGTTGGACAACGCGGCCAAGTGGAGCCCGCCGGGCGGTCACGTCGGCGTCACCATGCGGCAACTCGACCCGTCGCACGCCGAGCTGGTGGTCGCCGACCACGGCCCCGGGATTCCACCGCAAGAGCGCCGGCTGGTGTTCGAGCGGTTCTATCGTTCGACGACGGCACGGGCCATGCCCGGCTCCGGCCTCGGGCTGGCGATCGTCAAGAAGGTCGTGCTCAACCACGGCGGCTTGCTGCGCGTCGAGGACACCGTCCCGGGCGGCCAGCCCCCGGGTACCTCCTTCTATGTGCTGCTGCCCGGACGGCCACTGCCGCCGGCGACATACTCCGCGACCGAGCCGGAGGCCGGCCAGGTAGACGCCGCGACCGAGGCGGGCGGGCCGGCGGCCGGCGACGAGGCGAACTCTGGGGAATCGGCGAACGTTATCTCAGTGGACTCTCAGTCCGCGCGGGCAAGGTAGGTCTGCGGCTACTGTTGAACCCAGCCGTCGACTTGCCGAAACACTGAGATAGAGGAAGAGCGACTTAGCGACATGACGAATGACCCGAGGTATTCGCCACCGCCGCAGCAGCCGGGATACCCTCCCGCGCCGAATCAGACTGCGTCCGTCCCGAGCCACGCGGGGTCCTCGGGCTATGCCCAGGGGCAGCAGCAGCCGTACAACCAGCAGTTTGACTGGCGCTATCGGTCGCAGCCGTCGCAGACGAGCCAGTTCCGTCCGCCCTACGAACCGTTCGGCAACACCGGCCCTGGCCGGATCCCCGGCACGGGTCCGATGCCCGGCATGCCGCCCGGTATGCCGGCCGCACCGGAACCGCGAAAGCGTTCTCGCGCAGGGCTTTTGACCGCCGGGGCGTTGGCCATCGCGGTGGTGTCGGCCGGTATCGGCGGCGCGGCGGCGACGGCGATCGAGCTCGGCGACCACGCCTCGGGCAACGGCGGCGGGCGGGTCGTGGGGGCGGCGCCCAGCGTCCCGGCCGCGAACATGCCACCGGGCAGCGTCGAACAGGTGGCCTCCAAGGTCGTGCCCAGCGTCGTGATGCTCGAGACCGATATCGGAAGGCAGTCGGAAGAGGGCTCCGGGATCGTCCTGTCGACCGACGGGCTGATCCTCACCAACAACCACGTCGTCGCGGCCGCGGCGGGATCGCCCAAGCCTCCTGCGGGTCTCCCCGGGGCTCCGGTGCCTCCCGTCGCGCCGGGCGGACCCGGCGGACCCACACCGAAGACCACGGTGACCTTCTCCGACGGTCGTACCG
Organism: Mycobacterium intracellulare ATCC 13950; assembly: GCF_000277125.1. Taxonomy (NCBI): domain Bacteria; kingdom Bacillati; phylum Actinomycetota; class Actinomycetes; order Mycobacteriales; family Mycobacteriaceae; genus Mycobacterium; species Mycobacterium intracellulare. The sequence continues at coordinate 959,374 of NC_016946.1, forward strand.
CCCCGTTCACGGTGGTCGGCACCGATCCCACCAGCGACATCGCCGTGATTCGCGTGCAGGGCATGTCCGGACTCACGCCCATTTCCCTGGGCTCCTCGTCGGATCTGCACGTCGGTCAGCCGGTGGTGGCGATCGGGTCGCCGCTGGGTCTGTCGGGCACGGTGACCACCGGGATCGTCAGCGCGCTGAACCGGCCGGTGTCCACGACGGGTGAGTCGGGCAACCAAAACACCGTGCTGGACGCCATTCAGACCGATGCCGCGATCAACCCCGGTAACTCCGGCGGCGCGTTGGTCAACATGAGCGGCCAGCTGGTGGGCGTCAACTCCGCGATCGCCACCCTCGGCGGCGAATCGCCGGACGCCCAGAGCGGCTCGATCGGGCTGGGCTTCGCGATCCCCGTCGACCAGGCCAAACGCATCGCCGACGAGTTGATCGCCACGGGCAAGGCGTCGCACGCCTCGCTCGGCGTCCAGGTGACCAGCGACAAGGGCACCCCGGGCGCCAAGGTCGTCGACGTCGTCGCGGGCGGCGCCGCCGCCGCCGCGGGCGTGCCGAAGAACGTGGTCGTCACCAAGGTCGACGACCGCCCGATCAACAGCGCAGACGCGTTGGTGGCCGCGGTGCGCTCCAAGGCGCCCGGCGACAAGATTTCGCTGACGTTCTCCGACCCCGCCGGCGGCGGGAGCCGGACTTTGCCGGTGACTCTCGGGAAGGCGGACCAGTAGTGAGAGTGGACGAACCCTCGACGACGGGGTTGTCGGAGCTCGGATATACGGTTGCACCCATGGAAACGGGGGCGGAATTGGTAGTTGGCCGGGCTCTGGTCGTGGTGGTCGACGACCGCACCGCGCACGGAGACGAGGACCATAGCGGCCCGTTGGTCACCGAGCTGCTGACCGAGGCGGGATTCGTCGTCGACGGTGTGGTGGCGGTCGCCGCCGACGAGGTCGAGATCCGCAATGCGCTGAACACCGCCGTGATCGGCGGGGTGGATCTGGTCGTCTCGGTCGGCGGCACGGGTGTCACCCCACGCGACGTCACCCCGGAGGCCACCCGCGAGATCCTCGATCGCGAGATCCTCGGTATCGCGGAGGCGATCCGCGGCTCGGGGCTGTCGGCGGGCATCATCGACGCCGGTTTGTCCCGCGGTCTGGCCGGGGTCTCCGGCAGTACGTTGGTGGTCAACCTGGCCGGCTCCCGCTATGCGGTGCGCGACGGAATGGCGACTCTTAATCCGTTGGCGGCCCAGATCATTGGGCAGCTGTCGAGCCTCGAGATCTGATTCGCGGTCCTGGGGTCGGTCCGGCGGTGACAAGACCTTCCGGTTTCGAGGCCGAATTCGGTTCACGAACCCAGGAGTCAACGGACGGGCTCGATTCCAACGCGTACGAGCACGAGCAGTGGTTGCGGGAGAACGTGCCCCCGCACCACCGTTGAGCAGCGGCTCGCGTGTAAAGACATCACGACGCGGTCAACCTTTGGTGACTAATCGTTCGGGAAATGTGTGATAGCGCACAACCTGGCATAGCGTTTTCTCCGGGCGGCAGCGCGCTGCCCCGATAGTCGGCGCTACGGGAGGTGTGCGCATGATAAAGGGATTCAAGAGTTTCGTGATGCGCGGTGACGTGATCACCGTGGCCATCGGTCTGGTCGTAGCCCTGGCCTTCTCCAACCTCGTCAAGGCCTTCACCGACAGCGTGATCAACCCGCTGGTCGCCGCCGTGCAGCCCGGTACGAAATTCGGATTGGGTTGGCAGCTCGGCGATGCGGGGAACAAGGCGACCTTCCTCGACATCGGATCGTTCATCTCGGCGATCATCTACTTCGTCGTCTTCATGACGGCCGTGTACTTCATGATCGTGGTGCCGTACAAGCACATCCAGGCCCGCCGCGGCGTCACCGTGTTCGGGGAGGAGCCGGCCACCAAGGCATGCGCGGAGTGCAAGTCCGACATCCCGGAGGCCGCGCGCAAGTGCAAATACTGTGCCAGCCTCCAGACGGCCTGATCCAGCGAATACGGATGCGAGGCTGGGGCGACCCGCTCAGTGCAGGGTAAGCGTCACCGTCTGGCCCAACGCCGAGCCCGCCACCGTGTTCGCCACACGAGCCGGCAGCGCAACCAACACTACGCGGTCGGCATCGGCGGACTGGAGCTTTTCCTTGGCCGACACGAGGACCACGACGGCGTCGGTCGCCACCACCCTGGGGGCGGCATGGGCGGTTTCCGGCGTGCCGGTCGCCGGCGCCGCCAACACGTCGACCACATCCCCGGCGCGGACGAGGTCGATCAACGCGCCGTCCGCCAGATGCAGCGGCACGATGCGGGCCCCCGGTCCCGCCTTCGACCCGATCGCCGCCTCGGCCAGCCGGTTGCCCAGTAACCGGACGTCGGTGAGCACCTCGCCACGCCTGGCCGGGCCGGCCAGCGTCGAACCCACCACCGCGCCCACGTCGGCGCGAGCCCCGTCGGGAACTGTTGAGGCCAAACGCTTTTCGATTCGGACGTCGGCGGCGGTCAACGCGTTGCCGGGGCGCAGGTCGTGGTCGGCGACCACCACCTGCGTGTAGTCCCCGGCGGGATTGGAGCGCAGCGTCGCGATGCCGGCCAGCACGACCAGCCCGCCCGCCGCGACGCGGCGCGCCAGCACGGTGCGGGTCCAGTCCGGTCGCAACCACAGCGACAGCCGGCTCAATACGCTTGGGTTCAGCGATGATTCGCCCACGGGGCAACGGTAGGCGCAACGCGGTGCCCGGGTCGCCGGTCAGCGACGCGCGTGTGGATAACGCTCAGTTGGTGGCCGCGGCGGCGGGGGAGGGTGTGGAGCTGCTGCTCGACTTCTCGCTCGAGGCGGACTTGTCATTGGAACCGGACTTCTCGCTGGAACCCGAGCTCGAACCCGAGTCGCTCGACGAGGAGCCGTTGGTGGAGGCGCTCGACTTCTTGCCGGACTCGCGGCTGTCGGTGCGGTAGAAGCCGCTGCCCTTGAACACCACTCCGACGGAGTTGAAGCGCTTGCGAAGCCGACCGGAGCAGCGTTTGCACGTGGTCAGCGCATCGTCGGTGAAGGCTTGCACGATGTCGAAGCGATCGTCGCACTCGGTGCACTGATAGCTGTAAGTCGGCACGAAAACCTCCGGATGATTGCAAACCTGGTTAGCACTCTAGCGTCTCAAGTGCTAGAACCGCCACGTGACATGTCTCATTCCCGACATGTCAGTGCGAATCGAGGGCTATCAGTCCTCGTTGCGGCGTGAGCGCGTGGGTCATCGGGACGTCGTGCGGACCGGCCGGGATCTCGTCCAGCAATTCCGCGTCGCGGACGAGCGCCACCAGCGGCGCGTGGGGGTCACGGCCGCCCAGCGAGCGGTCGTAGAACCCCCGCCCCCGGCCCAGCCGCACGCCGGCGCGGTCGACGGCCAGCGCCGGCACCAGCACCAGGGCGGCCTCCGCCAGGGCGGCCGCCGGCAGCCACGGCTGCGGGGGCTCGAGCAATCCCCACCGGCCGGTGGTCAGGGTGCCGGGCCGGTATTCGCCCCACGACAGCGGCAGCGGCGTGTTGTCGGCGGTGGTGCGCGCAACCGGCAGCAGCACCCGGCCGGCGCGCCGCAGCAACATGTCCAGCAGCTCGATCGACCCTGGCTCGGTGCCCACCGGCACATAGGCGCAGACCGTGCTGTCGCTGGCCACAATGCTTTCCGGGGCTTCCAACTTTTCCCGCAGCAGGTCCGCCTCGGCGGCCCGAACGTCGTCGGCAACGCGGCGCCGGGCCGCGAGTAGCTGTTCGCGCAACGCGGCCTTGCCCGTGGTTGCCATGCGTCAACCATGACAGCCAGGACTTTGCCCGCGCCACATCGACTCGGCAAAGCGGATGCGGGTTATCGTGTGAACGATGTCATGCCCAAACGTGGTGGTGCCACGCACGGCTGTTGTGCCCGCCGCCGGTCTCGGTACCCGCTTCTTGCCGGCAACCAAAACGGTGCCCAAGGAACTGCTGCCGGTGGTCGATACCCCGGGCATAGAGCTGGTGGCCGCCGAGGCGGCCGAAGCCGGCGCCGAACGGCTGGTGATCATCACCTCCGAGGGCAAGGACGGCGTCGTCGCGCATTTCGTCGAAGACCTCGTACTGGAAAGCACGCTGGAGGAGCGCGGCAAAACCGCGATGCTCGACAAGGTCCGCCGCGCGCCGCGACTGATCAAGGTCGAGTCCGTCGTGCAGAGCGAACCGCTGGGGCTCGGCCATGCGATCGGGTGCGTGGAATCGCGGCTGTCCGACGACGAGGACGCGATCGCGGTGCTGCTGCCCGACGACCTGGTGTTGCCGACCGGCGTGCTGGGCACGATGTCGAAGGTGCGGGCCCACCACGGCGGCACCGTGTTGTGCGCGATCGAGGTCACCCCCGAAGAGATCAGCGCGTACGGCGTTTTCGACGTCGAGCCGGTGCCCGACGATGAGAACCCCGACGTGCTGCGGGTCAAGAGCATGGTCGAGAAGCCCAAGGCCGAGGACGCGCCGTCGCTGTTCGCCGCGGCGGGCCGATATGTGCTCGACCGCGCCATCTTTGACGCGTTGCGCCGCACCGAGCGCGGGGCCGGCGGCGAAGTGCAACTCACCGACGGCATCGCCCTGCTGATCGCGGAGGGCCACCCGGTGCATGTGGTCGTGCACCGCGGATCTCGACACGACTTGGGAAATCCTGGCGGCTACCTCAAGGCTGCGGTTGACTTTGCATTGGATCGTGACGACTACGGCCCGGATTTGCGGCAATGGTTGGTGGCGCGATTGGGCCTGGCCGAGCAGTAGCCCGGCGGTAACCCGGCCGGCGGGCCGCCCGTCAGGCAGCGAGGGCAGAGAGGCGCGCTGTGCGTTCGGTGGAAGAGCAGCAGGCTCGGATCACGGCTGCCGCGGTGGCCCCGCGGCCGATACGTGTGGCGATCGCCGAGGCGCAGGGATTGATGTGCGCCGAGGAGGTGGTGACCGAACGCCCGATGCCCGGTTTCGATCAGGCCGCGATCGACGGCTACGCGGTGCGCAGCGTCGACGTCCTCGGCGTCGGCGAGGTGGGCCACGACAGTCTGCCCGAGCCGATCGACGACTCACCCGAGAGCGACGGGCGCGACGGGCTGGTGCTGCCGGTGATGGGCACCGTCGAGGCGGGTTCGCGCACGCCCAGCCGCTTGCAGCCACGCCAGGCCGTCCGCGTGCAGACCGGGGCCCCGCTGCCCACCCTGGCCGACGCGGTCCTGCCGATGCGGTGGACCGACGGCGGGACGTCGCGCGTGCGGATCTACCGCGGGGCGCCATCGGGCGCCTACGTGCGCCGCGCCGGCGACGACGTCCAGCCCGGTGATGTCGCGGTGCGCGCCGGAACGGTCATCGGCGCGGCCCAGGTCGGGCTGCTGGCTGCGGTCGGCCGCGAACGGGTGCTGGTCCATCCCCGGCCGCGGGTCACGATCATGGCGCTGGGTGGGGAACTGGTCGACATTTCCCGCACCCCGGGGAACGGCCAGGTCTACGACGTCAACTCCTATGCGCTGGCGGCCGCGGCCCGCGACGCCGGTGCCGAGGTCAACCGCGTCGGGATCGTCGGCGGCGGCGCCAAGGAGCTTCGCGACATCGTCGAGGGCCAGATCAATCGCGCCGAGGTCATCATCATCGCCGGGGCCGTCGGCGGTGCGGCGGCCGAAGTGGTGCGTTCGGTGCTCTCCGAGCTCGGCGAGCTCGAGGTCGTCCGGGTCGCGATGCATCCCGGCTCCGTCCAGGGCTTTGGTCAGCTGGGCCGCGAGGGCGTCCCGACGTTCCTATTGCCGGCCAATCCGGTGAGTGCGCTGGTGGTCTTCGAGGTGATGGTGCGCCCGCTGATCCGGCTGTCGCTGGGGAAGCGCCAGCCGATGCGCCGCATCGTGCAGGCCCGCACACTGTCGCCGATCACGTCGGTGGCCGGGCGCAAGGGTTTCCTGCGCGGCCAGCTGATGCGCGACCAGGAGAGTGGGGAGTATCTGGTGCAGGCGCTCGGCGGCGCCCCGGGCGCGTCGTCGCACCTGCTGGCCACCCTCGCCGAAGCCAACTGTCTGGTGGTGGTGCCCAGCGGCGCCGAGCAGATTCGGACCGGCGAGATCGTCGACGTCGCCTTCTTGGCTCAGCGCGGCTGAGCGGAACGACTGCGTCCACGGTGAACCTCTTGCGCTCCAATTCCCGTCATCCGGGTTGGCCCATGAGCGTTGGGCCGCTTCGGGTTCCGGCGGGCGTGGTCCGCCTGCGGGCGGTGCGGCTGCGCGATGGCGCGCAGTGGAGCCGGATCCGGCTGAGCGATCGTGCGCATCTGGAGCCGTGGGAGCCCAGCGCCGAGGGTGATTGGACGGTCCGGCATGCCGTGGCCGCGTGGCCGGCGTTGTGCTCCGGCCTGCGGGCGGAGGCGCGCCAGGGACGGATGCTGCCCTACGTCATCGAACTCGACGGGCAGTTCTGCGGCCAGCTGACCATCGGCAACGTCACCCACGGCGCGTTGCGGTCGGCGTGGATCGGCTACTGGGTGCCGCGGTCGGCCACCGGCGGCGGGGTGGCGACCGCGGCGTTGGCCCTGGGGCTCGATCACTGCTTCGGGCCGGTGATGCTGCACCGGGTGGAGGCCACCGTCCGTCCGGAAAACGCCGCGAGCCGGGCCGTGTTGGCAAAGGTGGGGTTCCGCCAGGAGGGCGTGTTGCAGCGCTACCTGGAAGTCGATAAGGCTTGGCGCGACCACCTGTTGATGGCCATCACCGTCGAAGAGGTCACCGGATCGGTGGCATCGGCGCTGGTCCGCGCCGGTAACGCCAGCTGGGTATGACCGCCACCTATTAATTGGGTCGGTCGGCGACGCTCCGACCGTGACCGGAGTTTTGCCGATTTGGGACTGGCGCGACACGAGTGACTCGTGGTGCTTGTGGGAGGCAAATTACAGGTGTGTAATTGTCCTGGTCGTCATGACCCGGCCGCGTTGGCCACGAATGGGCTTCGCGGGGGATGAGAACCACAGAGAGCAGGTCATCATGCCAAGCATCCCGCAGTCATTGTTGTGGATATCGCTCGTGGTGCTGTGGCTGTTTGTCTTGGTGCCGATGCTCGTCAGCAAACGCGACGCGGTGCGCCGCACCAGCGATGTGGCGTTGGCGACGCGAGTCCTCAACGGCGGGGCCAACTCCCGGCTGATCAAGCGCAGCGGTCCGGCCGCCGGTCACCGCAGCGATCCCGACTGGCAACCGCCGGAAGACTCGGCCGACACCGACCTCGACGAGGAGCACGACCTTGCCGAGAACGGCGACGACCGCGAGACGGATGACGACGCCGACACCGACGAGCTGAGCCGCCGGCGCCCGGTGGTGATGAAAATGGCCGTGACCGAGCCCGCCGAGGCCGACGAGCCCGACTACCTCGACGTCGATGTCGTCGAGGATTCGGCCGCACTTCCGGTGGGGGCCAGCGATTCTGCGGCCGAGGACGTCGACGAGGAACCGGCCGAGGACGACGTCGACACCGAGGCCGTCGCCAAGCACGACGACGAGGACCGCTACGAGTACGTCGAGGACTCGTCCGGATTGGAGCCCCCCGCCGAAGACGCCGACGACGACGACGAGGTTCCAGCCCCGATGCCGCGCAGCGCTGCCCGCCGGCGCCGGCTCGACGCCAAGACGGCCGCCGCGGTCAGCGCCCGCAAGTACGCGTTCCGCAAGAAGGTCTTGATGGTGATGGCCCTCGGCCTGATCGGCTCGGCCACCGCGGCGTTCAAGATCTCGCCGAGCGCCTGGTGGGTATGCGGCAGCGCGATCGGCATCACCCTGCTGTACCTGGGCTATCTGCGCCGCCAGACGCGCATCGAGGAGAAGGTGCGCCGCCGCCGGGCGCAGCGGATGGCGCGGGCGCGCCTCGGTGTCGAGAACGCCTACGACCGGGAGTACGACGTGGTCCCGTCGCGGCTGCGCCGCCCGGGCGCGGTGGTGCTGGAAATCGACGACGAGGACCCGGTCTTCGAGCACCTGGACTACGCGATGGCGATGAGGACCTACGGGTGGCCCCGGGACTTGCCGCGCGCCGTCGGCGAGTAGTGCTCGCGTTTCGGCGGTTGGTGCCGCGGCTGGTAGCCTGCTAGCGGTCAGGGGCTATGGCGCAGTTGGTAGCGCGACTCGTTCGCATCGAGTAGGTCAGGGGTTCGATTCCCCTTAGCTCCACAGAGTTTGAGCACGTAACAGCGCGTTTCCCGGTTATTTGCATTCACCGAATGGTGTCCGGCGCGCAGTGGGTACGCAGCGGATTCGATCGCGGCACCAAGTATGCGACGCCGCCGTCTCACCTACGAGGGCTCGTCGTCGGCTGCAGAGTCGTCTTTGGTCAGGTGGCGCAGGACTCGTTCGTTGAGGGCGGCGAGCATGTCGAGCTCAGCAGGGGTAAGCAGTTCGATGAAGTTCCGGCGGACGTCCTCCACGTGCCGGGGCGCCGCCTTCTCGATCGCGGCGCGGCCAGCCGGCAACAGGCAGACCATGGTGCTCCGGGCATCGTCGGGGTTGGGCTCACGACAGATCAGCCCGCCCTTCTCCATGCGTCGCACCTGGTGGGAGACACGGCTCTTTTCCCAGCCCAGTGTGTTGCACAGGTCGCGGGCGGGCATGCGGTCCCGGTCGTGCTCCGAGAGCACCGCCAAGATCTGGTAGTCGGCCCCCGACAGGCCCATTTCCTGCAGGCCCCGGTTCAGGTGCACGTCGAGCTGATGATGCGCGTGCTGGAACGCCCGCCAGGCGCGGTCTTCACGAGGGTTCAGCCAGTTCGCATCCATTAGCCGCTCATGCTACCGCGATTTGGTTGACGCGTCATCAAACCTGGCTTAAGGTAGACACATCAACCTTTTCGTTCATCTATTCGAGACAGGACTCACCTCATGAGCAGCATCAGCATCATAGGCACCGGGAACATGGCCCGAGCCATCGGCGAGCTGGCGGTAGCCGGTGGCAACACCGTCGAGGTCATCGGCCGCGATCAGTCCAAGGCAGCTGACCTGGCCAAGACGCTCGGCCGCAACGCCACGACCGGCGAGTTCGGCGCCGTTCCGGCCGGGGACATCGTCATCGTCGCCCTCTTGTACGCCCATGTCGTTCCGGTCGTCGCCCAATACGGAGACGCCCTCGCTGGCAAGGTCATCGTCGACATCAGCAACCCCTTCAATGCCGCGGCCGACGGGCTGGCCATCCCCGATGGCACCTCGGTCGCGCAGCAAGTTGCCAAGGCCGCGCCGGCCAGCGCCAGCGTGGTGAAGGCGTTCAACACCATCTTCGGCGTTGTCCTGGGCCAGGGCCGGCCGCTCGACGTCTTCCTCGCCGGCGACGACGTGCGCGCCAAGGCGGACGTGGCGGCGTTCATCGAGAGCCTCGACCTGCGCCCGCTGGACGTCGGCGCGTTGCACATGGCGCACTGGCTGGAAGGAATGGGCCTGGTCGTGATGGGCCTCGCCCGCCACGGCGTGGGGAATTTCGACTTTGCCCTCGGCGCCACCGTTCCCGCCTGAGGCGCACCGCCCCGGTCCGAGCCGTGGACGGACCGGGGCGCCGGGAGCCCAAACAATGGTTGATGGATCACCGAAAGGAATCCCAATGAAACTTGGTTTCGCACTTCCCATCGTCGGGCCCGCTGTCAGCAGCGCCGTTGGCTTGAGCGCGTTCTGCCGCGGACTCGAGGACCTTGGCTACGACACGCTGTGGGTCGGCGATCGCCTGGTCACGCCGGTCGATATGCACAGCACCTACCCGGGCAAAGAGCAGCCGTACCCGCCCCAGATGACCCGGTACCTCGATCCGGTGCTGCTGTGGACCGTTGCCGCGACGGCGACCAGCCGGGTGCGGCTGAACTCCAGCACGCTCAGCACGTTCTACTACGAGCCGGTGCACCTGGCCCGACTGCTGACCACGCTCGACGTGCTCAGCGACGGCCGTCTTGACGTAGGCGTGGGGGTCGGGTGGATGAAGGACGAACACGACATCGCCCGCGGCGCGGACTGGCACCGGCGCGGGCGGATGCTCGATGATCTGCTGGCGTTTCTGCACCAATGGTGGACGACCACCCCGGTGTCCTGGGAAAGCGAGTTCTTCTCGCTTCCGCCGGTCCATGCCGAACTGCGCCCGGTCCAGGCCGGCGGTCCACCCATCTGGATCGGCGGTGCCAGCGAGGCCGCGATGCGCCGGGTCGGCCGCAGCGGCACCGGCTGGCTCGGGGTCGAGGGGCTGCAGGACGAGGTCACCGACCACCTGTGGTCGATCGCGCGCGGCGCGGCCCAGGACGCCGGCCGCGATCCTGACGCGCTGAAGACGGCCATGCGGATCAACCTCGAACCGGGCACGCCCGTTGACTTCGTTGCCGACAAGCTCGAGCGCCTCGCCGAGTCAGGCGCCGACGAGGCGATCGTGGATGCCTTCGCAATGTTCCCCACCCTTGAGGAGTTGCTTGACTTCGCCGGTCAGGTAATTGCACGCACCACGCGAAAACTTGACGACAAGGTAGCGGTATCACGCGTGATCAACCGGTAGCGCCCTTGCGCAGGTGAAGCCCACGAAAGACGATGCAGCACATTGAAATTCAGACAACGTCCGACCGGGGCAAAGTGGGCCCGGGTTCAATACTGCCAGTCCGATTAAGACAGAACTAGGTCAGAGGGGCGCGTGCAGTCGTTTTGACCACCGTCCGGTACACAGTGGTTGATCAGTAGATTCAGCAATAGTTTTCGTTATCGAGGTACAAACCGTCCGGATGCCGCAGCGTTGGTCGAGCTCGCACTCACACCGTGCAGATTCTTGGCTGTCGGGGAGGTCGGTACCGTCGACTGGTCCGGGTACGTGCCGAGCAGCCGGTCGGCGGTTCCGGTGGTGGTGACGGTGAACCAGTAGTGTTCGTTTTTGAAGTGATGCCGTCGATGGTTACGCCAAACCGACCGATACACACTGCTTTTAGGCTTGTAGTCGGTGTGGATAAGGTAATGCGTCCACTCGTAGGCCAGCCCCAGGGCGGTCAAGACGACCAGGTACGTCAGCCCGAGGCCGAGCCGAGGAAAGGCCACGAACGCTACGGCGACGGCCGTCGGGATCACCCAGGGCAACGTCTGCCACGGGATGAAGATGAGCTCGACTTTCCGCGGCTCGCAGTGATGTTCGCGATGTTTGCGCGCCAGCAAGGGGTCCACGACGAAGCGACCGACACTGCGCGGCCGCCAGTGCAGGATGGCGACGTGGATGATCCACTCGAAGACCGGGAAGGCCGCGATCATGAGCGCCGGCAGCACGACGTCGGTGAGCCGCCAGTCACCGACGACGATCCGGGCCGTCAGCGCCCCGGCGAACGTCAGTGCGAGGCCCCAGGGAGAAGGGTGGCGCCAAAACTCCCGGCCCGCCGCGGACAGGGTGAGGTTGCTGCGTACGGGTGTTCTCATTGCTCGTCATCCAGGCTGGATAGGGCGGTGAGCAGGCCGCGGGTGGCCGGCTCGAGGAGTTCGGTCGCGGCACGTTTGGCCCCGACCGGATCGCCGGCGGTGATCGCCTGTGCCACTTGGCGGTACAGCTCCGGGCGATTGACCTCGGCGGCCATCACGGTGTCGAGCGCCGGGAGTGCGGGTTCGTAGGTGGCCCGCAGGGTGTTGAACATCAGCCGGAACACGATGGAGTCCGCGGCGTCGACGACGTGGTCCCAGAACGTCAGCGCGGCGCGTTGACGTTCCGTCGGATCCTCTTCGGCGACCAGTGCGTCCACGGCGGCCTCGAGCACGCTGGCCGCCTGCGGGCCGCCCCGTTCGGCGGCCAGTTCGGCGACTTTGGGACCGTTGTGCAGCCGGGTCTCCAGAATGCTGCGCACGACCGCCACGTCCAGCTCGTCACCACGATCCCCACCGCGAAGCAGCAACCGGGGCAGCAGGTCCAGGCCCGCGTGACGCTTGTAGTCCCGCACGGTGGTGGCGTCACCCTGCCGAACCTCGACCAGGCCGGCAGCGGTGAGGCGCTTGAGCGCCTCGCGAACCACCGGCCGGGACACCCCCAGCACCTCCGCGAGCCTTCGCTCACTGGGCAGCAGCTCCCCGGGCGCGAGTTCGCCACTGAGCACGTCGGACATGATCTGCTCGAAGACGTGGTCGGGTATCGACTGTCGGGTCACGGGGCGCAGGGCCATGCCCCCACCATGCCGGAGCCATTGGCCAGACGTCAAGTGGTCAGACCAGTGCGATAGGCGTATTACGCGTTTCGAGGCGCCGCTCGCGCCGCAGAGGCATGCCGTCGGCGAGTCTCTGGTGGCCGGCAGCCTCAGCACATAAAGTTGCCCAAGCTACCTAGCACGCGCCGTCCCCGTCGGGGGTGATCGATGGCTGCCGACACGCTGCCACCCGGTCCTCGAGCACCGGTGGCAGTACAAACTGCTGAATGGATCGCTCGTCCATGGGAGTTCATGGACCGCGCCGCCGCCCGATACGGCGACACGTTCACCATGAAGCTGGTCGGCGAGGGACCGATCGTGATGGTCTCGCATCCCGATGCGGTGCGGCAGATCTTCACCTCGCCTCCCGAATTGATGCTCGCCGGGGAAGCAAACCGCATCCTGCAGCCCGTGGTGGGCCAGAACTCGGTGCTACTGCTCGACCGCGACGCACACAGAGAACAGCGTCGACTCCTCATGCCCGCGTTTCGCGGCAATCAGTTGCAGAGCTACATGAGCACGATGACCGCCATTGCCCAGGCCGAGATTGCCCGCTGGCCCCGCGGTGTGCCGGTGCGGCTGCATCCCCGGATGCAAGCGTTGACGCTCGAAGTCATCCTGCACCTGGTGTTTGGACTCGAGCGCGGGCAGAGCATGGACCGGTTGCGCCAGGCGCTACAGCGGACGCTCGTTCTCACAACCAACGGCGCGGCGCAATTTTTCCTCTTGCTCGTAGGGCCCCGGAAGATGAGGACTGCGCTCATTCACAAGTTGCTGGCCGACGTAGATCGCCTGCTTCATGAAGAGATCGCCACGCCCCGTCGGCAAGCCGACCTCGATACCCGCACCGACGTCCTCTCGATGCTGTTGAAGGCCAGGCACGAAGACGGTAATCCGATGAGCGATCAAGAGATTCGCGACGAACTCATCACGTTGCTATTGGCAGGCCACGAAACAACGGCATCGGGACTGGCGTGGGCGGTCGAGCGGATCATCCGTCACCCGGACGCGCATTCGCGCCTTATCGAAGAGGCGCACGCCGACGACGGCCAGAGGTACGTCGATGCCGTGGTGAAGGAGACACTCCGGATGCGGCCCGTGCTCGCCCTGGTGAGCAGACGGCTCACCGAACCCATGGAGGTCGACGGGTTTTCACTGCCCGCCGGCGTCAAGGTCGCGCCCTCGATCTATCTCATGCACCGCCGTCCCGACATCTACCCCGACCCGAAACAGTTTCGTCCCGAGCGGTTTCTCGACAACCGCGCGGGAACGTACACGTGGATTCCATTCGGAGGAGGCGTGCGCCGTTGCCTTGGAGCGACTTTCGCCGAATGCGAGATGCGGATTGTGCTCGGCGCGATGTTCACCACCATGCGGGTGCGCCCCGTCGACGCTAAATCCGAGCCGATACACCGCCGGTCGATCACCCAGGTGCCAGGTCGCGGAACCACCGTAGTGCTCGAATAACTCAGTCAAACGCATGTCCACGAAACCGCCACTCGGCACGCTTCGGCGTGTCGCGGTTTCACCGCCAGCCGGGTCTGAGACCGTTGGACGTACTCGCGGTGGAAGCAAGGGGGCGGGGTGAGTCCGGCTCAGATTTTTTTCGTGTCAGCTCTCGTCGTCATGCTGGTAGTCGGGATCGTGACGATCAAGTTCTCCGGGAAGCTGTTCCGCCCTGAAGCGACCCTGGCGGTTGTGTTGACGGTGGTTACCGTGGCGGGCTGGATCTGGCGGATGCCACGGGGGTGGTTCACGATTTCGCAAATCGCTTGGCGCTACCGGCTGAAGACTTGTCAGGTCCGGGAGGTCGCGGACAAGCTTGGTATGAGGCCCTTCAACCGCGGTGCGCTGGTCCCTCCCGCACAGCGGAAGAAGATGCATCCCGAGCTGATGCGTTTGAAGAAGCGCAAGGCGGTGCGCGAGCCGAGCGTAGCGAAAGGCGCGGGATTGGTCTACGAATCCTCGGCCGCACAGTCTGCTTTCCTGGATGAGGCCGAGCGCATGCAGTTCTCCGGTGAGGAGCTGTTGCGACATCTGCATCCGAGCGTCACCCATTTCGTGTCCGACGCCCAGGACGAGGCGGTATGACGAAATCGGCTGGGGGCCCGTGGTTTTCAGCGGGCCCCGCCTCGGACGAAGCCAGAGGCCGCGGGACTGTTTATGGCAATGACAAGCTGGGGTCACGGGTGGAATCGGCGATCTGTCAGCGCGAGTCGCCGGTCGCCGCCTGCGAGCGCCTTGCGAAATCAGTGGCCGATCCGCATCGCGAGGCCGCCGAAACCGTTAGGCGTCGAAGGCAATCGGCGGGGTCGCTGGACCGCTGCGTCCGACGACCGGCGGAAGCGGCCGCGCCATCGTGACACCCCCTCAGTTCCGCTGAGGACGGTGCTCTAAATTCGCTGATGATTCGCGGCGATGGCGCCGCGGGACCTCAGGGGGAGCTCTACCGATGGTGAGATCAAGGACGACTCTGCGATCCAGGCGCAAACCTGCGCGACGCGTCCGCAAGACCAGTCCATCGCCGTTCGCGCCGGAGTGGACGCCGCCCCCGGCGACCTACGGCGTGGGCGTGCGACACAACGTCGCCGTGCCGATGAGCGACGGCGTCGAACTGCGCGCCGACATCCACTACCCGACGGTGCCCGAGACGGGGCAGGCCGCCGAAGGCCCGTTTCCCGTCTTGCTGTCGATCACGCCCTACGGCAAGAAAGCCCCGCCGCCGGCCGCACAAATCGGCGGCGGCGCGGCGCCCTACCTCATCAAGCGCGGCTACATCGAGGTGATGGTCGACGTCCGCGGCACCGGTTCGTCGGGCGGTTCGTTCGAGATGTGCGGCGACCGGCAGACGCAGGACGGCGTGGAGTTGGTGCAGTGGGCGACCACGCTGCCCAACGCCAACGGCCGCGTCGGCATGGTGGGGCTGTCCTACCTGGCGATCAACCAACTCTTCACCGCGGCCGCCGTCGGCCCGGACTCGCCCCTGAAGGCGATTTTCCCGGTGATGGCGGCCCGCGATTTCTATCGCGACGCCGCCACCATGGGCGGCGTGCCGCACCTGCACGCGGTCCGCGGATACGGGTCGGTCTACACGCTGCTCAACGTGGTCAATCCGACGCTGGAGTGGCTCGCCCGCGGCGGTCACGAGCGGCCGCGTTCGGGCGGTCTCGCCGCGGTTCGCCAGCGCGGACGCGATCAGCGGCGCTACTTCCGGCCACTGATCGCCGAGGTTGTCGTCGGCGGCGAGACAGCCTATAACGGCCCGTTTTGGGACGCGATGAGTCCGGGGCTGGTCCTGTCCAAGATCGCCGCCAACGGCGTCGCGACCTTCCTCGTCGGCGGATGGCACGACGCGTTTCAGCGCGGGGCGCCCCTGAACTACGCCGCGCTGCAGAACGCGGCCGCCGGCCGGCCCGACGACGCACCGATGGAACCCGGCCAACCCGTCTCGGACCGGATCCGATTGATGATGGGCCCGTGGTATCACGTGTCGGACCACGGCGGGCTGCACCTTCAGGCGCTGCAGTTGCGCTGGTTCGAGCACTGGCTCAAAGACGATGCGCGCGCGGCGATTGCGGGGAAGCCGCTGACGTTCCAGGCGATCGGAAGCTCGAACTGGTATCGCGCCGACGACTATCCGCTCGCCGAGGCGACGCCCACTCGTTTCTACCTGTCCGACGCGGGCCGGCTGAGTTCGGATGCCTCGCCCCACACCACTGTTGCGCCGCTGACCTATGTCCCGCGCGGACCCCTGTCGGGCCGCAGCCTGGAGCAGTGGTCGCTGGGGCTTAGCAGCTTTCTGTTCTCCCAGCGCGGCCGCACCATCCGCTACGACCAGGACAACCGCCGCCTGCAGCGCGGCGCGCTGTCCTACACCACCGAGCCATTCGGCCAGGCGAAGCTGGTGGCCGGACCGATCGCGCTGACCATCCACGCGACGGCCACCACCACCGAGACGGTGTGGGTCGCCCACCTCGACGCCGTCGCCCCCGACGGTGCCAGCCGTCCGCTGTCCCAGGGCGCGCTACTCGGTTCGCACCGGAAGCTGGATCCCGACCGCACCTGGTACCTGCCCGACGGCACCGTTCTGCGCCCGCAGCACCTCAGCACCCGAGCGGCCGCGCAGCCCGTCGTGCCCGGGGAGCTCACCCGCTACGACATCGAAATCTTTCCGACGGCCGCGCTGATCGCCGCGGGCCACCGGCTGCGCCTGACGATCACCACCTATGACTTTCCGCATCTGGTGCCCAGCAAGCCGGCTCGCCGGGCCTTGGCCGGCGGGCGCTACCAATTGCATCAGGGCGGGCCGACACCGTCGCACCTCCTTGTTTCGTTGGCAGACCCGGACGCCGTGAGCTGAACCAGGCGTCGAAACACCTGACGGCGTTGGCGTAGTCGCAGGACATCGCGGGTACTGGTCCTCTGAACCCGATGACGGAAGAGGATCCCATGGCGCACCCCGACCGTGACGCAGGCGACGACTTGCTGCAGGAACTCCTGTGGACCTACGGGCCGTGCGGACAGGAGGACGAGGTCCGCGCCGTCATCGCCCGGGAGCTGCAACCCCTCGTCGACGACATGTGGACCGACGACGCCGGAAACCTGATCGGCTACGTCGCCGCCAATGCGTCGGCCAAAAACACCGGGGCGCCCGACCACCGCCAGCGCACACAGGCCATCCCTGGCACCGCGACCCGGGTGATGGCGCACATGGACGAGCTGTCGATGATCGTCAAGCGCGTGGAATCCGACGGCACGCTGCATTTGACGCAGCTGGGAACGATGTACCCGGGCAACTTCGGACTCGGACCGGTCGCGGTGCTCGGCGACAACGAAACCCTCACCGCCGTACTGGCTCTCGGCTCCGAGCACACCACCCAGGAAAGCTCGCGGATTTGGGAGACCAAGCCCGACAAGGGGGACCGGGCACTGGACTGGCATCACGTGTACGTCTTCACCGGCCGCAGCACCGAGGAGCTGGCCGCGGCGGGAGTGCACGCCGGCACCCGGGTGTGCGTCGACCGCAGCAAGCGATCCGTGGTCGAGATCGGAGACTACGTCGGCGCCTACTTCCTCGACGACCGCGCCGCGGTGACCGCGCTGCTGAACGCCGCCCGCCTGTTGCGCGAGCGCAACCAACGCCCGGCCGACGACGTCTACCTGGTCTTCACCACCAACGAGGAGATCGGCGGGGTGGGGGGCACCTACGCCAGCGCGACGCTGCCCGGCCACCTCACGCTCGCCCTGGAAGTCGGCCCCACCGAAGTCGAATACAACACCACGGTCAGCGGCGGGCCGATCATCGGCTACAGCGACGCGTTGTGCATTTACGACAAGGAAGTCGCCGACCGGCTGCTGGAAATCGCCACCGACCAGGGGTTGTCCCCACAGCCGGCCGCGCTGGGCGCATTCGAATCCGACGCGTCGCACGCCAAGGCCACCGGGCAGGCCGCGCGCGCCGGCCTGCTGTGCCTGCCCACGCTGAGCACCCACGGCTATGAGGTCATCGCGCGCCGCGCGATCGACGACATGGCCGCCATCATCGTCGATTTCGTGCTGCAGCCAAGCCAGCAGATCGCCTGAGCCGGGCCGGGAGCAGTCGGGCGAAAACCCGACAATCGCGCTGGTCAGCCTGTTAGTCTGGCGGCGCTTCCGGACGCAGAACGATGGGGTTGGCACGTGGCACGCGTGGTCTCGCAGCTGGGCGATCCGCTCGACAGAGAATCCCCATGACACGGCCACGGATTCGCGCGCGAGCGCCGCTGCGGATCTCCTTCGCCGGCGGCGGCACCGACGTGCCCCCGTTCCCGACGACCGAAGGCGGCTGCGTCCTGTCGGCGACCATCGACCGCTACGCCCAGGGATCGCTCGCCCCGCGCACCGACCGCCGGGTCAGCATCGAGTCGGTGGACTTCAAGACCACGCACGAGATGACGCTGGACAGCGAGATTCTCTACGACGGCAGCCTCGATCTGATCAAGGCCGCGGTGCGCCGGTTCGGCCGTGACGGCACGGACGGCTACGACCTGGTGCTGCGCTCCAGCGCCCCGCCGGGATCGGGGCTGGGCTCGTCGTCGACGATGATGGTCGCGCTCACCGGCCTGCTCGCCGAGCACTACCGGGTGCCCATGGGCGAATACGAGACGGCCCAACTGGCGTGTGCCATCGAACGCGACGACCTGGGCATCGCGGGCGGCATGCAGGACATGTACGCCGCGACGTTCGGCGGCTTCAATTTCATCGAGTTCACCGACCGCGTGATCGTCAACCCGCTGCGAATCCGCGACGAGACCGCCTTCGAGCTCGAGCTCAGCCTGCTGCTGTGCTACACGGGCATCACCCGCGACTCCGCGCGGGTGATCGAGGACCAAACCCGCCGCGCCACAACGGGTTCGGATGACACGCTGGAGGGCCTGCGGGCCCAGAAGGACTTGGCGGTCGCGATGAAGGCGGCGTTGCTGACAGGCAAGCTGAACGACTTCGGTGCGCTGCTGGGCGAGGCGTGGACCCAGAAGAAACGCATGTCGCCCTACATCACCAACGAGCGCATCGACGACCTCTACGAGCTGGCCCTGAAAAACGGGGCGCTGGGCGGAAAGCTCACCGGGGCCGGCGGTGGGGGATACATCCTGTTGTTCTGTGACTTCGCCAAGAAGCACCGGCTCATCGAAGCGCTCGAGGGCGCGGAGGCCAACGTCACCGAATTCGCGTTCGAGAGCAAGGGATTGACGACATGGCTGGCATGACCGGCTCGGACGCGGTCTCGCCGAGCGTGGAGCTGGTTCAGCAGCGCTTGGCCGAAACGATCGCGGTCAAGCAACAGATGCAGCAGGGCGATGTCGCCGCGCAGACCGTCGAGGTCGCGCGCGCGATCATCGTCTCGCTGCGCGCCGGGGGCAAGGTGATCTTCTTCGGCAACGGGGGATCGGCGCAAGACGCCGGGCACCTGGCGGCAGAACTCATGGGCCGCTTTGCCTTTGACCGTCCCGGTCTGGCGGCGATCAGCCTGCCCGACGCGACGGCCGCCATCACGGCGATCTCCAACGACTACTCCTACGACGAGGTGTTCGCCCGCCAGGTTCTCGCCACCGGGCGCCCCGGGGACGTGGTGATCGGGCTGACCACGTCGGGCAACTCTCCCAACGTCGTTCGCGCGCTCGAGGTCGCCGGCCAGGCGGGAATGACGACCGTCACGCTCACGGGCGCACTCGGCGGCAAGGTGGCCGATGTGGCGAAAATCTGCATCCGGGTTCCCAGCGACGACACGGCCCGGGTTCAGGAGGCATGCCTGCACCTGGGCCATTCCATTTGCGAAATGGTCGAGGCGGCACTGTTTCCCGGGCCGTCCTGACATCGACGATGGCCGCAGCCGATCTGCGCGACGTGCGCACCGTCTTTCTGGACCGAGACGGCACCATCAACGTCAAGGCCGCCGAGGGTGAGTACATCCGGTCACCCGCGGAACTGGTGCTGCTACCGGGCGCCGCCGCGGCGCTGGCCGCCCTGAACGCCGCGGGACTGCGGACCGTACTGGTGACCAACCAGCGGTGGCTCTCCGAACCCGCTTCCGATCCAACACATTTCACTGCCGTCCAGAACCGCCTGCAACAACTGCTCGCGGACGACGGCGCCCGGATCGACGCCGCCTACCATTGCCCGCACGCCGCGAACAGTTGCGACTGCCGCAAACCCGGCACCGGCATGTTGGTGCGCGCCGCGGCCGAACACGGCATCGATCTGACCGCATCCGTGATGATTGGCGACAGCGACATCGACATGAGGGCGGGTCGGGCGGCGGGAGCGGCGACCATCCTGCTCCGCTCCGGCGGCGAGGCGTCCCCCGACGCCGACATCGTGGTGGACGACCTTGCCGCCGCGGTCGAGCTCATCCTGGCCGCCCGGGCCGCGCACTAGTTTCGGCTCATTAGACGCCGGCATCCTTGCCGCGGCCGCTACCTGCTCATAACCTGGGCAACATCCGACCGCGTCCAGGAGGCTCGGGCCTGGCGCACCAGACGACGGCAAGCAGGCGGGGCAGGTCATGGCACCATCGCGACGTGCACAGCGGTGTCGCGATGCTGCGGGCGGCGGTCGGTAGCGGTGGCCGGACTGACCGGCGCCCGGGTGGACGAGCTGGCGACGATGGACATCTTCAAGGGATGTCCCCCCGAAGACCTTGCGCCGTTGGCGGGCCGCCTGCAGCCGCTGCGCGCCGCGGCCGGCGAGGTGCTGATGCGCCAGGGGGAGCAAGCCGTCTCGTTCCTGCTGATCTCCTCGGGTACCGCCGAGATCAAACACGTCGGTGACGACGGCGTGGTGATCGTCGAGCATGCGTCCCCTGGCATGATCGTCGGCGAGATCGCCCTGCTGCGCGACATTCCCCGGACCGCGACGGTCAGCGCCGCCGAACCGCTGACCGGATGGGTCGGTGACACCAGATCCTTCGCCAGCATGGTGCACATCCCGGGCATCACGCCGCGGCTGTTGCGCACCGCGCGCCAGCGGCTCGCCGCGTTCATCACGCCGATCCCGATTCGCGTGCGCGACGGCACGCTCCTGTTGCTGCGCCCGGTGCTGCCCGGCGACAGCGAGCGCACCGTGCACGGACACATCTACTTCTCCGGCGACACGCTGTATCGGCGCTTCATGACCCCGCGTCTTCCCACGCCTGCGTTGATGCACTACCTGTCGGAGGTCGACTACGTCGACCACTTCGTGTGGGTGGTCACCGACGGCAGCGACCCGGTGGCCGACGCGCGCTTCGTGCGCGACGAAAACGACCCGACGGTCGCCGAGATCGCGTTCACCGTCGCCGACGCCTATCAGGGCCGGGGCATCGGCACCTATTTGATCAGCGCACTGTCCATCGCCGCCGATGTCGACGGCGTCGAAAGGTTCTCCGCGCGAATGCTTTCCGACAATGGGCCGATGCGCGCGATCATGGACCGCTACGGTGCGGTGTGGCAGCGTGAAGACATCGGCGTGATCACCACCGTGATCGACGTGCCGCACCCGCGTCACCTGCCGTTCGGCCCCGACGAGGCCGAGCAGATCAGGCGCGTGGCCCGGCAGGTGATCGAGGCGGTCGGCTGAGACCGGCGCTGGCGTGGGGGCGCCGCTATGGCGGCGTCCTGTGCTATCAACTCCTCATGCGGCCGTTCGGGATTGGCCCGGCGGTGACTGCCGCGCTCACGTTGGCCGTCGCCGGGTGCGCTCATCAACCCGCGCCCAAACCGCCGGCGGTTCCGGCGAAATCGCCGCCGAGCAACACCGCCGCCGTCAACCCCGCCAACATCAAACGGATCATTCGCGACATGCCGCCCGGTTACGAGGTGAGCACCGCAATCCCCAGCGCCGCCTCGCCGAGGGTGATCTGGGGCCTGGGCGATGACCCACACCCCAAGCCCGCCAAATGCGGGACGCTCGCCGACCCCGGGAACGGGCGCGACCAATCGGCGCAGGGCGTGTCGGGCTCGGGGAGCGGCGGCATCGTCAACGCGGTGGTGGTGGCTTTGCCGGGACCGGTGGATTTCCCGGAGGACCTGCTCACCGCGTGCGCCCACTGGTCGGAGACCGCCGGGAACACCGTGGCACACGTCCACCTCACCGATGCACCGCACGTCGACGGTGTCCAAACCATCGGCATGGTCGCCGACGTCAAGTCATCGGTCGAGTCGGGCACCGAAATAGATTCCCGCGTCTACACATTCACCGCGTATCTGGGCGACTTTTACGCGTTCACCACGCTGACCACCGATCCAGGTTCAGCGCTTCCGGTCCTGCCACCGCGATTCGCCGCGGATCTGCTCGCCAAAACGGTGTCCACGTTGCGCAGCTGAACTATCCGCTTGGGTAGATTGGCCACGATGTCCAAGATGTTGCTCGCGCTCGCGGCCGCCTGCGTCCTGGCCGGGTGCTCATCGGCCACTCCCGAGGCGAAGGTCGACATCAACAAGGTCGTCGACGTCAAGTCCAGCTTCGGACCCGATTTCAAGGTCAGCGACATCAGCGAACGGGGAATCGATCCCAAGCTGCTGGCCGGCCGAAAGCTGCCCGACGGATTGACGTTCGACCCGGCGAACTGCGCGAAAGTGGCGGCCGGGCCGGACATGCCGGCGGACCTGCAGGGCAACATGTCCGCGGTCACCGCCGAGGGCCGCGGCAACCGGTTCGTGGTGATCGCGCTGGAGACCTCAAAAGCGTTGCCCCTCAACGATCCCGGAAAAGACTGCCAAAAGGTGACCTTCGCCGGCCCGCAGCTGCGCGGCGGCGTCCAGGTGGTCGAGGCGCCGCGGATCGACAGCACCCGCACGCTCGGCGTGCATCGCGTCATGCAGGCGCTGACCCCGGGCGGTCCACGCACGGGCGAGTTGTTCGACTATTCGGCCTCGTTCGGCGACTACCAGGTGATCGTCATCGCCAACCCGCTGGTGATTCCCGATCAGCCCGTCGCGCCGGTCGACACCCAACGCGCGCGCGACCTGCTCGTCAAAGCGGTGGCGTCGGTGCGTGCCTAGACGGCTTGACGGCGGCGGCCCCTGCGCTTGCGACCGCCGCTGGGCTTGATGGCGGCGGCCCGCTGCGCCCGGCTTCGCCGCGCTTGCGACCGCCACGGCCGCGCTTGCGACCGCCGCTGGGCTTGACGGCGGCGGCCGGCTGCGCCCGGCTTATGTCGATAGTGGCGACCCGCTTCGCCCGGCTTCGCCGCGCTCGCGATCGCCACGGCCGCGCTTGCGACCGCCGCTGGGCTTGATGGCGGCGGCCCGCTGCGCCCGGCTTATGTCGATAGTGGCGACCCGCTTCGCCCGGCTTCGCCGCGCTCGCGATCGCCACGGCCGCGCTTGCGACCGCCGCTAGCGCACGCCGCGCGGCCGGAACTGGATGCTCACCCGAGGACCGACCGGTGCCGCCGTCTTGGGCACGGCGTGCTCCCACGTCCGCTGGCATGACCCGCCCATCACCAGCAGATCCCCGTGCGCCTGCGGCAGCCGCAGCGACGGGCCGCCGCCGCGGCGCCGCATCGCGAACGCGCGGGTGGCGCCCAGGCTGACGATCGCCACCATGGTGTCCTCGGAACTGCTCCGGCCGATCGTGTCGCCGTGCCAGGCCACGCTGTCGGAGCCGTCGCGGTAGCAGCACAGCCCCACCGTGGTGAACGGCTCACCGAGCTCGCCGGCGTAGATGTCGTTGAGCCGCCGCCGCAGCCGGGTCAGCATCGGGTGTGGCGGATCGTCGACCGTGAGGTCGTGGAAGCTGACCAGCCGAGGGACGTCGACCACCCGGTCGTACATCTGGCGGCGCTCCTCGCGCCACGGCACCGTCGACAACAAGGCGTCCAGCAGGTCGTCCGCGTCGGTCAGCCAGCCGGCGCGGATTTCGATGAACGCGCCGTCACCGAGCTGTCGGCGCTCGGTGTGCTGGAACAGGGAGCCTTGAACCGCAACCTCCACGCGACCCAGTTTATCGCACATTCGTTCGATGGCGGCGGGCCGCGCGGCGGGCGTGTGACGCGCCCGTCCGGCCCCCGACGCCGCTACGGTTGAGTCGTGGGTGAGGTTGAGCTGGGCACCAAGTCCGAGGTCGGCGCGCTGCGCACGGTCATCGTGCACCGCCCGGGCGCCGAGTTGCTCCGCCTCAACCCGCGCAACGTCGACCAGCTGCTGTTCGACGGCCTCCCGTGGGTCGCCCGCGCGCAGGACGAGCACGACCAGTTCGCCGAGGTGCTGCGTTCCCGTGGGGTCGAAGTGCTGTTACTATCGGACCTGCTCACCGAGGCGCTGACGCACAGCGGGGCCGCGCGGATGCAGGGCGTGGCGGCCGCCGTGGACGCACGGAGGCTCGGAGTGCCACTGGCGCAAGAGCTTTCGGCGTACCTGCGGGGACTGGAGCCCGCCCGCCTGGCGCAGGTCCTGATGGCGGGCATGACGTTCAACGAGTTGCCCGCGGACACCCGCACCGACGTGTCGCTGGTGCTGCGCATGCACCACGGCGGCGATTTCGTCATCGAACCGCTGCCCAACCTGGTGTTCACCCGGGACTCGTCGATCTGGATCGGCCCGCGGGTGGTGATCCCGACGCTGGCGCTGCGGGCCCGGGTCCGTGAGGCGTCGTTGACCGATCTCATCTATGCCCATCACCCGCGGTTCACCGGGGTGCGGCGCGCCTACGAGTCGCGTACTGCGCCCGTCGAGGGTGGTGACGTGCTGCTGCTCGCGCCCGGCGTGGTCGCGGTCGGGGTGGGGGAGCGCACCACCCCCGCCGGCGCGGAAGCGTTGGCCCGCAGCCTGTTTGACGACGATCTCGCGCACACGGTGCTCGCGGTGCCGATTGCGCAGCGGCGCGCGCAGATGCATCTGGACACGGTGTGCACGATGGTCGACACGGACACGGTGGTGATGTACGCCAACATCGTCGACACGTTGTCGGCGTTCACCATCCAGCGCACCCCCGACGGGGTCGCCATCAGCGACGAGGTCCCCTTCCTGGAGGGCGCGGCCAAGGCGATGGAGATCGACAAGCTGCGGGTGATCGACACCGGGCTCGACCCCGTCATCGCCGAACGCGAGCAGTGGGACGACGGCAACAACACGCTGGCGCTGGCACCCGGCGTCGTCGTCGCCTATGAACGCAACGTGCAGACCAACATTCGCCTGCAGGAGGCCGGCATCGAAGTGCTGACCATCGCGGGATCCGAATTGGGCACCGGCCGCGGCGGCCCCCGCTGCATGTCGTGCCCCGTCAGCCGCGACGCGGTCTGACAACGCCGCGAAACTGTAAGTCCCAATGCATTTCCCGAGTGACGCCGCCGCTGGTTGCGGTCTCGCGGGAAAGAATCAGCGCCAGCTGGGCAGCCAGATCTCCATGTTCCACGTCTGCTGCGAAATCGGCAGACCGGTGAGCACCGGGAACAGCCAGGCGAAGTTGGTCACCACCAACGCCACATAGGCGCAGACGGCGATCAACCCCAGCGTGCGTCGCTCCGAGTTCACCCCGGGCCCCCGGGCGGGCGCCCCCGGGGTGTAGAGGATGTCGCCGCAAATCAGCGCGATGGCCATCACCAAAAACGGCGCCATCGTCGCCGCGTAGAAGAAGTACATCTGCCGATCGATGTTGGCGAACCACGGCAGCCAGCCCGCGCAATAGCCCACCAGCACAGCGGCGTAACGCCAATCGCGGCGCACCAGCATGCGCCACAGCGCGAAAATCAACACCGGCACCGCCACCCACCACATGGCCGGCGTACCCACCAGCATCTCGGCCTTGACGCAGGACTGCGCGCCACAGCCCGGCACATTCTGCTCGTCGATCGCATAGAGCACCGGCCGCAACGACATCGGCCAGCTCCACGGTTTCGATTCCCACGGGTGATAGTTGCCCGCCGCATTCGTCAGGCTCGCGTGGAATTGAAAAGCCTTGGCCGAGTAGTGCCACAGCGACCGGATCGCATCGGGTAACGGGATCAACGAATGCGGGCCGATCGTCTGGCCCACCTCGTGCCGATCGATGGCCGTCTCGGAGGCGAACCACGGGGCGTAGCTGGCCAGATACACCAGCACCGGAATCAGGCCCAGCGCATAGCCGGTGGGGATGAGGTCGCGTCGCAGCGTCCCCATCCAGGGCCGGTCGACCTGGTACTGGCGGCGCGCGGCCACGTCGAACGCCAGCGACATCACGCCGAAAAACACCACGAAGTAGAGGCCCGACCACTTTGTGCCGCATGCCAATCCGAGCAGCACCCCGGCGCCGAAGCGCCACCACCGCACACCCAGGCGTGGGCCCCACGCCGTGTCGGCATTGCGGCCCTGCAGCAGCGCGACGTGCATTCGTTGCCGCACCTCGTCGCGGTCGACGATCAACGCGCCGAACGCGGCGACCACGAAAAACGTCAGGATGCCGTCGAGCAGCGCGGTCCGCGAGGCGACGAAGCTGACGCCGTCGCAGATGACCAGCACCCCGGCGATCGCGCCGACCAGCGTCGACCGGCTGATCCGCCGGACGATCCGCATCACCAGCGCCACCATGACCACGCCGAGCAATGCGCCGGTGAACCGCCAGCCGACGCCGCTGTAGCCGAAGATCGCCTCGCCGATCGCGATGAGCTGCTTGCCCACCGGCGGGTGGACAACCAGACCGAACCCCGGATTGTCCTCCACCCCGTGGTTGTGCAGCGCCTGCCAAGCCTGCGGGGCGTAGTGCTTCTCGTCGAAGACCGGCGTGCCGGCATCGGTGGGCGAGCCCAGGTTCAGGAAGCGGGTCACCGCGGCCGCCACGGTGATCACGCCGGTCACCACCCAGCCGCGGACGTGATCGGTCGGACCGAAATCGGCCACCGGAACCCGCGGGCCCGGGCTGACGACCGGGACCACGCGCTCCTTTTCGACACCCTGGGCGTTCAAGGGGGATTCGCGGGGCGGGGCAGTCATCGGTGTCGATCGTAGGCTGTCGAGCATGACCACCGGCCGCCTGTTGCTGGGCGCGACCCCCTTGGGTCAGCCCTCGGACGCCTCGCCCCGCCTCCTGGACGCGCTGGCCACGGCCGACGTGGTGGCCGCCGAGGACACCCGCAGGGTCCGGATGTTGGCCACCGCCCTCGAGGTGAAGATCACCGGCCGGGTGATCAGCATGTTCGACCGGGTCGAGGCCACCCGGGTGGACCCGGTGCTCGAGGCGATCAGGGCGGGCGCGACCGTGCTGGTGGTCAGCGACGCCGGGATGCCGCTGATCAACGACCCCGGCTTCCGGCTGGTGACGGCGTGCGTGGAAGCCGGCCTGCCGGTGGGATGCCTGCCGGGACCCTCGGCGGTGACCACCGCGCTGGCCGTGTCCGGCCTGCCGGCGGACAAATTCTGTTTCGAGGGGTTCGCGCCGCGCAAGAAGGCGGCCCGACGCACCTGGCTGGATTCGCTGGCCGACGAGCGACGCACCTGTGTGTTCTTCGAGTCGCCGCGCCGGTTGCCCGCCTGTTTGCAGGACGCGGTCGAGCGGCTCGGCGGCGCGCGGCGGGCCGCGGTCTGCCGGGAACTGACCAAGGTGCACGAAGAGGTGGTGCGCGGATCGCTCGACGAGCTGGCGAAGTGGGCGGCCGACGGTGTGCTCGGCGAGATCACCGTGGTGCTGGCCGGCGCGACGCCGCGCGCCGACCTGCCGTCGCTGGTCGTCGAGGTCGAGGAGCTGGTCGCGGGCGGTGCTCGCGTCAAGGACGCCTGCGGCGAGGTGGCGGCAGCGTATCCCGAGGTGCGGTCCCGCCAGCTCTACGACGCGGTGCTGCGGGCTCGCCGCGTCTAGCGGCGGTGGCGGTCGCAAGCGCGGCGAAGCCGGGCGCAGCGGGCCGCCGCCGTCAGGACAAGCCGGCGGGGCTGGCGGCCGCGATCGACGGCAGCCCTACGATGGGCGAGGCCTTGTGCAGGCATTCGGCCCACTCGGCGTCGGGGTCGGAATCGGCGGTGATCCCGCCACCCACACCCAGCACGGCCCCTCCCGCGGCGTCGAATTCGACGGTGCGGATCGCGACGTTGAGTTCGCAGCCGGCTACGGGGGAGGCCAATCCGATTGTTCCGCAATAGATTCCGCGGCGGTGCGGTTCCCATTGCGAGAGCAGTTGGCGGGCACGGTGTTTGGGTGTCCCGGTGACCGAGGCCGGCGGGAAGGTGGCGTCCAGCAGCGCCGACGTCGGCAATTCGACCGGAACCTGGGCGGCCACCGTGGACACCAGGTGCCACACGCCCGGCGCGCGCCGCACCACCAACAGCTCCGGCACCGTCACCGAACCGACGACCGCCACGCGGCCGAGATCGTTGCGGACCAGGTCGACGATCATGATGTTTTCGGCCACCTCCTTGGGCGAGGCGCGCAGCGCCGACGGCCAGGCGTCCAGCGGCAAGGTGCCCTTGATCGGGCTGGACATGACGGCCGTCCCGCGCCGGCGTAGGAAGAGCTCCGGCGACAGCGACGCCACCGCGCCCCACGCACCCGCGACGTAGGCCGCCCGGGCCGGGGAGGTGCGGGCGACGCCATCGACGAAGAAGTCCAGCGGGAAACCGGCGACCGTGCCGGTGAATTGGGTGCACACGCACGCCTGGTAGACCTCGCCGGCGCGGATGGCTTCCAGGCAGGCGAGCACCCCGTCGCGGTGCGCGGACCGGTCGGCGATGCCCCAGTCGATCCGGCTCTCGCGCGGCGGTGACGCAGGCGCGGCCAGCGCGGCGGCGAGCCAGCCCGGCATCGGCGCGCCGGAGAGGCTTTCGTACCACCAGTGCCCGTCGCGGTCGCGGCGCAGCACGCAGTCCGTCCAGCCGCCCGCGGCCTCGGGGATCCGGTTCGGGTGCGCGTCGGCGCCGGGGTCGGGGTACGACAGGTACCCGATCCACCCGCCGCCCACCGCGTGCGGCTCGGGAGTCCGCGGGGCGTCGACGGCGAACACGCCGTCGACAGCCACCGGCCCCAGCGACACGCTCGGCGCGATCACCGCCAGGGCCCCGAACCACTCGCCGGTCAGCGCGGCCGGGGGCGGGAGACCCAACCGGGTCGTGGCGTCACCCAGGGCGCGCAGCACCTGGGGTGCGGCGCCGAGATCGCCGAGCCGGTCGATGCGCACCGACCCAGTGTGCCGCTCAGCCGCGGCTGATGTCGCGAGCGGTGGCCAGCGCCGCCAGTTTGCGCGGGTTGCGCATGACGTAGAAGTTGGTGATCTTGTCGTCGGCGATCTCCACCGTGATCACCCCTTCGAGCTGGTCGCCCAGGTAGAGCAGCACTGCCGGCGCGCCGTTGCAGGTCACCGTCTCCACCCGCAGCGCGGCCATCTCCGCGGCCCTGCGCATCAGCCCGGCGATCGCCCGGGCCACCTTGTCGGCGCCGACCACCGGCCGTCGGGCGGCGCTCACCACGCCGCCGCTGTCGGCCGTCCACGTGGCGTCCGGGGCCAGCATGGTCATCAGCGCTTCCACGTCGCCCCCCGCCGCCGCGGCCAGGAACTGGGCGGTGATCTCCGCGGTGCGCTCCGGGTCGGCCGCCTCGAACCGCTTGCGCCGGGCCCGCACGTGTTCACGGGCCCGGTGCGCCACCTGTCGCACCGTGGGCGCCGGCTTGCCCACCGCCTGGGCGATCTCGCCGTAGTCGAAGCCGAACACCTCGCGCAGCACGAACACGGCCCGCTCGTCGGGGCTCAGCGTCTCCAGCAGGACCAGCATTGCCATCGAAATCGACTCTGCGAGAACGACATCCGCGGACGGGTCCTGGTCTTCGAGGAGCAGCGGCTCGGGCAGCCACGGGCCCACGTACTCCTCGCGCCGGCGGGCGTCGGCCCGCAGCGCGTTGAGCGCCTGCCGGGTGACCAGCTGGGCCAGGTAGGACTTGGTGTCGCGCACCGTCGACAGGTCGACGGCCGACCACCGCAGATAACTGTCCTGCAGCACGTCGTCGGCCTCGGTCGCCGAGCCCAGCATCTCGTAGGCGATGGTGAACAGCAGCGGCCGCAGCAGGGTGAAGCGTTCGGCGTGCTCGCTGCCGGTCGGTGCGCGTGTCATCGCAGCGCGACCCGCTCGCCGGTCGGTGACTGCGCGGGCCGCTTGCCGCCCTTGAGCCAGAAATACGAACCGGGTTTGGCGGCCTCGCGGCGGATCGCCCACAGCGTGGCCTTGCAGATCGTCTCCTTGAGCGAAGCCGCCGCCCGGCCACCGAGGTACAGGTTCACCGGGGTGTCGTCGGTGCGTGCCAGCTGGAAGGTGGCGTGCGCGCGACCGAGGCTGATGCATTGTCCGACGAACGCCTGGCTCAGCGCCGCGGGCGCGTCCCCGGCGATGCGGCTGAGCACGGTGTTGGCGGCCTGGGCGCCCATGGGTCCGGCGGCCTGGCAACTCATCCGCAACGGCTGACCGGACGGCGCGGCTGCGTCACCGGCGGCGACGATGCGGTCGTCGTCGATGCTGGTCAGCGTTTCGTCGGTGAGCAGCCGGCCCATCGGGTCGGTGCGCAGCCCGCTGCGCGCGGCCAGATCGGGCACGGTGAATCCGGCCGTCCACACGGTGGCCGCGCTGGGCAACACGGTGCCGTCGTTGAGCACCACCTCATCCCAGCGCACCTCGGCCACGGCGACGGATTCCAGCACGGTGACACCGAGGCGGCGCAGCCACTTGGCCACCGAGCGCCGGCCCCGCTTGCTCAGCGACGGGCCGAGAACGGGGTCGCAGACCAGGGTGACCGGCCGTCGTCGCTCGGCGAGCTCGGAGGCCATCTCGATGCCCGTGAGCCCACCGCCGACCACGGTGACGGGTGCGGGCAGCGGCAGGTCGGCGAGCGCGTAGTGCAGTCGCTGCGCGCTTTCCAGGTCGGCGACCGAGTGGGCGAACTCGGCGAAGCCCGGCACCGTCGAAGGCGTCGCGCCGGTGCTGCCGACGGCGTAGATCAGGTAGTCGTAGTCCAGCTCGAAGCCGGAGCCCAGCAGCAGGCGCCGGCCCGGCGCGTCGATGCCTTCGACCGTGTCGACGATCAGCTCTATCCCGTCGCCGAGCAGCGTCGCGTAATCGGCGGTCGCGGCGCCGGTGTCGGCGACCAGCTGATGCAACCGGATGCGCTCCACGAAGACCGGCCGGGGGTTCACCAGCGTGATGTCGATGTCCGGGCGCTGCCGTAAATGGTTGGCCGCGAGCGTCCCGGCGTATCCGCCGCCGACAATGACGACATGAGTTCTCTGAGGCGCCACCTCGGTCATGGCTATCTCCTACCTGTTCGTGAGGACCTGTGCCCTTGAGACACCGCAGACCGGCCGAGCGTGACATCGACACCGCTATTGTGACCCGTCTCACTGCGCGCCGGCGGGCGGAAGGGTGCCGTCAACGGACCGCACCCCCGCTGAGCTGCGGCGGAGCGTCGCCGGAACGCGCGTGATACGCTGCGCTACGCCAATTCGTGGCCCGCCCCGGTCGGATACACGCACCAGACAAACCGCGAAATATAGGGCCACTTGCACGCGCCATCGGTGTGTATTGGGAGAAGCAACCTTGACGACGACCATCTGCGCGAGCGGCCGCGGGCCCTCGCCGTCGGACGTGTCGTCGGGTGCGATCTGACGCGGTGACGATGTTGTGGTCATGGAGGACGCGCGCGCTTGCCGCTGTCGTGTGCGCGGCGCTGGTGTTGAGCGCGTGCGGTGGTAAAAGCGACCCTGGGCCGCTGTCCGCGATGGTCAGCCCGGCCATCCCACCCAGCGCGCAGGAGATCCCGAACCCGCTGCGCGGCCAGTACGAGGAAATGCTGAATCCGCTTTTCCCGCAAGGCAATTCGGCGCAGCAGCGGTACTCCTCCTGGCCCGCGTCGTATGACGCCAGCCTGCGTGTCTCGTGGCGGCAGTTGCAGCCGGTCGATCCGCGCACACTGCCCCCCGACGCGCCCGACGACCGCAAGTTCGATTTCAGCGCGATCGACGACGCGCTGAACAAGCTCGGGGCCCGGAACATGCGCCTGGCCCTTGGCGTATTCGTCTACAAATCCTGTTGCAACGACACCTCTTCCGACAACACGAACATCGCGATCCCGGACTGGGTACGGCCGTACGCCGCCAGTTATCCCGCGCCGGCGAAGAGTTCGGCCCCGGGGGTCACCCAGGTGGTGCCGAATTTCAACGACCCCGACTACCTCAACGGGATCAGTCAACTGCTGGCCGCCCTCGGCCGTCGCTATGACGGCGACGAGCGGCTCAGCGTGTTCGAGTTCTCCGGTTACGGCGACTTCGGCGAGAACCACGTCGCGTATCTGCGCGATTCGCTGAGCGCGCCGGGGCCCGCGCCGGACGACAGCGTGGCAAAGCTGGGCTATTACAGCCAGTTCCGCGACCAGAGCATCACCAAGGCCTCCATCGCGCAGTTGGCCGCGGCGAACACGAATGCCTTCCCGCACACGCAATTGGTGGTGGCCCCCCAGAATCCGGAGATCGTCCGCGAATTGTTCGCCGACGACGTGACGAAGAAACTGGCCGCGCCGGTCGGCATCCGCGCGGACTGCCTGGGGGTGCAGGCGCCGTTGCCGGAATGGGCCGACGCCAGCGACTCGCACTACGTGCGCTCCAACGACGCCGTCGTCAACGCGATCAAGCAGCGGCTCACCTCGGCCCTGGTGATCAGCCAGTGGTGCCGGTTGCCCAGCGGCGCCGACCCCCGGTCGTACTACGAGAAGGGGCTGCACGACGTCATCAGGTACCACGTGTCGATGACCTCGAGTGCCGACTTCCCCGACCGGGATGCTGCCTCGGCGATGGATCCCAAGCTGTTTTTGCTGTGGGGCAAGGCCAATACCTCCGCGGGATACCGGTACTCGGTCGAGGCGCAGCCGGGATCGCAGTCGATCCAGGGCAAGGTGGCGACGATCTCGGTGGCCTGGACCAACTACGGTTCGGCGGCGGCCACCGAGCACTGGGAGCCCGGTTACAAGCTGGTCGACTTCTCGGGGGCGGTGGTCCGCAGCCTGCCGGCGACGGTGAACCTGGCGAAGCTGGTCCATGACGAGACCAGCCAATCGCGCGAGGAGCCGGTTCCCGAATCGTCGAGCGAGTCGGTCCACGTCGACGTGACGGGCCTGGCGCCCGGCCACTACACGCTGCGGGCGTCCGTCGAATGGCGGCAACACAAGCCGGGCGCCTCGCACGTCGTCAATTACGCATCCATGGCCCTGGCCCGGGACGGCCGCGACGGCTCAGGGCTGTACCCGATTGCCACGCTTGACATCCCGAGCGACTCGGCCTCGGCAAACGGCCAGTGACATCGTCCGGCCGCGGCGCTGCTTCGTTGGCTGCGAGCTTTTCATAACCCCGGATGGGCGGGGCCGTGCGTGATACCGTTCTCGGACATATTTTGACTTCGGGACCCAGACGGGATAGTGCCCCGTATCGGAGGATTCCGTGCCGCGCAGCCTGAACCTGGTGGTCACCTCCGTCGCCACCGCGCTGATGGAGGCCACGGCGCCCACCGCGACCTCGGTCAGCGAAAAGGTACTCGCGCGGCTCGTCGAGCAGTTCGATGTGGACGCCAGCTTCCTGCGCCACCACGACAACGATGCCGCGGCGTCGACGTTGGTCGCCGAATGGCCGAGACGAACCGACAGCCTGGATCCGGATCTGGTGGCGGCGTTGCAGTTGGACGGCGTCGAGTCGGTGCTCGCCCAGTGTGAGCGCGACCGCAAGCCGGTGGTGACCCGTCCGGATCGGTCCGCCGGGTGGGTCCGCCGCGCGCTGAGGCCGGGCAAGGCGACGGCGTCGCCGTCGGTGGCGGCCGCGCCGCTGATGTCCAGCGACGCGTGCACCGGCGTGCTCGGCTTCGTGAAGTTCGGCGCCCGCAGGTGGAAGCAGGAGGAGATCAACACGCTCGAGGCGGTCGCCGCGCTGTTTGCCCAGCTTCAAGCGCGCATCGTCGCCGAAGAGCGGCTCCGCTACCTCGCCGAGCACGACGACCTGACCGGTGTGTACAACCGGCGGGCGCTGGTCGCGCACCTGTCCGGACGCCTCGCGCCCGGCAGCCCCGGACCCGTCGCGGTGTTCTACCTCGATCTCGACCGGCTCAAGCCGATCAACGACTACCTCGGCCACAGCGCGGGCGACTGGTTCATCCGGGTCTTCGCTCAGCGCATCGAGGAGTGCGCGGGAACGCCGAGCATGATCGCCCGGCTCGGCGGCGACGAGTTCGTCGTCATCCCGGACGAGCCGATGTCGCCGGAGGTCGCCGAGGCGTTCGCGCGTCGCCTGTCGACGATGCTGTGCGATCGCCTGACCATCGGTGGCCACGTGATCAGCCGTACCGTCAGCATCGGGCTGGCGGTGGGCACGCCCGGGGCGGACAACTGCGCCGATCTGCTCCGCCGGGCGGACGAGGCGGTGCTGACGGCCAAGCGTGCCGGCGGCAATCAGACGGCGGTGTCCACCGACGACATGTCGCTCAAGCGGGCCTTCCGCAACGACATCGAGTTGCACCTGCAGGGCGACATCGACAGCGAAGGTCTGCTCCTGCATTACCTGCCCGAGGTCGACTTGTGGACCGGGGCCATCGTGGGCGCGGAGGCCCTGGTGCGCTGGCGGCACCCGGTCTGGGGTCTGCTGCTGCCCGACTCGTTCATCGGCGTGGCCGAATCCACCAACCTCGCCGCGGAGCTGGGCGGGTGGGTGATGCGCAGCGCCTGCGCCGAGTTCAGCCAGTGGCGCGCCCATGGGGTCGGGCACGGCGCCATGCTGCGCATCAACGTGTCGCCCATCCAGCTGATCAGTCGTGGCTTCGTCGAAGGCGTCGCCGACACGATCGGCGAGTTCGGAATCGATGCCGCATCGGTGTGCCTCGAGATCACCGAACGCGCCGTGGTGCACGACATCGACACCACGCGAAAAACCTTGTCGGAGCTCAAGGAAGTCGGCGTGCAGGTCGCCATCGACGACTTCGGCACCGGCTATGCCGTCCTGTCCCACCTCAAATCCCTGCCGGTCGACATGCTCAAGATCGACGCCGGGTTCGTGCGCGATGTCGGCACCGACGCCGGCGACCTGGCCATCGTCCGCGCCATCATCGGGCTCGCCGAGGCGTTCGGGCTGGAAGTGGTCGCCGAAGGCGTCGAAACCCCCGCTGCCGCACTGACTTTGATGCAACACGGCTGCCACCGCGCGCAAGGCTTCCTGCTGTCGCGTCCCCTGCCCGGCGACGCGATGGAAGCGCTGCTGTCCGCGCGCTGGATGCCGATGCCGTTTCTCGCCGACCGCGAGTCATCGTCGCTGGGCTCGACGTAGCGGCGACGATCGCGGAGGCCGCTCAGCCTTCGGTGGGCAAGAAGACGAAGTTGTTGACGTAGGTGCCGTGGGCGGCCCAGCCGTCCTCCCGCCTGCCGACGTTGGCCGGGTCCTGATGCTGTGCCGGATCGAACTCGGCGATGGGCCGACGAGCGCCACCGAAATCGAAGTGACCCGCGTAACCGAGACCGGCCAGCAACGCCGTGATCTCGGCGACGGCGTCGGGGTGATGGCGTTCCTCGGCTTCCACCACGATCGCCGGCCGATTGCGGGTGAGCGTCTGCGTGGCGCCCCGTAACACTGCGAGTTCGTGGCCCTCGACGTCGATCTTGATCAGGCCGATGTCGTCAAGATGCAGGTCGTCGAGCCGCTTGACCGGCACGTCGATGCGGCGAATGTCATCCCCATTGACGTCGGTGAGTTCGTTGTCGGTGTCGATTGTGCTTCGGCCCGGCTCGGATTCGACCACCCGCATCGCGATCGTGCCGGGTCGGTCGGACAGCGCCACCGCCTCCACCCGGACGGGGGCGCCGACGGCGGCGAACATCGCTGCCAGATCGCGGGCCTGCGCCGGCCGGGGCTCGAACGCGGTCACCGAGCGCGACGACGCCGCCATCGCAATCGTGAATTCGCCGAGGTCCGCTCCGATGTCCAGGGAGATCCGGTTCGGATCGCACAAT
Organism: Mycobacterium intracellulare ATCC 13950; assembly: GCF_000277125.1. Taxonomy (NCBI): domain Bacteria; kingdom Bacillati; phylum Actinomycetota; class Actinomycetes; order Mycobacteriales; family Mycobacteriaceae; genus Mycobacterium; species Mycobacterium intracellulare. Next base: position 995,004 of record NC_016946.1, read on the forward strand.
GACGCCACCAGCCCGATGTCCGTGCGGCTCTGCCCCAAGCGGTGCAGGATTCGAAACTTCCGCCGCCAGAACAGGCGCGGTGCGAGTTTTTTTGCCGCCGGCGCGAGCCAAGTTTTGGCCGAGCGTGCGACCGACATCTGCTGTGACTCCTGTCCGATTTGCGGAGCCCCAGCTTAGTCGACGCGGCGATTTGACAATGGCCAAAGCGCGCCGGGAGGCTCCGCCAAGCCGGCGGGCTTTTCACCGGGCGCCCCGATTTCAGCCATCTGTCACGGGCCCGGGCTGTACCCTGTTGTCACCCTTGATATCCCGCGCATGTGACTAGTCGCGACCGCCAGAGAGGTAGCAGTAGATGCATTTGTCGGACACGGTTTAGCGCGAGCAATCATGGTCCGGACAATTAGGAACATTCTCCTTGTCGTCACCGTGTGCGTGACGTTGGTGCTCGACGGATGTGACGGCCGCAGCGACCTTGATCCGCTCGCCCTGATCAGCAGTCCGGCCATACCGTTGTCCGTGCAGGACGTGCCGAACCCCCTGCGCGGCCAGTACGAAGATCTCCTGCAACCGCTGTTCCCGCAGGGCAATCCGGCGCAGCGGCGCTACCCGGCGTGGCCGGCGTCCTACGACGCCAGTTTGCGTGTCCCCTGGCGCCAGTTGCAGCCCACCGATCCGAGCACACTGCCGCCGGACGCTCCCGACGATCGCAAATTCGATTTCAGCGTGATCGATGACGCCCTGACGAAATTGGCCGGTCGAAACATGCGCCTGACGCTTCGTGTGGTCGCCTACAACTCGTGTTGCGACACCGTCTATCCGAACAACACCAACATCGCGATGCCCGACTGGATGGGCGCCGCGGCAACCAACTACTCCGGTCCGCAACGATATTGGTGGATGCCCGGCGTCACGCAGGTCGTTCCGAACTGGAATGATCCGAACTACCTGAACGCATTCGGCCAGCTGTTGGCCGCGTTGGGCCGCCGTTACGACGGCGACGAACGGCTGAGCGTCTTCGAATTCTCCGGCTATGGCGATTTCAGCGAGAACCACATCTCGTATCTGCGTGACACACTCGGTGCGCCGGGGCCCGCACCCGATGAGAGCGTCGCGAAGCTGGGGTATTACAGCCAGTTTCGTGACCAGAACATCACCGCCGAGTCCATTCGGCAGCTGGTCGCGGCGACCGTAAACGCTTTTCCCCACACGCAATTGGTGACAACCGCACTGAACCCGGAGATCGTGCGCCAGTTGATCGCCGACGACGTGACGAAGAAACTGTCCGCGCCGGTGGGCATCCGCGCGGACTGCCTGGGCGTGCAGGATCCGCTGCCCGCGTGGGCCGAAAGAGATGGTTCCCACTATGTGCAGTCCAAGGATCCGCTGGTCGGAGCGCTGAGGAACCGGCTGGCGTCGGCGCCGATGATCACCGAATGGTGCCAGCTGCCCGAGAAAACCGATCCGCGGACCTACTACGAAAAAGGCCTGCAGGACGTCGTCAAGTACCACGTGTCGATGACATCGAGTTTCAACTTCCCGGCTGTGGATTCGTCGACACCGATGGACCCGGCGCTGTACTTGCTGTGGGCGCGGGCAAACGTCGTCGCAGGCTACCGGTATTCGGTGGAGGCGCGGCAGGAATCGCAATCGGTGAAAGACGGCAAGGCGACCCTGGCCGTCGCGTGGACCAATTACGGCGCGGCCGCCGCGACCGAAAACTGGGTCCCGGGCTACCGGCTCGTCGATTTCTCGGGGGCCGTGGTCCGCACGCTTCCCGCGACCGTGGCGCTGAAAACCCTGGTCCAAAGCCCATCCGGGGACGGCTCCAGCAAGGAGCCGTTGCCGGCGTCGACGACGGAGTCCATTCACATCGACTTGGCGGGCTTGGCGCCAGGGCATTACACGTTGTGCGCCTCGGTCGATTGGCAACAGCACAAGCCGGGCGCGAACCACGTGGTGAACTATCCGCCCATGCGGCTCGCGCGTGACGGGCGCGACGGCACCGGATGCTATCCGATCGCGACGCTGAATCTGTCCCGCGACGCGTTGACTCACGCCGCGTGACGATGACTGCGGGCGCCGCGTCGCCAATTACGCGGTAAATCAACCGGGGCAGCGGGACCGCGATTCCGCCAATGCCCGCCTGATGATGCTGCATAATCTGCAGTGGTATGCGCGGCTGGTGGGGCAAAACCGCAGAGTTTTCTTCCCGCCGAAGGCTTTTAGAAAGGTTAATAGCCGATGGATTTCCGTACCTTCGTCCGGATTCTCGGCGCGCACTGGAAACTCGCCTTGACCGCGCTGCTGGCGTGTACCGTCGGCGCCGCGTTCGTGACCGCATTGCAGACCAAGCACTACCAGTCGTCGGCCACGGTCCTCATCTCATTTTCCGGTGCGACCGACCTCAACGAGGTGTACAGCGGCACGCAGGCCGCCCAGGAACGGCTGTCGTCGTACGCGCAAATCGCCGGTGGACACATCGTGGCCGAGCGCGCCATCCGCCAGCTCCAACTTCCCATGCGCGCCGATGATCTGCTGAGCCAAACCCAAGTCAAATACACCCCGAAATCGGTGCTGTTCACGATCAGCGTCAAAGACACCGACCCGGCGCGCGCCGCCGCGCTGGCGGGCGCCATGGCCGGTCAGTTCAGCGCGATGCTGCCGACGCTTGCCCCGAACCCGGCGTCGAACGGTGTGGCCGCGCCGGTCACCGCGGGACCGCGACCCGAGGCGGTCGAGACGACGCCGCCGCCGTCGGGTCAACCGTCCGACGTGCCGGCATCGGCGGGACCGACCGGCAAGCCGTGGCCTTTGGCGCGGGCGACGATGGTCGAGCCGCCCCGCGTTCCGAAGATTCCGGTGTCGCCGGTGCCGCTGCGAAACATGGCGATCGGGTTCATCGCCGGTCTGCTGTTGGCCATCGCGGTGGCGCTGACCCGCGAGGCCGGCGACCGCACCGTGCGCACCCGCGCCAAGCTGGAGGAACTCTCGGGCCTGCCGACCTTGGCGGAGCTGCCGGGAAAGCGCGGCGGGACTCCGCGGTTCGGCACCGACACCGCATTCGACGACGCGGTGCGCGGCATGCGCACCCGGCTGCTCAGGGCGATGGGACCCAATGCCCGTCAGGTGTTGGTGGCCGGCCCGTTCGGTGGCGAGGGAACGACGACGACGGCGATGAACCTGGCGCTCGCGCTCGCCGAGATGGGCGAAGACGCACTGCTCGTCGAGGGCGACAGCCGCCGGCACGTGATCGCCGGTCTGCTCAGGGTCGAATCGGGGGAGGGGCTGGCCAACGCGCTCGCCAACCCCGCCGCGGCCGCCCAGGTGGTGAAGCCGACGCCGATTTCGAAGCTGCACATCCTCGCGTCGCGGTCCGCACGGCGCGAGAGTCTGCCCCCCAGCGCGTACCTGCCGGAAGTGATCGACCGAGTGGTGCAGGAATTGTCCTCACGGTTTGACCGCATCGTCATCGACGGCCCGCCGGTGCTGGCGACCGCCGACACCGGCCTGCTGGCCGGTGCCGTCCCCGCCACCGTGCTGGTGGTTCGCGCGAAGCGCACGACCGCGGACGAACTCAAGGACGCGTTGACCGCCCTGCGCGCCGCCGGCGCACAGGTGGTCGGCACGGTGCTGACCGACGCCCGCCAGTCGCTGCACATCAGGGCCGCCGACCGCGCCTACCGGTCAAAGGTCAGCAGGCCGGCGTGATCCCGTACCTGCGGGCCCGTCACCGCCTGGCCGTGGATGGCGCCCTGCTGGCGATCTTCGTGTTCGGATGCTTCGCGTTCGGCGTGCTGTCGGTGCGCCGAACCACCGAGGGTGTGCTGCTGACCGCCGCGTTGTTCTGCGTGGTCGTGTACTGGGTGAAACCCGAAGGGATGGTGGGGGTCACGCTGTTCGGTGCGTTCGCGGCACTGCCGGAAGGCTTACACGTGGGGAAAGTCTTTGGCCCGCTGACGATTTACGCGTACCACCTGGCGGCCATCCTCGCGATCTGCTACCTGATCCCCACCGCGAAACCGCGGTCGTCCGACTTCGTGCTGCCGGGGATCCTGGTGGTGGCGGTGCTGTGTTCCACGGCCACCGGATTCGCCACGGGAAACCCCGACCTCACGGTGACCCGCGAAGCGACCACCATGATCGAAATGGCGATCGGCTTCGTCCTTGCGATGTTCGTCGTCTACAGCGGACACGTCCGATGGTCGATCCGGGTGATGATCGTGATCCTGTGGTTTTCGGCGGCGATGGCGATCATCAGCTCGCTGTACGCCATCCGGTTGGCCGGTCGGGCGGAAAGCCTGGAGGGGACGACGGGTGCCGGTCAGGCCGTGCGCATCATCCTGTCCACCCAGACGCCGGCCACCGCGGTGCTGAGCGCACTGGTCGCCGCCCCGATCGTGGGCCGGGTCCGACCCATGGCTTATCTCGCGTTGGGCGTTCCCGCGCTGAGCATTTCGCTGCTGTCCTTTTCCCGCAACACGCTGATCTCCATGGGGGTGGCGGCCGCGGTCGCACTGTTGGGCAGCCTGAGTTGGGCGGCCGTGCGGCGGGCGGTCGTGGCCGCGACGGTCGGCCTGGCCGTCGTCGCGGTGGCGGTGCCCGGGTCGCTGTTTTTGCTGCAGCGTTCGAAGACCGGGGCGTGGCTGGCCGATCAGTACGTCGCGTTCAATCAGCGGGTGCTGGGCGGGGTTACGTCGAGCGCGCTCGCGGTGGACGATTCGGCGCTGGAGCGACTGCGGGAAATCAATCTCCTCAAGGAGACCATCGCCCAGGCCCCGTTCTTCGGGCACGGCCTGGGCTACGTGTACCAGCCGCCGACCGGCGACGACGAATTCCATCGGTACCTCTATCCCGCCTACTCCCACAACTTCTACCTGTGGTGGCTGGCCAAGGCCGGCGCGGTGGGCATGGCCGCGTTCGTGCTGTTCGCGCTCACGCCGGTGATCCTCGCGCTGCGGTGCGCCCCGGCGCCCGCGAAAATCAGTGCGGCCGTCGCCGCGGGCCTGTTGGCGATATCCGCCGTGTGGCCGTTGCCGGAGATGCCGATGGACGCCTTGGGCTTGGGCATGGCGCTGGGGGCGGCGATGGGCTACGCCGGCTTGCGGCGCCGGGACGCGGAGGGCAGCCGGACCGACGACAATCCGGCGCCGGCCGCCACGCCCGACCCGCCCCTCGATGCCACGGTTGGCGCGGTCACTTTCCCGTAGACGAGCCAGGCCGACATGATCTCAGTGACACACGTGGGGCCCGACATGTACAGCATCGGCGGGACGCAGTCCGTGATCCGGGTCTTGCGCGACAACAAGATCGGCGCCGACGACATCCGGGTCCTGTCGACCTGGAACGGGGACCGCCATCTGAGGAACCTGTTTCTCACCGCACGCGCGGGGATGTCACTGGCCTGGTCCCCTCGAGGCACCATCGTGCACTTCCATATCTCCAACGGCGGGGCCTGGCTGCGCGAAGGACCGTTGATCCGCTTGGCCAGGGCCAAGGGTTTCCGGGTGATCGCCACCCTCCATGGCCCCGACTTTCCCGAGTTCGCCAGGTCGCGCCCCCGCTTCGTGGGCGCGACGTTGAAGCGGGCGGACCATGTGATCCTGTTGTCGGAGGAAGCGCGCGCCGCGGTCGCCGAGGTGGCGCCGACGGTGCGGACCGCCATGGTGCCGAACCCGATCGTGGTCGACCGTGGTGCGCCCGGTGCGGCCTCCACGCCACCCGTGGCGCTGTTCGCGGGCACCGTTGGGCTTCGCAAAGGTGTCGACAGACTTGTGGCGGCCTGGCGGCTTCTTCTCGCCGAGGGCATCGAAGGCCGTTGTCGGATAATCGGTCCCATCGACGACTATGCCCCGCCGGAGACGGAGCGGCTGACCGTCGAGGGTCCGATGCATCCCGACGCGGTCCGTGGGCTGCTCCGCTCGGTCCGGGTGGTGGTGCTCCCGTCGTCTGCGGAGGGCATGCCGATGATCCTGACCGAAGCCCTGGCCGGCGCGCGCCCGTTCGTGGCGACGCCCGTCGGTGGGACGACGGAGATCGCCCCCGACCCGGGCATGCTGGTCCCGGTCGGCGATGTGCCCGCGTTGGCCAACGCGATCGGCCGGTACCTGCGCGACCCCGAGCTGGCCGAGCGTGACGGGCTGCGGGGTCAAGCGCACGTCGCGGCGACACGGAGCCCCGACGTCATCGACGCCGAACTCCGCCGCATCTACCTGGGCTGCGACATTGCGACGGGTTGAACTTCAGGGACCGCAATTGGCGGTCAGCGCAATCGGTTTCGGATGCGGCGCACTGATGCAGTCGCCGTCGAAGAAGGAACGGATGGCCGTGCTCGCCGGCGCCGTGGACAGCGGCATCACCCACTTCGACACCGCGCGGATGTACGGGCTGGGAATGGCCGAGGCTGAGCTCGGGGCCTTTTTGCGCACGGTCGACCGCGACAGCGTGACCATCGCCACCAAGTTCGGCATCGATGTCGGCGGCGCGGCGCGGCGGCTCGGCCGATTCCAGGCCCCGGCCCGGGCGCTGCTGAAAAAGGCTCCCGCGCTGCGCCGTATCGTCAAGCGGCAGCAGGCGCCGTCGGCGGGCGGCCGGGTGTACGACGCGGCCGTTGCGACACGCAGCCTCGACGAGAGCCTGGCGGCGCTCGGCGTCGACCATGTCGACATCCTCTTCGTCCACGCGCCGAGGTCTCAGGACACCGTTGCGAGCGACGAACTGCGCGAATTCTTTGAGCGGGCGCGCCAACAGGGAAAGATTCGCGCCTGGGGCGTCTCGCAGGACGAGGGGCTCGAGCTGGACTTCGTCCGCGCATTCGGGCCGCGGGCAGTCAGCCAACTCCGCAGCGACTTGCTCGAGCCTTCGCCGAGACCGGCCGATATCGCATTCGGCGTACTCGAGCGGCCGCACCGCAAGCTCTCGGGCGCCTTGGTTGCCGACCCCGGAATGGCAAGCCGCTGGCGCGAAGCCCTGCAGGCCGACCCGCTGGCCCCCGGCGCGCTGGCTCGGCTGATCCTCGCCTCGTCGGTCACCGCAACGGGCTGCCGCGCAATCCTTTACAGCACCACCAGGCCGCAGCGGGTCACCGAAGCCGCCGACGCGGTCTCGTCGCCACCGGACGCCGAGACCGTGGCGCGGTTTCTCGCTCTCGTCAAGGAGTTCCGACAGGGTGCGGCCGCGTGATTCGCGACATGGCGGACTTCGCCCACGGCATGACGATCGAAACGGATGTGGTGGTCGTCGGGGCCGGCCCGATCGGCATCGCGACCGCGCTGGAACTCGCCGGGTCGGGCGTGCAGGTGGTCCTCGTCGAAAGCGGCCTCGAACGCAACGACCGTGCGGCCCAAGCGCTGTCGAGGTTCGATTCCCGGCACGACGACTACTTCCATTCGCGTAGCGAGCTGACGGTCCGCCGGCAGGTCGGTGGAACCTCGGCGCTCTGGGGGGGACGCTGCCTCGAGTTCGACCCCATCGATTTCGAGGACCGGCCCATTACGGCGCAGGCGCCGTGGCCCATCGGATACGACGACGTCGAGCCCTACCTTCAGCGGGCCTGCGACTGGGCGGTATGCGGTCGGGCGGCGTTCAATGCGCGCGAGATCCCCGAGATCGCGGAGCGCGACTTGGTCGCGGGCCTCCCCGACGGCGACGTGCGGACGACCGAGCTCGAGCGCTGGGCGCTACCAACCCGTTTCGGGCGCCGTTACCGGGCGGCGTTGCGAGACGCTCCCCATCTCACGCTGTGGACCGGCCTCACCTGCACCGAGATCGTGACGACGGCGGCCGGCGACGCCGTCGACCACCTGGTGGTCAAGTCCTTGAACGGCGGTGCGGGGCGAGTGGTTGCGACGGACTACGTCATCGCGACCGGGGGTTTGGAGGCCACCCGCCTGCTGCTGGCGTCGGATCGCCATCACCCCGGGGGGCTGGGGAACGCGGGCGGGCACCTGGGGCGCTGGTACATGGCGCACGTCGAGGCCCGGGTCGCGCGCGTGCAATTCACCACGGATGAGGTCATCCACGGATACGAGCGGGACGGGGAGGGGGTGTATGTTCGCCGGCGCTTCACCTTCGACCCGCAGCTGTTGCGCCAGAGCGGAATGCCGAACGCCGCAATCTTCTTGGTGAATCCGCCGATCAGCGACCCGAGTCACGGAAGCGGGATTCTGTCCGGGGTGTACCTGACACTGATCTCGCCGATCGGACGATTCCTGCTCGCGGAGGCGATCCGTGAGGCCCACACCAAGACCGACGGTTCGCCACGAATCCTTGCGCATCTGGGCAACGTCGTGCGAGACCTGTTCGGTTCCCTCCGGTTCGCCGTCGCCTTCTGCTACGCACGGTTCCTCCGCCGGGGCCGCAAGGCGCCCGGGTTCTTCGTGAAGAGCGCCGACAATCGCTACCTGCTGCAGTACCACGGCGAGCACCTTCCGCACTGGGAGAGCCGGGTCGAGCTGACCGACGAACGAGACGCCCTCGGCATGAGGAGGATTCGCACCAGCATGCACTTCTCCGACGCCGATTACGCAAGCGTGCGCAAGGCCATCGCCGCCATCGATGACCACCTTCGCCGCCACGGCGTGGGATACGTGGAGTGGCTGACCGACGATGTCGAGGCCGCGGTCCGTGCGTACATGAAGAAGCGGACCGGTTACCACCAGGCGGGAACCACCCGGATGTCGACATCGCCGGAAGGCGGCGTCGTAGATCCACACCTGCAAGTCCATGGGGTTCGCGGACTCTACGTCGCGAGCACGTCGGTGTTGCCGACATCGAGCCAGGCCAACCCGACGCTTCTCGGGATCGCGCTGGGCGTGCGGCTCGCGGAGCGTCTGGCGAAAGCCCGAATCACCTGCTCGTCAACGGATTCGAGCTAACCGGGGTCCGGGGATCACGTCGGGACCTGCCACAGCTCGTCGATCAGCGACTTCGTCTGCCGAATGTTCGCGCGGCTGGATGCGCCGAAGACGATCGAATGGATCTGCGGCTGACCGCAGACGTAATCGATGGCCTCGCGGGGCGGGATCGCGCCCGAGGCGAGCACCGACATCGCGATCAGCCGGCAGCGGCGCTCGCGGATTGTCCTCTCGTAGAGCTCGATTCCGCCACACATCCGGAAGCCGATCTTGTTGAAATTGGCGCACACGATCGGATTCTCGATTCCCTGGCCGTCGAGGGCGTCGAGCAGGCGCGGGAGATTCATGGTGATGAACCCCGGCTCGGCACCGTACTTGAGCCTGACGTGGTCGGAGAAAAACCGGAACCCCTCGTCCATGCCCAGGCCGAGAAGCAAGTCGGTGACGACGTTTTGAATGAAGATGACGGGCGTGGACAGTCCGGTGAACATCTTCATCTCGGCGTCGACCAATAGCTGCATGATCGGCTCGATGTCCTTGCCCGCGAGGGCGACACCGCCCTTGAACATCGACTTGACGGCCCCATCGTCGGGCAGGAACCTGCGCAGCGCCTCGAGCATCCCGAACTCGGTCACGGCGTTGGCGTACTTGTGCGCGTACGGCATGCACGGGTAGAAGACGTAGTCGGGGTAGCGGGTCCGGTTGGCGCGGAAATGATCGCAGATTTCGCCGACCCGGTCGTGCGTCGTGCACACGAACGTGCGGATGCCTTCCTGGTACGCGGCGTCCAGCGTCCCCAGCACGGGCGGTAGGTGCTGAAACCGTATCGCCTGGGCGCGCGCTTTCTCCTCGGACATGTGGTTGACGCCGAAGAACTGGTTGTCGCCGAACAGCACACGGTCCATGGTCACGATGCCCTCGGGGACGTGAGTTTCCTGATGCGCGCGACGATCTCGCGGCGCCGCGAGCCGCGCGGGGAGCCATTCGCGGCCGCCTGAGGCAGGGGTGACGCGCCGGCTCCAGCGCCGGTGATCATGTCGACCACACGATCGACGTCGAGCGCCGAGCGAAAAGTGTTCTCGCCGTTCACCCGGTTGTTCTTGATGCTCTGCGCGAAATAGTCGATCTGCGCCGAATACTCTTCACCCCGAAGGTAATACCAGACCTCGTCGGTGAGATCGGTCGTGTACCGGATCGTCCATCCCGCCCCCAGGTCGGGGACCCCGGGGTGCGTCTCGCGGAGATAGATCTGGCATTCCTGCCGATCGGCGACGACGCGGCCGTTGGTTCCCCACACCGAAACCTTCGTCGACATCTTGCGAAAGCTCTCGTCGCTCCAGTTCACGCACAGCTGGCCGCTGGCGCCGTTGCCGTAGCGCATCGTGCAGTAGACCTCGTCGTCGACGTCGCGCGAGAAGACGCTGTGGCGGACGACTCCGTCGACCGCAAGGGGCACGCCGGCGATGAAGTTCATCAAATCGATGGCGTGGCAGGCGTAGTCGTAGAGGGCGCCACCGCCTTCGGCTTTGACGCCGCGCCACGTGCTTCCCTTCTGTCGAAGGACGACGGGGCCGTATGCCTCGGCACGCACGTGGTGTACCTGCCCGAGAGCCCCCGCCGCGACGATTCGTGCCGCCTCTTGGAAGGCGCCGATGAAGCGGCAGTGATAGCCGACCTGCGTGACGAGCCGATTACTCTCGGCGAGCGTCACCAGGCGCTCGCCGTCGCGGACATCGAGGACGAACGGTTTCTCGCAGAAGACGTGTGTGCCTCGGGCAAGGGCCTTTTCGACCATCGGCGCGTGCATCCGCGACGGAACGGCGACGACAACCGCGTCGGCCTTCGTCTGCGCCAGCATCCGATCGAAATCGTCGTAGCAGTCCAGACCGGTGTATTTGGCCAGGATGTCGCGCAGATAGCCGGCGGAGTCACACACGCCGACCACGTCGAGGTCTGGGTGCGTGCGAAGTATTGCGAGGTGCGAAAGACCCATCTTGCCCAGGCCGACTATGGCCGTTCGAATCATGGTCCGCGCCTCTACTCACTCCGAGTGCCGCATCGGCAACGTGTACGGCCCGCCAACAAGGTGGACGTTAGCATCCGGTCAACGCATCATCGCGAAATCCGCTCGATCTGTTTGCCGTCGCAACCCGGGGACGGCCACGATGGGAGTTAGTCTTTGACATCGGGATCGCCGCGCCGCCAGAAGATCGGCGCGCCTCAACCGAGGGGAGACATGGGTCGGCTGCTCCTCATCGCGTCCTCCGGTGGGCACATCTACGAGATGTTCTGCCTGCGCGAGTTCTGGCAGGACAAGGATCGGTTTTGGGTGAGTTTCGGGACCGCCGACGCCCGTTACCTGTTGCGCGACGAGCGCGAGGTGTACTGGGCCGCGCACCCGACGGTCCGTAACGTGCCCAACCTGCTGCGCAATCTGGTGCTGGCCCTACGCCTTTTGATCCGCCACCGCCCCGCCATGATCTTGACGACCGGATCGGGCGTGGCCGCACCCTTCCTGTGGCTGGCCTGGCTGCTGCGGATTCCCACCGTGTTCGTCGAATCCATCACCCGCATCACCGAACTCTCGCTCACCGCCCGCATGGTGAAGCCGTTCGCCTCCCGCTTTCTGGTGCAGTGGCCCGAGTTGGCCGACCGGATTCCCCGCACCGAGTATCACGGGAGGATCGTGTGATCTTCGTGATCATGGGGATGGAGGTCCATCCCTTCGACCGGCTGGCGCGCGCGGTGGACGAGCTGGCGCGCACCGACGCGGTGGGGGAGGACTTTTTCGTACAGCTCGGAACCTGCAAATTCGAGCCGCGCCACGCCGCGTTCGAGCGCTTCCTGTCCTTCGGGGACGTCTGCACGCACATCCGGCGGGCCTCCGTCGCAGTGACCCACGCGGGCGCCGGATCGACGCTGCTGTGCGTCGAGCAAGGGAAACATCCCGTGCTGGTGCCGCGTCGCTCGTCGCGCGGGGAGCACGTCGATGAGCACCAGCTGCCGTTCGCCGAGAAGATGGCGGGTGCCGGGCTGGCGACCGTGGCCCGGGAAACAGAGGAGCTCCCGGCGGCCATCGCGGCGACGCGGTCCCGATCGGCGCCACCCGATGCGCTGGGCCGGGCCCGCGAACTCACCGGGTGGCTGGAGACGTTCTGGCGGGGCCTGGCCTGAGCCTCCCGTCACCGCCGGCGATCCAGCACCTGGGCGATGACGTCCAAAATGCGCACGGCGACAAGGTCAACCGCGCATCGGTGCGCGTAGTGGCGCGCCGCTTCGGCCCCCAGGCGGGCCGCGGTCACCGGATCGGCCAGGAGGTCGAAAGCGGCGGCGAGCCCGGCGACGTCGTCGACCCCGATCGGGGGCAAACCCGCCGGCTGGTATTCGGGCAATGCGCCGGCGGTCGACACGATCGGCATGACGCCCAGCTGCATCGAGAGCGACTGCACGCCACTCTGTGAGGCGCGCCGATAGTGGGCGAGCGACCCTTTGGCGGCGGCCAGCGTGGGGATGACATCGGCGTAGCGGAAGCTGCCGTTGCGCCAGAGCGTGTGTTTGGGCAGGGCTTCGGCGTCCAGCGGCCCGTCGCCGACGAGCACCAGGTTGTCGCCTCGCCAGCCGCCGCCGATCACATGCCGCTGCCAGGCCGCCAGCACGACATCGACGTTCTTGTACGGGTTGAGCCGGCCGAACATGACGAAATCGCGGCGCCGTTCGGGCCCCACGAACGGCGGAACGCGGTCGAGATCGAGGTCGCTGGCCAACGGCACGACATGCACCGGCGTACCGGCGACATCGCGGCGCGCGGACACCGCGGCCGCGACATAGTCGCTGTAGGTGATGGTGGCGGCCGAGCGCGCGGCCCAGCGGTCGAACACGGCGCGCTCGTAGGCCGGGGTCAGTTCGTCGGGGTCGTGCGGCCGATCGTCGTGTACCACCTGAATGCGGGGGGCTCGCCCGGCCAACGCGATCCAGCGCGGATCCCGGACCAGTTCGGCGATCACGATGTCGGGCCGGAAGCGGCGGACGCGGCGCCAGGCCTTCAGGGTCGGCAGCCAGGTCGCGGCCGTGCGAAAGCGCGGGTCGAGCACCAACTCGTAATCGCGCGCGGCGTCCGATTCCGGATGCTGATCGGAGGTGACCAACAGCACGTCGGCACCGTGGCGCAGCAGCGCTTCGGCTTGCACCCGCACCGCCGGTCGCGTCCACGGCGAAAGCCACAGCACCCGAGGCGAATTCACAGCACAGCCCCGATCGCGCCCAGGTAGGCGTCGGCCATCGCCTCCACCGTGTAGTGCTTGCGCATGCGCTCATAGCCGCGTCGTCCGACCGACGGCAGCGCGTCGGGCTCCGCCATGATCCGGGCCAAGTGTTCTCGCCACCCCAACGCGGAGACGGGCTCGACCAGGAACCCCGCCCCTCCGAAATCCAACATTTCCGGGACAGCACAAATCGCCGACGCCGCGACCGGCACCGCCCTGGCCATCGCCTCGAGGATCACCACCGGGAAGGCCTCGGAGCGGCTGGGAACACACAGCAGGTCCGCGTCGGCCAGCGCGGGGCCCGGCCCGGCCGACCATCCCCGCCACTGGACGCGATCCCCCAACCCGGCGGGTGTGCGTGCCTGCAGCCTCTCTCGATCGGGCCCGTCGCCGAAAATCGACAATCGCCAGGGCATCTCAGCGAGGCCGCTCAGCGCCTCGATCAGCAGATGCGGGTTCTTGTGCTCGACGATGCGTGAGAGCATGACCAGGTGCAGCGGTCGGCCGGCGCCGCGATGCCGGGGGCTCGGCTCCCCGAGGTCGGCGACGCCGTTGGGCGCGACGAAGTACCGTCCCCGGAGCCGGTGCTGTTTGGTCAGCATGTCCCAATGGCGTTGTGCCAAAACGATGAATCCGTCCGCGCGGCGCATCGCCGCGGCCAGTGGCCGCGAGTAGATCGGCCGGTCCTCCTCGGGAGGGACGTGCGGTGCGACCAGCCATCGACGGCTCCGGCCGGCGGCGCGCCACAACGTGCCGAAGCCCACCTCGGTATTGGTGTCGCCGGTGATCAGCACCGCCGGGCCCTCGGTCATGTCGACCATCGGCGCCCACCACGGCTGGCGGATCACCCGCACCGTGTCCGGAATTTCGGCGATCAGCGGGCCGAACCGCTGCACGCAGACGACAGTGACCGCGTAGCCGCGGCGGTCCAATTCCGTTGCCAAGAGCGCCTTTTGCCGCTCGGCGCCCCCGTAGACCAGGCGGTTGGTGGCGATGACTATCGACGGCAGGCCGGTTTGCCGGCGCGCGCGTTTGCCCCGCCGTAGCCGCTGCAGGGCGGCTGTGCCGGCCAGGTACACGTCCGCGTGGTGGACGCTGTTGTGATGTTCGAGCAACAGCGCGGTGTTGGTTCGCGCCAGGTCCCGGTCGCGGCGCTGTCGGGGGCCGTCGTCGCTCACCGGGTCGCGGCGCTCGACGCCGAGCTCGTCGGCGAGCAGGATGCGCCAGCCGGCGGCGCGGGCCCGGGCCTGCCAGTCGGCCACCTCGCCGTAGCCGAAGTACTCCTCGTCGAAGGGGCCGATGGTGTTCCAGGCCGCGCGGCTGATCACCAGGCAGATCGGAGCCAAATCGCCGTCGATGCTTCGCGATTCGGGAGGCTGGTGAGAGTACCGCCGTGCGGGCGTCGTGCGACGGTGCGGGCCGGCGCGCCCGCCCGCCGCGCGCAGCTCGCGGCTGACGGTGTGGCGGCGGGCGGCGACGTCCCACGGCGCCCGGTCCGGCGCGGCGGCGTCGCGTGCGAGCGGCGAAACCGCCGCCACCCTGGGCTGACCAAGTAACTCGCGGGTCCGGTTCAGCGGCCCCAGCAGGTGGGCATGGGGGTCCAGCAGCAGGAGGTCTGTATCGGCGGGCATGTGCTCCACCAGCGTGTTGCAGGCCGCGGCGAAACCGACGTTCGCCTGGCCCGAAAACCACCGGACCGCAGGATATTTCGCGGCGAGTTCCGCATGCCCCGAGCCGCTGCGGTCGTAGACGTGAACCGGCAGCTCGGGTAGATGCTCGGCGACGCTGTCGAGGCAGACCTCGAGCGACTCGTGGCCGCGTTGGCTCACGATCAGCACGGCCAGCGAGCGCGTGGGCGGCAGGCCGGCGGTGTCGCCGACTGGGCGCTTCAGATATGCCCGGTCCGTTTCACGGGTCATGCCGTCAGCTGCTCTTCGCGCAGCGTGGCCCGCAGAGAGGTCAGGGTCGACCAGGTGATCGGGCCGAAGGTCGCGCTGGTGGCCAGGTAGGCGACGGCTGCGGCGGACAGTACCAGGATTACGTGGTGACCCGAAAGCAGCAGTGTCACAACCACGCTCGCCCCCGTCGGAATCAGCAAGCGCAGCACGAACGGCACGGGCGTGCGGTAACCGCAGCGTCGGCGCAGCCACCAGCTCGAGATCGTCATGTTGAACAGTTCCGTGCACACCAGCGCCACACCGGGGCCGACGGCGCCGAACCGCCCGGCCAGGGCGAGGTTGAGCGCGACGTTGAGCGCGAGGGTCGCCACCGTCAGCCACAGCAGGACCTGTTGATGATGGGAAGCCACCAACCCCTGGCCCAGGGTGCCACCGACGAACCGCAGGGCCGCGGCGACGAACAGCAACGCCAGTGTGGGCGTCCCGCGTTCGATGAACGCGCTCTTGCCGAACAACCCGATCAGCGGTCCGGCCAGCAGCACGCCCACAACGGCGATCGGAACCGCAACGAAGTACATCAATTCGACGCTGCGGCGCAGAAAACGGGCGAACGCCGCCACGTCGCGCGAGAACAGCTCGGTGGCCGTCGCCAGCGTCGACTTGTGGAAGATCAGCGAAACCACGATCGTGTTGAACGAGATCGTCAGGGCCAGCCCGTACACGCCCACCTCGGAGTGGGTGCTCAGCAGGGACAGGATCACGCCGTCGGCGCGGCAGTACAGGAGCCCGACGATCATAAATCCGATCAGCGGCAAGCTTTCCCGTAACAGGTCGGCGGCTTCCCGCGGGGCGAACAGCGGCCGTACCGAGATGTGCCGCATCGCGGCGGCGCCCTGGATCAGTAGCTGCACGGCCGGTGGGATCAGCTGTGCGACCGCGAACCAGATGACGTCCGAGTGCGCCGCGACCAGCCAGGCGACCATGGCCAGCGTGCTCACCCGGGCGGCGACGTCGGAGATGGCCACCGCGGAGAACCGGACGGTGGCAAGGAATACCGGTTCGAACCGTGTCGTCATGGTCTGCAGCAGCAGCCCGCCCGCCAGCACGACGAGCATCACCCGCACCTGGGTGTCGTGATAGATGAGCAGCCCCGACCCGGCCGCCAGCACCGCGAGGGGACCGCAGTAGAGAAGGGCCAGGCCGCTGTTGATGCGCACCAGGCGTTCGAGTTCGCCACGCCCGGAGGTCACCCGCCGCACGATGACGGTGGCGATGCCCAGATCGGCGAAGCTGGTCCACATCGCGACGAACGCCACCGCGATGGTGAGCTGGCCGTAGCGTCCGGGACCCAGATAGCGGGCGGTCATCGCCACCGAAACCACGGACGCGAGCATCCCCAGCGCCCGGCAGATCAGCTGGATCGAGAACGCGTGAGCCATCCGCGCGAGCGGCACCGTGGGCACCACCGCGGCGGGTGCCGTTGGCTCGGTCATGGCTCGCGAGCCTAGTAGGCTCCGTGGCTTGTCAGGACCGCTTTCACCGTCTTGGCGACGATCATCAGATCACCCGACATCGACCAGTTGTCGACGTAGGACAGATCCAGGCGCACCGACTCTTCCCAGGACAGGTCCGACCGGCCGCTCACCTGCCACAGCCCGCTGACGCCCGGCTTCACCAGCAAGCGCCTCTTGACCTCGCCGTCGTAGTTGTCGACTTCGCGGCGCAACGGGGGCCGGGGCCCGACGACGCTCATGTCCCCCTTGAGGACGTTGATGAATTGCGGGAGCTCATCGATGCTGTACCGGCGGAGAATTCTGCCGATGGGGGTGACCCGGGGGTCCTGGCGCATCTTGAACAGCATGCCGCCGGCGCCCTCGTTGACGGCCAGCAGGTGCTCGAGTTGAGTGTCCGCACCGTCGACCATCGTGCGGAACTTCAGCATCGTAAAGGGCTTTCCGTCGGTGCCGATGCGTTCCGACGGGTAGAAGACGGGGCCCTTGCTGGTCAGCTTGATGGCGATGGCAGCGGCGACCAGCACCGGTGCTGTGGCGACCAGCGCCGCCAGCGAGAACACGAAGTCGAAGGCCTGCTTCTGAAAGCGGTGCGCCCCTTCGTATTGCGGCTTGTCGACGTGCAGCAGCGGCAGCCCGCCGGTCAGGCGCAGGGTCAACCGCGCCTCGGTGACGTCCATGACGCCGGGCGACACCACCAGGTCGACGTCCAGGGTCTCCAGCTGCCACAGCAGCTCCCTGATCCCGTGCATCCCAAAGTGATCCGTTTGGGTCACCGCGACGGTGTCCGCGCCGCAGCTGCCGATCGCCGTCGCCACCTGGGTTTGGTCGCCCAGGATCGGGACCTGACGGCCGCCGATCGTCAGGGTGTTGCCGCGCGCCGGCCCGTAACCGGGGATGCAGACGCCGACCACGACGCACCCGGCCACCGGGTTACGGTCCAGTTCGTGTGCGAGGTGCGTGACCGATTGCCGGTCTCCGATCGCCAAGACGCGGGTCTGGCACTCACCCTGGACGCGCTTGTGGCAGATGTGCTTTCGCCACACGCTGCGGCTGGCCAGCAATCCCACGGTGCCGACGGGAAGCGCGATCGCCAGATAGCCGCGGGCCAGATCGACCTTGGCGAGCAACGTCACCATGGCGATGATCCCGAACGTCCAGAAGGAGGCGGTGCCGATCCGGCGGTACTCCTCGATCCCCGCGCCGATGATTCGCGTTGAGCGCGTTTGGAATATCGCGAGGGCCGACAGCCACAGCGCCGCGAACAGGAAGGAGAACAGCGTCATGGTCGGGTCCGAGTAACCCGAGGTGTTCGCGATCTCCCCGAAGCGGACGTACTGGGCGAGCATCACCGACGCGAAGACGATCACCGAGTCACTGATGCGCAGACCCTGCGAGTAGCGGTCCTGCCAGCGCTGTGCGGTATTCGCAGCAGCCGGAGCCGCGGCGGGGGCGATCACGGGCGGGCCCGCGGCCTCGCTGCGGTGCGACGCCGTCGTGCCCGCCGGCCAGGCCTTGAGCTGCCGCCAGCTGGGCGCCACGACATCCACTGTGTTGGGAACGATCACCGACTGACGCATGATGCCACCTGTTCGACTGGTGCCAATCTGGATTTGCGCGAGGGCCAGCTCGCGTCTTGCTCGGAGATGACGGTGACCGGTATCGGCCATGAGATTCCGAATTCGGGGTCGTCCCAGCGGATCCCCTGCTCGTCGGCCATCGCGTACTGGCCGCTGACGTGAAAGGTGACCTCGGTGTCGTCGACCTGCGTCTGGAAGCCATAAGCGACATACGGGGGCAAGAACAGCGTGCGTTGGTCGTCGGCGCTCAACTGCACCATCACGTGGTCGCCGTAGGTCAGCGAGTCGGGGCGGACGTCGACCGCGACGGCGGCGATGGCACCGCGCGTGCAACGGACCAGTTTCGCCTCGGCGTGCGGCGGCACCCGGCGGTACAGGCCACGCACGGTGCCGCGGGTGTAGTTGAAGTAGATATTCGTCTGCGCGACTTCGAAATCCAGCCCATGGTTGGCGAAGTCACGGGCGGAGAACGAACGTGAGGAGAACCCGCGATGGTCGTGGTTGAGTTCGAAGTCGATGATTGTCACCCCGGCGACCTTGGTGGGCGTGTACTTCACTTACCGCTCCTTCTCCTGCACCGGGCCTTTTAAAAAAACCTGTCCGCTCATGGCATGGCCTACGCGTATCCGGCGGACAGCGGGCGTGTCATCACGGTCGGGATCACGCCGTAACGTGGCCCGAGGTTCTTGCCCGAGGCGGCGGCGAGACGGGGCAGCGAGCCCATGACGCTGGGCGGCACGTTGGCGCCGGCGAGGTTGATCGCGGGTAGCGCCGACACGGCGCTGTGGGCGGCGGGAATCACGCTGGTCCAGCTCGCCGGCACCGCCAACGGACCCAGCATGGCCGCCTTGCCGAGGCTGCCGAAGATGCCGGATCCGAGCGATCCGATCGATCCGAGCGCTCCGGCACCCGAACTGGCCGCACTCGCGGCCCCCGAGGCAGCGGCCATGACGCCGTCGCCGGCGGCTTTTGCCAAGCCCTGCGCGGTCTGGGCTATGCCGAGGATGGAGGACATGCCGTAGAGGGGGGTCGCCGCCGCCGAGAATGCGCTGGGGATGGCGCCGGGGATGCCCGACGCGAGGCCGGTCATGATCGACGAATTGGCCGCATCGCCTGCGCCGGCCCCAGCGCCGGTAATGGCATCCCCGGCGCCAGAACTGGTATCGGTGACGACGTCGCTGAGGAGGGTGGTCCCGGTTTTCATCGGCGAGGACAGCTGGTGCAGCGAGTTGGGCACCTTGGACACCACATTCGCCAGGTTCGCCTGCTCCGTCTCCGAGGTGGCCTTCCCGACCGCGGCGGCCTGCTGGGCCACCCCACTCTCGTTCGTCACGTTCGGCGCCGGGGTGAACGGTGTCACCTCGCACGCGGCCGCCGAACCCGCGGCGTACGCATACATCGCCGCGGCGTCCTGCGCCCACATCTCGCCGTATTCGGCCTCGGTGGCCGCGATGGCGGCGGTGTTCTGCCCGAAGAAGTTGGTCGCAACCAGCGTCGCGAGCTGCGCCCGGTTGGCCGCGACCGCGGGCGGCGGGACGGTCATCGCGAAGGCGGCCTCGAAAACCTCCACGGCGAGTCTGGCTTGACCGGCCGTCTCCGCGGCTCGCGCTCCGGCGCCGGCCATCCACGCCATGTATGGCGCGTACGCCGACGCCATGGTCAGCGACGACGGGCCCAGCCAGCGTCCGGTGGTCAACCCGGCGATCACCGAGCGGTAGCAACTCGCCGCGGCGTGCAGTTCGGCGGCCAAAGCGTCCCAGGCCACCGCCGCGGCCATCAGCGAGAAGGGGCCGGGACCGGCGTACATCCGCGCGGAATTGACCTCCGGGGGAAGCGCTCCGAAATCGATCACTTGACGGCCTTCCCGTCAGCGGATCGCGTCGCGGATCCGGCGAAAGCGCTCACGTCGCATGCCTCGAGACCAATAAAGCCGCCAAGTTCATACCCCAAGTATGGAAATAGGCCCGTTCGAGGGCTACGGGTCATTGGCCCCTCGCTAAAGGCCGTTAGTCCCCGGTCGCGCACGCTTTTGGGGCCCAGGGCCGACGAGGGCGTGCGCGCGGCGTCCATGCCCCCTCCCACCACGCGGCCCGAATAAGGCGTGGTGAGAGGGGACATGTGCGTTCTCCTTCGTGCGATACGGACGGTCGAGGCGGTCCGCGGGTCAAATCAGACTGACGTACGCACAATAGCGTATAAAACATACTATAGGTTTGACAACACGCTGTGACATAAACCTCAAGTATTTACAGGAGCGTCAACCGGGACAGCCGTATGACTGCTAACCTCAGAAGTGGGCTAGAAATCTTGAGCGGCGTGTTCGCTCTCAATCTGTGAAGAACCGAGGTGTGTGTGCCCTGCTTGAGCAAGGCGTCGGTCGACGCAAGGGTGGGCGATGCCGCCCGCGGCGTCAGCCTCGATGCCACGGCTTGCCGCACGGTCCCGGCCGCCAAGAACTGATTTCTCGATTGCGATGACGACACATTCGACTGACGGACGCGCCGACGCGACCCGGCAACAGATTCTGCGGGCCGCGTCGCACCAGTTCGCCCGTAGGCCCTACCACGACGTCGGGCTCGACGACATTCTCGCCGAGGCCGAACTGACCAAGGGCGCAATGTATTTCCACTTCAAGTCGAAGCACGCGCTGGCGGTCGCGATCATCGAAAGCCAGGTCGAGGACGGCGCGGCCGGCGTGCGTGACCTGCTGACGCGCGGGCTCTCGGGCCTCGAGACGCTCATCGACTTCTCGTATCTGATCGCCGTCCGGGACATCAAGATTGACCTCGTCAGGTCGGGACTGAACCTGATGGAGTCGGTCGGCCTGCCCGACGGGATGCAGGAAAAGTTGTTCGACCGCTGGATCAAAAACCTGGGCAAAGTCGCCGAGCAGGCCATGGCCGAGGGCGACATCAATGAACAATGCGACCCGCAGGACATCGGCCGCATGATGGTGTCCCTGCACATGGGACTGCGAAAGACCAGCAACCTGGACGACCCGGAACGGTTCCTGGGCGACTTGGAAAAGTGCTGGTCCTTGCTGCTCACCGGGATACTTCAACCGGACCGAATCGACTACTTCCGCCAATTCCTCAGGCGGCGTGCGACGCTCGCCATCAACACCAGTTCCACCGATGACGACGCGCAGTAAAAGCGACGGGCGAGCGATCTGCGGATCCGACGAGACTGCAAAGGTACAGCGGTAATGCCGCGCCAGGTTCGGTCTGAAGCCACTCGGCAAAAAATCCTCGACGCCGCGATCGAAGTGTTCGGCGAGGTCGGGTATGCGGCCGCCGGGTGGAGCACGATCATCGAGCGGACGGGCATGACCAAAGGCGCCCTCTATCACCACTTTGATTCGAAAGAATCGTTGGCCTCGAACATCATCGAGGAAGGGTCCGACGCGATCCTCAGCGCGTACCGAAATGTCTGCAAGTCGTCGTCGCCGGGGCTGGAAAACATTGTGCACGGCTCATTCACGATCGTCGACGTGTTGGGCTCCGACAAAATGGCCCGGGCGGCCGCGCAATTGGCCACGGCATTAAGCGGATTCAACGGTGCCGCCTCGCGCTTCTACGCCAACTTGGTGCTGGAGACGGCCCAGGAGGCGCGCCGCGCGGCCAAGGAAGGCGACCTTCGGAGCGACATCGACCCCGACGTGCTCAGCGCGTCGATCGTGGGCGCCATATCCGGGACGCGGTTGATCGCGACCGCGATATCCAGCCACGGCAGGATCGGGGACGTCACCGGTGACCCCTTCGCGCGGTTGCATCAGCTATGGGAACTCCTGCTGCCCGGCGTTGTCGCGGAAGCGTCGCTGCCCTACTTCCAGCAATTTCTGCGCCGCGAAGTGATGCGCCATACCGCCGCCGACGCTTCGGACGACGACGCCGCCGGGGAAACCGAAGCCGATTAGCTTTCGGTGAGAGCCGTTGCGGGACACGTTTTCGCGTTCGCCGCAACGGCGTTTCCGTTATTGGGGTTGAAGCGCTTTCAACAATGCATACTGTTCCGGTGATGTTCCGGAAAGCTCTCGGCCGTGCAATTGCACTCGCCGGTGTCGTCGGTTTCCTGGTGATAAATGCTCCGGCGGCGTCGTGGGGTACGCCCGCCGATCCGGTCACCGCGACGGACTCGACGACGACGCTGACGCTGGCGGACCTCGGGTCTTCCTCCACCCTGGAGTTCTGGGGCCTGACCAACAACGTGCCGCTGACTCTGCCGGTGCTGCACGGGCTGACCCCGACAGCTCTGAACGCGACCGTCGAACTGCCGATCAATCTGCGGTCGGGGTTGATCACCGTGACGCAAGGCGATCGCACCATCGCTCGGGTGAACCTACCGACCACCGATCAAGCCCCGATCGTCATTCCGCTCACCGGAGCGGAGGTCATCGACAACTTTCTGAGCGTGACGGTGCGTACGTACCTGGTGCCGCTGGACGGATTTTGCTTGTACCCGGAAAGCCCGCTTCGGCTCGCCAACGGAACGGTCACCTACACCGGGGCCGAGCTGCCGCCCACCACCGTGGCTCATTTCTTGCCGCCGGTGCTGCGAAAGCTGACCATCTATCTGCCGCAATCGCCGTCAACTGCCGAGTCCGACACGGCAATCCGACTGGCCACCTCCACGGCGTCGCATTACGGCAAACAGGCTCCCGAGATCGTCGTGGTTCCGCTACAGGAAGGACAGGCGGCGCCGCCGACGCCGCCGGCGCCGCTGGAACGCCAGGTCGTCGTCAAAGAGGGCCCGGATAACGGCCTTTCGCTGCAGGGCGCGACCGGTGTGCCGTGGCTTCTCGTCTCCGGGCCGCTGGGCCAAACGGACGAATCGAACACGGCCGTGCTGTTCAGCGACCTGTCGGAGCTGGCGTTTTCCTCCAGGGCGGCGGTGGAATCGCTGAAGCCCAAGGTGCAACTACCCGCAGACACCGCCACGCTCCGCGAACTGGGGCGCCCCTTCATCAACGCGACTTCCCTGCAACCGCGGGTGTCGGTCGGAGTGGACCAGACCCGATTTGGCAGGTCGATCCGCGGGGTGCGCGTGCATCTGCTGGGTTCCTATACACCGACGCCGAACAACATCGCCGGCCGGATTGCCGTCACGATCGGTCCCGAGACCATCGATCACTGGCCCACCGATGGGCAGGGCAGCATCGACCGCTGGATCGACGTGCCGGATCGGCTGCTGCAGCGCTACACCAACATCGAATTGGTGCTCGACGTCGCGAGCAACGTCGGGCATTGCGGCGACTTTTACACCGCCGGGCCGGGAAACCAGTTGTTGACATTGAACATCAACGGCGACAGCACCATTCAGAGCAGTGGGGCCGCGCCGCCGACCCCGGACGGCCTTCAGTCGGTGCCGCAGACACTGATGCCCCGCGTGCAGGTGGGCATCGCGGAGCACTCGTTGATCGACACGGTGCGCGCGCTCGACATCCTGGTGGGTCTGCAGCGAATGAGCGCGTTACCGATCGACACGACCGTCACCGGCGTCAAGCAAGCGGTGGATTCCTCGAATCCCGCCCTGCTGATTTCCGCCGACGGCTGGAATCAGTCCGACGTGACGCTCCCCGTGGCAGCCGGGCCCAGCGGACCGATCACCGTCAACGCCGTCGGGTCCGGCGACAAGCCCACCAAGCTCACGCTGGACCCGATGCTGCGATTCGCCTCTCTCCAAACGGTTTTCAACCGCGGGCGCACACTGCTGATCGCGACGTCCAACGGGGCGCCCGGACAGCTTGACGAGCTGATCCGGTGGCTCAAGGGCGATGACAACAAGCACTGGCAGCGACTCAAAGGCGTTGCGGTGGTGTCTGTACCCGGACAAGAACCGGTGACCGTCGATCATCCGCCATTGCCGGCCGGCGCGGCCGCCGCGGGATCCGGAAGCCATTCGGATCTCGACTGGCTATGGTGGTTCGGCGCGGGTTGGGTCGCCGTGGCCATCGTCGGGGCAGGGGTGATCCTGTGGCGCGTCAGGCGCGAATCATGGCGACGCCGATAGTGTTTGACTCCGCTTGCGCGCCGATAGCGATTGACTCCGCTTCGCGCCGCTGAGGGCACCCGCTAGCGCGCTTCCTCCCAGAGCTGCTCGGTCAGGTCCTGGAACGCGGCGAGGGCGAACTGGTCATCCACCCGTCGCACCGCGGACTTGCTCATCATGGCGCGCACGACCGAGCCGTCCTTGTGTGCCAGCTCGACGACCATGTTCGCGAGAGCATGGACGGTCGCCAGCAGCGATTCCGACGCCGGGGCCTGATGGAAGATCTGTTCGAACCGCAGCGACAGCGTTTCCTCCGGCTCGTAACCCATCATGTCGGCAAACGCGGTGTTGGCGAACAAAATACTGCCGTCGTCGCCGATGGCCAGCACCGGAACCGGGATCCGCTCCAGCACCACCAGTGCGGGCAGCTCCTTCAAGGTCGTCATCGGCGATTGGCTCTGTTGCCGGTTCTGGCGTCGTTCCACAGCCCGATTATGGGCTATAGCAGAGGATATGTTGGGGGCTTTCCCCGAAAGGGATTCGGCGGCGTGGTTGAAGTCGCTTGATCCGCAACCGAATTGTTCGGCTCTTTGAACGCTCACGTCGCCGGGGCGGCGGCGTCGCAGAACCCGCTGATCAGGATGTCGACGCGGGCGCCGTGGTGGTTCGGACGTAGCCGGCCGCTGCGGTCGAGGGTGACCAGCCCGTGCAGGGCCGCCCACAGCACCTCCGTCAGCGTGTCGGCGTCCCGGGCGCCCGCGACCATGTCCACCGCGGTGCGCAGCTCGGCAAAGGCCGCCGTCAGCTCGGCGGGGGTTTCCGCGGCGGCGAACGGCAGCGTTGTCGCGCGGGTGAACATCGCATCGAAGAGCGCGGGGTTGTCACGAGCGAACGCGACGAAGGAGTGGGCGACCCGCGCCAGGGCGTCCCGGCCGTCGGTGGCGCCGCGGCGCGCGGTGCGCAGCGCGTCCGCGAGTTCGCCGAAACCCTCGACCGCGACCGATGCGGCGATGTCCTCCATGCCCGAGAAGTGTTTGTAGAGCACCGGCTGGCTGTATTCGATCTCGGCGGACAGCCGCCGGGTGGTGACGGCGTCCCAGCCCTCTTCCTCGGCCAGCTTGCGCGCGGTGGCGGTGATCAGCCGGCGCCGGGCGGCGCGTTCGCGTGCCCGGCGGTCTTCGATGGCCATCCACTCATGCTAGCGCCGATATAGAAGCTAGCGACGCTATTGACACGATCGGCTCATAGGGTTAGCATCGCTAACACCTGCAGACGAGGAGTGCGCATCATGATCGCCACGTTGTTCGCGGCCATCGCGGTGCTGGGTACCGCGGTGGTCTACGGCACCGACGTGTTCTGCGCGGTGGTGCAGCGGCCCGCGCTGGCCCGCGTCGACGACCGCGCCATGCTCGCGGTGATGGGCAACATCCATCGCTACGGAGACCGCCGGATGCCGGTGCCCGGGGCCCTCGGCCTGGTGGCTGCGGCGCTCAGCGCGGTATTCGCCGCGGTGTCCGGCCACTGGACGCAAGCCGGTGCTGCCGGCGCCTCCGTCGGCATGCTGCTGGTGTGGCTGTTGCTCTACCTACGAGTGAGCGCGCCGATCAACCACCAACTCATCGCCGCGGTCGATCGGCCCGAGCTGTCGACGAATGTTCGAGCGCTGCAACGTAACTGGGACAAGGTGATCACAACCAGGGCCACCCTGCAGGGCCTGGCGGTCGCCGGATTGTGCCTGGCGCTAGTGATCTGAACTCCGAAGGGATATCGAGACAATGACCATGGGCAAGAACATCGGACGGCTGTTGATGCGCGCGGCACCAGTGTTGAACAAACCGGTCGCGGCCATGGCGGCCTCGCCGCGCTTCGGCGCCGGCCTCAGGCGCAGCATCACGCTCGTCACCTACACGGGTCGACGTTCCGGGCGCACGTTTTCGATTCCGGTGGCCTACCGCCGCCGCGGCGACGATATCGAGATCGCCGCGAACATGCCCGAAGCCAAGACGTGGTGGCGCAACTTTGTCGGCGACGGCGCCCCGATGTCGCTGACGCTCGACGGCGCCGAACGGACCGGACATGCGATCGCACACCGGGACGCCAACGGGCGCGTCACCGTCCGCGTTCGCCTCGCCTAGTCGTTCTGGTAGCGGGGGAACACGCCCGTCGGGGGCGGCAGCACCGTGCCGGGAGTCAGCCGCGCGCCGAGGGCGGCAAATGTTCGCTGGTCTTGCGCCTGCCCCAGCAGATCCAGCAGCGTGCCGGCCGATTCGGGCATGACGGGCTGGACCAGCAGCGCCGCGATGCGAACCGCCTCGCAGGTGACGTACAAGACCGTGCGGAACCGCTGCTGATCGGCCTCCGACTCGCTCTTGCGCAAGACCCACGGCTGCTGCGCCGAAAAGTATCTGTTGGCCTCGCCGAGCATCAGCCAGATCGCTTCCAGCGCCAGGTGCATCGCCTGTGATTCGAAGCTGGCCCGCAGCCGCTCCAACAGGCCGTCGGCCGTCGCCAGCAGTTCGGTGTCGGCGGCGGTGAACTCACCGGGTTCGGGCAGCACGCCGCCCAGGTTCTTGGCGATCATCGACAGCGACCGCTGGGCCAGGTTGCCCAGTTCGTTGGCCAGGTCGGTGTTGATCCGGGTGATGATGGCCTCTTCGCTGAAGCTGCCGTCCTGGCCGAACGGGACCTCCCGCAACAGGAAATAGCGCACCTGGTCCACGCCGAACTCCTCGATCAGGGCGACCGGGTCGACGACGTTGCCCACCGACTTGCTCATCTTCTCGCCGCGGTTGAGCAGGAAGCCGTGCGCGAAAACCCTTCGCGGCAACTCGATTCCGGCCGACATCAGAAACGCCGGCCAGTACACGGTGTGAAACCGGATGATGTCCTTGCCGATCATGTGCAGGTCGGCCGGCCAGTAGCGGCGGAACATCTCCGAGTCGGTGTCCGGGTAGCCCACCCCGGTCAGGTAGTTGGTCAGCGCGTCGACCCAGACGTACATCACGTGGTCGGGATGCTCGGGCACCTGCACGCCCCAGTCGAACGAGGTGCGCGAGATGGACAGGTCGCGCAAGCCGCCCGCCACGAAACTGACGACCTCGTTGCGGCGCACCTCGGGCGCGATGAAGTCCGGGTTCGCCTCGTAGTGGGCCAGCAGCTTGTCGGCATACGCCGAGAGCCGGAAGAAGTAGGTCTGTTCCTCGGTCCAGGTCACCGGGGCGCCGGTTTCCAGCGCCACCCGGGTCCCGTCGTCGAGGAGTCTGGTTTCCGATTCGACGAAAAACCGTTCGTCGCGCACCGAGTACCAGCCCGAGTAGGTGTCCAGGTAGATGTCGCCGGCGGCGGCCATCCGGCGCCAGATCTCTTTGGACGCCTCGTGGTGGTCGGGGTCAGTGGTCCGAATGAAGCGGTCGAAGGAGATGTTCAACCGCTCCTGCAGGCGCTGGAACACATCCGAATTGCGGCGGGCCAGCTCGGCCGTGCCGATGCCCTCGGCGGCCGCCGTCTCCACCATCTTGAGGCCGTGCTCGTCGGTGCCGGTCAGAAACCGCACGTCGAACCCGTCAAGCCGCTTGAACCGGGCGATCGCGTCGGTCGCGACGTATTCGTACGCGTGCCCGATGTGCGGATCGCCGTTCGGATAGGTGATTGCGGTGGTGACGTAATACGGCCTCATCGCAGTTCACCCTATTGTGTGCGCGTGAGTTCCAAACGCCAGCCGCCCCCGGCTCCCGAGCCCTTGAGCCCGCTCGTGGATGCGCACACCCACCTCGACGCGTGCGGCGCCACCGACGCCGAGGGAGTGCGGGCCATCGTCGACCGCGCGGCGGCGGTCGGGGTCGGTGCGGTCGTCACCATCGCCGACGACCTGGAGTCGGCGGGCTGGGTCACCCGCGCCGCCGAATGGGACCGGCGGGTTTATGCCGCAACGGCCTTGCACCCGACCCGCGCCGACGCGCTCACCGAGGCCGCCCGCGCCGAGATCGAGCGCCTGGTGGCCCACCCCCGGGTGGTGGCGGTCGGCGAGACCGGCATGGACATGTATTGGCCCGGGCGGCTGGACGGCTGTGCCGAGCCCGCCGTGCAGCGGGAGGCCTTCGCCTGGCACATCGATCTGGCGAAGCGGTGCGGCAAACCGCTGATGATCCACAATCGGGAGGCCGACGCCGAGGTGCTCGACGTGCTCGCCGCCGAGGGCGCCCCGGACGTCGTGATCTTCCACTGCTTTTCCTCGGACGCCGCCATGGCGCGGCGCTGCGTGGACGCCGGATGGCTGCTGAGTCTGTCCGGCAACGCCAGCTTCCGCAACGCGCGCGCCCTGCGCGAAGCCGTCCCGTTGATACCGCCGGAGCAGCTGCTGGTGGAAACCGATGCCCCCTTTTTGACACCGCATCCTTACCGAGGGGCGGCCAATGAGCCGTATTGCCTTCCTTATACTGTTCGGGCGATCGCCGAACTGGTGGATCGTCGCCCCGAGGAGCTGGCTCACGTCACGACGAGTAACGCTCGACGGGTGTACGGATTGGCCGCCGAATGAGGCGACTGACCTGGCGATTCTGTTGACACGCCGTGTCGCAGCCGCGCCAGAGTTGCCCAACATTGGCCAGTTCGTTACCGTCTTGTGATCGAACGGTATGGGCCTGCGGGCCCTTAATTTATGACCTGCTGCTAAATGAGTGGTTGCTGAGGGTTGGGTAGCGCGCGTTGAGTGTATTGACAAAACTTCATCAGAATCCTTCGCCGATGTTGCGTCTCGTGGTCGGAGGGCTGCTGGTAGTCCTGGCATTCGCGGGCGGATATGCGATCTCGGTGTGCAAGACGGTGACGTTGACCGTCGACGGTGTCGCCATGCAGGTGAAGACCATGAAGTCGCGGGTCATCGACGTCGTCGAGGAGAACGGCTTCGTCATCGACGACCGTGACGATTTGTACCCCGCCGCCGATGTCGCGGTTCACGACGCCGGCAAGATCGTGCTCCGGCGCAGCCGCCCGTTGCAGATCTCGCTGGACGGCCATGACACCAAGCAGGTGTGGACCACGGCGTCCACCGTCGACGAGGCGCTGGCCCAGTTGGCGATGACCGACACCGCCCCCGCCGCGGCCAACCGCGGTAGCCGCGTCCCGCTGGCCGGGATGGCGCTGCCCGTCGTCAGCGCGAAGACGGTCCGCATCAACGACGGCGGCGCCGTGCGCACGGTACATCTGGCGGCCCCGAACGTCGCCGGCCTGCTCAGCGCCGCCGGCGCGCCGCTGCTCGAGAGCGACCAGGTGGTGCCCGCCGCGACGACGCCCATCGTCGAGGGAATGGAAGTCCAGGTGACCCGCAACCGGATCCAGCAGGTCACCGAGCGGATCCCGTTGCCGCCCAACGCCCGCCGGATCGAAGATCCGGAAATGAACATGAGCCGCCAGGTGGTCGAGGACCCGGGCAGCCCCGGCACGCAGGACGTCACCTTCTCGGTGGCCACCGTCAACGGGGTCGAGACCGGCCGCCTGCCGATCGCCAACACGGTGATCACGCCTGCCCGCGAATCGGTGGTACGAGTCGGCACCAAGCCCGGCACCGAGGTGCCGCCGATCAGCGACGGCTCCATCTGGGATGCGATCGCCGGTTGTGAGGCCGGCGGAAACTGGGCGATCAACACCGGCAACGGGTATTACGGCGGTGTGCAGTTCGACCAGGGCACGTGGGAGCGCAACGGCGGGTTGCGGTTCGCCGCCCGCGCCGACCTCGCCACCCGCGAGGAGCAGATCACCGTCGCCGAGGTGACCCGAGAGCGCCAGGGTTGGGGTGCGTGGCCAGTGTGCAGCGGAAGAGCTGGTGCGCGCTGACCATCCGGCTACTCGGGCGCACGGAGATCAGGCGGCTGGCCAAAGAACTTGAGTTTCGGCCACGGAAATCGCTCGGCCAGAATTTCGTCCACGACGCCAACACGGTGCGCCGAGTGGTGTCGACCTCCGGGATCGGTCGGTCCGACCACGTCCTGGAAGTAGGCCCCGGCCTCGGTTCGTTGACGCTCGCGCTGCTGGACCGGGGTGCCCCCGTCACGGCCGTCGAAATCGATCCGGTGCTGGCCGAACGGTTGCCGGACACCGTCGCGGAGCACTCGCACAGCGAAATCCAGCGCCTGAGCGTGCTCAACCGCGATATCTTGACCCTTCGCCGTGACGAACTGGACGTCCAGCCGACCGCCGTGGTCGCGAACCTGCCCTACAACGTCGCGGTCCCGGCGCTGTTGCACCTGCTCGCCGAGTTCCCGTCCATTCGGGTCGTGACGGTCATGGTGCAGGCCGAGGTCGCCGAACGCCTTGCCGCCGAACCCGGCGGCAAGGAGTACGGCGTGCCCAGCGTGAAGGTTCGCTTCTTCGGCACGGTTCGCCGTTGCGGCACGGTCTCGCCGACCGTGTTCTGGCCGATTCCCCGCGTCTACTCCGGACTGGTTCGCATCGACCGGTACGCGACCTCGCCGTGGCCCACCGCCGACGCGTTCCGGCGTCAGGTGTTCGAGCTGGTGGACATCGCCTTCGCTCAGCGCCGCAAGACCTGTCGCAACGCGTTCCTGGACTGGGCCGGCTCGGGCAACGAGTCGGCGGATCGGTTGCTGGCCGCCAGCATCGATCCCGCGCGCCGCGGCGAGACGCTCTCGATCGACGACTTCGTGCGGTTGTTGCAGCGCTCCGCCGATCGCTCCCACAGCGCCGCCGCGACGAGCCCCCACACCACCTCGGCCGGCTGAGCGCCGAAAGTCCGGGCGCCGCTACGTGGTCGGCCGGTCGCAGCGATAGTCTGCTGCGGTGTCCGCGTCTGACGGCAATACCGCTGCGGCTTGGGTGCCCACCGGGTCGGTCACCGTTCGGGTGCCCGGAAAAGTCAACCTCTACCTGGCGGTCGGTGACCGCCGCGAGGACGGCTATCACGAGCTGACGACGATATTTCAGGCCGTCTCGCTGCTCGACGAGGTGACCGTGCGCAATGCCGATGTGCTCTCACTGCAGATCGTCGGCGAGGGCGCCGACAAACTGCCCACCGATGAACGCAACCTCGCCTGGCAGGCGGCGGAACTGATGGCCGAACACGTCGGCCGGGCACCGGACGTGTCGATCATGATCGACAAGTCGATACCGGTGGCCGGCGGCATGGCCGGCGGCAGCGCCGACGCGGCGGCGGTGCTGGTCGCCATGAACTCCCTGTGGGAACTCAACGTGCCCCGCCGCGACCTGCGCATGCTCGCCGCGCGGCTGGGCAGCGACGTGCCGTTCGCGCTGCACGGCGGCACCGCGTTGGGCACCGGGCGGGGTGAGGAGCTGGCGACGGTGTTGTCGCGCAACACCTTCCACTGGGTTTTGGCGTTCGCCGACAGCGAGCTGCTCACGCCGGCCGTCTTCACCGAACTGGACCGGCTCCGGGAGGCGGGGGACCCGCCGCGGCTGCCCGCGCCCGGGCCGGTGCTGGCCGCCCTGGCCGCCGGCGATGCCGAGCAGCTGGCCCCGCTGCTGGGCAACGAGATGCAGGCGGCCGCGGTCAGTCTGAATCCCGGTCTGCGGCGCACGTTGCGGGCCGGCGTGGACGCCGGCGCGCTGGCGGGCATCGTCTCCGGCTCGGGCCCGACGTGTGCCTTCTTGTGCCCCTCGGCCGCCGCGGCGGTCGACGTCGGCACCGAGGTGTCCGGAGCGGGGGTGTGCCGCACGGTGCGGGTCGCCAGCGGGCCGGTGGTCGGGGCGCGGGTGGTCCCCGCGCCCACCGAGGTGTGAATATTTTCCCATTTTGCGCATTAGTTTTGCGCTTCCCTAAGAGGAGCTTAAGATAATGCGCGGTGACGGGAAGCGTTGAGCAAGATCACTTAATTCCATCGTCCGCCGGGCGCGCCGGCGGGCGATTAATGCATACGGCCCGACAAGGTTTGTCGGGCCTGTTTCACGCTTGCCGGGCGACCGGCCGCCGCCCTGGTGCGGCGGGCGGGGGCGCATCACCGATCCGAGACCTAACCGCCGCCCAACCGTGTTTGCGTGCTTGCGGCGAAGTATTACCCAGCGGGCGGAATATGAGATTTCGGGCGTTGGGACGAGGGCTGGAACCGAGGAGGTTTTTGTGAGCAGGTTTACCGAGAAGATGTACCGCAATGCCCGGTCCGTGACGACGGGCATGGTTACCGGTGAACCCCACGAACCAGTCCGCCACACCTGGGGCGAGGTCCACGAGCGCGCGCGTCGTATCGCGGGTGGCCTGGCCGCCGCGGGCATCGGGCCCGGCGACGCGGTCGGCGTGCTCGCCGGCTTCCCGGTGGAGATCGCGCCGACGGCGCAGGGCCTGTGGATGCGCGGCGCCAGCCTGACCATGCTGCACCAGCCCACACCGCGCACCGACCTGGCCGTGTGGGCCGAGGACACCATGAACGTCATCGGCATGATCGAGGCGAAGGCCGTTGTCGTGTCGGAGCCGTTCCTGGTGGCCATCCCGGTGCTCGAGGAGAAGGGCATCAAGGTCGTCACGGTGGCCGACCTGCTCACGGCGGAGCCGATCGACCCCGTCGAGGTCGGCGAGGACGCGCTGGCGCTGATGCAGCTGACGTCCGGCTCGACCGGTTCCCCCAAGGCGGTGCAGATCACCCACCGCAACATCTACTCCAACGCCGAGGCGATGTTCATCGGCGCCCAGTACGACGTCGACAAGGACGTCATGGTGAGCTGGCTGCCCTGCTTCCACGACATGGGCATGGTCGGCTTCCTCACCATCCCGATGTACTTCGGCGCCGAGCTGGTCAAGGTCACCCCGATGGACTTCCTGCGCGACACGCTGCTGTGGGCCAAGCTCATCGACAAGTACAAGGGCACCATGACCGCGGCGCCCAACTTCGCCTACGCGCTGCTGGCCAAGCGGCTGCGCCGGCAGGCCAAGCCCGGCGATTTCGACCTGTCGACGCTGCGCTTCGCGCTGTCCGGCGCCGAGCCCGTCGAACCCGCCGACGTCGAGGACCTGCTCGATGCCGGCAAGCCGTTCGGCCTGAATGCGTCGGCGATCCTGCCGGCCTACGGCATGGCCGAAACCACGCTGGCCGTGTCGTTCTCGGAGTGCAACGCCGGTCTGGTCGTCGACGAGGTCGACGCCGACCTGCTGGCCGCCCTGCGTCGTGCCGTGCCGGCCACCAAGGGCAACACCCGCAGGCTGGCTACGCTCGGTCCGCTGCTGCAGGATCTCGAGGCGCGCATCATCGACGAGAACGGCGATGTGATGCCGCCCCGCGGGGTCGGCGTCATCGAGCTGCGCGGCGAGTCGCTGACGCCCGGCTACCTGACCATGGGCGGCTTCATCTCGGCCCAGGACGAGAACGGCTGGTATGACACCGGCGACCTCGGCTACCTGACCGAGGAGGGCCACGTGGTGGTGTGCGGCCGCGTCAAGGACGTCATCATCATGGCCGGCCGCAACATCTATCCGACCGACATCGAGCGCGCCGCCTGCCGCGTCGAGGGGGTGCGGCCCGGCTGCGCCGTCGCGGTGCGCCTGGACGCCGGCCACTCCCGCGAGACGTTCGCCGTGGCCGTGGAGTCCAACGCTTTCCAGGACCAGGCCGAGGTGCGTCGCATCGAGCACCAGGTCGCCCGCGAGGTGGTGGCGGAGGTCGACGTGCGGCCGCGCAACGTGGTGGTGCTCGGTCCCGGGACCATTCCGAAGACGCCGTCGGGCAAGTTGCGCCGATCCAACTCGGTCACCCTGGTCACCTAGGGTTTTGCCCTTACCAGGCGTGGACGCGGTTCTGCGCGGGCTCTAACCCCAGTTCGATCAGCAATTCGGTTGCGTCCGCGGCCTGTTCGCAGATCGTGGGGACTTCGGTGCGCTCGGCGGCATTGAAGTTTTCCAGCACGAACGCCGCCGGATCTTTGCGTCCCGGCGGACGGCCGATGCCGATGCGGACCCGCTGAAAGTCCTTGCTGCCCAGGGCGTTAGCCAACGAACGCAGCCCGTTGTGGCCGCCTTCGCCGCCGCCGATCTTGAGCCGGATGCGGCCAAAGTCCAAGTCGAGATCGTCGTGGATGACGATGATGTCGCCCGGCGTCACCGAGTAGAACTTCGCCAGCGGGCCGACCTGGCGGCCGGATTCGTTCATGTAGCAGCGCGGCTTGGCCACCACCACCGAGTGCCCGACGAGGCGGCCGCTGACGATTTCGGCGCCGGAACGCTTGTGCGCCTTGAACTTCGATCCCATCCGTGCCGCGAGCAGGTCGGCGACCATGAACCCGACATTGTGTCGGGTGCGGGCGTAGTTGTCTCCGGGATTGCCCAGGCCGACCACCAGCAACGGCTCGGCCATGTTGCGATCCGCCTACTCGGACTCGGCTTCGGAGGCCTCTTCTTCGCCGGCCTCTTCGGCTTCGCCCTCGGCCGGCGCGGCCTCCTCGGTGACCTCGCCCGCGCCCTCTTCGGCCAGCTCCTCGGCCGTCGGCGCGTTAACCACGTTGACCACAAGCATTTCCGGGTCGGAGATCAGGTTGACGCCCTTGGGTAGGGAGATCTGTCCGGCGGTGAACTGGGTGCCGGGCTCGGTGTCCTCGACCGACACCGTCAGCTGCTCGGGGATCGACATGGCGTCGGCCTCGACCTCGATGGTGCTGGTTTCCTGGGTCACCAGCGTGCCGGGCGCGGCGTCGCCCTCGATGACGACGCGGACCTCGACGACGACCTTCTCGCCGCGCCGCACGACCAGCAGGTCGGCGTGCTGAATGGTGCGGCGGATGGGGTGGATGTCGAGCGACTTGGTCAGCGCCAGCTGCTCCTTGCCCTCGATGTCGAGGGTCAGCACCGCGTTGGTGCCGGCGTGCCGCAGCACGGCCGCGAAGTCATGGCCGGGCAGTTCGAGGTGCTGAGGGTCGGCGCCGTGGCCGTAGAGGACGGCCGGGATCTTGCCGTCGCGGCGTGCTCGCCGGGACGCACCCTTGCCGGTCTCGGCGCGCACCGTGACCTTGAGCTGGTTGAGGGTTTTGGCAGCCATCGTGTCGCTCCTGTGTGTGCTCTGTGGTTCGGGGCACGGCCAGGGTCGCGACAGATCGTCGGTCTCCGTCGATAACGGTGCTGGCCAGCCAGCCACCCTCGCCGTGACGCCCGGTCAGGTTAGCGCATGTGCACCTCAGAGGGGAAATTCGGCGCCGGGCGTGGTCTCGGCGCCCGGCACGGAGCGCGTGGTCGGGCGCGGACGCCACGCTTGTCACTCCTGTCACTCCCGTCGCTTCTCCGGGAGATGTTGCAAGTGCCCACCTCCGAGCGACAAAGGGCGTCGCGCGGAAAGCGCGGCGCGGTGCGGACGGCGACGCGCGGTGCGGACGGCGAGGCGCGGTGCGGACGGCGAGGCGCGCTGCGGACGGCGAGGCGCGGTGCCGCCGGGGTTGCGCGCCGGCCGACGCCGGGATTGCGCGCCGGGTGCGGTAAGGGTTGCGCGCCGGCCGACGCCGGGATTGCGCGCCGGGTGCGGTAAGGGTTGCGCACCGGGTGTCGCCGGGTCCGCCCGCCGGGTTGCGCGCCGGGCGGCCGCGGTTGTCGCTCGGAGGTGGGCAAAAGGCCCATCCCCTCGGCCAGGGACACCTGGGGCCAGCGTGACCCATGTGACTTCAGAGGGGGAATTGCGTCTTCGTGAGCTGCTCGGACAGCGCCCACAGCTCGGCGGCCATGGCCGCGTCCTTGGCCCGCCGGCTCCGCCCCACCGGTTGGGTGCGGCCCAGATAGCCGAATCGCGGGCCGACGAAGGTGTCGCCGGGCAAATCCTGCGACGCCGCGTACAGGGTCTGCCGCGCGCCGAAATCGGCGTCGGTGGCGACCACCCGGGTCGCGGCCGACATCAGCGCGTCACCCAACTTGCGGCCCGAGGCGCCCTGCAGGTTGGTGTGCGAGTAGCCGGGATGGACCGCGATCGCGCGCAGCGGGGATCCGGCCGCGGCCAGGCGTCGCTGTAACTCGCTGGTGAACAGCAGATTGGCGAGCTTGGACTGGCTGTAGGCCAGCCACGGCGAGTACCGGCGCGCCTGCCAGTTCAGGTCGTCGAGCCTGATGCGTCCCGGCCAGTGCGCCATCGACGACACGGTCACCACCCGGTCGCTCAGCTTGGGCAGCAGCAGGTTCGTCAGTGCGAAATGGCCCAGGTGGTTGGTGCCGATCTGGCTCTCGAAGCCGTCGACGGTCAAGGAGAACGGGGCCGCCATGATGCCGGCGTTGTTGATCAGCACGTCGGCGGTGCCCACCCCGTCGGCGAACCGGCGCACCGACGACAGGTCCTGTAGGTCGAGTTCACGCACCTCGACCTGGCCGGCCATGGTCCGGGCGGCGGTCTCGCCCTTGCGGATGTCGCGCACGGCCATGACGATCGTGGCCCCGCGGCGCGCCAGTTCGCGTGCGGTCACGGCGCCCAACCCGCTGTTGGCACCGGTGATGATGACGGTTCGTTCGGCGAACGACGGAAGGTCTGCGGCGGTCCAGTTCGTCATGGCTGAACAGTACCGACATCGAACGCCAGCGGCAGGGTCGTCGGTCCGGTGATGCCGCTGATGGCTTTCCACGGTGCCGGTCCGGTGCGGCGGGGGTTGGGCATGCGTCGGGTGATCACCCGCAGTGCCTCGGTCAATTCGAGGCGCGCGAGGTGGGCGCCGAGGCAAAAGTGCACGCCGCCACCGAAGGTGAGCATCGCCGGCGGGTCTTCACGCGTGATGTCGACGCGGTCGGGCCGGTCGTACACGCTCGCGTCGCGGTTGGCCGCGGCGGTATTGGCGAGCACCAGGGTGCCGGCGGGAATGCACACCCCGGCCAGCTCGACGTCTTCGACGGTTTCCCGGATGGTGCCGAAAACGATTGGGTAGTAACGCATCAGCTCGTGAACCGCGTTGGCGGCCAGCTCGGGATGCTGGGCGAGCAGCGCCCACTGATCGGGCTGGTCGGCCAACACCTGCACCGCCGCGGCGAGCTGGTTGCGGGTGGTGTCGGTTCCGGCACCGAGCAGCGTCGCGCACAGCATGAGCAGTTCGTCGTGGGTGAGCCGGTCTCCATCGTCTTCGCTCCGGATGAGCTCCGAAATCAGGTCGTCGGACAGCGACGCGCGCCGCCGCGCGATCAACTCCTCGAGGTAGGCGTCGAGTTGATCCCACGCGGCCAGGATCGCCGGGCCGTCTTCGGCGACGTTCCAATCGAAGATCTTCTTGATGTCATCGGTCCAGTCGCTGAACAGGTGCCAATCCTCCGGCGGCGCACCCAGCAACGCGCAGATGACCGGCGTCGGGTAGCGGCGAGCGATGTCGGCGACGACGTCGCAGTGCCCCGCCTCGGCGAGCGGGTCGACCAGGCCGTCGATGATCTGGATGACGAGGGCGCGCAGCCGCTCCGCGCCCCGCGGTGCGAAGGCCTTCGACACCAGGCGGCGCAGCCGGTGATGTGCGGCGCCGTCGAGTCCGAGGATGTTGCTGATGGCCCTGTCCCACAGCGGGCCGGAGGTAACGCCTTGCAGGCCGAGCCCGAGGCCGTGCGCGGTGACGAATCGGCTGTCGCGCAACACCGTCCGGACCAGCTCGTAACTCAACACCTCCGGTCCGTGCGGGCCGACGGCGATCGGTGACAGCTCGCGGGCGTCGTCGATGACGCGGTGCGCCGCGTCGGGATCGGTGAGGTGATCATAGGCAATGACGGGTAGGCCGGCGTCGAAAACGTTCGGGCATCCGCTGATGAGAGTGGTCATGGCAGTCGACTATCCGGCGCCGCGCTGCAAAGACCATCCGCCCTGGCGCGTAGATCTACGGCCCGGGGGTCGTAGATCCGCGCGCCGCGCGAAGGCGATCTGCGCGTATTGGCCGATGTTTTGCCTAGTCGGCGGAGGCGATGCTGACTAACATGAGCCAACATGCGGAAATACCGTCGCTAACCTGGGACGATTTGGGCGTGGTCGAGTTGCTGCCGACCGGAACGGTGACGTTGCTGCTGGCCGATGTCGAGGGCTCGACGCGGCTGTGGGAAACGCGGCCCGAGGAGATGACGGCCGCGCTGGTCCAGCTGAACAAGACGGTGAACGAAGCGATCGCCTCGCACGACGGGGTGCGCCCGCTCGAACAGGGTGAGGGCGACAGCTTTGTGGCCGCCTTCGCGCGGGCGTCCGACGCGGTGGCATGTGCGCTGGAGTTGCAGCGGGCCCCGCTGGCCCCGATCCGGCTGCGCATCGGAATCCACACCGGCGAGATCCAGCTGCGCGACGACGCCAACTACGCCGGCCCGACGATCAATCGCACCGCGCGGCTGCGCGACTTGGCGCATGGTGGCCAGACCGTGTTGTCCGGGGTGACCGAATCGCTGGTCGTCGACCGCCTTCCCGAGGACGTCTGGCTGGCCGATCTGGGCAGCCATCCCTTGCGGGACCTCCCGCGTCCCGAACGGGTCGTGCAGGTGTGTCATCCGGACCTGCGCAACGAGTTCCCGCCGCTGCGCGTCCGCACAGCTGTTGTGGCGCAGAACCTTCCCGCCCAGTTGACGAGCTTTGTCGGCCGCCAAGCGCAACTGGGCGAATTGCGGGACATCGTCACCGCCAACCGGCTGGTGACGCTGACCGGAGCCGGCGGCGCGGGAAAGACCAGGCTGGCCGTCGAAAGCGCCGCACGAGTGGCCGCGGACTTCTCCGATGGGGTCTGGTACGTCGACCTCGCGCCGATCACCATCCCGGAAGTGGCGCCGGTGACCGTCGCCCGCACGCTGGGACTGCCCGATCAACCGGGCCGCTCCACCATGGATCTGCTCGTTCGGTTCTTCGGCGACAAGAAGATCTTGCTGCTGCTCGACAACTGTGAGCACCTGCTTGACGCATGCGGCGCGATGGCCATCGAATTGCTGGCGGCCTGCCCACAATTGACGATCCTGGCCACCAGCCGCGAGCCGCTGGGCTTGCCCGGGGAGCTGAGCTGGCGGGTTCCGTCGCTGTCCCTTGCCGACGAGGCCATCGAATTGTTCACCGACCGGGCGCGGCGTGCCCGCCCCGAATTCGTTGTGACAGAGGAAAACCGGGCACTGCTCGAGCAGATCTGCGAGCGTCTGGACGGCATGCCATTGGCGATCGAGCTCGCCGCCGCGCGGGTTCGGGCGCTGTCGTTGCATCAGATCGTGGACAGCCTGCATGACCGGTTCCGGTTGCTCACCGGGGGTGCGCGCACCGCGGTGCGCCGCCAGCAGACGCTGCGAGCCTCGGTGGATTGGTCGCACGCGCTACTGACAGAACCGGAGCAGGTGCTGTTTCGGCGGCTGGCCGCGTTCGCCGGCGGTTTCGACCTGGATGCTGCCCAAGCCGTCGGCGCCGACAGCGATGTCGAAAGCTACCAGCTGCTGGATCAATTGAGCTTGCTGGTCGACAAATCTCTCGTCGTCGCCGACGACACCGCAGACGGGATGCGCTACCGCTTGCTGGAGACGGTGCGCCAGTACGCCCAGGAAAAGCTCGGCGAATCCGGTGAGGCCGACGAGGTTCGCACGCGCCACCGCGACTACTACACGACCCGGGCCATTGACTTTGAGTCACATGGGTTGAGCGGCCTTGAGGCGCTGTTGAATTGGGCACAGAGCGAAATCGACAACCTGCGAGCCGCCTACAGCTGGAGCCTGGAGAAATCCGAGCCGGAGATTGCGCTGGAGCTGGTGTCCGCGGTACAGCAGGTCTGGATCCGCTGCGGGCGGTTCCGGGAAGGACTGGCGGGGTTCGACGCGCTCTTGACTGACGAAACGCGATCGCACGTCACGCCCGCGGCCTGGGTGCGCGGGGTCGCCTATCACGGTGTGCTGTGCGCGTGGGCGGGGGCACGCGGGGATGTGGACCGTTCCCGCGAGGCGTTGGCGATCGCTCGTGAGCTCGACGTCCCGGCGTTGCTCGCCCTGGCCCTGGTCGGGCGGGGCGGGTTGGCACTCTACGAGGTCGACAAACTGGAGTCCTACGTTGACGAGGCCATCGACCTGGTTCGTGCGATCGATGATCGGTGGAGTCTGTGTCAGACTCTTGCCTATCTGGCGGTGACGAATTGCTATGCAGGTGAACCAATTCCGATGCGGGCGGCGGCGGAAGAAGGACGTGACCTTGCCGACGCGCTCGGCGACCGGTTCTTCTCCCGGAACTGTCGGACGTGGTTGGGTCTCGCGCTGTGCATGCAGGGCAATCTCACCGAGGCGCAAGAGGTCCTGCATGCGTTGGCCGAGGAAGCAGAGGCTGCCCGCGATCTCCCGATGACGGTCTTCGGTCAAGTGGGCTATGGACAGGTGCTCGCCTTCCAGGGGCGGGCGGCCACCTTGTTAACCTCGGCGCGATCCGCCTTCAATGCCGCCGA
Source organism: Mycobacterium intracellulare ATCC 13950 (assembly GCF_000277125.1). Taxonomy (NCBI): domain Bacteria; kingdom Bacillati; phylum Actinomycetota; class Actinomycetes; order Mycobacteriales; family Mycobacteriaceae; genus Mycobacterium; species Mycobacterium intracellulare. Next base: position 1,035,418 of record NC_016946.1, read on the forward strand.
GGCGATGGGTGGACTCTACGGAGACACCATGTATGCGATGTTTGCGCATGCGGCCCTGATTACCGGCGATGGCGCGGGCGCACGGCAGGCAGCCGAAGAGGCGTGGCGGCATACGGTTCCGGCGCGCGAGCTCTACGCGAGGTGTTTCAATCCGATGGCTGAGGCCGCGCTGGCATGCGGTGACGTCGCCGCCGCCCGCCGTTGGGTCGATGACACCGTCGCGATGGTCCCGGGTTGGCACCAAATGGGTGCGCGAACGGTGCGGGCGCACATCGCGTTAGCCCAGGGCGATCTCGACCAGGCCGAGCGCGACGCACACGAAGCCCTCGTGATCGCCGCCCGCACCCAGGGATATCTGCGGGTGGCCGACGCGTTGGAATGCCTCGTCCGATTGGCGGCCGACGTCGGCACCCATTCATACGGGGCCCGCCTGCTCGGCGCGTCGGCCGCGATCCGCGAGCGCATGGGTCATGCCCGCTTTGCGTTGTATCGGGAGGGCTACGACTCGGCAGTGGCGGCCATACGAGAAGGATTGGGGCAGAATGCCTTTGACGCCGCTTGGGCGGAAGGGGCCGCGCTGTCCACCGAAGAGGCGATCGCCTACGCGCAACGCGGGCGTGGCGAACGCAAACGCCCGAGTAGCGGCTGGGAATCGCTGACGCCCATGGAGAACGATGTGGTACGTCTGGTCCGTGAAGGCCTGGGCAACAAGGAGATCGGCGCGCGGCTTTTCATCTCGCCGCGCACCGTCCAGACGCACCTCACCCACGTCTACTCGAAGCTCGGCCTGACATCCCGGGTCCAGCTGGTGCAGGAAGCGGGCCGTCGCTCCTGAATTTACTTCGCCGCGACGACGAATCCGCGGATGATCGCGTCGATGTCCGTCGACTCCGCGGCGGCCTGGTTGGCCATGCTGGTGATGGTCAGCTGCACCAGGTAGCGCTTGTGGTCCGGCGGCGGCCCGGTGGGGATGACGATGCGGTTCCAACTGTGTAGCCGTATGCCGTCGAGGTCGTAGCTGCCCTGGATCATCGACGACGGGAAGCCGCTGTACGGCGTGCCCGAGGCGTCCAGCTGCTTGAAGTTCTCGAACAGGCGCGCATCGTCGTTGCCGTGCTTGATGACTTCGGCCGGGTCGAAATCCCCGTTCAGCTGGAAGGCCACCAGCCGCGCCGTCGGAAATTTACCGCCCTTGGAGATGATCAAGGTTTGCGGTGTGATGTTGGGACTGGTGAACGGCGCCCAGCCCTGCGGCGTCGGGATCGAGATCGTCAGGCCGGGAACGGATTCCGGTGCCACGGGTTGGCCGGTCACCCCGATGCTTTGCAGATACTGCGACAGGGGGACCGGCTTTGCCGTCGGGGTGGTGGTAGAGGTCGTCGGCGTCTTCGACAAGATCGATTGATAGTCAGGAGCTTTCGGGGCGCACCCGGCGGCCGACACGGCCAGTGCAACTATCGCGGCACCGGCCGCGCAGCTGCCGAACCGATTCACAGAATCTCGCGGACCGCGTCGATCGGGCGGGCAAGCCGAGTGCCCTTCGTCGTGACGACGAAGGGCCGTTCGATCAGGATCGGGTGTTCGACCATGGCGTCGAGCAATTGCTCATCGGTCGCGTCGGCGAGATTGAGCTCCTCATACAGCGATTCACGCTTGCGCACCGCCGTACGCACGTCGATGCCGGCGTCGCGAATCATCTTCACCAGCTCGGCACGCGACGGCGGGTTCTTCAGGTACTCGACGACTTCGGGCTCAAGGCCGCTGTCGCGCAACAGGTCCAGCGTCTTGCGGGAGGTGCTGCAGCGGGGGTTGTGGTAGATGACGGTGTCGGCCATTTAGGCGTCCCCGTCGAACAGCCCTGTGACCGAGCCGTTTTCGAACACAGCACGGATGGTGCTGGCCAGCAGTGGCGCGATGGACAGGACCGTCAGCTGCGGGAAACGCTTCTCCTCACCGATCGGCAAGGTGTTCGTCACGATCACCTCCCGGGCGCCGCAGCCGGCCAGCCGCTCGGCCGCCGGGTCGGAGAGCACACCGTGCGTCGCGGCGATCACCACGTCGGCCGCGCCGTCGTCGTGCAGCAGCTTGACCGCGCCGGCGATGGTGCCACCCGTGTCGATCATGTCGTCGATCAAGACGCAGGTGCGTCCCGCCACCTCACCGACGACGCGGTTGGACACCACCTGGTTGGGCACCCGCGGGTCGCGGGTCTTGTGGATGAACGCCAGCGGGACACCGCCCAGGGCGTCGGCCCATTTCTCGGCGATGCGCACCCGGCCGGAGTCGGGGGAGACGACCACCATGTTGCCGTCGGGGTAGTTGTCCCGGATGTAGCCGGTGAGCAGGTTCTGCCCGCGCATGTGATCGACGGGCCCGTCGAAGAAGCCCTGGATCTGATCGGTGTGCAGGTCGACGGTCACGATCCGGTCGGCGCCGGCGGTCTTGAGCAGGTCGGCGACCAGGCGCGCCGAGATCGGTTCGCGGCCGCGGTGCTTCTTGTCTTGGCGGGCGTAGGGGTAGAACGGCATGACGGCGGTGATCCGCTTGGCGCTGCCCCGCTTGAGCGCGTCGATCATGATGAGCTGTTCCATCAGCCAGTTGTTCACCGGCGCCGGCGCCGACTGCAACACGAAGGCGTCGCACCCGCGGACCGATTCGTGGAACCGGACGAAGATCTCGCCGTTGGCGAACTCGCGCGCGGTCTGCGCGGTGACGTGGACGTCGAGCTCCTTGGCCACCTGCTCGGCCAGCTCGGGGTGCGCCCGACCGGAGAAGAGCATCAAATTTTTGCGGTTATCGGTCCAGTCGTGGCTCACCGTGCTGCCCTTGCCGTTCGGATCCCAATGGAAGTGCCCATCGTACGAAGCGAATCGTACGGAAATGTGGCCGGGTTGCCAGCTACCGACGTCACGATGTCTGTTCGGTTTCTGCGGCGGGCGGCTGGCCGGTGGCCTTTTCGGCGGCCTCGGCCGCTTGCGCGGCGGCGCTGCCGGGGCGCTTGCGGTGCACCCAGCCCTCGATGTTGCGTTGCGGACCTGCGGAGACCGCCAGCGTTCCCGGCGGGACGTCGTTGCGCACCACGGTGCCCGCGCCGGTGTAGGCGCCGTCGCCGACCGTCACCGGAGCCACGAACATGGTGTCCGACCCGGTGCGGACGTGCGAACCGATGGTGGTCCGCCGCTTGGATTCGCCGTCGTAGTTGACGAACACGCTGGACGCGCCGATGTTGCTGTGCTCGCCGATGTCGGCGTCCCCGACATAGGTCAGGTGCGGCACTTTGGAGCCGGTGCCGATGGTGGAGTTCTTGGTCTCGACGAACGCGCCCAGCTTGCCGTCGTCGCCCAGCACGGTGCCGGGCCGCAGGTAGGTGAACGGGCCGACGGTGGCCCCGGCGCCGATGGACGACGAGGTGCCGTGGGTCCGCACCACCGAGGCGCCGTCGCCGACGCTGACGTCGGTCAGGGTGGTGTCCGGGCCAACGACGCAGTGCCCGCCGACCTGGGTGCGGCCCAGCAGCTGAGTCCCGGGGTGGATCACGGTGTCGCGGCCGATCGTCACGTCGACGTCGATCCAGGTGGTGGCCGGGTCGACGATGGTGACGCCGGCCATCTGGTGGGCGGCGACGATGCGCCGGTTGAGCTCGGCGCCCAGCTGCGCGAGCTGGACCCGGTTGTTGACGCCGGCCACCAGCGCGCTGTCGTCGACGTGGCGGGCGTGGATCGCCAGGCCGTCGCCGCGCAGGATGGCGATGACGTCGGTCAGATACAGCTCCTGCTGGGCGTTGTTGGAGCTCAACCGGTTCAGCGCCGAGCGCAACGCCGCGATGTCGAAGGCGTAGACACCGGCGTTGACCTCGCGGATCTCGCGCTGGGATTCGGTGGCGTCGGCGTGCTCCACGATCGCCGTGACCTCGTTGTCCTGGGTGCGAAGGATGCGGCCGTAGCCGCTGGGGTCGGTCAACGTCGTGGTCAGCACCGTGGCCGCGGCCGGCGCCGCGCTATGGGCGGCGATGAGGTCGGCGAGGGTGTCGGCGTCCAGCAGCGGGGTGTCGCCCGAGGTGACGACGACCACCCCGGCGTAGTCCTCGGGCAGCGCGGACAGGCCGCACAGGACGGCGTCGCCGGTGCCCCGCGGCCGGTCCTGCAGGGCCACGTCGATCGGGCGTCCGAGGGCGTCGGCCCAGTCGGCGACGAGCGGGGCGATGCGCTCGTGATCGTGGCCCAGCACCACGGCCAGGTGCTGCGGCGCCACCTTGGTGATCGCGTGCAGGAGGTGGGACAGCATGCTGCGCCCGCCGATGGTGTGCAGCACCTTCGGGGTGTCCGACCGCATCCGGGTGCCGGGCCCGGCCGCGAGCACCACGACCGCGGTATCACCAGGAGACGACATCAACCCTCCTTTTCGGGTTCGTCCCGCGCGGGCTGCGCGCGGAAGCGCCGACACGCCGTCAAGCGTGTCACCTCATCTGCGGTGAAGGCAAAAAATCGAGCCGCGGGAGACCCGCGCTCGATTCGGAGGAAGCTCCGTCGCCAGGACTCGAACCTGAACTATCTGAACCAAAATCAGAGGTGCTGCCGATTACACCACGACGGATCGCCAAGAAGACTTTAGTCGGCTTAGTCGGATGACGATGCGGGGCGCTTGCGGCCCGAGGAGGAATCCGACAATCCGGGCCTAGTCGGATGACGATGCGGGGCGCTTGCGGCCCACCGAACCGCCCACCGCCCGATACGCTGATTGACGTGGCCGTGCTGGACCCCCAAACGCAAAAGGAACCGGACAAGGAGGTTCGGGCGCCGCGCGCGCGGATGACCGGCACCGAACGTCGCCAACAACTCATCGGCATCGCGCGTTCGCTGTTCGCCGAGCGCGGGTATGAAGGCACCTCGATCGAGGAGATCGCGCTGCGGGCCAACGTGTCCAAGCCGGTCGTCTACGAGCATTTCGGGGGCAAAGAGGGCCTCTATGCCGTCGTCGTCGACCGGGAGATGTCGGCGCTGCTGGACGGCATCACCTCGTCGCTGACCAACAACCGCTCCCGGGTGCGGGTCGAGCGGGTCGCCCTTGCCCTGCTCACCTACGTCGAAGAGCGCACCGACGGCTTCCGGATCATGATCCGCGACTCGCCGGCCGCGATCAGCTCGGGCACCTACTCGAGCCTGCTCAACGACGCCGTCAACCAGGTCAGCTCCATCCTGGCCGGTGATTTCTCCCGTCGCGGCCTGGATCCGGGGCTGGCTCCTCTCTACGCCCAGGCGCTGGTGGGCTCGGTGTCGATGACCGCGCAGTGGTGGCTCGACACCCGCGAGCCCAAGAAGGAAGTGGTGGCCGCGCACCTGGTCAACCTCATGTGGAACGGGCTGATCGGGCTGGAGGCCGACCCCCGCCTGCAGGACGAGTAGACCGCGACGGGCTACCCGCAGTCGCGCGCCATCAGGTCGGCGACGGTCTCGCGGCGAACCAGTTCGCGGGCCCGGCCATCCTTGACGGCCACCAGCGACGGCCTGCCGACCATGTTGTAGTTGGACGCCATGCTGTGGTGGTAGGCGCCGGTGCACGCCACGGCCAGCAGGTCGCCGGGGCGCAGATCCGCGGGCAACTCGATGTCGCGGGCGATCTCGTCGCCCGATTCACAGTGCCGGCCGGCCACGGTGACGGTCTGCTTGAGCCCCAGCGGATGCCGGTTGGCCAGCGCGACGGCGTACTGCGCGCCGTACAGCGCCACCCGCGGGTTGTCGCTCATGCCGCCGTCGACGGCGACGAAGGTGCGACCGCCGAATTGCGTCTTCACCGAGCGCACCCGATACAGGGTCACGCCGGCGCGGCCGCTGATGGCCCGGCCCGGTTCCACCACGATCTGCGGGCGGGGGAACTGCTCGGCGGCGCAGGCCTCGTCGAGGGCGTCCTCGATCGCCGCGGCCAGCTCGTCGAGATCCAGCTCGCGGTCGCCGGGAACGTACGGGATCGCATGTCCGCCACCGATGTTCAGCTCGGTGAGGATGACGCCGTGCCGGGCCCGGATGTCGGCCATCGCGGCGATCATCCGCCGAATGGCCTCGCCGTACAGGGCGGCGTCGCTGACCTGCGAGCCGATGTGGCAGTGCAGGCCGACCAGGTCGAGGATGGGGTGCGCCAGCACGCGGGCCACCGCGTCGGCGGCGTGGTCGCCGGCGAGCGTGAAGCCGAACTTCTGGTCGCTGACGCCGGTGGTGACGGCGCGGTGCCCGTGGATGTCGATGTCGGGCGTCACCCGGATGAGCACCCGCTGGCGCCGCCGCGCCAGGCCGGCGAGGTAGGCGATCTCCATGCAGGAGTCCAGCACGATGCGCCCCACCCCGGCGCGCACGGCGTCGCGCAGCTCGTCGGGCGATTTCGCGTTGCCGTGCATGACGATGCGGGCCGGGTCGACGCCGCCGGCCAGGGCCGTGGCCAGTTCACCGGCCGAGCAGACGTCGACGCCGAGGCCCTCGTCGCGGGCCCAGCCTGCCACCGCGGTGCTCAGCAGCGACTTGCCGGCGTAGACGACCTCGACCCCGCGTAGGGTCCGGCGGTAGCGGCGCGCGCGATGCCGGAAGTCGGCTTCGTCGATCACGTAGGCCGGGGTGTTGAACTCGTCGGCGATATCGGCCAGCGCCACACCGCCGACGCACAGCCTGCCCTCCTCGTCGGGATGGGCGGTGAGGGGCCAGATCGCCGGGTCGAAGCGCGGCGAAGCCGCGTGGCCGAGCGACGGCAGAATGTCCAGCAATGTCATGAATCCAACGTGCGCCCGCGGGCGCACGCGTAGAGCTTTCTTGACGATCCCTTGACGACGCCGAGCCCGATATTGACGCGGATCGGCGTGTCCGGCGGTCCCCCGCCCGGCGACGGCGAGCGCCGCGTCGGCGGGAGGAAGGAGCCGGGCAAGCCGCCCTAGAATGGAATTCATCATGACCGCACCGGGGGCTGCTCGCCCAGAAACCCCGATCGCGGGGCTCGTTGAATTGGCGCTCACCGCGCCGACCTTCCAGCAGCTGATCGACAGCGCGGCCGCGTCGCCGGCCGAATTGCACCTGGTGGGTCCAGCCAGCGCACGGTTGTTCGTGGCCAGCGCGCTGGCGCGGTTGGGTCCTTTGCTGGTAGTCACCGCGACCGGGCGCGAAGCCGACGACCTGACCGCTGAACTGCGCGGCGTCTTCGGCGATGCCGTCGCGGTCTTCCCGTCCTGGGAGACGCTGCCGCACGAGCGGCTCTCGCCCGGCGTCGACACCGTCGGCGCCCGCCTGACCGTGCTGCGGCGCCTGGCCCACCCCGACGACGCGCGGCTGGGCCCTCCCCTTCAGGTCGTGGTCACCGCGGCCCGCTCGCTGCTGCAGCCGATGACACCGCAGCTCGGCCTGATCGAGCCGGTCACATTGAGCGTCGGTGCGGAAGTCGAATTCGAGGGCGTGATCGCCCGGCTGGTCGAACTGGCCTACACCCGGGTCGACATGGTGGGCCGGCGCGGCGAGTTCGCCGTGCGCGGCGGGATTCTCGACGTCTTCCCGCCGACGGCCGAGCACCCGGTGCGCATCGAGTTCTGGGGTGACGAGGTCAGCGAGATGCGCATGTTCTCCGTCGCCGATCAGCGTTCGATCCCGGAGATCGAGGTCGACACCCTGATCGCGGTGCCCTGCCGCGAGCTGCTGCTCACGGAGGAGGTGCGGCAACGGGCCGCCGAGCTGTCCGCGCGGCACCCGGCGACCGAGCCCGCGATCACCGGCAGCGTCACCGACATGCTGGCCAAGCTCGCCGAGGGCATCGCGGTCGACGGCATGGAGGCCCTGCTGCCCGTGCTGCGGCCCGGCGAGCACGTGCTGCTGACCGACCAACTGGCGCAGGGCACCCCGATCCTGTTGTGCGACCCCGAGAAGATCCGCACCCGCGCCGCCGACCTGATCAAGACCGGCAGCGAATTCCTCGAAGCCTCGTGGTCGGCGGCCGCCATGGGCACGGACGCCCCCGTCGATGTCGCGCAATTCGGCGGATCGGGATTCGCCGAGCTGGATGACGTGCGGGCCGCGGCCGCCAAAGGCGGGCATCCGTGGTGGACGTTGAGCCAGTTGTCCGACGAGTCGGCCGTCGAGCTGGACATCCGGGCGGCGCCCTCGGCGCGCGGCCATCAGCACGACATCGACGGCATCTTCGCGATGCTGCGCGCGCACGTCACCACCGGCGGCTACGCCGTCGTCGTCGCCCCCGGCGCCGGCACCGCGCACCGCGTGGTGGAACGGCTCGCCGAATGCGACACCCCGGCCGCCATGCTGGAATCCGGGGCCGCAGGCCAAGTTCGACCTAAAAAGGGGATAGTCGGCGTGCTCAAGGGCCCGCTGCACGACGGCGTCATCATCCCCGGCGCCACGCTGGTGGTGATCACCGAGACCGACCTCACGGGGAGCCGGGTCGCCGCCGTCGAGGGCAAGCGCCTGGCGGCCAAGCGGCGCAACACCGTTGACCCGTTGGCGCTGACCGCCGGTGATCTCGTTGTGCACGATCAGCACGGCATCGGCCGGTTCGTCGAGATGGTCGAGCGCACCGTCGGCGGCGCCCGGCGCGAGTATTTGGTGCTGGAGTACGCGTCCAGCAAGAACCGTGGTGGCGCGGCCAAAAATACAGACAAGCTTTATGTCCCAATGGATTCGCTGGATCAGCTGTCGCGGTACGTCGGCGGGCAGGCGCCGGCGCTGAGCAAGCTCGGCGGCAGCGACTGGGCGAACACCAAGACGAAGGCGCGCCGCGCGGTGCGCGAGATCGCCGGCGAGCTGGTGTCCCTGTACGCCAAGCGGCAGGCCAGCCCCGGGCACGCGTTCGGCCCGGACACCCCGTGGCAGGCCGAGATGGAAGACGCGTTCGGGTACACCGAGACCGTCGACCAGCTGACCGCGATCACCGAGGTCAAGGGGGACATGGAAAAGCCGATCCCCATGGACCGGGTGATCTGTGGCGACGTGGGCTACGGCAAGACCGAGATCGCGGTGCGGGCGGCGTTCAAGGCGGTCCAGGACGGCAAGCAGGTGGCCGTGCTGGTGCCCACCACGCTGCTGGCAGACCAGCACCTGCAGACCTTCACCGACCGGATGACCGGGTTCCCGGTGACCGTCAAGGGCCTGTCCCGGTTCACCGACCCCGCGGAGTCCAAGGCCGTGATCGAGGGCCTGGCCGACGGGTCGGTGGACGTGGTGATCGGCACGCACCGGCTGTTGCAGACCGGGGTGCGCTGGAAGGACCTCGGCCTCGTCGTCGTCGACGAGGAGCAGCGGTTCGGCGTCGAGCACAAGGAGCACATCAAGTCGCTGCGCACCCACGTCGACGTGCTGACCATGAGCGCCACCCCGATCCCGCGCACGCTGGAGATGAGCCTGGCCGGGATCCGCGAGATGTCGACGATCCTGACCCCGCCCGAGGAGCGCTACCCGGTGCTGACCTACGTCGGCCCGCACGACGACAAGCAGGTCGCGGCCGCCTTGCGCCGCGAGCTGCTGCGCGACGGGCAGGTCTTCTACGTGCACAACCGGGTCAGCTCCATCGACCGGACGGCGGCGAAGATCCGGGAGCTGGTGCCCGAGGCGCGGGTGGTCGTCGCGCACGGGCAGATGCCCGAAGAACGGCTGGAACGCACGGTGCAGGGGTTCTGGAACCGCGAATACGACATCCTGGTGTGCACCACGATCGTGGAGACCGGGCTGGACATCTCCAACGCCAACACGCTGATCGTCGAGCGCGCCGACACCTTCGGCCTGTCGCAGCTGCACCAGCTGCGCGGCCGGGTCGGTCGCAGCCGGGAGCGCGGCTACGCCTACTTCCTGTATCCGCCGCATGCGCCGCTGACCGAGACCGCCTACGACCGGCTGGCCACCATCGCGCAGAACAACGAGCTCGGCGCGGGCATGGCTGTCGCGATGAAGGACCTCGAGATCCGCGGCGCCGGAAACGTGTTGGGCGTCGAGCAGTCCGGGCACGTCGCCGGCGTCGGCTTCGACCTGTACGTCCGCCTGGTGGGCGAGGCCGTGGAGGCCTACCGCGCGGCTGCCGACGGCCACACCGTCACGACGGCCGAGGAGCCGAAGGACGTGCGCATCGACCTGCCGGTCGATGCGCACCTGCCGCCGGACTACATCGCCAGCGACCGGCTGCGGCTCGAGGCGTACCGCCGGCTGGCCGCGGCGGCCTCCGACGGCGAGATCGACGCGGTCGTGGAGGAACTCGTCGACCGCTACGGCGCGCTGCCCGAGCCGGCCCTGCGGCTGGTGGCGGTGGCCCGGCTGCGGCTGCTGTGCCGCGCCGCGGGCATCACCGAGGTGTCGGCGCCCTCGGCGACCACCGTGCGGCTCTCGCCGATGACGCTGCCGGATTCGGCGCAGGTGCGGCTCAAGCGGATGTATCCGGCGGCGGGCTACCGCGCCACGACCTCCACCGTGCAGGTTCCCATCCCGCGCGCCGGCGGCGTCGGCGCGCCGCGGCTGCGCGATGTCGAGCTGGTGCAGATGGTGGCCAACCTGGTGACGGCATTGCAGGGCAAGGCGCAGACGGATATTGGTATAACGAGTTCACCTGCGGCGATGACGAGTGAGGGGCGCTAAATGATCCGCGCCGGCGACGATGCAGAGCGCAGCGATGAGGAGGAGCGGCGCCAATGATCGTCGTGTTGTTCGACCCCCGCCGCCCTTCGCTGGTCCCCATCGAAGCCATCGAGCATCTCGCCGGTGAGGTGCAGTACACCGAGGAGATGCCCGTCGCGGTGCCCTGGTCGTTGTCGGCGGCGCGTCCGGTGCACTCCGGTGCGGACGCGCCGGTGCTGCTGTCGTCCGACCCCGACCACCCGGCCGTGACCGCCCGCCTGGCGGCCGGGGCCCGGCTGATCTCGGCGCCCGAGACGCCGCGCGGCGAACGGCTGGTCGACGCCGTGGCCATGATGGACAAACTGCGCACCGCCGGGCCGTGGGAGAGTGAGCAAACCCACGATTCGCTGCGCAGGTTTTTGTTGGAGGAAACCTACGAGCTGCTGGACGCGGTGGGCAGCGGCAACGCCGACCAGCTGCGCGACGAGCTCGGCGACGTGCTGCTGCAAGTCCTCTTCCACGCCCGCATCGCCGAGGAGGCGCCGCAGTCCGCCTTCACCATCGATGACGTCGCCGCAGCCCTGATGCGCAAGCTGGGCAACCGGGTCCCGGGAGTTCTTGCCGGGCAATCGATTTCGCTCGAAGAGCAGTTGGCCCAGTGGGAAGAGCGCAAGGCGTCCGAAAAGCCGCGCAAGTCGGTGATGGACGACGTGCACACGGGGCAGCCCGCGCTGGCGCTCGCCCAGAAGGTGATTCAGCGCGCCGGCAAAGCCGGTGTGCCCGCCGACCTGATCCCCGACGAAATCACCTCGATCCGCGTGTCGGCCGATGTCGATGCCGAAAGCGCTCTGCGCACAGCGGTTCTGGACTTCGTCGACACGGTTCGCGGTGCGGAACGGGCGATCGCCACGGCGCGCCGCGGGGGAGACGTCCCCGACGAGTTCGACGTGGCCCCGCTCGGTGAAGTCTCCGAACAGGAGTGGCGCGAGCACTGGCCGACGGGTGACTCGGCCCCCAAGGGGGCCGCCACCGACGCCGTTGCCGACGAGGCCTGAGCGCGCGACGACGCCTCGCAGGCGGGCGCGCCACGGATATTTCCCGCCCGCCGTCATCGGAGAGAGCGATCGCAGCGGTGTTTGCCGGATTTGTCCTCGGCCCGTCGGTAATATCGCGGATGAGGTTGCGAATCCCCGTGGTCGGCGTTGGTCTGACCGCGCTAGCCAAGGCGGCCAGTAGCTAATCGGTAATTAGCTGAACCCGGCACGACGCCGGTGCGCCGAGGCCCGACGCGACCGAGCGGTCCCCGAACGCATGGGACGATGGTGTGGCGGAAGTTGGTGCAGGCGAGTTTAGGGGAGCTCAGGAAAGCATGGTGTCGCCGAGGCGTTGGATGCGCGCGGCCGCCGTGATCGGCGCGACCGCGATCGTTCTGGCCTCCAGTTGCACGTGGCAACTCAGCCTGTTCATCCCCGACGGCGTGCCGCCCCCCGCGGGTGACCCGGTGCCGCCGGTGGACACGCACGCCAGCGGTCGGCCCGCGGAACAGTTGCGCGACTGGGCCCAACCACGGTCGGCGGCCTTGGAGATCCCGCTGATCGCGCTCGAGGCCTACGCGTACGCGGCCCGGGTCGCCGAAGTCGAGAACCCGAAGTGCCACATCGCCTGGACCACGCTGGCGGGCATCGGACAGGTCGAGAGCCACCACGGCACCTACCGCGGCGCCACGCTGGCCCCCAACGGGGATGTCAGCCCGCCGATCCGCGGCGTCCGACTCGACGGCAGCGGCGGGACGCTGCGCATCGTCGACACCGACGAGGACCTCACCGACGGCGACGGCGTGACGCGTGCCATGGGGCCGATGCAGTTCATCCCCGAGACGTGGCGGCTCTATGGTGTCGACGCTCACAACGACGGCCGCGTCAGCCCCGACAACATCGACGACGCCGCGCTCGCCGCGGCGGGCTACCTGTGTTGGCGCGGAAAGGATCTCGCGACGCCGCGGGGCTGGATCACCGCGCTGCGGGCCTACAACAATTCCGGGGTCTACGCGCGGGCGGTCCGGGATTGGGCGACCGCTTACGCGAAAGGTCACCCGCTATAGCAGGATGTATCGCTGACCCAGGCCTTACGCGAACAAGGAGAACCCCAGTGCCGATTATCGAGCAGGTCGGGGCCCGCGAGATCCTCGATTCCCGCGGCAACCCGACAGTCGAGGTCGAGATTGCCCTGATCGACGGGACCTTTGCCCGCGCGGCGGTGCCGTCGGGCGCGTCGACGGGTGAGCACGAGGCCGTCGAGTTGCGCGACGGTGGCGAGCGCTATGCCGGCAAGGGTGTGCAGAAGGCCGTGCAGGCGGTGCTGGACGAGATCGGCCCGGCGGTGATCGGCCTCAACGCCGACGATCAGCGGCTGGTCGACCAGGCGCTGCTGGACCTGGACGGCACGCCCGACAAGTCGAGGCTGGGCGGCAACGCGATCCTGGGTGTGTCGCTGGCCGTGGCCAAGGCGGCCGCCGATTCCGCCGAGTTGCCGCTTTTCCGCTACCTCGGCGGCCCGAACGCGCACATCCTGCCGGTGCCGATGATGAACATCCTCAACGGCGGCGCGCACGCCGACACCGCCGTCGACATCCAGGAGTTCATGGTGGCGCCGATCGGTGCGCCCAGCTTCGCCGAGGCGCTGCGCTGGGGCGCCGAGGTGTATCACTCGCTGAAATCGGTGCTCAAGAAGCAGGGCTTGAGCACGGGCCTGGGCGACGAGGGCGGCTTCGCCCCCGACGTGGCGGGCACCACCGCGGCACTGGACCTGATCAGCCGGGCCATCGACTCGGCCGGCTTCAAACTCGGCGCCGACGTGGCGCTGGCCCTCGACGCGGCGGCCACCGAGTTCTTCACCGACGGGACGGGTTACAAATTCGAGGGCAGCACCCGCACCGCGGAGCAGATGACCGAGTTCTACGCCGGGCTGCTCGGGTCTTATCCGCTGGTGTCCATCGAAGACCCACTGTCGGAAGACGATTGGGATGGCTGGGTAGCCCTGACCGCGGCCATCGGTGACCGGCTGCAGATCGTCGGCGACGACATCTTCGTCACCAATCCCGAACGCCTGGAAGAGGGTATCGACAAGGGTGTGGCAAACGCGTTGCTGGTCAAGGTGAATCAGATCGGCACGCTGACCGAGACGCTCGACGCCGTCGCGCTGGCCCATCACAGCGGCTACCGCACGATGATGAGCCATCGCAGCGGCGAGACCGAGGACACCACGATCGCCGACCTGGCGGTGGCGGTCGGCAGCGGGCAGATCAAGACCGGTGCGCCCGCCCGCAGCGAGCGCGTCGCCAAATACAACCAGCTGCTGCGGATCGAGGAGGCGCTCGGCGATGCCGCCCGCTACGCCGGCGATCTCGCCTTCCCGCGGTATACGCCGCCGGAGGCCAAATAGCTTGCCCGGCAAGCCGGATCCGAAGCGGCGTTCCCCGGCATCGCGCCCGGGGAAGGCCGGCGCTTCGGTTCGGCGCCCTCGGTCGGCCAAGCCGTCGTCGAAGCCGTCCGCGCGGACATCGCCCACGGCGAACCACGGCGGCCGCAACGCCACGCAGCAAGAGCATGTCGTCGAACCCATCGCCCGGCAGGCCGCCGAATCGGTTGAGCAGCGCTCCGAGCAACGGCTCGGGTTCACCGCGCGGCGCGCGGCGGTGCTGGCCGCGGTGATCTGCGTGCTGACGCTGACGATCGCCGGACCGGTGCGCACCTATTTCGCGCAGCGCACCGAGATGAATCAGCTGGCCGCCAGCGAGGCGGCGCTGCGCCGTCAGATCGCGGATTTGGAGCAGCGAAAGACCAAACTCGGTGACCCGGCCTACATTGCGGCGCAGGCCCGCGAGCGGCTCGGCTTCGTGAAGCCCGGCGACATCCCGTTCCAGGTTCAGCTTCCCCCGTCGGCGGCCGAGCCGACCCAGCCGGGGGCCCCGTCGGCGAAACCGGTCAACAACGACCCGTGGTACACGTCGCTGTGGCACACCATCGCCGACGCCCCGCACCTGCCGCCGGCCGCGCCGCCTCCCGCGCCGCCGCCCGCCGAAGCCCCGGCCCCGCCGGCCGAACCGGGTCCGTCCGCGCCGAACCCCCCCGGTCCCGGTGGTTGATCGTGCCGACCTGGACGCGGTGGCCCGCCAGCTCGGGCGGGAACCGCGCGGGGTGCTCGAAATCGCCTACCGGTGTCCCAACGGCGAACCCGGCGTGGTGAAGACCGCGCCGAAATTGCCTGACGGAACGCCGTTTCCGACGCTGTACTACCTGACACATCCGGCGCTGACGGCGGCGGCGAGCAGGCTCGAGACGACGGGATTGATGCGCGAGATGACCGAGCGACTGGGCCGCGACGCCGACCTGGCGGCAGCGTACCGGCGCGCGCACGAGTCCTATCTGGCCGAGCGTGACGCGATCGAATCGTTGGGGACGACCTTCACCGGCGGCGGGATGCCCGACCGGGTCAAGTGCTTGCACGTGCTGATTGCGCATTCGCTGGCCAAGGGGCCGGGCGTGAATCCGTTCGGCGACGAGGCGCTGGCGATCCTGGCCGGCGAGCCCGCGATGGCGGGCATTTTGGTGGAGGGCCAATGGTGAACGGCGGGCTCGCGGGAATCGACTGCGGTACCAACTCGATTCGCTTGTTGATCGCCGATGTTGTAGGGCCGGGGCGGCTGCGTGACGTGCATCGGGAGACGCGGATCGTGCGGCTCGGTCAGGGTGTCGACGCGACCGGCGAGTTCGCGGCCGAGGCCATAGCCCGCACCCGGGCGGCGTTGGCGGACTACGCCGCCCTGCTGAAAACGCATGGGGTGGAGCGGGTGCGGATGGTGGCGACCTCGGCGGCCCGCGATGTCGCCAACCGCGACGACTTCTTCGCGATGACGGCCGACGTGTTGGGCGCGGTGCTGCCCGGTGCGGTGGCCGAGGTGATCAGCGGCGCCGAGGAGGCCGAGCTGTCGTTCCGCGGCGCGGTCGGCGAATTGGACGGTGGGGCCGGACCTTTCGTCGTCGTCGACCTCGGTGGGGGCTCCACCGAAATCGTCGTGGGGGGCGAGGCGGTGGCGGCCAGCTACTCGGCCGACATCGGCTGCGTCCGGCTGACCGAGCGTTGCCTGCATTCGGACCCGCCGACGCCCGCGGAAGTGGCGGCGGCCCGGCAGGTGGTGCGCGAGCGGCTCGAGGTCGCGCTGGGCGTGGTGCCCGTCGAGGGCGCGCGGACGTGGGTCGGATTGGCCGGGACGATGACCACGCTGTCCGCGCTGGCGCACGACTTGCCGGCGTATGACTCTGCGGCCATTCATCTTTCACGCGTCGCCGGTGCGGATCTGTTGGCGGTGTGTGAACGGCTGATCGGGATGACGCGCGCCGAGCGCGCGGCGCTGCCGCCGATGCACGCGGGGCGGGCCGACGTGATCGGCGGTGGTGCGATCGTGGTGGAGGAGTTGGCCCGCGAGTTGCGCGCCCGTGCGGGCATCGAGGAGTTGACGGTGAGCGAGCACGACATTTTGGACGGCATCGTGCTGTCGATCGCCGAATAGGCCGGGTTTAGTCACACCCGCCACATGCGCCCCTCCGGAGGAGGACATGTCGATTGCCCACCTCCGAGCGACAACTTTGGCGGTGTCGTACCCCTGTGCGACCGTCCGGGAATGAACCATGCAGTCAAAGGCATCGAGCTGCGTTACGTGCTCACGATGCAGCTGGCCGTTCACGGGCCGGCAACCATCGCCGAACTGATCGAAGCCTTGAACTGGCACCGCTTCTCGGTGCGCGGCAGGCCGTCGAAGGCGATTTCGGACGCGCTGCGATGGGAGATCGGTCGTGGGCGGGTACGGCGACTAGGGCGAGGAAGGTACGGCCCCGGCTACCTGCCGCGCAGCACCGAGCATCGAATCCATCAGCGCGTGCTGGCGTTGCGCGAGGCCGCGGGTTGTCGCTCGGAGGTGGGCAATTGACATGTCCTCCTCCGGAGGGACGCGTGTGGCGGATGGGACTATGTCGACGACCGCGGGCGTCATACCTCGAAGCGATAGCCCATGCCCGACTCGGTCAGCAAATGCTTGGGGTTCGACGGGTCGTCTTCGAGCTTGCGGCGCAGCTGCGCGAGATACACTCGCAGGTAATGGGTTTCGGTGGCATAGGCCGGGCCCCACACCTCCTTGAGTAGCTCCTCGCGGCCGACCAACTTGCCGCGATTGCGCACGAGTACCTCGAGCATTCCCCACTCGGTGGGGGTGAGATGGACCTCGCCGCCGTTCTTGCTGACCTTCTTGGCGGCCAAATCGACGGTGAACGATTCTGTTTCGATCACCGGCTGCTCGACTTCGGATGCTGCGGTGTTGCGGCGGACCGCCGCGCGCAGCCGGGCCAGGAACTCGTCCATCCCAAAGGGTTTGGTGACGTAATCGTCGGCGCCGGCGTCCAGCGCCTCCACTTTGTCCGACGAGTCGGTGCGCGCGGACAACACGATCACCGGTGCGGTGAGCCATCCGCGCAGACCCGCCAGGACGTCGATCCCGGAGATGTCGGGCAGGCCGAGGTCGAGGATCACCACGTCGGGCTTGTGCTCGGCGGCGGCGCGCAGCGCGCCCGCGCCGCTCGACGCGGTGACCACCTCATAGCCCCGCACGGACAGGTTGATGCGCAGCGCGCGCAGTATCTGCGGCTCGTCGTCGATCACCAATACGCGGGTCATGTGCGCCGCTCCTCCTCATCGCTGCGCTCTGCATCGTCGCCGGCGCGCGTCATGTGCGCCGGTCCTCTATCGATTGCGGCGCAGCCATTTCCACGATCACGGTCAGCCCGCCTCCCGGAGTGTCGGTGGCCGTTATGGTCCCGCCCATCGCCTCGACGAAGCCCCGCGCCACCGACATCCCCAGACCGACGCCGGTGGTGTTGTCGTGATCGCCGAGCCGCTGAAACGCTTCGAAGATCTGCTCCTCGGCCCCGTGGGGTATTCCGGGCCCCTCGTCGATGACGTTGATCAGCACCCGATCGCCCACCCGCCCGGCGTTGACCCGGACCAGGCAGTGGGGCGCGTAGCGCAGCGCGTTGTCGATCAGGTTGGCCAGCACGCGCTCCAGCAGCCCGGCGTCGGCCATCACCATGGCGTCGCCCACGTCCACCTTGACGCGGTCGATGGCGGACCGGAAATAGCCGGTGGCGCCCTTGCCGATGCTGACCAGCGCGCGTTGCACGGTTTCCTCGAGGTACACCCGGCTCAGCTCGGGGTGGATCACCCCGGCGGCCAGCCGCGAGGAATCGAGCAGGTTGCCGACCAGCGCGGTGAGTTGGTCGATGGACTCCTCGATCGTCGCCAGCAACTCCGCGGTGTCGGTGGCGGAGAAGGCGACGTCCTCGGCGCGCAGGCTGGACACCGCGACCTTGGCCGCCGCCAGCGGCGTGCGCAGGTCATGGCTGACCGCGGACAGCAGCGAGCGCCGCAGTTCGTCGGCCCGCACGACCGCCTCGGTTCGGCTGGCCTCCTCGGCGAGTTCCCGCTGCCTGATCAAACCGGCCGCCTGCCTGGCCACCGCGCTGAGCACCCGACGGTCCCGCGCCGAGAGCTTTCGGCCCGCCAGCAGCATCCAGAATTCGTCGTCACCGACCTCGATCGCGGTGTCCGCGGAATCGACGGTGACGCAGGGATCCCTGCCCACGCAGGCGACGACGTCGCTCGTGGTGCCGCCGCCGCGCGCTTCCTCGCCGGCCCCGCGCAACATCGCGACCGCGCGCTGGGCGTACGTCTCACGCACCCGTTCGAGCAGCGTTTCGAGGTCGGCGCCGCGCAGCACCGAACCCGCGAACAGGGTCAGCAGCTCGGCCTCCTGCGACGCGCGGCGGGCTTCCCGGGTGCGTTTGGCCGCGAAATCGACCAGCACCGCCACCGCGACCGCGATCAGCAGCAGCACCAATTCGGTGATGGCGCTGTTGGGTTCGGCGATGGTGAAGCTGTGCCGCGGGGCAATCAAAAAGTAGTTCAGCAGCAGCCCGGACAGCATCGCCGAAAGCGCCGCGGGCGCAACGCCTCCGAACAACCCGACCAGCAGCACCCCCACAAAGAACAAGGCGCTCTCGCCGCCGGTGTCCAGGTAGGGATCCAGCGCCGTGACGGTGATCGCGCAGATGATCGACGGCACGATGAGCGCCGCCAGCCACGACGTCACCCGCCGTTCGCGCGGCGCGAGCGAGGCCGTGCGAAATCCGCGCTTGGCCTCCTCGTGGGTGACCAGATGCACGTCGATCTTGCCGGACAGCTCGACGATCCTCGGGCCGATGCCCTCCTCGAACAGGCGCGCCCAGCGCGACCGCCGCGAGGTGCCGATCACCAGCTGCGTGGCGTTCATCTCGCGCGCGAACTCGAGTAGGGCCGTGGGCACGTCGTCGCCGACGACGGTGTGCAGCGAAGCGTCCAGGCTGCTCGCCAGCTCGCGGATCTTGGCCATCCGGGATTCCGACAGGCCGGCCAGGCCGTCGCCGCGGACGACGTGGACCACCATGAGCTCGGCGGTGGACTTCGACGCGATGCGGGACGCCCGTCGCACCAACGTCTCGGATTCGCGTCCACCGGTGACCGCGACGACAACCCGCTCGCGGGCCTCCCACATGTCGGTGATCTTGTTCTCGGCCCGGTATTTTGCCAGCGCCGTATCGACCTGGTCGGCGAGCCACAGCAGCGCCAGTTCCCTTAGCGCGGTGAGGTTTCCGCGACGGAAGTAGTTCGACAGCGCCGCATCGATGCGATCGGGAGCGTAGACATTGCCATGGGACAACCTGCGCCGCAACGCCTCTGGCGTGATATCGATGAGTTCGACCTGCGCGGCCTGCCGCACGATCAGGTCCGGGACGGTCTCCTTCTGCTCGATCCCGGTGATCTGGGCGACGACGTCGTTGAGGCTTTCCAGGTGCTGCACGTTGACCGTGGAGATCACCGTGATCCCGGCGTCGAGCAACTCCTCGACGTCCTGCCATCGCTTGGGGTTCTTGCTGCCCGGCGCGTTGGTGTGCGCGAGTTCGTCGACGAGGACGACCTGCGGGCGGCGCGCCAGCACGGCCGGCACGTCGAGCTCGGGGAAGCGGCCGCCGCGATACTCGATATAGCGCGGCGGAATGATCTCGATGCCCTCAAGCAGCTCAGCGGTTTTCGCACGCCCGTGGGTTTCCACCACGCCCGCCACCAGATCGGTGCCACGCTCCAGCCGCCGATGCGCCTCACCCAGCATCGAATACGTCTTACCCACACCCGGAGCGGCACCGAGGTAGATGCGTAGCTCCCCCCGCCTGGGTTGGCGGCCGTGGAGGTTGACGTCACTCACGCCAACCATCATCCCCCTTGCCGCTAACTCGTGACGGGATACCGGTGGTCGAGTTGCAGGTTGAGTTGCAGCACATCGACGCACGGCTCACCGAAAAACCCCAGCGCGCGGCCGCTCCGGTTCTGCGCCACCACCGCACGGATCTGATCCGGGCTGACACTGCGGGCGTGGGCGACCCGTGCCACTTGGATGTCGGCGTAGGCCGTCGAGATGTTCGGATCGAGGCCGCTGCCGCTGGCGGTGACCGCGTCGGCCGGCACGGCCGGGCTGGCGGGCGCGGCGCCGCGGACGGGTACGGTCTGTCCGATCGAGTAGTCCTCTGCGGTTTGGGCGCATTCGACGCGCACCCCCTGGTAGAGGCTGAGGAACGGCGCCGGCGTCGAGCCGCACGGCTCGTTGACGCTGATAACCCGGGTCGGGTGGACGACGTTTCCACGCGCGTCGCGCGGGCCGATCACCGACAGCACCGCGCCCACGCCGCCGCCGGTGCAGAACGGCCGCGACCCGTCGACACCTTCCAGCCTGCCCACCGCGGCACTGCGCGCACACACCTGCGTCAGCAGGCTCGGCTTGCCGGGCGCGTCGACGATGCTTTCCGGCCCCAGGTTGCTGCCGCCCGACGAGGTCGGGTCGTAGCCGGCGCCCGCCGCCGAGGGTCGGCTCTGGAAGTATTGCGGCAACGGGTTGCCGCCGGAGTCGGTGAAGGACTGGCCGATCAACCTGCTGCCCACCGGCTTACCGTCCGCGGTGAGGATCGACCCCTCGGCGTGCTCCCGCAATCCCGGAAGCTGCGCGACGGCCCAGACGAATAGGGGATAGGCCAGACCGGTGATCGCGGTCAGCACCAGCAGCGCACGCAGTGCCGCCCAGTGCAGGCGGACGAAATTCGTCATATCAGGACATCCCCGGGATGAATTGGACGATCAGGTCGATCGCCTTGATTCCGGCGAACGGGGCGACGATGCCGCCCAGACCGTAGACATACAGGTTGCGGCTCAACAGTTTTGACGCGCTGCTCGGCGTGTACCGCACACCGCGCAGCGAGAGCGGGATCAGCAACACGATGACGATCGCGTTGAAGACGACCGCGGACAGGATCGCCGATTGCGGGCTGTGCAGCCGCATCACGTTGATCAGGTCCAGGCCGGGGAACAGCGCGACGAACATCGCCGGGATGATCGCGAAGTACTTCGCGATGTCGTTGGCGATCGAAAAAGTCGTCAGCGCCCCGCGGGTGATCAGCAGCTGCTTGCCGATCTCCACGATCTCGATGAGCTTGGTGGGATCGGAGTCGAGGTCGACCATGTTGCCGGCCTCTTTGGCGGCCGACGTGCCGGTGTTCATCGCCACACCCACGTCGGCCTGCGCCAACGCGGGCGCGTCGTTGGTGCCGTCGCCGGTCATCGCCACCAGTTTGCCGCCGGCCTGCTCGCGCTTGATCAACGCGAGCTTGTCCTCCGGGGTGGCCTCGGCCAGGAAGTCGTCGACACCGGCCTCGTCGGCAATCGCCTTGGCCGTCAACGGGTTATCGCCGGTGATCATCACCGTCCGGATGCCCATCCGGCGCATCTCGTCGAACCGATCCCGCATGCCCTGCTTGACGACGTCTTTGAGGTGGATGACACCGAGCACCCTCGCGTGCCCGTCGACGCTTTCCCCGACCACCAGCGGCGTGCCGCCACCGGCGGAGACGCCGTCGACGATCTCGCCGAGCTGCGCGGGGACGTTGCCCCCTTGGCCGCGCACCCATTCCGCGACCGAGCTGGCCGCGCCCTTGCGCAGCAGGTGCGCGTCGAGGTCGACGCCCGACATCCGTGTGGTGGCTGAGAAGGCGACCCAGTGGGCCTGTGACAGCTCGCCCGGTGTGCGGGCACGCAATCCGAAGTGCTCCTTGGCGAACACGACAACCGAACGGCCCTCGGGTGTTTCGTCGGCGAGGCTGGACAATTGCGCGGCGTCGGCCAATTGTTCGGGCGACACTCCGTCGAGAGGGATGAAGGCGGCGGCCTGCCGGTTGCCCAGTGTGATGGTGCCCGTCTTGTCCAGCAGCAGGGTGTTGACGTCGCCGGCGGCCTCCACCGCCCGCCCGGACATGGCGAGCACGTTGCGCTGCACCAGCCGGTCCATGCCGGCGATGCCGATGGCCGACAGCAGCGCGCCGATGGTGGTCGGGATCAGGCACACCAGCAGCGACACCATCACGATCCCGGTCACGCCGCCGGCGTCCAGCGCCTGGCTATCCGGGACGCCGGGGTTGTTCGCCTTGGAGTAGATGGCCAGCGGCTGCAAGGTCACGACGGCGAAGACGAAGATGATCGTCAACGCGGCCAGCAGGATGTTCAGCGCGATCTCGTTCGGGGTCTTCTGCCGGTTGGCGCCCTCGACGAGCGCGATCATCCGGTCGATGAAGCTCTCACCGGGCTTCTGGGTGATCTTGACGACGATCCGGTCGCTGAGCACAGTGGTGCCGCCGGTGACCGCCGATCGGTCGCCGCCGGACTCCCGGATCACCGGCGCCGACTCGCCCGTGATGGCCGATTCGTCCACGGAGGCAATGCCTTCCACCACGTCACCGTCGCCGGGGATCGCCTGGCCGGCCTCGACCACGACGATGTCGCCCTGTCGCAGTTGCGCCGCGGCGACCGCTTCCTCGACCGCGGCGCCCCCCGGTACCCAGTCCTTGAGCCGGCGGGCGACGGTTTGCGTTTTGGCTCGGCGCAGCGTTTCGGCCTGGGCCTTGCCCCGGCCCTCGGCAACCGCTTCGGCGAGATTGGCGAACAGCACGGTCAGCCACAACCAGATCACGGCCAGCCAGGCGAACCAGCTCGGCGCGGCGACCGCCAGGACGGTGCTCCAGGCGGCGCCGATTTCGACGATGAACATCACCGGGTTGCGCCACAGGGTGCGGGGGTTGAGTTTTCGCAGCGCGTCCGGGGTCGAGCGCCACAGCATCCTCGGGTCGAGCAGGCCACCCTGCACCCGTTTTCTGCCGGTGGACGCCGCCGGTCGCGTCTGCTCGGCCGGCTGGATCGCGGTGGCGGTCATCAGTGAATCCCTTCGGCCAGGGGCCCGAGCGCGAGCATGGGCAAGAACGTCAGGGCAACGACGATCAACGTGACGCCCGCGACCATGCCCACGAACTGCGGCCGGTGCGTGGGCAAGGTGCCCGCCGAGGCCGGTGTGCTGCCTTGCCGGGCCAGCGATCCGGCCAGCGCCAGCACGAGCACGATGGGCAGGAACCGGCCGATGGCCATGGCCAGGCCGAGAGCGGTGTTGTACCAGTCGGTGTTGGCGCTCAGGCCGGCGAAGGCGGACCCGTTGTTGTTGGCCGCCGAGGTGAACGCGTAGAGGATCTCGGAGAGTCCGTGCGGTCCGCTGTTGAGCATGCCGGCGCGTTGGCCGGGCAACGCCATCGCGATCGCGGTGCCGGTCAGCACGATCAGCGGAGTGACCAGGAAATAGCTTGCGGCGAGCTTGATCTCGCGCGGGGTGATCTTCTTGCCGAGGTATTCCGGGGTCCGTCCGACCATCAGGCCGGCGACGAACACGGTGATCACCGCCAGCACCAGGATGCCGTACAGGCCGGAGCCGGTGCCGCCGGGCGCGACCTCACCCAGCTGCATGTTGAACATCGTGATCATGCCGCCCAGGCTGGTCAGCGAGTCGTGCGCGGAATCGACCGCGCCGGTGGACGTGAGGGTCGTCGCGGCGGCGAACACCCCCGAGTCGGCGACGCCGAAGCGCTGCTCGACCCCCTCCGTCGCCGCGCCGACGGCCGTCGGCACCGTGCCGTGGTGCTGCGTCTGGAACCACAGCATGAAGGTGGTGCTGATCATGTACAGCGTCGCCATCACGGCCGCAATCGCGAAGCCCTGCTTGGTGTTACCCACCATGCGCCCGAACGTGCGGGGCAGTGAGAACCCGATCACCAGGATGAGGAAGATCTCCAGCCAGTTGGTCCAGCCGGTCGGATTCTCAAACGGGTGCGCGGAATTCGCGTTGTAGAAGCCGCCGCCGTTGGTGCCGAGTTCCTTGATGACCTCCTGGCTGGCCACCGGCCCGCCGGTGATCGTCTGCTGGGCGCCGCCGACGGTGGTGACCACCTGGTCGTGCAGGTGGAAGTTCTGGATCGCCCCACCGGCGATCAGCAGGATCGCGCTGACGATGGCGACGGGCAACAGGATCCGCAGCGTCCCGCGCACCAGGTCGACCCAGAAGTTGCCGAGCTCGCCGGTGCGGGTGCGGGCGAACCCGCGCACCAGCGCCACGGCGACCGCCATCCCGACGGCGGCGGACACGAAGTTCTGCACCGCCAGGCCGGCCATCTGCACGAGATGTCCCTGTGTCGTCTCGCCGGAGTAGGCCTGCCAGTTGGTGTTCGTGACAAAGCTGACCGCGGTGTTCCACGCCAGCGAGGGCGTCAGCCTGGTGGCCGGATCATGCAGGTGCAGCGGCAACTTGCCCTGGACGAGTTGGAAGACGAACAAGAACAGAATGCTGATCGACGAGAACGCCAGCACGCTTCGGGCATAGGCCCCCCAGGTCTGTTCCGAGCGCGCGTCGACGCCGATCAGCCGATAGACCATCCGCTCGACAGAAGAATCCTTCTCCGCGGCGTACACGCGAAACATGTAGTCCCCGAAGGGCACGTGGACAACCGCCACCGCCGCGACGAGGACAACGAGGAAAACGATCCCGGCCGTTGTCGTGCTCACTCAGAACCTCTCGGGGAACAGCAGGGCGCTACCCACGTAGAGCGCAACGAGGACGGAAAGCACCAAACCGACCGCGTTTTGGTAGTTCATAGCCGCTCGACCAGCTTCTGAGCCACGCCGAGTGCGGCGAACACCGCCACGGTCAGCACGACGTACACCGCCACGCCCATCTCGTCTCCGTTCCGCGCCAATCACGCGCATACGCAAGGGACTCCGAGTAGCCCCACCGTCGCGCGACAGCCGCGGGCCAACGTCCGATTGAAACTAACCGGGTGGCGTGCGGTGAGGGTGTGTGGTTGACGGTTTCCTAACGGGGCTACCGTGCACCTTTACGGTTTATTAACGCCCCGTGGCGGCCCGTCGATCAGGGGGAGCCGTACCCGGAAAACCGTCTCGTCCTCCGTGGATTCGACGGTGACCGAACCATGATGGGCCTTGACGATCGAACTGACGATCGGCAGGCCCAGTCCGTGGCCCGAGCCGTCGGATCTCGATTTGTCTGCGCGGACGAACCTTTCGAACAGCCTGGGCAGTAGCTCTTCGTCGATGCCGGGCCCGTCGTCGGTGACGGTCAATTCCACGAACGGCGGTTCGGGACCGTCACGGTGGCAGGTGATTCCGGTCGTCACCGTCACCCCGGGCGGTGTGTGCACCCGGGCGTTGCCCAGCAGGTTGCTGACCAACTGGTGCAGCCGGGCGTGGTCGCCCCGCACCCAGACCGGATGGTCGGGCAGGTCTTTGACCCAGTGGTGGGTCAGCGCAGCCACCGTCGCGTCATTGACCGCGTTGTTGGCCACCGCGGCCAGGTCGACGTCCTCGGACTGCAGATCTTGCCCTTCGCCCAGCCGGGAAAGCAGCAGCAACTCGTCGACGAGCAACGCCATCCGCCGGGCCTCGGACTCGATGCGGGCCAGCGCGTATTCGGTGGTCGGCGGCAGCTCCGAACTGTCCTGGCGAGTGAGTTCGGCGTAGCCCTGAATCGCCGCCAAAGGTGTGCGCAGTTCGTGGCTGGCGTCGCTGATGAATTGCCGCATCCGCAAATCGGATTCGACCCGATGCGCCAGCGCGCCATCGACGTTGTCCAGCAAGCGGTTCAGCGTGTGGCCGACGATCCCGACCTCGTTTTGCGGGTCGGTGTCCTGCGGTTGTACCCGGATGCTGATGCGGTGGTCGTCGTCGGCGAGCGGCATGGCGGCGACGTTGGCCGCGATCGCGCCGAGCCGGCGCAGCGGACGAAGCGTGTACCCGACGACCCACCCGGTCAGAGCCGCGGTAAGGGCCAGCGCCCCGGCGGTCAGCGCGATCGTGGTGATCTGCTTGCGCGCGATGATCCGGTCGGCGAGGTTCTGCGACATCCCGACCACGAGCACGTCGGAGCCGTCCACGGTGCTGTCGAGGCGATAAGACCCGAGCCTGCCCAGTATTTCGGTCCGGGGTGGGCCGCCGGACCACGTCTGCCCTTCCAGCGCGCTGATGACGTCGGCCGGCGCGGGTTTCGGTTCGCCCTCGGAGAAGACCGCCGACCCGATCACCACGCCGTTGCGCAGCACGGCGATCAGGTTGCCCGGCGTCTGTCCGGTGAATTCCAGCATCGCCTGTCCGATCGGCGGCGTGCCCGGATGCGTCGAAGTGTGTTCGCCGTTGCGGTATTTCGTGTACTGGTGGCTGAACGCGTCGAGGGACTCGGCGATGTCGGCGTCGCTCATGGCGTTGACATAGCCGCGCAGGCTGAGCACGGAAACGATGCCGACGGTCACCAGCACCACGCTGACCACGGCCAGCACGCCCAACAGGAGCTGGCGGCGCAGCGACGAGGGAAACCACCGGGGAAAGATCCCGGATGTCGCGGCCTTGTCTTCGGTCATTCCGCCGGCCGCAGCATGTACCCCACGCCGCGGACCGTGTGAATCATCGGCTCCCGGCCGGAGTCGATCTTTTTCCTCAAGTACGAGATGTAGAGATCCACGATGCTGGTGCGCCCCGCGAAGTCGTAGTTCCACACCCGGTCCAGGATCTCGGTGCGGCTCAGCGCGCGCCGCGGGTTGCGCATGAGGAAGCGCAGCAACTCGAACTCGGTGGAGGAAAGCGACACCGCGGTGTCACCGCGGGTGACTTCCCGGCTGGCGGTGTCGACCCGCAGGTCGCCGACGATGAGGGTTTCGGCCGTCGGCGTGGGCGGCTGGCCGGAGCGGCGGAGCAACCCGCGCAGCCTAGCGACCAATTCCTCCAGGCTGAACGGTTTGGTCATGTAGTCGTCGGCGCCCGCGGTCAGGCCGGTCACCCGGTCCATGACCGAGTCGCGCGCGGTCAGGAAAAGCGTCGGGGTGTAGACGTCGGATTGGCGCACCCGCTCGAGGATCCGCAACCCGTCGACGTCGGGAAGCATGATGTCGAGGACGAGCACGTCGGGGTTGACCCTCTCGAACTTGGCCATGGCCTCACGCCCGTTGTGGGCGATGTCGACCACCCAGCCCTCGTAGTGCAGGGCCATCTTCACCAGATTGGTCAGCGCCGGCTCGTCGTCGACCAGCAAAACCCTGATCGGTGAGCCATCGGCACGGTTGATCCGCGGCAGCTGCCCCAGGATGGCTTGGCGGGGCCGCTGCGAGCCTGAGTATCCGGCCGTTGCGGTCATATTCCTTCAATTCTGGCCGGTCACACACCGGATTGTCACGGAGTTCATAGAATTCTCAAATGTATGCGCGTCTCCCGACGCTTTCGAAAGGCGCTGTGCCTTGAGGCGTTACGGGCATTCGTCTTCCAAAACGACGGCGCCCGAGCGGGTTTCGTCGAGTGGACTGGAGATGCAAAACGGGGCCGCACACCGGTCGGTGCGCGGCCCCGTTTTCAAGAGACGAGGCGTCAGGCCCAGCTGGACCCGACGGCGCTGTCGGTGCTGGCCATGTTGTTGCCCGCGGACTGAACCTTCTGTCCGTGGGAGTTGGCCTGCTCGTAGATCACCTGGAAGTTGCGACCCAACTGGGTGATGAACTCCTGGCACGCGACCGAACCGGCACCGCCCCAAAAGTCGCCGGCAGCAAGCACATCGCGAATGATGGCCTGGTGCTCGGCCTCCAAGGACGCGGCCTGGGCGCGGATCAGGGCACCGTGGGCGTCTACGTCGCCGAACTGGTAGTTAATGCTCATTACATGGCTCCTTAAAAGTGTTGGGCAGCAGCAGTTCTGGGCTAGCTGCTGAGGATCTGCTGCGAGGCCTGCTCTTGCTGCTCGTAGTTGTTCGCGTCGCGGATCAGCCCGTCACGCACCCCGTGGAGCATGTTGACGATGTTGCGGAAGGCCTGGTTGACCTGGCCCATGGTGTCATACGACGTCGCCTGCGCCTGGCCGCTCCAGCCCGCGCCCGCGATGTTCATCGACGACGCCCACATCTTGCGAGCCTCGTCCTCGACGGTCTGGGCGTGGACCTCGAAACGGCCCGCCATCGCCCGCATCTCGTGCGGGTCGGTCATAAAACGTGTTGCCATGTCGGCTGTCTCCTATCTTGATAGCTTCAGTCGGCCGAAGTCTTAACAATGGAAATTGATGCGGCGGTGGCCGCGGTTCAACTAGATTACGGCCTGCCGGTTAATTGTTCGCCTTAAACGGGCGACATGTACCCCCTTGATTCCCGTATCAGCGTCCCTCCTCAGACGACAACCTGCTTGGGCATGACGATCGGCTTGAAGCCGTACCGGGGTCCGGTGCCGTAGGCGCCGGCGCCCTTGGCCGCCGCCGCCATGCCCGGCATGCCGGGCATCGCGGTGACGCCCTCCGCTTCGGCCGCGGCCGTCCAGCCCGAGCCCTCGAGCGGAGCGGTGGCCGACGCCAACGACGACGCCGGGGCGGCCGCGTTCCAGCCGGCCGGCACCGAGAGACGGCCCACGGTGGAGGCCTCGCCCAGCGCCGCCGATGCGCCCGCGCCCGACACCGAGCCCACCGTCGTGCCGGGCGTGATGGCGGCCGCGCCCGCCGCCGGCGCGACGGAGTCGGCCAGCGAGAACGGAATCGACGGCACCGATCCCAGCGTGTGCCCCAGCGACACCGCGTTCGGGATCGTGGCACACACCCACCACGCCGCGGTGTTGACGGCGCCGTTGGTGGCGTTCAGGAACGACGGGGTGCCCATCAAGTTGTCGATGGACTGCAGCAGGCCGCCACTGCTCGTTGGCGACGTGATGAGCGACGACAGGTCCAGGCCGGCCGCCTGCGACGTACTGTTCGCCGCGTCGAAGGCGACCGCGCCGTTGTCCACGGCCGCGGCTCGCGCCGGGTCGGTGGTCGACGTCAGCGGCGTCACCGGGGTGAGGACCCCGGCCGCCGCCGAGGAGGCCTGATAGGCGGCCATCATGGTGGCGTCTTGTACCCACATCTCGGCGTATTGCGCTTCGGTCGCGGCGATCGCGGCCGAATTGACGCCGAGGAAGTTCGTCGCGACGAGTGTGGCCAGCAACGTGCGATTGGCCGCGATCACCGGCGGGGGCACCGTCGCGGCGAACGCCGCCTCGTAGGCAGCCGCCGACGCGGTGGCCTGCGCGCTCGCCTGCTCGAGGGTGGTCGCCGTCTCCGTCAGGTAGGACACGATGGGCTGGGCGGCGGCCGCCGCCGCGGCCGACCCACCGCCGGTCCACTGTTCGGTGGTCAAAAGCGAGATGATCGACTCCCACTGCGTGGCGGTGGCGCTCACCTCGGCGGCCAGGTTGGCGTACGCCGTCGCGGCGGCCATGAGCGGAGCCGAGCCCGCACCCGCGTACATGAGCGAGGAGGTGATCTCCGGGGGCATCGCTGAAAAGTCAAGAACCATCTGGGTTTCCCGCTCCTTGTCTGTTCGGATTCGATGTCTGACGAGTGGCCGTGATCGCCTAGACGGCCGCCGGTTTCGGCATGACGATCGGCTTGACGCCGTAGCGCGGCGCGCCGAAGCCGGCGCTGTTGCGCCCCATCGCACCCACCCCGGGCATGCCGGGCACCACCGTGCCGGCACCGGTCTGCGGCGCGGCGGCGGTCCAGCCGACGGTCTGCAGCGGCGCGGCGCTCGAGCCGGCCACCGGGGTGGAACCGGCCCAGCTCGGCGGCACCGAGAGCTTGTTGACCATGGTCGCCTGGCCCATCGCGGCGGCGGGCATCGCGCCCACGCCCGCCACGCCGCTCACCCCGGCGCCGGCCGGCGTGGTCGAGGTGGCCAGGTCCGCCGCGGCGGCCGCACCGGCGGCGTCACCGGACGTGTCCAGCAGGCCGCCACCGGCGAGGCCGAGGAGGTTCGACGTGGCCGACGCCCAGTTTCCGAAGCCGATGTTTCCGATGTTGGCGCCGTTGCTCGACAGGCCGAACATGCCGCCGAGGCCGCCGCTGGACTGGCCGTTGAAGCCGAGGAGCCAGGCAAGGATGTCGATCGGGTTGGAACCCGTGGCAGCGCCGGTGCCGGAATCCGCGGCGTCCAACGCTTGGATGGCGGCCTGGCTGGCGTTGACGGCCTCGGTGTCGCCGTAGCTGTTGGAGCTGATGCCCAGGGTCTGCGAGTACTTCTCCAGCTGCGCCTGCGCCTCGGCGGCGATCGCCTGGTACTGGGTGCCGTACGCCGAGAAGATCGCCGCCTGCTGGGCCGACACCGGGTCGGCGGCGGCGGGCGCGATGACGGTCGTCGCCGACGCGGCGCCCGTGTTTTGCGCCGCCAGGTTGCTGTTGATTCCGGACAGCAACGTCTCCGCGGCTAGCATTTCCTCGGTCTGTGTTGTCAGAAACGACATCTGTTGCTCCTATGCTGAACGAGCCGACCCCCGGTGTGGATCGCTGTGTGTTCACGTAACGGCCGCTGTGCGTTGGCGTAACGCTAGCGAGCCACAACTCCACATTCCCCACCCAATGAGCTGGGGTTACAGTCGTTTACGGCTTCTTAACGACAAGGGCGGCAGTTTTAACAAGACCTTGTCGGACGACATCGGGACGTCATCTGATCGCGGGCGCGGACAGGGAGAAATCGCGCGCGGCGCGCGGATCCTAATCGATGGACACGGCCCCCGCACGTTGGACGTCTGGCAAATACCGGCCGGGATGCGATGCCCCGTGTTCGGGTTTCACGCGCTAGATTCGCCGCCGGGCCCCCATAGCCCAATTGGCAGAGGCAGCGGACTTAAAATCCGTCAAGTGTCGGTTCGAGTCCGACTGGGGGCACCAGTGTTTTAGCAGCTAGAGATGTTTTCTGGTTGTTGGTGAGGCGTTCACCGACCGCGTCGGCTCACGGTGTGACAGCGGCAGGACAGCGGTATGGCAGAGGGGGACCCTCCTTCCTGCCGATTCGAACTGTAGTTCGATTGTTGTCGGTGGACGGGCGTAGATTGCCAGATATGACCAACGACCCACGGTGCCGAATGACTACCGGGAAGGTGAACGACTCCTACACTGACGGCATGATGGAGGCCGGAAGCCCGACCAAGAATTCAATTCCTGCGAGCGCCATCGCTGGCGCCATCGCCGCTCGGTGGAACGAGCAAGCGTCCTCTAGCGTCGAGATGTTGGCCCCGACCTTTGTCTATGTGCATCAACACCGGCTCTTGGAGGCCGTTTTTGATAACGCCAACGAGGCGGAAGCGGCGCTGGGGGTGCTCCGCAAGGTCCGGAAGACGGGCGTAAGTGTGGCCGCAATTCTTCCGCTGAGTGAGTTAGGCCGCGCTCACGATGCCCTCTGGGGCACGGGTCTGACCTTGCACGGCTGGGTCGAGCATGGCGATGGGACCGTTCGGTTCACAGGACCCGAGGTCGCCTAGGTGCCACCACCGTTAAGCCTCCAGAACGTCATCGCGTTCATCTGGGACTTCGACAAGACGCTAACGCCGTCATATATGCAAAAGCCACTCTTTGAGCGCTACGGAGTGGACGAAGGCACGTTCTGGCGCGAGGTCAATGGTCTGCAAGATTTCTACGGAGAATTCGACCTTAAAGTCTCGAAAGACACTGCCTATCTTGAACATACGCTGCAATACGTGCGTGACGGCAAGTTTCACGACTTAACCAATCCATTGCTTGTAGAGCTTGGCGCCGAAGTGCCGTTGAACCCCGGCATGCCGGATTTCATGCAGCGCTCCAAGGATGTCATCGCGAGCAATCCACGGTACTGCGGTCACGGAATCACAGTGGAGCACTACGTCGTATCGACCGGATTCCGGAAGATGATCGAGGGCAACCCCATTCGTGAGCACCTGGATGGTGTGTATGCGTGTGAACTCCTGCCTGCCCCTGCCGATCTATCCGGCGGCCCAAGCACTTTCGACCCCAACGGTCTGCTCGCACAGATCGGCTATACCATCGACAACACAACCAAAACTCGCGCAGTGTTTGAGATCAACAAAGGTGTGAACAAGCTTCCCGGCGTCGAAGTGAATGCCTCCATTCCTGAAGAAGACCGGCGAGTTCCGTTCGCGAACATGGTGTACATCGCAGACGGGCCTAGCGATATCCCCGTCTTCTCGGTTGTCCGTAAACACGGCGGTCAAACGCTGGCCGTTCACACGGGCGTCAACTACAGGGAAGTTCAGATCCTGCAGGAAACCGGTCGCGTGAACCACACGGCGCGGGCCGACTACAGCGAGGGTAGCGACGCTGACCTCTGGCTGATGCTCGCCCTCGACAAGATTGCAGACAGAATCTCCAATCAGCGCGAGCAGAACATCGCCAGCATCGTCAACGCGCCTGGCCACGTCACAT
Source organism: Mycobacterium intracellulare ATCC 13950 (assembly GCF_000277125.1). Taxonomy (NCBI): domain Bacteria; kingdom Bacillati; phylum Actinomycetota; class Actinomycetes; order Mycobacteriales; family Mycobacteriaceae; genus Mycobacterium; species Mycobacterium intracellulare. The sequence goes on from NC_016946.1 coordinate 1,067,754, forward strand.
AGCTGCACGTCGCAGAGCGGTCACCTTGGGGGACTCAATGACGCCCCGTCCAACCTTTGGTGCAGTGAATTCATCCTCATTGATGTAGTCCGCGTAGGTGGTTGGCGTCAGCACGAACGTGGAGTGTCCCAACCACTTCGACACCTGCATGTAGTGCTCGCCAGCGCTGAGGTTCATTGTGGCGAAGGTATGGCGAAGGTCATGAAAGCGAACATTACCGAGCTCAAGAGCTCGGCAGGCCGGCTGCAGATAGTGCTCGTACAGGTTTCCGGCGTGGATCGGGTTAGCCCAATCGAACACATAGCGATTGCGCCGCCCGGGAAACAGGGGAGCGTGCGGTACGTGCTTGTTCCCTGCCGCGTTGGTGGCCGAAAACGGGTGAACCGTAGCCAGGTATTGCCGTAGCTCATCCGCCAGCCACGGCGCCAGCGGCACTACGCGATCCGTCGACGCCTCGCTCTTGGGAGTGCCGTAGTTCCAGCCCCGGCCTTTACGCTTGGCGGTACGAACAATACGGATGCTTCCAACCGTGGCGGGGAGGGTGGACAAAACCACGTCCTGCAGCTGCAAACCCTGTAGCTCGCTGGCTCTAACTCCGGTATGGGCGGCAAACAGGACCGCCAGCGCGTACACCGGGTTGCCGCGTTTCTGGCTGCCGTTGCGCTCGATCCAATCCACCACCGAGGCTACTTGGTTGGCCGTCAGCGGCCGGTGTTTGAATGGCTTACGGCCGTTGCCGCTGGCCTGGCGTTTGGTGGTGTGCCGCCTACCGGCGACCACGGGGTTGCTCGGTATGGCCTGATCGTCTACGGCCACATCAAGAATCCGCTTCAAGGTGCCGACAATGTGCTTGACCGTCTTAGGGCTACGGGTGACAAGGCAGGGGCGGGGAGTGGTTGTGGGTTTAGCTCTGCCGTGCCGCCGCTGATGCGGTGCTAGCAGCTGCGCGCGGAATCTTGTCACGTCCGCGGTCGTGATGGCAGCTACAGGCTTGCTACCGAATACCGGCCCGATGTGAGCTCGGAAAATCTTCTCGTAGTCCTCGATCGTGTTCGGATCGATGGCGCCCGCAAGACCGTCAAAATACTGCCGGGCATACGTGCCCAGCGGCATATTGGCCTTCGCTTTTGCACTGCTCGGATCAATGCCTTTGGCACCGGCCAGACCGGTCTCCACTTCCAGCAGACGGGTCTTAGCTGCCTTCTCGGTATCGAAGGTTTCGGTACGCTGCACCGTCTTGCCGGGCACGATTGCGCCGAACTCGTCTCGCACCGGCTCCCGCCAGCACACAACGTAGCTTTTGACCTGCCTGCCTTTGGCTCTGGCCTTAGTGTCGCGAACGCGTATGTAAGCCATTACCGAATCTCCTTCGGAGATGAGGTTTCTTCGTCACCTTCGTTACCGTCGCCGTCCTCATCGTCAATTGGCGGCGGCGGGCCGTAGCCCTTGCAGGTGATCTCGCCGTCGTGCTGTGCTTCGGCCGGACTTGGCACAGTGATGTCGTGCGGGTTGTCGTCCTGATGGCGTTCCCGGTTCATGCGGACACCTGGCTAACGGTGGCGCTGGCGTAGATCCGGCGCACTGTGGACGGTTGCCATGCCGGATTGCCTAACGGCGATAGGACTTTCTCTGCCGTGAGCGCGGAAGCGATAGCGTCGTAAGTGCAGCCGGCATCGCGGTCTTGCACAATGCGCCGCACCACCGAGGGCGATGCAACTCTTGGCCTTCCGATACGCTCGCCTCTGCGCTTCTTCGCGGCCAAAGCGGCCTTCGTACGCTCGCTGATCAATTCACGTTCGTACTGCGCGAAATTGACAAGGTTCATGGCCATCATCCGTCCCGCTGCTGTAGTGAGGTCTACGCCAAGGTCCAGGATCACCAGCGACCAGCCCTGCGCTTGCGCTGCTTCTATGATGTTGGCTGCGTTGACGATTGATCGGCTCAAGCGGTCCAGCTTTGCGACCACCAAACCGTCGGCTTGGCCAGAAGCCAGCAGTTGCAACACTTCCGTAAGCTTTGGGCCGATGGTCTTTCCGGAGACGCCTTCGTCTGCGAAGTGCTCTACGGTCCAGCTGCGCCGTGTGGCCTCACTGTCGATAGTTTCGCGTTGTGCTTCTAGGCCGTTACGCCTGTCGGCCTGTTCGTCTGTGCTTACCCGCGTGTAGCCAAACATCAACGGCTGCATCACTTCTCGTGTGTCTGACTTAGTCGGCATCTCGTGTGTTCCTTCCGGTTGGGGCGTAACCGTCCGGTTGCGCCTTACGCCCTACTTTTTAGCCGACCGGTACAAGCAGCGCTACAATGCCTGAACTGGGCAAACATGGTCTCCCACGGCTGCCTCGTCCTAAGGCCGCCTGTACCGCTTGTGCGGACTCTCCAGTGCTAGTTGCTCGTCGAACACGCCATGTTGACGGTTTGCTTCGTTGGCCAGGCGGATAGCGGCCTCGCCGGTGATATGGCGCTCGCGCGGCTGCTGGCGCTTCTCGCGGTCGAACTCGCGCGGCCTAGCCTGTCGTAGCGGCTCGCTATCCGAAGACGGCTCGCAGTTCTCTTCAGCTACGGACTGCAGGCCTGAGTACCCCGTATCGCCGTAGGCAGGTGCGGGGGAGGCTACCTGGCCGGCTGAACCGTCGTAAACCAGTGGCTCACTAGGATTACCGCCGATAGAGTCGAACACTGTCTCGTAAGGCTTAGCTTCGCCCTGTGCTAGTACAACTTCCGCCGGAGGCTTAAGGCCTGCACGGTCCAAACTGTTTTGGATGGCCTTCAGCTGCACATCGGGCGGCTTGGTGTCGTCAAAGGCGAACTCAATCAGCTTTCCCATCAAGCGGTTTGAGGCGTTCTCGACACGGATGCGTGCAGCCTCCTTGACCCGCTTGGTCGCTCCGCCATGAGTCCGGCAAACCGTGCTTCCGTAAATCGCGAACTTGCGGCACCGTTCTCCACGGCTATTCGTTGCAACGCAACGTCTTTCCGGATTGTCTGCGAGCAGCGTGTCTTGCCGATTAGGCAGTTCGATGGCCTCAGAGTTTGATGCGTCTGCTGGAATTACTGCCGGAAGGTTATCGCTGTCTTCGATTTCCTCTGCTTCTACGTCGATGATCTCATTTGCGTCGCTCATTCGCGCCTCCAATGTTGCTGTCCTGCTGGCATTTCCGCAGGTCGCATCCGGCCCATCGGTCACCCAGGGAATTGATATCTAGTGTTGTCTAGTGGTAACTAGTGACATCTATGCAGGTCAGGGCTAGATACCACTAGATGCCATTGTTTTCGGGAGGTTAGGGCGAGTGGCATCTAGGCTGGTCAGAGCGTTTCACCAGGTCGCCGCGGCGCGCCGTACGGACACATGCAGATTCAGAATTCGACATCGTCCGGCTCTTTCACCCTTTGCAGGCCGGGCGGCAATTCCCACGTCCAGTGCGAGATCGCGCCGTCATCCCCGTAATGGGAAATCTTGATGACCGCGAGATCTTTTGACGCACTTTGCACTGTGCCCTTGCCCGCGCCGGTGGCTTGCTGGACTTTCTCAATCACTTCGTCAGAGCGCATGGGACCGGCCGAGAGAAGTTGCTTGAGAGCCTGTTTCGCGGCGTCTCGCATCGGCGCTGTCTTGCGGGCATCGGCCACCTTGGCACCGTCAGCGCCGACCAATTGGTCTGCTGTCAAATCAACGGTGCCGCGCCATGCGACAACCGGTACTTCTTCGTTGTCAGGCGAGCTTTCAAGTGAGTAGCCGATAGAGGCTGGGCCTTTGGACAGATTGCCGATTGCCCGTGCCAGCGCGTACTTTGCGCCTTCTTCGGACTCTCGGACTAACGGTGCAGCCGAGATCACCGAGCGCACCAGCGCCGAGTACGCCACACTGCCGCCCCCGCGATGCTTGGCGCTCATGCCAGCGGCCTTATTGAAGTGCCGAACCAACAAGATGGCACATCTTGTCTCGCGGGCCAGCTCCACCAGGTGCATAAGCACGCGACGAATCGATGTATCCACGCCGTGCTTGACGTTTTCGGGCATGCAGGCCGAGATGGGATCAATGACTACGAGTTTGGCATCGGTCTCTGTGATGCCCTGCCGCAGCCAAGCAATGTCGTCGGGAATGGTGAACGGCCTTGCGTCACCCCACTCGTCGACCGGCCTATTGAGCGTCGCGATCCTCTCCAGGTCCGCCCCGGCAGCGATCAATCGCGGCACGATGGTGTCGTCTTCGTCGTCTTCGATGCCCACAAGGATCACATCGGCAGGATCCGCTATGGAGTCAACACGCTTGGCCCCAACGACCGTGGTAGGCCATGGCTTTCCCTGCGACACAATAGCGGCCATTGCAAGGGTGACCGTGGACTTGCCAACATCGGAGTCGCCCTCCAGGATCGACACCTTTCCGAGGGGTATCCAGCCATACCAAAGCCATTTGACGGCAGTAGGTTTAACGCCGCTCAGCCGGCGGATCGCGCTTCCGCTCTCACCGCTGGTATCGACCCGCTCGTCGGCTACAATGTCTGACATTTCACCTCCGAACGAGACCGCCCGTTGTCCGTCAAAGCAATTGGGCGGTCTCGTTTTTTACTCGATCAGACGGCCCGCTCGATCCGGCTATCTAGCCACGCCTCGATGTCCTGACGCGCAAAGTACACACGCCCACCAATCTTGGTGCGCTTCAACGGCCTATCGCCGTAGTAGGCCGCCTTCTTGACCGTGCTGGAGCTCACGTCGACATGACCCAGCTCGCGAGCAACAAGCACAGTCTCTGCTGAGTCATAGAACTGCTTATCGGGGGTCAACACAGGCATTTGGGCGCTGTCCCTTCATGTTTCGGATTTAACCGACGGTTACCCGTCGACTGCCCAAATTCTGCCGCACGACGCGCGCCATGTCTGCCCCTGCGGCCCGTAGGCTATTGCCCCTCAGCGCAATACGGCGGCTACACCGACACACGTCGTCAATTCAGCCGCCGCAATGGGCCAAAGTTTGGCAGATTCTTCCTAGCTACGCATACTCTCTAGAGTCGGTACCGGAACAGCGGTCGCTTTTGAGCTGCAACTGTTCGGCGCTGCTGTTCTCTGCCACATCTATGGCCCACTGCACCAGGCGTGAAAACTCGTTGCGGTCGCGGTCCCAGTACTCCCGTAGGGTCCGTATGACGGTTCGAGCGGGCACATAGCCAACGCGGGCCTCGCTCATGCCCACCTTTAGCGCTTCCCGCATAGCGTCGTGCGGACTGCGGCCCCGCTCCAGCAGTACCGCGTACATCGTCAGCAGCGCATCAAGTTTGTGCGGCCTGGCGTTGCCGGTGTAGCGGGTGCAGAACTTGCCGACTGTGGTCCTATTGCCGCCAACCACCACCCCGGCCCCTGCCTTAACCACATGTGTTGCTAGGTAGCTGGCCAGCTCTTTCGGAATAGCCGGCGGCGATCCAGCACGCACAACGCGGCGGTTGCCATAGGGAGGCAGCACGATACCGCCGCCCACACAGCGCACCTCCCCGAAGGGCAGTGTGGGGTTACCGAGACGCAATCCTTTGGGAAGCGAGAACCAGTAGTGTCCGCGGTTGGGGCTCTCATCGGGACGGGTGGCCACGTACACAGCAGCGGCCAGGTGCTTTCGCAGGTGCCGGGGAGTGGAGGGCGGCCGATCAACGTCAATCACCAAACAGCCATATAGGCCGGGACTGGTGGCAAGGGCGCTGAAGGGTCCGAACTGTTCTCTCCACCGCAGCAGCTGCTTAGCGTCGGTGGTGATGTCTCGGTAGCCCACTAGGTTCCAGCACGATTTGCCCTTACCCTTGGCCGGGTCAAATGGCGCCACGGGAATACCGTTGGCCGCGTATTCCACGGCCGCGTCGAACACGTCCAGACCGGTTACGTCCGGAAGCGATACGGACATATTCACCCTAGGTCCGCCTTGGCCTCTTCTAGCAGCCGTAGGGCTCTGGCTTGCTTGTCCTGGGCCTTGGCACGGCGGGCACGCTTCACGGCTTCCGGCTTTAGATCGGCAATGGCTTGGTGGGCCGCAGCTTTAGCCACTACGGCCCGCACGTAATCACTAGGCACTCCTAGGCGGATGCTGATGTAGCCGGTGCAGTAGCCCTGATTGTGCAGCTGAAGAACCTTTTGCGCCTCGTACACTAGAACAACTCCGGCATGTCACGGTTGTCGCCGTTGTCAAACCACGTTTGGGACTGCCCCCAGTTTGGTTGACTCCTGACCTGTGAGGATTCGTCCTCGCTGGAAGGATCAGCTCGTGCCGAAACCGTTTCCTGCCGAGTTCCGAGCCGACGTCATCGCTGTGGCCCGCAAGGGCGAGGCGCCGCTGCGCCAGATCGCGAAGGACTTCGGCATCTCGGAAGCCTGCTTGCACCGCTGGCTCAAGATCGCCGACCGCCAAGACGGTGGCGACCGGGCCAGCACGCCATCTGCCGTTGCTGACGATGTAGCCGCGCAGCTGCGCGAGGCGCACAAGCGGATCAAACTCCTCGAGCAGGAGGCCGAGGTGATGCGCCGCGCGGTCGGCTACCTGTCCCGGGACGCTAACCCAAATGATGTACCCGCTGGTCCTCGACCTTGCCGCTGACGGGATCCCTGTTACGGTGACCTGCCGGGTCTTGGGATTCTCTACCCAGGCGTTCTACAAATGGCGCAAAGCACCGCTGTCGCAGCGAGATTGGGACGATGCGCACCTGATCAACGCCGCCCGCGACATCCACGCCGACGACCCCGCATTCGGCTACCGATTCATCGCAGACGAACTTCCCGGGCGCGGGATCACCGCCGGTGAGAACCGCGTCGCACGGCTGTGTTCCCAGGAGCGCATCTGGTCGATCTTCGCCAAGAAACGTGGACTAAACCGTCGATCCGGACCACCGGTCCACGACGACCTCGTCCAGCGTCAGTTCGGCGCCCCGGCCGCCAACCAGGTCTGGCTGGCCGATATCACCGAGCACCGCACCGACGAAGGCAAGCTCTACCTCTGCGCCATCAAAGACGTCCACTCCAACCGGATCGTGGGCTACTCGATCGACTCGCGAATGAAGTCTTCGCTGGCGGTGGCCGCCCTGGATCACGCCGTGGCGCTTCGCGCACCTGTCGCGACGATCGTTCATTCCGACAGGGGCAGCCAATTTCGGTCACGAAAATTCGTCCACGCACTGTCGCACAACGGGTTACACGGATCGATGGGCCGGGTCGGTGCGTGCGGAGACAACGCCGCCATGGAGATGCTCCTATCGGTGTCAAGTGGTGATCGGGGCGGTTTCGAGAAGTCGGAAGAGATGGCGCGCGTAGTACCGCTTCAGACACCGCATGGCTTCACGTTTGGTCTTGCCATCGCTGACCCGACGGGCGATGTAGGCCTTGGTTGGCGGGTGAACCTTGGCCCGGGCCAGGATGACCGTGTGCAGTGCACGGTTCAGCTGGCGGTCACCACCACGTGAGAGACGGTGGCGAGTCTGGGTTTGACCCGAGGTCGCTTCGAGCGGTGCAACGCCGCCAAGGCGTGCGAAGGCGGCTTCGTCCCGGCAGCGGCCGGGGTGTGACCAGGACACGAGGATCTGAGCGGCCATCAGCACACCGATGCCCGGTTCATCGAGTAGCGCGGGTGCCATCGACCGCACCAGCGGGATCATCGCCAACTCAAGCTCGCGGCACTCGTCGGTCAGTTGCCTGACTCTGTTCGCAGTGCTGCGCAAGGACAACTTCGTAGCCGCGTATTCGGGGTCAGTAGCAGTGTCGGGGCGCAGTCGTTGGCAACGAGCCACCAACGCCATCAGGGGTCGACCTCGGAGTTCCTCACGGAGGTCAACCGGCGCGGTTACGACAAGAGCCTTGAGCACGTTAATCGCAGCGACCCGGGCAAGTTTCGCGCTATCGCGTGCGGTGATGAGTGTGCGCAGCCCTTCGCGCGTACCGCGCGACCGCGGGGTTGCCCAACTCTTACGTCCGAGAATCTCCCGTGCGGCCCTGACTGCGTCAAGGGAGTCGGACTTCGCGCCGTCCTTGGCCGCTCTGGTGCAGGGATGGTCAAATTCGATGACGAACTCGCCCTTCGCCGCCAAGGCTGCCGCGAGGCCGGCGCCGTAGCTCCCCGTGGACTCAATCGACCAGGCCCGCCGACCCTCGGTCGTGTAGGGCGCTGCCCACCGCAACGCCTGCCCATACCCGCGGGCCGTGGTGGGAAAAACTTTCGAGGCGAGCTCACCCTGGGTCTTCGAACATACGACGGCCGCGGTAATCCGATCACGATCAGGATCTACGCCAATGACGTGATCGACGAGTTCTGCCAGTGCCATGCCTTGCTCCTTCTGATGCGGCGTTAAGGACTCCGCCGAGGAGTTGAGGCAGGACTGTGATGGGTCACCCGAAGGGACAAGCTCCTAATCAAGCCATCGAGGTCGGCGGTGCGGCTGACGGACATATCTCTCAATGAGGACACCGGTGGGGTCGGTCATTCTGTGGGTCACGTCAGCCAGCACCACCTTGCCGCGCAGCATGCTGGAAGTGTCACAGTCGTTCTTCGCCCTTCTGCAACGCAACGTGCTCGACCGGCGACGCTGGTCCACCCGAGCCGAACTACGCCTGGCGATCGTGACCTGGATCGAGCGGACCTACCACCGACGCCGCCGGCAACGCGCACTCGGCAGGCTCACCCCGATAGAGTTCGAACTGCTCCACACACCAGTCGCAACCGCGGCCTGAAAATCACACCCCGCGAGTCAACTGAACTCGGGGCAGTCCCAACTGCTCGGCCTTCTCGGGCCGCAGCTGGCAAAGTGCGCTTAGAGTGCGCGCTACTTCCAAGAGGGTGGTCTCGGGGCCGATGCTGCGTTGATTGTCGATAGACATTGCTATCCCTTTCGGGGTCGAAACACGGCACCTCACCGGTCGGTGAAGGTGGACCGCGTTTCGCGCGTGCCTCCCGAAGGGCCGTGACTTAACGCCAGACTGTTTGCGTTCTCAAGTGCGTGCCGAGCCGTCAGGCCGTTACTTGAGATGCGCGCCGTTTCCTGCGCCGTGGTGCCGTGTCAGCGGCACGTCTGCAGATTACAGCGGTACGTCGCCGTTGTCACTGTGGTCCGCAGGCCACGACTGCGACACGCCGTGAACGGTCGTGCCGTTTGTCGGTCCTTCGTGCGATCCTGTAGGGCTGCCCACCAGAAGGGAGCCACACGATGTGACAGTACGAGGAAAGGTACAGACGTGGAGGATGACGACCAGGAAGAAGTAGAGCGCGTACGAGAGTGGATCGGCCGGCTGAACGCTTTCACATCGTCACTGGACGACATCGTGGAGGAAGGTCCGATAGATCTCTGCGAGAAGGCGTGCGAGGCATGGCAGGCATCCTTCACTGAAAATCCTCCGCGGCCTGCTACTGCAGCCGCTCTTGTTGTCCTCGAGACGTTGCAGGCGCTCATGGACGCGGCGTTTGCAGCGACGGTGGACTATTACGAGACCCCGGATGTCAGAGACCGGATGACCCGCGATGACGTTCTCAAGTCCTTGCGGGAAGCCCTGCGCAGCGTGCGCCAGCTGAGCGAGCAGTCCTTATCGAACGGCTTACCGTCAGCCGAAGTGATCAAGCAACGCAACAATTCGGCGATCACCAGCATGCAGAGGATCAAGGAAGCCGCTGACAAGTTGCAGGCCCAAGACGAAGCCCACGAGGCCGAAGCAGCCGCAGACCCGTACGGCGCGATCTTTCTTCACCTGGACCCCAGCCGTTCTGACGCCCCGATCATGGAGAAGGTGAGCTCGTTGACTGAAGACGATGACAAACGTTACCGCGATGCCTACGAACGCCTTCGGCGCATGATCGACAGCGAGTTGCTGGAGCACATCTCCGATGAGAGCGACCGTTTGTGCGATGTGGTGATGGCACTGCTGATTGATCTGAGAGACAACCGGATATCGCTCTTTGACGAGGACGCTTGGGACGAACATAGGCGCAAGATCCGGTCTGCACTGATCTCATTCACCACGGCGCTATACAGCCACAGGGAGCAGACGGTCAGGGCGGCCAAGAAGGCGTTTAATCGCGGTCCTGAGGTCCAGGCAGTCGAGAAGTTGTTTGACGAGCTGCGTAAGACGTCGTTTGAGTACGGCTGGCTGGAAGAGCTGCGGGGTGCGCTGCAGCATGGCGACATCAACGCCTTCAGGTGGGGCTTCGGGGCATCGATGGACGCGGAACCTACGGCGAACGTGTACATGAGTCGAGAGTTCATGCTGGGCTTCACGCACAACTCGTCGCAGAAGAAGTGGTTGAAGCGTCGAGAGCTGGAAGACATGGAGTCTGATCCCAGCGTGCTGGACATGATCAAAGCGGTTCAGCCGTTGATGGGACCGCTCCAGGAGAAGCTGGACAAGATCCTGTACCCGAACGTGGCGGATGACGTTGCCACGGTACGGGAGCTGTTGAGCCGTTACCCGCACCCGAACGGACTGCATGCGTTGCAAAACGGTCCCGGCTTCACGCGCCGCAACCCGTGGCCGCCCCTGAGCCCGCTTGCTCCGCGCGTGTTGCGCTTCGTCGTCAACTACGAACCTAACGACGTCATTGACGACCAGGCCAGCGGTGATGCTGACGGCGTGACAGCACCGTGACAGCAGCGCGGCAGCACGACGGCTGCCTGCGGCAATGAGCCAGCAGCGGCCCTATTGCCCGTTTTGCCGCCTGTACAGCACCGCTGAAGTGCAATTTTCCGGCTCTGCTGGGTCGCCGCGAGGCGTTGCAGCAACCACAATCGGACAAGGGATCCGGACTTAAAATCCGTCAAGTGTCGGTTCGAGTCCGACTGGGGGCACCGCGAAACCCGTCCGAACACGCACGCGCGCCGTGTGGACGCCACGCCCGCATCCACCGCCTCGCCGCGCCGGTGCGGGTTTGCGGCTAGTGTCCAGGGATGGATGGACAGCCGTCGGTATTGCTCAGACCAACTATTCGTACGGCTTTCGATCCGGGCTCCCGGCAAGACGTTGACGCTCTGCGCTGTGAGCTGGCCAGCGAAGGGCGCAACGTCACCCTCCGAATGCCTGATGCCGGCAAGTTCGCCGTTCAGACGCCGGAATCGGTCAGCGTCTACATCCTCGCCGGCGTGACAACCCAATTCCTGTCCCTGTTGCTGGCCGATATCTCCGACAGCATCAAACGGTGGCTGGTCAGGCGTTTCAACAAGGACGACAAGGCCAGCGCGCAGGCCGTGACAATCTACGTGCATGGCAAGGCCGTCAAAAGCATTCTCGGGAGAAGCGCCGACGACATCGAGGACGTGTCCACGTACCTGGAGGGCTGGGACGCAACGGCGACCCGCCCCTGAACGCCCCACTCGCGGTAAGTTGCTCGAGACCGTTGTGCGAGCCGCCACCGCGAAGGAGCCAGCGCGAAGGTGTCCGAGGATCCGCGGGCTGATGGCGTCTCCCGCCAATACGATCGGTGGGAATATCCGCCCCCGGTAACCGATCTCGAGGCGTGGACCAAGAACCATTGGGATTGGTTCGACCCCTTCTATGCGCATCGCGTGTTGTGGCCGAACCGCGCATACAAGCCGGATCTCGACATCCTCATTGCGGGTTGCGGCACGTTCCAGGCGGCCGTTTTCGCCTTCATGAACCGCGCCGCCAGGGTCGTCGCGATCGACGTCAGCCGGTCCGCGTTGGATCACCAGCGGTACCTGAAGGACAAGCATCAGCTGACCAACCTGGAACTGCATTTGCTGGCCATCGAAGAGGTCTCGGCACTGTCCCGCGACTTCGACCTCATCGTCTCCACCGGCGTCTTGCACCACCTGGCGGATCCGTTGGCCGGGCTCAGCGCGCTCGGTGGATGCCTGCGCAGAGACGGCGCCCTGGGCGTCATGCTCTACGCCAAGTACGGCCGGTTCGGCGTGGAGCTGCTCGAATCGGCGTTTCGCGACCTCGGCCTGTCGCAGGACGACGCGTCGGTTCAGCTGGTCAAGGAGGCGGTTGCGGCGCTGCCGCCCGACCATCCCGTCCGTCCCTACCTGCACGGCGCGCGTGACCTGATGTCCGACGGCGCGCTGGTCGACACCTTCTTGCACGCCCGCCAACGCAGCTACACCGTCGAGGAATGCCTGGAGCTGGTCGGCGCCGCCGGGCTGACGTTCCAGGGCTGGCTGCGCAATTCGCCGTATTACCCCCACGACGGGCTCTTTGCGCAGACGGGTCCGTTTCAGTCGCTGTTGAACCGGTTGCCCGACGCCACGCTGTGGTCGGTGATGGAACGCCTGCAGCCGGCCAATGCCACCCACTTCTTCCTCGCCTGCCGCCCCGAACGCCCGACACGGGACTATGCGATCGACTTCTCGACGGCGTCGTCCCTCGATTACGTCCCCCTGCCGCGGACGGCATGCCTGCTGTCCGGCGACGAGATTCACCTTCCCGGCGCGAAGCTGACACTCACCGCGGCCCAGTTGGCATTTGTCCGGCGCGTCGACGGGCGGCGCACCATACGGGAAATCGTCGATGCGGTGGCCCAGGGCAGCCGGGAGGACGGCACGCGGGTGCGCGAGTTCGGGCACCAGCTGTTCCAGTCGCTGTGGCGCCTCGATTTCCTGGCGATGGCGCTGCACACGTCGTCGGATTAGCACCCGGTCGACGTGGTTCAGCGTCGGACCAACATTTTGGGCCTGCCCACGCCGGAGCAAACCGTCACTCATACACTGACCCAGCATGGGCATGCTGTTCGGTCTCGCGCCGTGGATTGTGTATTGGGTCCTTGTCGGAAACGTTCCCTTCGCCGCTGCAGTACTGGTCGCGCTGGCGGTCGCCGCCGCCGGCCTGGGGCTGGGCGGCGCGACGGGCAGGCGGTGGCAGTTCTTTGACTTCGCTTCTGTCGCAGCGCTTTTGATCCTCACTGTGCTGACTTTCACGCTCAGTCAGTCGTTCCTCGAGCGGTGGCTACTGACGCTCAGCAACGCCGGGATCTTGGTGGTGACACTGGTGGGGATGCTGGTCGGCAAGCCGTTCGTGGCCGAGTTCGCCGCCGCGGAGCACGCGCCCGACGTCGCCAAAACCGAGCTGTTCGGCCGCGTCGTCCAGGTCCTCGGCTGGGTCTGGGTCGCGACGTTCGCCGCCATGACGGTCTCCTCGGCCGTCCCGTCGATCGTGCAACGGCCCGCGGCGAACGCCTCCGCCCTGATCCTGGACACCAAGACCCCGCTGTCCTTCCTCTGCTACTGGATCATCCCCTTCGGGCTGGTGGGCCTGGCCGCGGTGGCCTCGCGGCTGCTGCCCGACCGGATGCTGGCCGGGATCGACGATGTGGCGCGGGAAACCTCCTTCGTCGCCTACGACGAGGCCACCATCGACGAGCTGTACTTCCTCGCCCAGGAACACGCCAACCGAGAGGTGGGCCCGGGCAAGGAGGCCTACGCCGTCAAGGTCGGCGGGATGGGAACCCCGTTGACCGGAGACGAGTCCCGCAAGTCGTGGCCGTCGACGTACAAGGTGCGCGACAAGCGGCACTGAACCCGACAAGGAGTCGTGATGAACGCGCCCAGCCCGACGGAGGGCATCGTGTGGATTCACCACCTGCCCGGATACGGCCGACCATGACCGACTATCCGCAAATGGCCGCCGCCCGGGGCAGGATCGAGCCCGCGCCCCGGCGGGTCCGTGGCTTTCTCGGCGACGCGCTGGTCTTCGACACCACCGCCGCGCGCTACGTGTGGGAGGTCCCCTACTACCCGCAGTACTACATTCCGCTGGCCGACGTCCGCACCGAGTTCCTGCGCGACGAGAACCACGCGCAGACAGTGCAATTCGGCCCGTCGCGGCTGTACTCCCTGGTGGCCGAAGGCCAGACGCATGCGTCCGCCGCGCGGGTATTCGACGCCGACAGCGACAGCCCGCTGGCGGGCACCGTGCGGTTCGAATGGAATCCGTTGCGCTGGTTCGAAGAGGACGAGCCGGTCTACGGTCACCCGCGCAACCCCTATTCGCGTGTCGACGCCCTGCGCTCGCACCGCCATGTCCGGGTGGAGCTCGACGGAATCACCTTGGCGGCCACCAAATCTCCCGTGTTGCTGTTCGAAACAGGCTTGCCCACAAGGTATTACATCGATCCTACCGACGTCGTCTTCGAGCACCTGCAACCCAGCACCACACAGACATTGTGCCCGTACAAGGGAACGACGTCGGGATATTGGTCGGTGCGAGTGGGTGACATCGTGCACGAGGACCTGGCGTGGACCTACCACTATCCGCTGCCCGCGGTCGGTCAGATCGCCGGCCTGATCGCCTTCTACAACGAAAAGGTCGACATCGTCGTCGACGGGGCCCCATTGGCGCGGCCGCAGACGCAGTTCAGCTAGCGGCGGCGGCCGAATCGCGGCGGTGTGATATTCGCCTCGCTGACGGCAAATCCTGAGAATTCCTTACTAAAGCCTCGGTCGAGCGGAAACGCGAATCGTTAGCGGTGTAAGCAAAATCCGCCGGAAGCGGGTTTGCGTGCGTTTCGCTACGGGTAAGCGATTGCGATACAGCGTGATTGGAAGTCTGAGCAGAACCTGAGTGCGCCGAGTGACGTAGCTAACGTCGGGCATTTCGAACTGCTTTAAGGCGATTTTTGGTCAGTAGACTACCGAAAACCAGTCTCGTCAGCGCCTTTCGGTGCTGAAAGCCGGTGGATCCGGAGGCCAAATCGTCGCGTGTGTGCGGCGGCGCCACTTGGCCACCAGGGCCGACGAACACAGCAAAGGCGGTACCAGCGTGAGTGATGCATACGACCCAACGGCGGCCGGGTTCTCGGTCGACGACACCGCGGTGGTTCGAGTCCCGGTGCACCACGGCCCGATCAGCGACATGGACCTCAGCGGCGACGGTCGCCGGCTGCTCGTCACGAACTATGCCCGCGACGCGGTAACGGTCATCGACGCCCACACGCTTCGGGTCTCGAGCACCCTCGCCGGCCTCTGCGAACCGTCCGCCGTCGCCATGAGCAGCGCGGACGCGAACTACGCCTACGTCAGCACCGCCACCGCCGCCTACGACGCCATCGAAGTCATCGACGTCGTCACGAACTGGCGGATCGCCACGCATCGGGTCGCGCACAGCGTGAGCGACCTGACGGTGAGTGCCGACGGAAAGCACCTGTACGCGAGCCGAAACGCCGTTCGCGGCGCCGACGTGACGGTCCTGGACACCACCACGGGCGAACTCGAGGTGATCGAACTGGCCACCGCACCCGGCACGACCACCGCATGCGTGCGGGCCAGCGCCGACGGCCGGCGCCTCTACGTCGGGGTCAACGGGCCGAACGGCGGCAGCCTCGCCGTCGTCGAAACCCGCACCCGATCCGATGGCGGCCGGGTGGGCGGCCGCTCGCGCGTGGTCGGCACGATCGAGCTCGGTCTGCCCGTCCGCGATGTGGCGCTGAGCAGCGACGGCGCCACGGCATACGTCGCCAGTTGCGGCCCGGTCGTGGGCTCGGTGCTCGACGTCATCGACACCCGCGCGAACAAACTCGTCAAGACGCACAAGATCAACGAGATCACCGGGCCGCTGGCGCGGATGACGCTCAGCCGCGACGGCGAGCGGGCCTACCTGGTCAGCGACGACCGCGTCACGGTGCTGGGCACGCGCGCGCTCGACGTCCTCGGCGAGGTCACGGTGACCAAGAACCCGTCCTGCGTGCTGGAAAGCCCCGACGGCAGCCACCTGTACGTCGCCGACTACTCCGGAGTGCTCACCGCGGCGCGCATCGACTCGGGCCAGACGCCACACAGCGGCGACGCGGATCACCCGGACGCGACCGCGGGCTGGCTGTTCGATGTGCCCCAGTGGGAGCCGGCGCTGGCCTAGCCGGCTGCACTGCGGGACGGCGCGGCGCCCGGAGTGTGTGAATCCTCGCCCTCGAGTGTGAATCCTGGGCCGGGGATCGTCGGGGCGGTTTCAAGGTTTGGTTGCAACAGTGGTTCCTGTCGGAGTTGACAGTAGCCGGTTGAGGACCTGGGCGGGGCTGTCCCAACCGAAGCGTTTACGTGGGCGTTCGTTGAGTTCGGCGGCAACCTCGGCGAGGTAGTCCACCGAGTGCACGGATAAGTCGGTGCCTTTCGGGAAGTATTGGCGCAGAAGGCCATTGGTGTTCTCGTTGCTGCCACGCTGCCAGGGTGAGTGCGGATCGCAGAAGTAGATGTCGATGCCGGCGTCGATACTGATGCGGGCATGGCGCAGCATCTCGTGGCCTTGATCCCAGGTCAGCGAGCGGCGCAGCGCTTCAGGCAGGGTTTTGATGGTGGTGATCATCGCCTCAGCCACCGTGTCGGGATCGCGCCGGGCGGGCAGGTGCAGCAGTTGCACGAATCCGGTGGAGCGTTCCACCAGGGTGCCGATCTGGGAATGCTGGTTTTTGCCCAGGATCAGATCGCCCTCCCAGTGCCCGGGCACCGCGCGGTCAGCAGCCTCGGCGGGCCGCTCGCTGATGTTGACCATGCCCGGGATGCGGCCACAGCCAGTGCGGGCGCCGACCCTGGCACGTGGCTTGCGTAAGGCCCGCCCGGTCCGCAAACACTTGGTCAACTCGCGGCGCAGTTCCCCGCGTCCTTGCACGTAGAGCGCCTTGTAGATGGTTTCGTGGGACACCTGCATCTCCGGGCGATCGGGATAAGTCTTGGCCAACACCGAAGCGATCTGCTCGGGGCTGTACTTCTTGGCTAACCACGCTTGCACCTCGGTGCGCAAGACCGGGCAGCGACCCAGCTTGCCGGTCTTAGGCCGGCGCGCTCGCTGCTCACTGCGCAGCTGAGCAATCCGCGCCGAATAGCCTGATTTCGCGTCCCAGCCGGCCCGGCGGGCTCCGAAGCGATACCGGGCGCGATACCGGCCCACATACCCTCGCATCACGCCGTTGTGGGCGATCTCGCGCATGATCGTCGAAGGGGCCCGGCCCAACCGACGTGCCATCGAGCGGATCGACTCGCCTTGAGCCGCGCCGATCATGATCTGTTCGCGCTCATCCGCAGACAGCCGCGGCCGTTTCTGCCCCTCAGGGACAACCCATCGTGGATTCACGCCACCAAATCTGCGAAACCACTTGCTCCCGCACGTCGCCGACACGCCGACCGCACCCCCGGCATCCTCCGACGACAACCCCGCCGCGATCAATTCCCAATACCGACGCTGCACCGCCAACAGCTGAGGCTCACCCGTCATCAACACCCCTAACTACGAAGTGTTGCAATCACCCCTTGAGCCCAAGCGGCGTGTCGCCGCCCAGCGTTCACCCTCAACTCCCGGGACGCACACTCAACGGCAGCGGGCGCGGGTCGTCGGCAGAGCACGCACACTCAACCGCAGAGTCATCCGAAAGGCCCGCCCGCCGAACGGGATCCACGTCGCGGGCGACCGGCACGGGTGGTTGCTGTCACGATCGCCGAAATCGGGCTTAGGGTGGAAGCGGCCGACGGCCCGTCGCCGTCGGCCCGGAATGCGGGCGCGGCATTTCGCGGCTTGGCACGGACGGTGCCGCGCGGAGAGTGAGGCGGTACATCGATGGACGGCACGATGCAGGACTATCCGTTGACGATCACCGCGATCATGCGCCATGGCTGCCGCGTTCACGGGGATCGCACCGTCACCACCGCCACCGGGGACGGCTACCGCACGACGAGCTATCGGGAACTGGGCTGCCGGGCCGCCCAGCTGGCGAATGCGTTGCGCCGGCTCGGGGTGACCGGTGACCAACGGGTCGCGACGTTCATGTGGAACAACTCCGAGCACCTGACGGCGTACCTGGCGGTGCCCTCGATGGGCGCCGTACTGCACACCCTCAACATCCGCCTGTTCCCCGAACAGATCGCCTACGTCGCCAACGAAGCCGAAGACCAGGTGGTGCTGGTCGACGCCTCCCTGATCAACGTGCTCGCCCCGGTGCTGCCCCGCCTCGAGACCGTGCACACCGTGATCGCCGTCGGCGAGGGCGACACCGAACCGCTGCGGGAATCGGGCAAGACCGTGCTGGACTACGCCGACGCCATCGCCGCGGAGCCGACCGAATTCGACTGGCCGCACATCGACGAGAAATCCGCGGCGGCGATGTGCTACACCAGCGGGACCACCGGCAACCCGAAAGGCGTGGTGTACAGCCATCGTTCGAGTTACCTGCACACCATGGCGGCGTCCACCACGAACGGCATCGGCGTCGGGGCCGTCGACAGCGTGCTGGCGATCGTGCCGATGTTCCACGCCAACGCCTGGGGACTGCCGTACGCGGCGCTGATGGCCGGCGCCGACTTGGTGCTGCCGGATCGCCACCTCGACCCGGCATCGGTGGTCGGCATGGTAGAAGACCTGCGCCCCACCGTGACCGGCGCGGTGCCGACGATCTGGAACGCCGTCCTGCACCACCTCGAGGACGACCCCGACCACGACCTGTCGTCGCTGCGGCTGGTGGTCTGCGGCGGCTCGGCCGTCCCGGTCTCGCTGATGCGCACCTTCGAGGAAAAGCACGACGTGCAGATCCGGCAGCTGTGGGGCATGACGGAGACGTCGCCGCTGGCGACCATGGCCTGGCCACCGCCGGGCACCCCCGAGGACCAGCACTGGGCCTTCCGCGGAACCCAGGGCCAACCGGTCTGCGGGGTGGAGATGCGGATCGTCGACGACGACGGCCAGGTGCTGCCCAACGACGGCGTCGCCGTGGGGGAGGTGGAGGTCCGCGGCCCGTGGATCGCCGGCTCCTACTACCTGGGCCACGACGAGTCGAAGTTCGACTCCGGCTGGCTGCGCACCGGCGACGTGGGCCGCATCGACGGCCGCGGTTTCGTCACGCTGACCGACCGGGCCAAAGACGTCATCAAATCCGGCGGGGAATGGATCTCCTCGGTGGAGCTGGAGAACGTCCTCATCGGCCACCCCGAGGTGGTCGAGGCCGCGGTGGTCGGCGTCCCCGACGAACGCTGGGAGGAACGCCCACTCGCGGTGATCGTGGCCAAGGAGGGCGCGTCGGTCAGCCCGGGGCAGCTGCGAAACTTCCTCGCGGACAAGGTCGCTCGGTGGTGGCTGCCCGAACGGTGGACGTTCGTCGACGAGATCCCCCGCACCAGCGTCGGCAAGTACGACAAGAAAGCCATTCGCTCGCGCTACGCCGAAGACGGCTACCAGGTGGTCGAAGCCCGCGACTGATCGACGCCGCAACGAGACCGGAAAGGCTTGAGGCAGTGACACATTCACTCGTCGTCGACCAATCCGTCGTCACACCGGTCGCGGTGCACGACGCGTTCGGCCGGACGCTGCCGATGCCACTGCCCACGCTGTTCAACCGCTGGTACGGCCCGTTCCCGCCGATCCGCGACGTGCGCGAGCAGACCGGCGCCTGGGACGCGGCGGGGCAGACCCGCATCGTGCACCTGGCCGGCGGCGCCACCATGCGCGAGGAGCTGACCAGTGTCGACCCGCCGCGCTCGTTCGGCTACCGGCTCTGCGAGGTCACCGGCCCGATGGCGTTGCTGGTCGATCACGTTGTGGGCGAATGGATTTTCACACCGGCGGCCGCCGGAACCGAGATCACCTGGCGCTGGGACATCCACCCGAAGTCGCCGCGCACGGCCTGGGCGCTCCCGCTGCTGGGCAGGATGTGGAAGGGCTACGCGCGGCGCGCGCTGGCCAACTTGTCGGCCTTGCTGACGAAGTGAGAGCCGCGAACCGTTACGGTGTGAAGCCATGTGCCGACTCTTTGGCCTGCACGCCGGGACGCACGCGTGCACCGCGACCTTCTGGCTGCTGGACGCGCCGGACAGCCTGTCCGAACAGAGCCGGCGAAACCCCGACGGCACCGGCCTGGGCATCTTCGACGAGCACGCCGCGCCGCACCTCTACAAGGAGCCGATAGCGGCCTGGCAGGACGCCGCATTCGCGACCGAGGCGCACCGGTTGACCGGCACCACCGTCATCGCCCACGTCCGCTACGCCACCACCGGCTCGCTCGACATCCGCAACACCCACCCGTTTATGCAGGACGACCGGATCTTCGCGCACAACGGCGTCCTCGAAGGGCTGGACATCATCGACGAGCGGCTGCGCGAGATCGGTACCGCCGATTTGGTATTGGGCGACACCGACTCCGAGCGCGTGTTCGGCTTGATCACCGGCTCGATCCGGGCCCGCGGCGGCGACATCACCGCGGGGCTCGTCGACGCCATGCGATGGCTCGCCGAGCACGTTCCGATCTACGCGGTCAACGTGCTGCTGAGCACGGCCACCGACATGTGGGCGCTGCGTTACCCGCAAACCCACGAGCTCTACGTCTTGGATCGATCCGACGGTGTGGCGTCCCAAGACCCCGAATTCGACTTGCACACCATACGAATTCACGCGCGCTCCGAGCACCTGTGCACGCGGCCGTCGGTGGTGTTCGCCACCGAACGCATGGACGCCGACCCGCGCTGGCGCCTTCTCGAGCCCGGCGAGCTGATTCACGTCGACGCCGGGTTGCGCGTCACCCGCAGTCTGGTGCTGCCCGAGCCGCCCAACCAGCTGTTGCGCCGCGAGGACCTGAGCACGCCGGTGGAGGACTCGCAACACGCCCTGCCGAGCACCCGGCGGCTGGTCTGAGGACGTTTGGCAGAGTTGGTGAGCGTGACGAACAAACGCGCCCTGGTGCTGGCGGGTGGCGGGATCGCGGGAATCGCCTGGGAGACAGGTGTTCTGCGGGGCATCGCCGACGAGTCGCCGGCCGCGGCCCGGCTGTTGATCGAATCGGACGTGCTGGTGGGGACGTCGGCGGGCTCGGCCGTCGCCGCGCAGCTCGGCAGCGGCCACACGCTGGACGAGCTGTTCGACCGGCAAGTCTCCGAGTCGTCGGCCGAAATCGACTCCGGCGTCGACGTCGACACCATCACCGAACTGTTCCTGACCGCCCTGGCCGCGCCGTACGAGGAGCCGCTGGACAAGACCCGCCAACAAATGCAGCGGATCGGGGCCGTGGCCCTGGCGACCGAAACCGTTCCCGCGCCGGTGCGCCGCCAGGTGATCGCGCAGCGCCTGCCGTCGCACGAGTGGCCCGAGCGCGCGGTGCGGCTCACCGCCATCGACGTCGCCACCGGAGAGCTGACCGTCTTCGACCGCGAATCGGGCGTCGACCTCGTCGATGCCGTGGCGGCCAGCTGCGCGGTGCCCGGGGCGTGGCCGCCGGTGTCGATCGCGGACCGCCACTACATGGACGGCGGGGTGGCCAGCTCGGTCAACCTCGTGGTCGCCGCCGACTGTGACGTCGCGGTGGTGCTGGTGCCCTCGGGCATCGACGCGCCGTCGCCGTTCGGCGCCGGGCCCGCCGCCGAGGTCTCATCGTTTCCCGGGGCGGCGTTCGCGGTGTTCGCCGACGCCGATTCGCTGGCCGCCTTCGGGCCCAACGCCTTGGATCCGGGCTGCCGCATCCCCTCGGCCCTGGCCGGGCGCGAGCAGGGTCGCCGCGAAGCCGCGGCCATCGCCCGGTTCCTGGGCTTGTGACGGATTTGGTTGCCGCACACAACCTTTAGCGATCGATCGCGGGCGGGACGGCGTCGTCGCGCCCGGCTTCCAGCGAGTCCAGGGCGTCATCCGCGAGCGCTCGGCCGGTGGCGATCACCTCCACCGCCCGGTGAAATTCCAGGGCCCGACACGTCGACCGCGGAACCTCGATGAGCAGGTCGGGCGGGTAGACCGCCAGCGTGTGACGCGCCAGGGCGGCCTGCGCGATGTCGATCGTCCGGTTCATCACCTCGAAGCTGCCCAACTTCGGCACGTCGGACACCGCGGCGGCCAGCTCGCCGGCGACAGCGTCGGCCGGTGACGGCTCTTCGTCGGGGTTGTCCGACCAGTCATCCGGCTCGCCGCCCGGCCCGCCCAGCCTGCTCAGTACCGCCCGGGCGGTCGGCCGGTCGAGCAACGAGCGGGCGGCGGCCGTGTCGAGCAGCGCGGAGGTGCTGCGCAGCATGCGGGTCAACCATTCGGCGGTGGCCCCCGGCTCCGCTTCCCGGGTGGTGATCGCCTCGCTGCCGGACAGGTTCACCGCGATGGTCAGGTCGGCGTTGACGGCCGACAGCGGGGCCATCGGCAGCGGGTCCAGGATGCCGCCGTCGGCCAACAGCCGCCCGTCGACCGCGTGCGGCGCGATCACCCCCGGGATGGCGATCGACGCCCGGATCGCCTCGTCGAGTGGGCCGCGCTGAAACCACACCGACTTTCCCGCCAGCAGGTCGGTCGCCACCGCGGTGTACGGGATCCGCAAGTCTTCGATGGCGACCGGACCCAGGATGTCGCGCACCGCGTCCAGGATCTTTCCGGCTCGCATCACGCCGGCCGCGCTGATCGACGGGTCCAGCAGCCGCAGGATGGTGCGCTGGGTCAGGGACTTCGCCCACTCGGAGAACTCGTCGAGCCGCCCGGCCGCGTGCAGGCCGCCGACCAGCGCGCCCATCGACGAGCCGGAGATGCCGACGATGTCATAACCGCGTTCGCGCAGCGCCTCGATCACCCCGATGTGCGCGTAGCCGCGGGCGCCACCGCTGCCGAGCGCCAGTGCCACCCGAGTCGGTGCCGAGCGACGCGGAAGTTCGTCAGGCACCCCACCATTTTGCGCGGCGGGGGTCCTCAGCGGGCCGCGCGCGGACTTTTTTCAGCCGTGATCGTAATTACTCCGCGGGGGAGGGCGCCGGCGCGCGGCGCTACCCGCACTCGTCGTTGGCCGCCGCCCGCGCGGCGACGATCACGGCGGCCTGCCGGGCCGGGGTCAGCTTCGACCAGGGGGCGTTCCAGCTGCCCGCCGTGCCCGACGGCGACGCCTGCAGCATGGCCAGATAGGGCTCGAACAGCGACGCGCCGGTCCTGGGCTGGCCATCCATCCACACTTTTGCGGCGTGACAGGCCTGGTAGTACTCCTCCTCGGTTGAGTGTGCGGGGACGTCGACCCTGGTGGTCACGCCGCCGGGGGACACGCCGATGGCGCCCGCCGGCACCGAGCCCGGGCCGCCGGCGCTGTCCGATTGCGGCGCCGACGAGGGGGCCGGTGCGCCGTGCTGGCCGCCCTGCGAGCAGCCCGCGACCGCCAGCAGGACGCCCACTACAAGGGCCGCGGCAACCGCCGCGCCCCGCCGCCGGGGTCGACCACCGCGCCAGCGCACGGTCTCAATCTATGCAACACTGGCTGCCGTGATGGAGCGCTTCGGATTTTGCGAGTGTTGTCGGCCGTAACACGCCGCCGCCCGTTCGATCCTCTTTCGCTCTGGAGTTCCCCCCATGACTTTGTCCCTTGCCGGGGCAGCGCCCGTCACCGCCGCGGTCACGCACCCACGAACCCTTTCGTCCCCGTCCGCGGGCCCGACCCCGCTGCGGGTGCCAGACCTGTTGCACGCGACCGACCAGGCCGCCGACGACGTGCTCAGCGGGCGCTGCGACCACCTGCTGCCCGAGGGCGGCATCCCGGAGTCGCAGCGCTGGTTCACCCGCATCCACGGCGACGAGGAGCTCGACGTCTGGCTGATCAGCTGGGTGCCCGGCCATCCGACCGAGCTGCACGACCACGGCGGGTCGCTGGGTGCGTTGACCGTCGTTTCCGGCTCGCTCAATGAATACCGTTGGGACGGAAGGGCTTTGCGGCGCCGTCGGCTCGACGCCGGCGACCAGGCCGGGTTCCCGCTGGGCTGGGTGCACGACGTTGTCTGGGCGCCGCGGCCGGTCACCGTGCCGGTCACGGGGTTGCCGGGTGCGAGCGCCGGGCCGGCGCAGCCGACCCTGAGCGTGCACGCGTACTCGCCGCCCCTGACCGCCATGTCGTACTACGACATCACCGACCGCAACACGTTGCGCCGGCAACGCACCGAACTGACCGACCAGCCGGAAGGATCGCCGTGAGCCGCATCGACGTCGTCTTGAGGTCCGCCCGGCGCCGGTATCGCCGCCTGCCCGCCACCGAAGTGCCCGACGCGCTGCGGCGCGGCGCGGTGCTCGTCGACATCCGCCCCCAGGCCCAGCGGTTCCGCGAGGGGGAGGTGCCCGGGGCGCTGGTGATCGAACGCAACGTCCTGGAGTGGCGCTGCGACCCCACCAGCGACGCCAAACTGCCCGAAGCCGTCGGCGACGACGTCGAATGGGTGATCCTGTGCTCGGAGGGCTACACGTCCAGCCTGGCTGCGGCCGCGCTGCTGGACATCGGCCTGCACCGCGCCACCGACGTCATCGGCGGGTATCACGCGTTGGCCGGCGCGGGCGTGCTCACCCAGCTGGCCGGCGGTGCGTCCGGCGCCCCGTTGGCCGACGCGGCCGCGGGCGCCCGCCGCTGGATCTAGCCGGCCGCTAGTTAACTGCAACCCCGACGGGTGATTCGGCACTGGGAACGCACGCGGCCGCGGTGACGGCGGTGAGTGCGAGGACCGCCGCAACGACGAGTTTCGCGGCTAGACGTGACATGAGGACTCCGTTCGTCGGCCCCCCGGCGCAGAACTCTAGCGGGGCTACGAGCAAATTTCAATAACGATTGAATTAATCGCTAACCGTCGGCTGATTGCGACGTCGGGTCCAGCCCCAGCTCGTCGGCGGGTGCGGTCAAGAACCGATGCACCGCCGGCCCCACCAACCCGACCACCTCGTCGACCCCGAGCGACGACAGCGGAGGCACCCGCATGACGTAGCGCAGCATTCCGGTGCCGACGAGGTTGGTCGCGGCCAGCGTTGCGCGCAGCCGCGCCTCATCTCCACCGCCCAAAGCGCTGGCCACCGCGGTGAGCAGGTAGTCGTGCAGGAATCCGCGAAACGCGTCGTTGGCGTCGCCGTTCGACGTCGCCGACCGCACCATCGACGCCATGCTCGAGGCCGTGTCGGGCTGCTCCCAGATACCCAGGTAGGCGCGCACTACGCGGCAGCCCAGATCGTCGTCGTTGCGTGCGATCTCGGTCGTCAGCAGGTCAGCGGGCAGCACCAGCTTCAGCGATTCGCGAAACAATGCCGCCTTCGAGCCGAAGAGATAGAGAACCATCGAAGGATCAACTCGCGCATCGTCGGCGATCGCGCGCAGCGTCGTCTTGTCGTAGCCATGGGCGGCGAACTGCCGCTTCGCCGCGCGAAGGACCGCGTCGCGCGATACCGGCTCGCCCTGGCGTCTACCGCGCCGCTTCTGAATCCCAGACGGGGACACCGGTTCCCGGCCCACCCGGCTAGCCTTCGGCGTGCAGGAGCGGCCGCAGCCGGGCCGTCTTCTCCGGTGTCCACCCGGGCGGCGACATCACCGCCGCCCAGCCGTCGGCGACGTCGGCGACGTAACGGTGACCGTGCCCGTCGGGGACGTCCACCGCGACGGCCATGTCCGCCGACACCTGAAGGAAGGTGACGACCGGGATCCAGCGCGTCTGCGGCAACACGTCATAGCCGCGCCGCTCCCGCAACCAGTCGGGCTTGCTGAACACCAGGTCCGGGGTCCACCAGGCGATCGGGTCCGAGGCGTGCTGCAGATAGACCACCCGCGGGTGATCCCACGGATCCTTCGGGCGCGCCAGGTTGCCCGCGCGGGCCACGAAGCGGACGTAGCGGCCGTCGTCGTAGATCGGCAGCCATTCGGGGGACCCGGGGTCGCGTGTCGTGGTGAGGTCGGTCCAGATGGTGTTCTGGAACGTCGGCCCGCTGAACAGGGCGCCGTCGGTGCGGGCGAGCACGTTGTTCAGGCTCATGAACGACGCCTCGCCGCCGAACGAGCCGAGGCTCTCACCGAACACGACCAGCTTGGGGCGTTGGGCTTCCGGCATCTGGCGGATCAGCCGGTCGACGGCCTCGAACAGCGCCTGGCCGGCGTGCCGGGCGTTCTCCTTGTCCACCAGAAACGACAGCCAGCTCGGCAGGAACGAATACTGCATGCTGACGATCGCGGTGTTGCCGTTGTACATGTACTCGAGGGCGGTGGCCTCCGCCTCGTTGATCCAGCCGGTGCCGGTGGTGGTCGCGACCGCGACGACCGCGCGCCGCAGCCCGCCCGTGCGCTGCAGCTCGCGCGCGGCGAGTTCGGCGGTCGCGGTGATGCCGTCGGCGGAGTTCAGCCCCGCATAGGCCCGTATCGGTTCGGTCGCAGGGGCGCCGTTGAACGCGGTCAGATCGCCGACCTTGGGACCGCCCTCGACGAAGACGCGCCCTTGGTGGCCAAGGGATTCCCACGACACCAGCGACTCCGGTCCGCCGGAGCGCAGCGCGGTCTTCGGCGGCGCGCTGTCGGGGTTCATCTCGTTGTTGGCCGAGGCGAAGGTGTCGTTCATGGTGCGCATGGCGAACTTGAGCACGACGCCGTTGAGCACGGTGACGGTCAGGACCGCCAGCGTGACGACCACGATGGTCGCCGAGAGCCGAAACGGCACGAACCGGTCGACCTGACCGACCAGGAAGCGGACCAACCAGCGGGTGAACTGGCCGATTTCGACCACCGTGAACAGCACCACCAGCGAGAGGACTCCCGATAGCGGGTAGTCGTACCACTCCAAATGTGGCACGCCCATCAGGTCGCGCACGTCGTCCTGCCACACGTGGAACCAGATCGCCATCAGTACCTGGCCGACCACACCGATCGGGATCAGCACCTTCCAGGCCCAGCGTGGCGGCGGCGGGCTGTGATCCTTTTCCCGCATGAACCGCACCAACCAGACCGAAAAGACGCCCAGCCCATAGCCGATGGCGCCGGAGAGCCCGCTGACGAGTCCCTGGAACAACGGGCCGCGCGGCAGCAGCGAGGGCGTCAGCGAAAGCCAGATGAAGACCAGGCCGACCGTGGTGCCGGTGAATGTGTAATGCCGCACCCACCAAGGCTTTTCGGTCCACGGCAGAGTGGGGGCGGCGCGCCCGGCCCGCGGGGCGGGCGGGGCCTGTGAAACGGCGACCGCGGATTCCTCGACGTCGTCCGCCGGCTTGTCGCCGGTGTCGACGTTGGTCGCGGAGCCGGGTTCGCTCATGGTGCGTCCTAGCGGTGGGTGAAGTTCGGCGCGCGCTTCTCGACGAAGGCCGCCATCCCCTCGGATTGGTCCTCGGTCGCGAAAGTGGAGTGGAACAGCCGGCGTTCGTAGAGCAGCCCCTCGGCCAGCGTGGATTCGAACGCGCGGTTGACGGCCTCTTTGGCCATCCGCGACGCCGACCGCGACATCTGGGAAATGGTGGTCGCGACTTTCTTCGCCTCGGTCAGTAGGTCGTCGGCGGGCACCACGCGCGAAACCAGCCCGCTCCGTTCGGCCTCCGCGGCGTCGATGGTGCGCCCGGTCAGGATGAGGTCCATGGCCTTGGCCTTGCCGATGGCGCGGGTCAGGCGCTGCGAGCCGCCCATGCCGGGCAGCACACCGAGTTTGATCTCGGGCTGGCCGAATTTCGCTGTGTCGGCGGCGATCAGCACGTCGCACATCATGGCCAGCTCGCAGCCGCCACCGAGCGCGTGCCCGGCCACCGCGGCGATCGTCGGGGTGCGGACCTCGGCGAGTCTGCCCCAGGGGGCGAAGAAGTCGGCGCCGAAGGCGTCGGCGAACGTCAGCTCGGCCATCTCCTTGATGTCGGCGCCGGCGGCGAACGCTTTGGCCGAGCCGGTGATGATGATCGCGCCGATGCCGGGGTCGTCGTCGAAATCCGCTGCCGCACTGGTGACCTCGTTCATCACCTGGGTGTTCAGCGCGTTGAGGGCCTTCGGCCGGTTCAGGGTGATGATGCCGACGCGCTCCTCGCGCTCGACGAGGATGGTCTCGTACTGCGTGTCTGTCATCTGGGCCGCCTTTCTAGAAACTCAGGTCGTCGTCGACCGGGGTGAAATACGCCTCGACATCGGCCGCCGTGACGGCGGCCAGCTGCGCCGGCGACCACTTGGGATTGCGATCCTTGTCGATCAGCTGCGCGCGAATTCCCTCGACCAGGTCGTGTGAGCGCAGCGACGCCGAGGACACCCGATAGTCCTGAACGAGAACGTCTTTGAGCGTTTCCAATTCGGCCGCGCGGCGTACCGCCTCCAGCGTCACCGACAACGCGATGGGGGAGCGGGTGGCGATCAGGTTGGCGGCGTCGTTCGCCGGGCCCGCGCCGTGGCCCGCGAGGGCCGCGACGATGTCCTCGACCGTGTCGCGCGCGAAGCAGTCGTCGATCCAATCGCGTTGTGCGGCAAGTTCACTCGGTGGCGGTTCGACGGTGTATTTGGCGAGCGCGTTCTCGACTCCGTCCCCGACGATCGCCCGACGGAACGCCTCGATGTCGGCGTGCGGCACGTAGTGGTCGGCGAAGCCCATGGCGATGGCGTCGGCTCCCGAGAACGGCGCCCCGGTCAGCGCGGCGTGCAGGCCCAGGCCGCCGGGCGCGCGCGACAGCAGGTAAACCCCGCCGACGTCGGGGATGAAGCCGATTCCGACCTCGGGCATGGCGATCTTGGAGGTGTCGGTCACCACCCGGGTGTTCGCGTGCGCGCTGACGCCCACACCGCCACCCATCACGATGCCGTCCATCACCGCGACGTATGGCTTGGCGAAGTCGGCGATCTGGGCGTTGAGCAGATATTCGTCGCGCCAGAAGCGTCGCGCCTCCGCCCCGTCCTTGCGCGCGCTGTGGTAGATCGAGACCACGTCGCCGCCCGCGCACAGTCCGCGTTCACCGGCGCCGGAGAGCACCACCGCGCGCACCGCCTCGTCGCCGGCCCAGCCGGTGAGGATGGCGGTCAGATCGTCCACCATCCGTTGGTTCAGCGAGTTGATCGCCTTGGGCCGGTTGAGCGTGATCAAGCCGACGCTTCCGTCAACCTCGGTGAGAACCTCATCGGATCCGTCGGTCACGCCTTAGCCTCCCTCGCGCCGGTCCAGCCTCGAGGAAGAAATCTAGATCGTCACGACCGGCGCGGTATGCGCGGGTAAGGGTTATGTTTAACGCGACGACAACGGCTTAAGCCTTCCAAGGCTCGAGAACTCCGCAAAATGCCCAGCTCGGCTGGGAACCTGGGTGGACCGCTGATCGTTGAGATGGTGTTCGCACAGCTCGAAGCCAACAAGAGAGGATCCGACGGTGCGGGAGACAAGCAACCCGGTATTTCGTTCGCTGCCTAAGCAGAGGGGCGGATACGCGCAATTCGGCACTGGCGCGGCCCCGATGCAGGGCTACCAGGCCGACCCCTATGCGGCTCCCTACCAGGCCCCGTACC
Organism: Mycobacterium intracellulare ATCC 13950; assembly: GCF_000277125.1. Lineage (NCBI taxonomy): Bacteria > Bacillati > Actinomycetota > Actinomycetes > Mycobacteriales > Mycobacteriaceae > Mycobacterium > Mycobacterium intracellulare. The sequence continues at coordinate 1,096,863 of NC_016946.1, forward strand.
AGGAGGCCCGGCCTTCGCGCCCCCTGACCATCGACGACGTCGTCACCAAGACCGGCATCACGCTGGCCGTGCTGGCGGCCTCCGCCGTCGTCTCCTACTTCTTGGTGGTCTCGAACCTCGCGCTGGCGATGCCGCTGACCCTGATCGGCGCGCTCGGCGGCCTGGGCCTGGTGCTGGTCGCGACCTTCGGTCGCAAGCAGGACAGCCCGGCGATCGTGCTCAGCTACGCCGTACTCGAGGGTCTGTTCCTGGGAGCGCTTTCGTTCGTCTTCGCCCACTTCTCGGTGTCGAACGCCAACGCCGGCGTGTTGATCGGGGAGGCCGTCATGGGCACCTTCGGGGTGTTCTTCGGCATGCTGGTCGTCTACAAGACCGGCGCCATCCGGGTCACGCCCAAGTTCACCCGCATGGTGGTCGCCGCCCTGTTCGGCGTGCTGGCCCTGATGCTCGGCAACTTCGTGCTGGCCATGTTCGGTGTCGGCGGCGGCGCGGGCCTGGGCCTGCGCAGCGGCGGCCCACTCGCGATCATCTTCTCGCTGGTGTGCATCGGCATCGCGGCGTTCAGCTTCCTGATCGACTTCGACGCGGCCGACCAGATGGTCCGCGCCGGTGCGCCGGAGAAGGCGGCATGGGGCATCGCGCTGGGCCTGACCGTGACGCTGGTCTGGCTGTACATCGAGATCCTGCGCCTGCTCAGCTATCTACAAAACGATTAGCTCTGCCACACGAAAACCGGCACGCCGATGGGCGTGCCGGTTTTTTGTCTGCGGTCCTCGTGCACTGCCGTTGAGTGTGAAGCGCCGGCGTCGAGAGTGAACCAGCGGTGCGCTGGCTCGGCTTGGGCTCAAGGGGTGATTGCAACACTTCGTAGTTAGGGGTGTTGATGACGGGTGAGCCTCAGCTGTTGGCGGTGCAGCGTCGGTATTGGGAATTGATCGCGGCGGGGTTGTCGTCGGAGGATGCCGGGGGTGCGGTCGGCGTGTCGGCGACGTGCGGGAGCAAGTGGTTTCGCAGATTTGGTGGCGTGAATCCACGATGGGTTGTCCCTGAGGGGCAGAAACGGCCGCGGCTGTCTGCGGATGAGCGCGAACAGATCATGATCGGCGCGGCTCAAGGCGAGTCGATCCGCTCGATGGCACGTCGGTTGGGCCGGGCCCCTTCGACGATCATGCGCGAGATCGCCCACAACGGCGTGATGCGAGGGTATGTGGGCCGGTATCGCGCCCGGTATCGCTTCGGAGCCCGCCGGGCCGGCTGGGACGCGAAATCAGGCTATTCGGCGCGGATTGCTCAGCTGCGCAGTGAGCAGCGAGCGCGCCGGCCTAAGACCGGCAAGCTGGGTCGCTGCCCGGTCTTGCGCACCGAGGTGCAAGCGTGGTTAGCCAAGAAGTACAGCCCCGAGCAGATCGCTTCGGTGTTGGCCAAGACTTATCCCGATCGCCCGGAGATGCAGGTGTCCCACGAAACCATCTACAAGGCGCTCTACGTGCAAGGACGCGGGGAACTGCGCCGCGAGTTGACCAAGTGTTTGCGGACCGGGCGGGCCTTACGCAAGCCACGTGCCAGGGTCGGCGCCCGCACTGGCTGTGGCCGCATCCCGGGCATGGTCAACATCAGCGAGCGGCCCGCCGAGGCTGCTGACCGCGCGGTGCCCGGGCACTGGGAGGGCGATCTGATCCTGGGCAAAAACCAGCATTCCCAGATCGGCACCCTGGTGGAACGCTCCACCGGATTCGTGCAACTGCTGCACCTGCCCGCCCGGCGCGATCCCGACACGGTGGCTGAGGCGATGATCACCACCATCAAAACCCTGCCTGAAGCGCTGCGCCGCTCGCTGACCTGGGATCAAGGCCACGAGATGCTGCGCCATGCCCGCATCAGTATCGACGCCGGCATCGACATCTACTTCTGCGATCCGCACTCACCCTGGCAGCGTGGCAGCAACGAGAACACCAATGGCCTTCTGCGCCAATACTTCCCGAAAGGCACCGACTTATCCGTGCACTCGGTGGACTACCTCGCCGAGGTTGCCGCCGAACTCAACGAACGCCCACGTAAACGCTTCGGTTGGGACAGCCCCGCCCAGGTCCTCAACCGGCTACTGTCAACTCCGACAGGAACCACTGTTGCAACCAAACCTTGAAACCGCCCGGCGTGTCGCCGCCCAGGCTTCACACTCAAAGCCCGGGTTTCACACGCAAAGCCGGGACGCACCCAACGACGAGCGGCTCAGCTGAGCCGCTCGATCACCATCGCCATGCCCTGCCCGCCGCCGACGCACATGGTCTCCAGGCCGAACGTCTTGTCGTGCGTCTGCAGGTTGTTGAGCAGCGTGGTGGCGATGCGGGCACCGGTCATGCCGAACGGGTGGCCCAGCGCGATCGCCCCGCCGGACACGTTCAGCTTGTCCTCGTCGATGCCCAGCTCGCGGGCCGAGCCCAGCACCTGGACGGCGAACGCCTCGTTGATCTCGAACAGGTCGATGTCGCTGACCGACAGCTTGGCCCGCGCCAGCGCCTTCTTGGTCGCCTCGATCGGGCCCAGGCCCATGATCTCCGGGGAGAGGCCGCTGACCCCGGTGGACACGATCCGCGCCAGCGGCGTCAGGCCGAGCTCCTTGGCCTTGGTGTCGCTGGTGATCACCACCGCGGCCGCGCCGTCGTTCAGCGGGCACGCGTTGCCCGCGGTCACCGTGCCGTTGGGCCGGAACACCGGCTTGAGCTGGCTGATCTTCTCGTAGGTGGTGCCGGGGCGGGGGCCGTCGTCGGTGCTCACCGTGGTGCCGTCGGGCAGGGTCACCGGGGTGATCTCCCGCTCGAAGAACCCGCTCTTGATCGCCTCCTCGGCGCGGTTCTGGCTGCGCACTCCCCAGTGGTCCTGGTCTTCGCGGCTGATGCCGGTCAGCAAGGCGACGTTCTCGGCGGTCTGCCCCATCGCGATGTACACGTCGGGCAGGTTGCCGTCGGCGCGGGGATCGTGCCACTCGTCGGCACCTTCGGCCGCGGCGGCCGAGCGCTCCTGAGCCTCACCGAACAGCGAGTTCTTGGTGTCCGGCCACGAGTCGGCGCTGCCCTTGGCGAACCGCGACACGGTTTCCACACCCGCCGAGATGAACGCGTCGCCCTCACCGGCCTTGATCGCGTGGAACGCCATCCGGGAGGTCTGCAGCGACGACGAGCAGTACCGGTTGACGGTGGTGCCCGGCAGGAAGTCGAAGCCGAGTTCGACGGCGATGACTCGCGCCAGGTTGTATCCGGATTCGCCGGCGGGCTGCCCGCAGCCCAGGATCAGGTCGTCGATCTGGTGCGGGTTCAGGGCGGGCACCTTGTCCAGCGCGGCCTTCACGATCTGAACGGTCAGGTCGTCGGGGCGCATGTTGACCAGCGACCCCTTCATCGCGCGGCCGATCGGCGAGCGAGCAGTTGAGACAATGACGGCTTCAGGCATGGTGGTTCCCTTCAGATCCCTGCAGATCCCACAGATGGGGCTGGCTCGCTTCATCATCGGGCGGTGGGCCCACGCCGACGGGCGAAGACAAATCTAGTCGCTGCCAACCTCGGGGCACGAAGACGGGGCAGGTCCGGGTGCCGGGCGCCGCCACAGCCGCGACATCACGCTGGCCCGCGTGTGGCGCTGCCCCAGGACCGGCTCCGCCGGCGGCACCGGTGGACTCAGCGGCGGGCGCTCCACCTTCTCGCCCAGCGCGTCGCACAGGGCCAGCAGCAGCGCGTCGGCGGCCAGCGCATAGGCGGGCGCCGACGGGTGGTAGCCGTCGGCGGAGAACATCGCGTCGGGCGTGGCCCGGAACTGCGGCGCCATCAGCTGCGCCAGCGGAACCGGCACGCCGCCGGCCGAGCGGACCGCCGCGGTCTGGGCGCGGGCGAGTTGCAGGCAACGCTCGTGCGCGAGCGACCGCAGCGGCTGCGGAATCGCGCTGATGAAGCCCAGATCCGGGCAGGTGCCGACGATCACCACGGCGCCCCGGGCGCGCAGCCTGCGGACGACCAACCCCAGCCGTTGCGCCGACTGGCTCACCCCGTTGAGCGCGGTGACGTCGTTCGCGCCGACCATGACCACCGCCACGTCCGGCGGGGGGCCCGCCACGAACATGGCGTCGACTTGGCCGCACAAGCCCTTCGAGGTGGCGCCCACAATGGCCTTGGTGCTCAGCCGGATTCGCTTGCCGGTCTGCTCGGCCAGGCCGCGCGCGATCCGCACCCCCGGCACCTCGTCGGCACTCATGCATCCGTATCCGGCGGCGGTCGAATCGCCGAAGATCATCAGGTGCAGGTCGGCCGCCATCCCGCGGCGCCACCGCTCCACGGGCCCACCGCCGCGCGTGTACACGCCGTCGGCGCGGGGCGGGATGTCCCATGCCTTGGGGATGACGGTGCGCGCGTGGGACGCCTGGCCGACCAACAGACTGCGTGCCCCCAGGTAGGCGGTTCCTGTCGAGGCCAGCGCGCCCGCTGTGGCCAGGGCGATCGCCGACCGGCGTGGCACCCGAATGGTCACGCACTCAAGTTTAGGGCCGCTGCGGAGTTTGCGCGGCCGGTGGGAAAAAACGAACTGATCACGGTGCGAAGCAAAACTGGTATCAACTCAGAGATTTCATACGTTGCACTAAGCGATGGCTGTCAAGCTGAGAACAAGGGGATGGCTGAGCGCTTTGGCAAACGGTCGAACCAGACGCTCAACAGCCTCGTCACATGCTGTATCGCACTACAACGGCGTAGGAAGTGTTGAGCATGACCGCACCTAGCAAGGTATCGGGGTCGCCTGAGGCCACCGTTCGTGCCCATGATGTCCTCAAAGCCCGGCGCGCCCAGACGCGCAAGTTCGCGATCAGCGACGGCGCGCCCGTCGAGGTCCTCGAATCCGGCCCCAGCGTTGCTGCGCGATTGGCCAACCTGACGTCACGGCTGACGATCCGACCGATTCTGACCGTCGGCAGCCACGTCCCCAACCTGCCGTGGCCGTGGGGCCTCATCGACCTCACCGCCCGGGTGCTGATCCCGGCGTCGGCCACCGTCCGCGAGACGGTGAAGTTGCCGCACGCCTCGGCGCAGCTGGTGCGCGCGCCCGGCGTGCTTCCCGCCGACGGCAGCCGCCGCGTGGTCGTCTACCTCCACGGCGGCGCGTTTTTGACCTGCGGGGCAAACTCGCACGGCCGGCTCGTCGAAGCCCTCTCCAAGTTCGCCGACGCGCCCATCTTGGTGGTCAATTACCGTCTGCTGCCCAAGAATTCGGTGGGCATGGCGATCGAGGATTGTCACGACGCCTACCGATGGCTGCGGCTGCGCGGCTACCAACCCGACCAGATCGTGCTGGCGGGCGATTCCGCGGGCGGCTACCTGGCGCTCACGCTCGCGCAACGCCTGCAGGAGGAAGGCGAGGAGCCCGCGGCGCTCGTGGCGATCTCGCCGCTGCTGCAGCTGGCGAAGGAACCCAAGCAGGCCCACCCCAACATCGACACCGACGCGATGTTCTCCGCCGGGGCGTTCGACGCCCTCGCCGAGCTGGTTGCCGCCGCGGCCGGAAAGAACAAGGTCGACGGCAAAGCCGAGGAGATCTACGAGCCGCTGGAACACATCAAGCCGGGCCTGCCGCGCACCCTGATTCACGTCTCGGGCTCCGAGGTGTTGCTGCACGACGCGCGGTTGGCGGCGAGCCGGCTGGCCGCAGTCGGCACCCCGGCCGAGGTGCGGGTGTGGCCCGGCCAGATCCACGACTTCCAGCTGGCCGCGCCGATGGTGCCGGAGGCCGTGCGCTCGCTGCGCCAGATCGGCGACTACATCCGCGAGGCCACCGAGTAGCGCGCCGCCCGAAACCGCCTGAGACGATGTGACGCATGCGGATCGCGCAGCACATCAGTGACCTCATCGGCGGCACGCCGCTGGTGCGCCTGAACTCCGTCGTTCCCGACGGTGCCGGCATCGTGGCGGCCAAGGTCGAATACCTCAACCCCGGCGGCAGCTCGAAGGACCGGATCGCGGTCAAGATGATCGACGCCGCCGAAGCCAGCGGACAGCTGCGGCCCGGCGGCACGATCGTCGAACCCACGTCGGGCAACACCGGCGTCGGGCTGGCGTTGGTCGCCCAGCACCGCGGGTACAAGTGTGTGTTCGTCTGCCCGGACAAGGTCAGCGAGGACAAGCGCAACGTGCTGATCGCGTACGGCGCCGAGGTGGTCGTGTGCCCGACGGCCGTGCCCCCCGACCACCCGGACAGCTACTACAGCGTCTCCGACCGGCTGGTCACCGAAATCGAGGGCGCGTGGAAACCGGACCAGTACGCCAACCCGGAAGGCCCGGCCAGCCACTACGCCACCACCGGCCCGGAGATCTGGGCCGACACCGACGGCAAGGTCACCCACTTCGTCGCCGGCATCGGCACCGGCGGCACGATCACCGGCGCCGGCCGCTACCTCAAGGAGATATCGAACGGGGCCGTGCGCATCATCGGCGCCGACCCCGAGGGCTCGGTGTATTCGGGCGGCACCGGCCGGCCCTATCTGGTGGAGGGCGTCGGCGAGGACTTCTGGCCGCAGGCCTATGACCGCACGGTGCCCGACGAGATCATCGCGGTGTCCGACTCCGACTCGTTCGACATGACCCGGCGCCTGGCCCGCGAGGAGGCGATGCTGGTCGGCGGGTCGTGCGGGATGGCGGTGGTCGCCGCGCTGCGCGTCGCCGAGCAAGCCGGACCCGACGCGCTCGTCGTGGTCCTGCTGCCCGACGGCGGCCGGGGCTACATGTCGAAGATCTTCAACGACGCCTGGATGTCGTCGTACGGGTTCCTGCGCAGCCGGCTCGACGGGTCCACCGAGCAGTCCAGGGTCGGCGACGTGTTGCGCCGCAAGTCCGGTGCGCTGCCCGACCTGGTGCACACCCACCCGTCGGAGACGGTGCGCGACGCCATCGGCATCCTGCGCGAGTACGGGGTGTCCCAGATGCCGGTGGTCGGCGCCGAGCCGCCGGTGATGGCGGGGGAGGTCGCCGGCAGCGTCTCCGAACGCGAATTGCTGTCGGCGGTGTTCGAGGGCCGGGCGAAACTGGCCGACGCGGTCGCCCAGCACATGAGCCCGCCGCTGCCGATGATCGGCGCGGGTGAGCTGATCAGCGCGGCGGGCACGGCCTTGCGGGACTGGGACGCGTTGATGGTGGTCGAGGAGGGCAAACCGGTCGGCGTGATCACCCGTTATGACCTGCTGGGCTTCCTCTCCGAGGGGCCCCGTGGACTGAGCGGACGCCGGTAGTTCGCCGCGCTCGGCGGGTGATGCGCGTCTCGCCCGTCCGTGAAACGCTCAGGTACGGTAATTCGGCTAATCCAGCGAGATGTCCAGCTGTTCCGCAGTGGAAGGTTGCCCATGACCGATCAACCGCCGACCGGCGGCGCCTACCCGCCGCCCCCCTCGTCGCCCGGCCCATCCGGTGGGCAGCAGCCGCCGTCCGGCGGTCAGGAGTTCCCGCCGCCTCCGTCGGCGCCCGGCGGCGGTTCCTACCCCCCGCCGCCACCGCCACCCGGCGGGTCCTACCCGCCACCGCCGCCGTCGTCCGGGGGCTACGCGCCGCCGCCGCCGGGACCGGCGATCCGGACCCTGCCGACGCAGGAGTACACGCCGTGGCTCACCCGCGCGCTGGCGTTCGTCATCGACATCCTCCCGTACGTCGTCGTGCACGGCATCGGCACCGCGATCCTGCTCGCCACGCAGCAGACGGCCTGCATCACCGACGTCACCCAGTACGCCGTCAACCAGTACTGCGCCACCCAGAATTCGACCCTGGGCATGGTGGCGCAGTGGTTGGCGTCGATCGTCGGGCTGTTCTACCTGATCTGGAATTACGGCTACCAGCAGGGCACGACCGGGTCGAGCGTCGGCAAATCGGTGATGAAATTCAAAGTGGTCAGCGAGATCACCGGCCAACCCCTGGGCTTCGGCCTGTCCGTGGTGCGGGCGCTGGCGCACTTCGTCGACGCGATCATCTGCTTCATCGGTTTCCTTTTCCCGCTGTGGGATTCGAAGCGTCAGACGCTGGCGGACAAGATCATGACGACCGTGTGCCTGCCGATCGACGGGACCGAAAGGCCGCCGGTCACCTAGGCTGATCGTCGATGAGCGACGACGGCAACCCACACCCCGAGTTCACCGGGCTGGCCACCAAAGCGATTCACGCCGGCTACCGGCCGGACCCGGCGACCGGAGCGGTCAACGCCCCGATCTACGCCAGCAGCACCTTCGCCCAGGACGGCGTCGGCGCATTGCGGGGCGGATTCGAATACGCGCGCACCGGCAACCCGACCCGCGCCGCGCTGGAGGCCGCGCTGGCCGCCGTCGAGGAAGGCAGCTACGGCCGGGCCTTCGCCTCGGGGATGGCCGCCACCGACTGCGCCCTTCGCACAGTGCTGCGGCCGGGTGACCACGTCGTGATCCCGAATGACGCCTACGGCGGCACGTTCCGGCTGATCGACAAGGTCTTCACCCAGTGGAACGTCGACTACACGCCCGTCGCGCTGCACGAGCTGGACGCCGTCGCCGCCGCGATCACGCCGCGCACCCGGATGATCTGGGTGGAAACCCCGACCAACCCGTTGCTGTCCATCGCCGATATCGCCGCCATCGCCGAGCTGGGCGAGCAGCATTCCGCGAAAGTGTTGGTGGACAACACCTTTGCCTCACCCGCGCTGCAGCAGCCGCTGACGCTGGGGGCAGACATCGTGCTGCACTCCACCACCAAGTACATCGGCGGCCATTCCGACGTGGTGGGCGGCGCGCTGGTCACCAACGACCAGGAACTCGACGACGCGTTCGGCTTCCTGCAGAACGGGGCCGGCGCGGTGCCCGGCCCGTTCGACGCCTACCTGACGATGCGCGGACTGAAGACCCTGGTGCTGCGCATGCAGCGGCACAGCGAAAACGCCATGGCCGTAGCGGAATTCCTTGCGGGCCATCGCGCGGTGAGCGCGGTGCTCTACCCCGGCCTGCCCAGCCACCCCGGGCACGAGGTCGCCGCGCGGCAGATGCGCGGGTTCGGCGGCATGGTCTCGGTGCGCATGAAAGGCGGCCGGGACGCCGCCGGGGATCTGTGCGCCAACACCAAGGTGTTCATCCTGGCCGAATCGCTGGGCGGGGTCGAGTCGCTGATCGAGCACCCCAGCGCGATGACGCATGCGTCGACGGCCGGGTCGCAATTGGAAGTGCCCGACGACCTGGTGCGGCTGTCGGTCGGCATCGAGGACGTCGCCGACCTGGTGGCCGATCTGCAGCAGGCCCTCGCCTAGCGCACCTCGCGCAAAGCGATCAGGAGTGGTACGGCTCCGCGCTGACCAGCGTGACCTCGACGGTGTTGCCGTTGGGCACCACGTAGCTGCGGGTCTCGCCCACCTTGGCGTCGATCAGGGCGCCGCCCAAAGGTGAATTCGGCGAGTACACCTCGAGCTTGCCGTCGTTGACGCCCTCCTGGCGGGTGGCGATGAGGAACGTCTCGGTGTCGGACTTGTCGCCGTTGTAGTAGACCTTCACCACCGAACCGGGCAGCGCGACGCCGGACTGCTTGGGCGCTTCGCCGACCTTGGCGTTGTTGAGCAGATCCTGCAGCTGGCGAATCCGGGCCTCCTGCTGGCCCTGCTCTTCGCGGGCGGCGTGGTAGCCGCCGTTTTCGCGCAGGTCGCCCTCCTCGCGGCGGTCGTTGATCTCCGCGGCGATGACCGGACGATTCGCGATCAACTGGTCGAGCTCGGCCTTGAGTCGGTCATGCGACTCCTGGGTCAGCCAGGTCACCGAAGTGTCCGTCATCTCGTCGTGCTCCTCGTATGTTGTTCCGCGAGTTCGCGTAAGTCCTGTTAACTCCGCCGTCGAAAGCGTGCGGGTCCATCCCCGTGTGCTGCGGCGCCGATCTGCTGACGGCCGCTAATGCAGCAACACGGTCCCAATCGGAACCGTGCATTCACCCATGTTACCACCGCGCGAACAACTGATGACTCCATCTTCGCTGTTCGGCGTCGATGGCGACGGTCAGGACGGGCGCAGGTAGGCGGGCACATCGGTGCCGCAGCCATAGATGTCGGCCACCGCCGGCGGCTGAGAGGATTTGACCGTCGTCGTCACCTGCACCGTGGCCGCGTCGGACGGCGGGACCAGCAGCTCACGTCGTCCCGTCTCGCTCCCGTCGGCGGAGCGGACCCGCACGATGCAGTCCACCGGGCGCGACGGATCCGATCGGGTCACGCTGATCGTTATCGACGCCGTCTGCTCGTCGATCACCCGGTACCCGGCCAGCGTCCCCTTGACATCACTGGTGCCGAAGCGGTGGTAGCCGACGGCGGCCACGGCCAGGCCTGCCGCGACGACCAGCACGCCCAGCGCGACGATCACCCATCGCCGGGGGATGCGCGACAGCCGGGAACGCCCGTAGCGGGCCTCCGGACGCGGAGTGGGGGTATCGGTCATGGCTGGTTATGCCTGGTTGTCGGCCGCCGGCCACCGGCCGACAGCATGCAACGATGTGGAACTGGAATTATAGGGTCAGACCGGGTGACCACCCGAGGTGACAAGGGAGCACGTGAGCGAATTGCGGTTGATGGCGGTGCACGCCCACCCCGACGACGAGTCCAGCAAGGGCGCGGCCACCCTGGCCCGCTACGCCGACGAGGGGCATCGGGTGCTGGTGGTGACGTTGACCGGCGGTGAGCGCGGCGACATCCTCAACCCCGCGATGGATCTGCCCGAGGTGCACGGGCACATCGCCGAAATCCGCCGCGACGAGATGGCCAAGGCCGCGGAGATCCTCGGGGTGGAGCACACCTGGCTCGGCTTCGTCGACTCCGGCCTGCCCAAGGGCGACCCCCCGCCCCCGCTGCCCGAGGGGTGTTTCGCGCTGGTACCGCTGGAGGAGTCGATCGAGGCGCTGGTGCGCGTCGTACGCGAGTTCCGCCCGCACGTGATGACCACGTACGACGAGAACGGCGGCTACCCCCATCCCGATCACATTCGCTGCCACCAGGTTTCGGTCGGCGCTTTCGAGGCGGCCGGCGATTATCGGCGCTTCCCGGACGCCGGTGAACCGTGGACGGTGTCCAAGCTGTACTACAACCACGGCTTTCTGCGGGCCCGGATGCAGTTGCTGCACGACGAGGCCCTCAAGCACGGTCACGAACCGCCGTTCAAGAAGTGGCTCGAGCACTGGGACGCCGCGCACGACCCGTTCGAATCCCGGGTGACCACGCGCGTCGAGTGCTCGGCCTATTTCAGCCAGCGCGACGACGCGCTGCGGGCGCACACCACGCAGATCGACCCCGACCACGACTTCTTCGCGGCGCCCATCGAATGGCAGCAACGGCTTTGGCCCACCGAGGAATTCGAGTTGGCCCGCTCGCGGGTCCCGGCCCGGCTGCCCGAGGACGACCTGTTCGCCGGGATCGAGACGGACGCGTGAATCACCTCGTCCTCCTCGCGAGCGCCGCCGGCTGGCAGGCCGACAACGCGCCGCAGCACACCGGGCCCGACTTCGGCAAGGCCAGCCCGGTCGGGCTGCTGATCGTCGTGTTGTTGTTGATCAGCACGCTGTTCTTGCTGCGCTCGATGAACCGGCAGCTGAAGAAGGTGCCGGAGTCGTTCGACCCCAAGCATCCCGAGCCGGACCAGGCCGCGGACGAGGGCACCGACGCGGTCGACCCGGGCGCCGGGCAGGCCCCGGATCGGGCGGACGGGTCGCCGCGACCCCCGGGATCCGGCGATGAGCCAGGCTGACTCGTCCGCCGCGAACACCCTGGGGCTGGCCACCAGCCCGTATCTGCGGCAGCACGCCGACAATCCGGTGCACTGGCAGCAGTGGACACCGGAGGCGCTGGCCGACGCCGCCGCCCGCGACGTGCCGATCCTGCTGTCGGTCGGCTACGCGGCCTGTCACTGGTGTCACGTCATGGCGCACGAGTCGTTCGAGGACGCCGACGTCGCCGCCGCGATGAACGCGGGATTCGTCTGCATCAAGGTCGACCGCGAGGAACGGCCCGACATCGACGCGGTGTACATGAACGCCACGGTGGCGCTCACCGGGCAGGGCGGCTGGCCGATGACCTGTTTCCTCACGCCGGACGGGCGGCCCTTCTTCTGCGGCACCTACTATCCGAAAGATAGCTTCCTGCAACTTCTTTCGGCCGTCTCGGCCACATGGCGGGAGCGTCGCGGTGAGGTCGAGGAGGCGTCCGACCATATCGCCGGCGAGCTGCGCAAGATGGCTTCCGGTGTCGCGCGTGGCGGCCCCGCGGTGGCGGCCGACCTGTGTGACCACGCCGTCGCCGCGCTGCTCGGGGACGAGGACACCGTGCACGGCGGGTTCGGCGGTGCGCCCAAATTCCCGCCCTCGGCGCTGCTCGAGGCGCTGCTGCGCAACTACGAGCGCACCGGATCGCCAGCGGCGCTCGACGCGGTGTCGCGCGCGGGCAGCGCAATGGCCCGCGGCGGCATCTACGACCAGCTCGGCGGCGGCTTCGCCCGGTACAGCGTCGACAACGCTTGGGTGGTACCGCATTTCGAGAAGATGCTGTACGACAACGCGCTGCTGCTGCGCGCCTACGCGCACTGGGCCCGGCGTACCGGCGATCCGCTGGCGCGCCGAATCGCCGACCAGACCGCCCGGTTCCTGCTCGACGACCTCGCCGATGGTGCCATGTTCACCTCATCGCTGGACGCCGACGCCGACGGCCGCGAGGGCTCGACCTATGTGTGGACGCCGGAACAGCTGAACGACGCGCTCGGGCCCGACGACGGTCGTTGGGCCGCACAGGTTTTCGCGGTCACCCCGGCCGGCACCTTCGAGCACGGCGCCTCGGTGCTGCAGCTCCCCGCCGATCCGGAGGATGCGCAGCGGGCCGAACGCGTGCGGGCCGCGTTGTTGAACGCCCGGCGCGCCCGCATCCAGCCCGGCCGCGACGACAAGATCGTCACGTCGTGGAACGGGCTGGCGATCACCGCCTTGGCCGAGGCCGGCGTGGCGTTGGACGAGCCCGAGTTCGTCCACGCCGCAAGCCGTTGCGCGCGGGCGCTGCTCGACCTGCACGTGGTCGACGGCAGGCTGCGGCGCGCCAGCCTCGGCGGCGTGGTCGGCGACAGCGCCGCCATCCTCGAGGACCACGCGATGCTGTCCACCGGGCTGCTGGCGCTCTACCAGCTGACGGGCGAGGCGGCCTGGCTGACAAGGGCGACCGATCTGTTGGACACCGCGTTGGCGCACTTCGCCGATCGTGAGCAGCCCGGCCGCTGGTTCGACACCGCCGACGATGCCGAGCGGTTGATGCTGCGGCCCGCCGACCCGCTGGACGGGGCGACCCCGTCGGGCGCGTCGTCGATCACCGAGGCCCTGCTGACCGCGGCGCACGTGGTCGACGGGGAGCGCGCCGAGCGGTACCTGCGGGCGGCGGACGACGCGCTGCGCGCGCACTCGGTGCTGCTGGAGCGTGCGCCGCGGTCGGCCGGGCATTGGCTGGCCGTGGCGGAGGCCGCGGTCCGCGGGCCGCTGCAGATCGCGGTGGCCTGCGACCCGTCGTGGTCGCCGCTGCTGGCCGAGGCGCGACGGCTGGCGCCCGGCGGGGCGGTCGTCGTGGGCGGGGACGTCGATTCCTCGGCGCTGCTGGCGGGCCGCGACCGGGTGGCCGGCGCCGACGCCGCCTACGTGTGTCGTGGCCAGGTCTGCGACCTGCCGGTGACCACCGCGGCCGAACTGGCCGCCGCCCTGGCTGTTTCCAGCCGCTGAGCCGATGGTGGTGACCCGCTGCGCCCGGCTGCGCCGCGCTGGCGATCACCACTGGGTCGATGGTGGTGACCCGCTGCGCCCGGCTGCGCCGCGCTGGCGATCACCACTGGGTCGATGGTGGTGACCCGCTGCGCCCGGCTGCGCCGCGCTGGCGATCACCACTGAAGCCGGGTTACCCTGCCTCCCATGCCGAATGCCGCCAAGACCGAAGCGATCAGAAGCACGGTCCACCGCTACATCGAGCTGGTCGCCAAGGGCAGCGCCGACGACTTGGTCGAGCTGTACGCCGACGACGCCACGGTCGAGGACCCCGTCGGCGGCGAGGTGCACATCGGGCGCCAAGCGATCCACGGCTTCTACTCCGCGGTCGACAACCTGCAGCGCGAATGCGAACTGAAGACGCTGCGCGTGGCCGGCAACGAGGCGGCCTTCCAGTTCCGGCTGACCGTGACCGCCGGCGAGCACCGGATGGTGATCGAGCCGATCGATGTCATGGTCTTCGACGGCAGCGGGAAGATCGCGGCGATGAAGGCGTACTGGTCACCCGACGACGACGTCGACCAGGGCTAGCCGGGCCATCAGGCTCCCAGCAGCCACGCGTGTTCTTCCGTGTAGAACACGGCGAACCACATGGCGATGTAATGCAGGATCGCCGCGATCGCGGTGAAGGCGTGGAAGAACTCGTGATAGCCGAACGTCCGCGGCCACAGGTCGGGCCAGCGTAGACCGTAGAAAATGCCACCGACGCTGTAGAACACACCGCCCACGGCCAGCAGCACCATCGCGGCCACCCCGGCCTGGTGCAGAATCGTCGGCGCGTACCAGATCGCCACCCAGCCCAACAGCAGATAGAGCGGTACACCCAGCCAGCGCGGCGCCGTCGGCCAGCACACCTTCAGCGCGATGCCCGCGAGCGCGCCGCCCCACACGATGCACAGCACCACCACGCCGGTGTCCTGCGGCATGACCAGCCGCGCGAACGGCGTGTAGCTGCCGGCGATGAAGATGAAGATCATCGAATGATCGAGCCGCTTCATGCGAATCCGGGCCAGGTCCGATTTCCAGTGCACCCGGTGATAGGTCGCGCTGACCGCGAACAACGCCACCGTGCACGCGGCGTAGATCAGCGTCGAATGCCCGGCGCGGGGCGAGGACGCCGCCCACGACACCGACACCAGCGTGGCGCCGGCGATGATCGCCAGCCACGCCGAGTAGAAGTGGATCCAGCCGCGCATCCGGGGTTTGCCCAAAACATTGGCGGCCCCTTCGGCGAGTCGCTCGACGGTGTTGCCCGGGGCGATCGGCTCGGGTTCGCGCTCAGGATGCGGGACGGTGCTGGTCTGGCTGCTCATGTCTCCTGTGGAATGTCTCTACAACGGGGACGCCGGTGGCCACGGTGCCATGGGCGGGGTGTAAGAGCCAGAGTAGCCAGAGATGGTTACGGCGCAGTGTCGACTTCTCGGCCGGCTGCTCGGATGACCGGCCGAAATCGCAACCCGGAATCCATTGCGCCTGGCAGTAGGGTGTGTGTTCGTGGAAATCATCCCGCGGCGACTCAAAGAGCCGCTGTATCGGATCTACGAGATGCGGCTGCGGCAGGGCCTGACCGCTTCCAAGTCGGAACTGCCCCGCCACATCGCGGTGCTGTGCGACGGGAACAGGCGCTGGGCGCGCGACGCGGGGTACGACGACGTGAGCTATGGCTACCGCATGGGTGCGGCCAAGATCGCCGAGATGCTGCGCTGGTGCCAGGAAGCCGGCATCGAAATGACCACCGTCTACCTGCTTTCCACGGAGAACCTGCAGCGCGATCCCGACGAGCTGGCCGGGCTCATCGAGATCATCACCGACGTCGTCGAGGAGATCTGCGCGCCGGCCAACCGCTGGAGCGTGCGCACCGTCGGCGACCTCGAGCTGCTCGGCGAGCAACCGGCCCGCCGGCTGCGCGGGGCGGTGGAGTCCACCCCGGTCGTGGCGCCCTTCCACGTCAACGTCGCCGTCGGCTACGGCGGTCGCCGCGAGATCGTCGACGCGGTGCGTTCGCTGCTGAGCAAGGAACTCGCCAACGGCGCGACCGCCGAAGAGCTGATCGACACCGTCACCGTCGATGCGATCTCGGAAAATCTCTACACCTCCGGTCAGCCCGATCCCGACCTGGTGATCCGCACCTCGGGCGAGCAACGGCTCTCCGGCTTCCTGCTGTGGCAAAGCGCGTACTCGGAGATGTGGTTCACCGAGGCGCACTGGCCCGCCTTCCGCCGCGTCGACTTCCTGCGCGCGCTGCGCGACTACAGCCAGCGCCATCGCCGCTACGGGAAGTAAATCCGCTGCGCCTGTGACTCGTGGGGCGGCTGATCCCGCCCGACTGGCGCGTGTCAAATATTTACAAAATAACGGGAATAGCCGGGTGAACCACCTCGTCGTTGTATCCGTGGCAATAGCCAACACCGCCATCGCGAGGAGTAATCACATGTTGCTTGTTTCTGGTGTATCCGGCCTCACCACGCGGCCGCTCTACGACGCGACCGACTCGCTGTTGCGCTTCGCCGTGCGCTCCGACGCCACCCTGACGGGACTCTTCGGCTTGGTCATCGCCTTCCTCGCCGACCCGCTCTCGTCGCTGACCGGCCTGACGTCCTTCGAGAATTACGCCATGGGGGCCTTCTTAGTGATCTACGGCCTCGTGGTGTTCAGCCTCGGGGCGATGCCGGACGTGCGCGGTGTCGGCATCGGCGTGATCGTGGCCAACATCTTTTTCACGCTGTCCTCGATCGTGGCAACCGAGGCATTGCCGCTGACCGTCACCGGGGCCGCGCTGACGCTGGCCAGCGGCGCCTACGCGGCCGCGTTCGCCGCGCTCCAGTACCTGGGAGTGCGTGGCCTCGAGACGGCGTAGTCGCGCCTAGAGCTTGCGCAGCCGCAGCCGGTTGATCGAGTGGTCGGCGTCCTTGCGCAGCACCAGCGTGGCGCGTGGCCGGGTGGGCAGGATGTTCTCGACCAGGTTGGGCCGGTTGATGGAGCGCCAGATCTCGCGGGCGGCGGCGACGGCCTTGGTGTCGTTGAGCGCCGCGTAGTGGTGGAAGTGCGACTCGGGATCGGCGAAGGCCGTGCTGCGCATGGCCAAAAACCGCGAGATGTACCACTGCTCGATGTCCTCGATCCGCGCGTCCACATAGACGCCGAAGTCGAACAGGTCCGACACCATCAGGGTCGGACCGGTCTGCAAAACGTTGAGGCCCTCGAGTATCAGGATGTCGGGATGCCGCACCACGTGCTTGGCCCCGGGGATCACGTCGTATTTCAAATGCGAATACACCGGCGCGCACGCGTAGTCCGAGCCCGACTTGACCGACGTCACGAACCGCATCAGCGCCCGACGGTTGTAGCTTTCCGGAAACCCCTTGCGATGCATCAGGTTTCGCCGGTCCAGCTCGGCATTGGGGTACAGGAATCCGTCGGTGGTCACCAGGTCCACCCGGGGATGATGGTCCCAGCGCGCCAAGAGCGCCTGCAGCACACGGGCGGTCGTCGACTTGCCGACCGCCACGCTGCCGGCGACCCCGATGATGAACGGCACCGGCCGGTCCGGGTTTTGCTGAGGTTCACCCAGGAACTCGGCGGTGGCGGCGAACAACCGCTGGCGCGCCGCGACCTGCAGGTGAATCAGCCGGGCCAGCGGCAGGTAAACCTCTTCGACTTCGAGCAAGTCGATCTGTTCACCCAGACCGCGCAGGCCGACCAGTTCCTCCTCGGTGAGGGCCAGCGGCGTCGACATACGAAGCGCACGCCATTGCTTTCGGTCGAACTCCACATAAGGGCTCGGCTCGCTAAGCCGCGGCATAGTGCAAGTGTTGCAGGAGCGCCGAAAAGCCCGACGGCTGGGCTGGCGAAAAGTCGGCGCTGGATAGACTGGCGCCGTGACTGCTGCACCTGACGCCCGCGCCACGACCTCCGTGATGTCCGTCCCGCTCGCCGAGGTCGATCCC
This sequence comes from Mycobacterium intracellulare ATCC 13950, assembly GCF_000277125.1. NCBI lineage: Bacteria > Bacillati > Actinomycetota > Actinomycetes > Mycobacteriales > Mycobacteriaceae > Mycobacterium > Mycobacterium intracellulare. The sequence continues at coordinate 1,114,600 of NC_016946.1, forward strand.
GACATCGCCGGGCTGCTGGGCCAGGAGCTGGGCCGCCAGCGCGACATGCTGGAAATGATCGCGTCGGAGAACTTCGTCCCGCGCGCGGTGCTGCAGGCCCAGGGCAGCGTGCTGACCAACAAGTACGCCGAGGGCTTGCCGGGGCGCCGCTACTACGGCGGCTGCGAGTACGTCGACGTCGTGGAGAACATCGCCCGCGACCGGGCCAAGGCCCTCTTCGGCGCCGACTTCGCCAACGTGCAGCCGCATTCGGGCGCCCAGGCCAACGCCGCCGTCCTGCACGCGCTGATGACGCCGGGGGAGCGGCTGCTGGGTCTGGACCTGGCCAACGGCGGCCACCTGACGCACGGCATGAAGCTGAACTTCTCCGGCAAGCTCTACGAGAACGGTTTCTACGGCGTCGACCCGACGACGCATCTCGTCGACATGGACGCGGTGCGCGCCAAGGCGCTGGAATTTCGCCCCAAGGTCATCATCGCCGGTTGGTCGGCCTACCCGCGGATCCTCGACTTCGCGGCGTTCGCCTCGATCGCCGACGAGGTCGACGCCAAGCTCTGGGTGGACATGGCGCACTTCGCGGGCTTGGTCGCGGCCGGCCTGCACCCCTCGCCGGTGCCGCACGCCGACATCGTGTCGACGACCATTCACAAGACGCTCGGCGGCGGCCGCTCGGGCATGATCCTCGGCAAGCAGGAGTACGCCAAGGCGATCAACTCGGCGGTCTTCCCCGGCCAGCAGGGTGGACCGCTGATGCACGTCATCGCGGGCAAGGCCGTCGCGCTGAAGATCGCGAGCACCCCCGAATTCGTCGAGCGGCAGCAGCGCACCCTGTCGGGCGCGCGCATCCTCGCCGACCGGCTGTTGGCCGCCGACGTCGCCAAGGCAGGCGTATCGGTGGTCAGCGGCGGCACCGACGTGCACCTGGTGCTGGTGGATCTGCGCAACTCCCCGCTCGACGGCCAAGCCGCCGAGGACCTGCTGCACGAGGTCGGCATCACCGTCAACCGCAACGCCGTGCCCAACGACCCGCGGCCGCCGATGGTCACGTCGGGGCTGCGGATCGGCACGCCCGCCCTGGCCACCCGCGGCTTCGGCGACGCCGAGTTCAGCGAGGTCGCCGACGTCATCGCCACCGCCCTGGCCGCGGGCAGCTCGGCCGACGTGGCGGGGCTGCGCCAGCGCGTGACACGGCTGGCGCAGGAGTTCCCGCTGTACGACGGCCTCGAAGACTGGGCGCTGGTCGGTCGCTGACGCCCGTCTGGTCGGGTTCGAGGACCAACGTCACCACTTGCTCCGACACGACCCCGCCGATTTCATGAACCTGTGTACGCGGGTTACAGTTATCTCATGGCCGAAAGACCCGTCGCTAACGCGCTGACCCTGGAACTCGAGCCGGTCGTCGAAGCGAACGTCGACCGCCACCTGTCCACCGAAGAGCTCTGGTTCGCCCACGATTACGTGCCGTTCGATCGGGGCGAGAACTTCGCATTCCTCGGTGGGCGCGACTGGGACCCGTCGTCGATGACATTGCCGAGACCGCTGACCGACGCCTGCGAGATCATGCTGCTGCTCAAGGACAACCTGGCCGCGCACCACCGCGAGCTGGTCGAGCACTTCATCCTCGAGGACTACTGGGGCCGCTGGCTGGGCCGGTGGACCGCCGAGGAGCACCTGCACGCCATCGCGTTGCGCGAGTACCTGGTGGTGACCCGCGAAGTCGACCCGACCGCCAACGAAGAGGCCCGCGTCCAGTACGTCATGAAGGGCTACCGCGCCGACACCTACTCGCAGGTGGAGACCCTGGTGCACATGGCGTTCGTCGAACGCACCCACGCCGTGTTCTGCGAGAACCTGGCCGCCAAGCTCGAGGAGCCCATCCTGGCCGGCCTGATCGACCGGATCGCCCGCGACGAGCGGCGGCACGAACTGTTCTTCTCCAACCTCGTCGAGCACTGCCTGGGATACACCCGCGACGAGACGATCGCGGCGATCGCCGCCCGTGCGGCCGACCTGGATGTGCCCGGCGCCGACATCGACGCGTACCGCGACAAGGTGCAGAACGTCGAAAAGGCAGGCATTTTCGGTCCGGAGCAGCTGCGTCAGGCGATCTCCGACCGCATCGCCGCATGGGGGCTCGCGGACGAGCCCGCGCTGCGGCAATTCATCGTCGGCTGAGCCGCGTCCCCGTCCCCGATCCCTTTGGGGGGTCGTCGCGGCTCGTCATGTCGGCGCGCCTGCACAGCGGGCACGCGACCACGGGAGTAGCGTCGTTCCCGATGGTCAGCGTCATGCTCTGCTGCCAGGGCGGCACCTCCCGTCATCACAACGGAAGGACCGGCCCCGGTCCTGGTGCTGCGGTTCCCGTCGACATGCCTGTGCGGGTCCGCGCGGGCTCATCCCGCTCGAGGAGCGCTACGTGACCGATATCCGGACCTACGTGATCGACACTTCCGTGCTGCTGTCCGACCCATGGGCGTGCAGCCGGTTCGCCGAACACGAGGTGGTTGTTCCGTTGGTGGTGATCAGCGAGCTGGAGGCCAAACGCCACCACCACGAGCTGGGATGGTTCGCCCGCCAGGCGTTGCGCCTGTTCGACGATCTTCGGCTTGTGCACGGGCGCCTGGATCAACCCATTCCCGTTGGGACACAAGGCGGTACGCTCCACGTCGAACTCAACCACACGGACCCGGCGGTGCTGCCCGCCGGCTTCCGCAACGACAACAACGACTGCCGGATCCTGAGTTGCGCCGCCAACCTGGCCGCCGAAGGCAAACGAGTCACGTTGGTCAGCAAGGACATTCCGCTTCGGGTCAAGGCCGCCGCGGTGGGGCTGGCCGCCGACGAATACCACGCCCAAGACGTCGTGGCCTCCGGCTGGTCGGGCATGCGGGAGATCGAAACCGCCACCGAGGATATCGACGCCCTGTTCAGCGACGGCGAGATCGATCTGGCGGAAGCCCGAGACCTGCCCTGCCACACCGGTATTCGGCTGCTCGGTGGCAGCTCTCACGCGCTGGGCAGGGTCAACGCGGACAAGCGCGTTCAGCTGGTCCGCGGTGACCGCGAGGTGTTCGGATTGCGTGGGCGGTCCGCCGAACAGCGGGTCGCGCTGGACTTGCTGCTCGACGAGTCGGTGGGCATCGTGTCGCTGGGCGGCAAGGCCGGCACCGGCAAGTCGGCGCTGGCGCTGTGCGCCGGGCTGGAGGCCGTGCTGGAGCGGCGGACCCAGCGCAAGGTGGTGGTCTTCCGCCCGTTGTACGCCGTCGGCGGCCAGGAGCTGGGATACCTGCCCGGCAGCGAGAGCGAAAAGATGGGCCCGTGGGCGCAGGCCGTGTTCGACACCCTCGAGGGGCTGGCCAGCCCGGCGGTCCTCGAGGAAGTGCTGTCCCGCGGCATGCTCGAAGTGCTGCCGCTGACCCACATCCGGGGACGTTCGCTGCACGACTCGTTCGTCATCGTCGACGAGGCGCAGTCGCTGGAGCGCAACGTGTTGCTGACCGTGCTGTCCAGGCTGGGCACCGGGTCGCGGGTGGTCCTGACCCACGACATCGCCCAGCGCGACAACCTGCGGGTGGGCCGCCACGACGGGGTCGCGGCGGTGATCGAGAAGCTCAAGGGCCACCCGCTGTTCGCCCACATCACCCTGTTGCGCAGCGAGCGCTCGCCGATCGCCGCGCTGGTCACCGAGATGCTCGAGGAGATCGCCGGGCCGCACTGAGCGGTTTCGCCGTGAAGCTGTATTCCACGACAGCTCCACTCGCGATATGTGTCGATGGTTGCAGTCTCGCGGTGAGTACGCTTTTACCGTGGCGAAACGACCCGACACCTTGGCCTGGCGCTACGGGCGCACGCTGGCCGGTGTCGTCGCCGCCGTCGCGGTGCTGGTGATCGGCGGGCTGACCGGTCACGTGACGCGCGCCGACGACCTGTCCTGCTCGGTCGTCAAATGCGTCGCGCTGACGTTCGATGACGGCCCCGGGCCCTTCGACGAGCGGCTGCTGCAGATCCTCAAGGGCAACGACGCGAAGGCCACCTTCTTTCTGATCGGCAACAAGGTGGCCGCCAACCCGGCGGGGGCCAAACGCATCGCCGACGCGGGGATGGAAATCGGCAGCCACACCTGGGAACACCCCAACATGACCACCATCCCGCGGGAGGACATCGCCGCGCAGTTCTCCAAGGCGAATGACGCGATCACCGCCGCGACCGGCCACACGCCGACGTTGTACCGGCCCGCGGGCGGCTTGTCCGACCCGGTGGTGCGCCAGACCGCCGGGCAATTCGGTCTGGCCGAAATCCTTTGGGACGTCATCCCTTTCGATTGGGCCAACGACTCGAACACGGCGGCGACGCGATCGATGCTGATGACCTACATCAAACCGGGCTCGGTGGTGCTGTTCCATAACACCTACTCGAGCACCGTCGATCTGGTCTATCAGTTCATCCCGGTGCTCAAGGCCAACGGCTACCGGATGGTGACGGTCAGCGAACTGTTGGGACCACGCGCGCCCGGCAGCAGTTACGGCGGCCGGGAGAACGGGCCACCCGTCAACGGTCTGCGCGACATCCCCGCCGGTGACATCCCCACGCTGCCCAACACGCCCTCACCCAAGCCGATGCCCAACTTCCCGATCACCGACATCCCCGGGCAGAATTCCGGCGGGCCGAACAATGGTGCCTAGCGCGACGAGCGGGGCCGCGACGAAAGGACGAAAGTCCGCTCGACGGTGGATGTTTCACTACGGCCTCGACTTGAGTCTGTCGTATGTGCTGGCGGTCGTCGAAGCGGCCGCCATCTTGATCCCGTTGCGCGGCCACACGTCCGTCGGGGCCAACGCCGACTTCGCGCGGCACAGCACGGGGCCGGTGGCGCTGCTCGTCGTGCTGGGCATCATCGGCGTCTCGGTGGCCGGCGCCTTGAGCCTGGCGCCCACACTGCGCTGGTTCGTGCCGGGCGACGAACCGACACCACAACAACGCGAGGCCGTGATGAAGCTCGCCGGGCGCCAGTCGGCGATCCTGGTGACGGCCTGGGCGCTGAGCGGCGGGACCTTCATCCTGCTGAATCTTGGTGGCGGGGCCCGACTTCTGCTACCCATCGTGCTCGGCGTGCTGCTCGGCGGCTCGGCCGCCGCCGGCACGGGGATGCTGCTCGCGCAACGCACCCTGCGCCCCATCATGCGTGCCGCCACACTGGGCGCCGAGCCACGGCTGGCCGTGCCGAGCGTGTACGCGCGACTGGTTCTGCTGTGGTTCCTCTGCAGCGCGTTTCCCATCGCGGTCATCGCGTCCCTGGTCGTTCTGCGCTCCTACGGGTGGCTGATCGAGAAGTCGGCATCGTTGGACGTGCCGATCCTGGTGGTGTCGTTGGCGGCGCTGGTGTTGGGACTGCCGACGATGATCCTGACCTCGCGGTCCATCTCGGACCCGATCGGGGAGGTCGTCGACGCCATGGCGGAGGTTGAACATGGCCGCATGGAAACCTACGTCGGCGCCTACGAACGTTCCCAGATCGGGCGGCTGCAAACGGGTTTCAACCGTATGGTGGCCGGGCTCGCCGAGCGCGACCGGCTACGTGACCTGTTCGGCCGCCACGTCGGCGCCGACGTCGCGCAGCGCGCCGTCGAAGAGGGAGCCTCCCTGTCCGGCGACGTGGTCGAAGCGGCGGTGCTCTTCATCGACCTGGTGGGTTCCACCCAGCTCGCGGAAAGCCGCCCGCCGCAAGAAGTCGCCGAGGTGCTCAACGACTTCTTCCGGATCGTCGTCAACGCCGTCGACGAACACCACGGATTGATCAACAAATTCGCCGGAGACGCCGCGCTGGCCGTCTTCGGGGTGCCATTGCCGACCAGCGAGCCGGCGTCCGCAGCGCTGGCGACGGCCCGGGCGCTGGCCACTCAACTGCGCCGGCTGCCAGTCGATTTCGGCGTCGGCGTCTCCGCGGGGCGCGTGTTCGCCGGCAACGTCGGCGCCGAGAACCGCTACGAATACACCGTGATCGGCGACGCCGTCAACGAGGCCGCGCGGCTGGCCGACCTCGCCAAGACGTCCGATCGGCGAATCCTGTGTTCGGCGGCCGCCATCGATGCGGCCGGTGAGGCCGAACGCGGGCACTGGGCCGAATGCTATTCCACCGTATTGCGTGGGCGATCCGAGACGACCCACGTCTCGGCGCCAACCACCTAGGACCAGGGCCGCGTCAGGATTTCGCGACCTTCAGCGCGGCGATGATCTTGCCGACGAGGTCCGCCGACGCGGTGTCACCGATGGGTGTGCTGCCGATGAACACGGTGACCGGCTTGGTGTCGACCGCGATGATGCTGACCGAGTCGCCCTTGACGTTGCGGGTGGGATCGGCGATCGTGACGTCGGCGTCGGCCCGCACCGCCTTGGTCCCGTCCACGGTGATCGACGACGTCTTGACCGGTCCCAGCGTGGGTGTCGCGTTGGCATAGCCGGGGCCGTTGACCACGCACTGCATCAGTTTGGTGGCTTGCGCCGTAAGGTCCATGCTGGCAACGAAATTGGTGACGCCGACCTCGGCCGTCATCATCCACTGATTGGCCCCGGGCACGTCCTGGGCGACGCCGAGTCCGCCGATCAGGTTGGGGCCCTGGTCATCGGAGAACACCGTCCACCCGGACGGCGCCGCACTGGCCGGGAACGACAGCTTTCCGGCGGTGATCGAGTCGCCCCGGGGCATCTCACCGCCGGACACGTTCGGGGTGCAATCCGTGGCGTTCTGTGCCGAATTCTTCGGTTGCGAGACCGACGTGCTCGTCGACGGCGGCGCGGCGCTCGATCGCTTGTTGCCGTGGCCGCCCTTCATCACCACGAGGGTGGCCACCAGCGCGATCACGGCCAGCGCGACCAGGCCGGCGACGATCAGCCAGGGCAGCTTCGAGCCGCCTGGGGGAGGGCCGGGCGGGTAGGGCCCGCCGGGCGGAAATGGTTGTCCCGGCGGGGGATACTGCGGTGCCTGGTACGGATTGACGGCGGGACCACCCGGCGGCGGATACGGGTACTGACCGCCCGGCGGGTAGCCGTACGGACCCCCCTGCGGGTAAGGACCCTGCGGGTAAGCGCCGCCGGCCGGCGGCTGGCCACCCCAATTCGGTTCCTGCCCATAGGGATTGCTTCCGTAAGGCCCAGGGCCGTAGGGGCCGCCGCCGGGAGGAGCCGTCATGGAAAAACCACCCTTACACTCATCGACACCGTCGCCGCGTGACGGTCGGGCCTAGTCTTCCGGCTTGACCTTCGCCATGGCCAGCACGTCGAGCCGGCGGTCGAGCTCCTCGATCGACAGCTTGTCGCCGATCAGGCCGCGGTCGATCACGGTCTGGCGAATCGTCTTGCGCTCCTTGAGGGCCTGCTTGGCGACCGCGGCGGCCTCCTCGTATCCGATCGCCGAGTTCAGCGGCGTCACGATGGACGGCGACGACTCGGCGAGCTCGCGCAGGTGCTCGACGTTGGCCGCCAGGCCGGTGATGCAGCGCTCCGCGAACAGCTTCGAGACGTTGGTCAGCAGCTTGAACGACTCGAGGATGTTGCGGGCCATCATCGGGATGTACACGTTGAGCTCGAACGCACCGTTCCCGCCGCCCCACGCGACCGCGGCGTCGTTGCCGATCACCTGCGCGGCCACCTGCGTAACTGCTTCGGGGAGAACGGGATTCACCTTGCCGGGCATGATCGAGCTACCCGGTTGCAGGTCGGGCAGCTGAATCTCGGCCAGGCCGGTCAGCGGGCCCGAGCCCATCCAGCGGACGTCGTTGGCGATCTTGGTCAGCGACACGGCGATGGTGCGCAGCGCGCCGGACGCCTCGACCAGGCCGTCGCGCGCGGCCTGGGCCTCGAAGGAGTTTGCCGCCGTGCGCAATTCGCTCAGGCCGGTGGAGGCAACCAACGTTTCGACGACCTTGGCGCCGAAGCCGTCGGGAGCGTTGAGACCGGTGCCCACCGCGGTGCCGCCGATCGCCAGCTCACCGAGCCGGGGCAGCGTGGCGCGCACCCGCTCGATGCCGGCCTCGATCTGGCGGGCGTACCCGCTGAATTCCTGGCCGAGCGTCACGGGCACGGCGTCCATCAGGTGGGTGCGGCCCGACTTGACCACGGTGTGCCATTCGCGGGCCTTGCTCGCCAGCGCGTCATGCAGCACCTCGAGCGCCGGGATGAGGTGGCGCACGGCGGCTTCGGTGGCCGCGATGTGGGTCGCGGTGGGGAAGGTGTCATTCGACGACTGCGACATGTTGACGTCGTCGTTCGGGTGCACCGTGACGCCGTTGGCCGCGGCGATGCTGGCGATCACCTCGTTGGTGTTCATGTTGGAGCTGGTGCCCGAACCGGTCTGGAAGACGTCGATCGGAAACTGGTCGTCGTGGCGGCCGTCGGCGATTTCGGCGGCCGCGGCGATGATCGCGTCGGCCTTCTCCGGGGCCAGCAGCCCGAGGTCCTTGTTGACCTGCGCGCACGCGCCCTTCAGCAGGCCCAGGGCGCGGATCTGGGTGCGCTCCAGCCCGCGGCCCGAGATCGGAAAGTTCTCGACCGCGCGCTGGGTTTGCGCGCGCCACAACGCTTTTGCGGGGACGCGGACCTCGCCCATGGTGTCGTGCTCGATGCGGTACTCGGTGTCATCCGTGGCCATAGAGTGCTGGCTTCCTCGTTCTTCGATCTGGCGGTCAGGGCAGGGGATAGGCGGCAGAACTGTCGCCGGTGAAGTCGATGGCGGAGTATTCGTTGAGCTTCGAAAGCCGGTGGTAGGCCTCGATCATGCGGACGGTGCCCGATTTCGACCGCATGACGATCGACTGGGTGGTGCAGCCGCCGGGGTAGTACTGCACGCCCTTGAGCAGGTCGCCGTTGGTGACCCCGGTGGCGCAGAAGAAGACGTTCTCGCCGGACACGAGGTCCTCGGTGGTCAAGATCTGATCGAGGTCATAGCCGGCGTCGATGGCCTTTTGGCGTTCCTCGTCGTCGGTGGGGGCCAGCTGCGCCTGGATGGCGCCACCCATGCACCGGATCGCGGCGGCCGCGATGATGCCTTCCGGCGTACCGCCGATCCCGGCCAGCATGTCGGTGCCCGAGTGCGGCCGGCAGGCCGAGATCGCGCCCGCGACGTCGCCGTCGGTGATCAGCCGGATGCGGGCCCCGGTGGCCCGGACGTCCTCGATCAGCTGGGCGTGCCGCGGCCGGTCGAGAATGCATACGGTCATGTCGCGCACCGACAACGCCTTCACCTTCGCGACGGCCTTGATGTTCTCGGCGATCGGCGCGGTGATGTCGAGCACGTGCGCCGCCTCGGGGCCGACGGCGATCTTGTTCATGTAGAAGACCGCCGACGGGTCGAACATCGCGCCGCGGTCGGCCACCGCCAGCACGGAGATGGCGTTGGGCATGCCCTTACTCATCAGTGTGGTGCCGTCGATCGGATCGACGGCGAAGTCGCACTCCGCGCCGTCCCCGTTGCCGACCTCTTCGCCGTTGTAGAGCATCGGCGCGTGGTCCTTCTCACCCTCGCCGATCACGACCACGCCGCGCATCGACACCGAGTTGACCAGCTCGCGCATCGCGTCGACGGCCGCGCCGTCACCGCCCTCTTTGTCGCCGCGGCCTACCCAGCGTCCGGCCGCCATGGCGCCGGCCTCGGTGACCCGGACCAGTTCCAAGGCCAGGTTGCGGTCTGGAGCCTCACCGCGCGGCCGCGCTTGCGCTGGAGCTCGGCCATTGGCGGTGGACGAGCGGTCGCCCTCAACTGTCATGGTTGCTGATTGTCCCAGAAGCGGATCGGTCCGCTGGAACTGGGATACTCGGGGGATGACCGAGAAGCCGCCGCTGAATGCCAGCTCGGACGGCTCTGTGGCCGACGAGCCGGCCCCGGCCGCCGGGCCCGCGCCCAGGCCGGCGAAGCCTCGGCTGCTGCAGGACGGCCGGGACATGTTCTGGTCCCTGATTCCGCTGGTCATTGGCTGCGTGGTGCTGGCCGGGCTGCTGGGCATGTGTTCGTTTCAGCTCGACAGCCGCAGGGGCCCCATCCCGTCCTATGACGCCGCGGCGGCCCTGCGGGCGGACGCGGCGACGCTCGGCTTTCCCATCCGCCAACCGCAGTTGCCCGGCGGCTGGCAGGCCAACTCTGGGCACCGCGGCGGCATCCCCAACGGGCGATCCGACCCCGCGACGGGTCAACGCGTGAACGCGCCCATCTCGGTGGTCGGATACATCAGCCCGAGCGGCATGTATCTGAGCCTGACCCAGAGCAACGCCGACGAGGACAAGCTGATCAACTCGATCCATCCGTCGGCGTATCCCACCGGGGCGGTCGACGTCAGCGGGACCAACTGGGTCGTCTATCAGGGGTCCGGCGAAAGCGGCGCGGACGCCGAAGCCGTGTGGACGACCCGGCTAAGCGGCCCGGGCGGCGCGACGCAGATCGCGATAACCGGCGCCGGAAGCAGCGATCAGTTTCGTACGCTGGCCTCGGCGACGCAATCGCAGCCGCCGCTGCCGACGAGCCGATAGAAGGGGACTCGCATGGGTGCACCGGAGGCAGATCTGTCCGGGTGGTCGGCGGCGCCGTTCAGCGGTGGCGGCTACACCCACGACGTCTACCGCAAGGGCGCCGGCCCCGGTGTGGTGCTGATCCCTGAGCTGCCCGGAATACATCCCGGCGTGCTGGGCTTGGGTAATCACCTGGTGGACAACGGTTTCACCGTCGCAATCCCGTCGCTGTTCGGCGAGCCGGGCCGTGCCAAGACGGCCGGTTACCTCGTCGGCGCCATCGGACGAGCCTGTGTGGCAAGGGAATTCGCGGCGTTGGCGCTGAACAAGCAGCGGCCGGTGTCGGCGTTCCTGCGCGCGCTCGCGCGCGACCTCAACGCCTCGACGCCCGGCAAGGGCGTCGGCGTGATCGGCCAATGTTTCACCGGGGGATTCGCATTGGCCGCCGCGGTCGACGACAGCGTGCTGGCCCCGGTACTGTCGCAGCCGTCGGTGCCGTTCCCGCTCGGCGCCGCTCGGCGCCGCGACCCCGGCCTGAGCGAGTCCGAGCTGACCACCGTGGCCGACCGCTGCGCCACTGACGGCTTGTGCGCCATGGGATTACGATTCAGCGAGGACAAACTGTCGCCGGGCGAGCGGTTCGCGACGCTCAAGGAGCGCCTCGGGGACGCGTTCGAGGTGATCGACATCGATTCGGGCCCGACCAATCAGCACGGCTTCGGCAAGGCAGCGCATTCGGTGCTGACCGATGAGGTCCGTGAAATCGACGGACACCCCGCCTACGAGGCCCGTAAACGCGTGGTCCGATTCCTCACCGAGCGGCTCACCTAGCGGTCCGCTAGGCCGACCGCCTCGAACTGGCGAAATTCTCGGCGAGATCTGCTGCCTTGGCGACGCTTTCGGCGGGTGTCGTCATCCGGGCGGCAAGGTCGCGAGCTCGGATTGCGTACTCCGGCGCCAAGATTCGGCGCAGGTCTGCGACGAGCGATTCCCGGGTGGTGGCGGATAGGCGGCGGTGGGTGCCCACCTTGAGGCGGCGTTTCACCTGGGCTCCCCAGATGATCTGATTGCCGTCCACGGACAGGACCAGGGTGGGAATTCCGGCACGCAGACTTGCGGCGGTGGTGCCCGATCCGCCGTGGTGCACGGCGGCCCGGCACAGGGGAAAGATGGACGCGTAATTCAGCGCGCCGACCACCTTGACGTGATCGGAATGCGGGACGTCGTCGAAGTCGCCCCAGCCGGCGCAAATCAACGCCCGCTCGCCCAACTGCGCGCACGCCCCGCTGATCATCTCGATCGTGTCGGACGGAGATTCCACCGGCATGCTGCCGAAGCCGAAGAAAATCGGCGGTGTTCCCGCGGCAATCCACGATGCGGCCTCGTCGTCGGCGCCCGTCGCCAACTCCATCGTCAGCGCGCCCACGAAGGGCCGTTGGCGCCGCCATTTCGCCCATTCGGCCGCCAATCCCGGGAAGGCAACCTCGTCGTATGCCTGAATTTCCAAGGCTCTCAATGCGGCAATTCGTCGCGGTGAGGAAGACGTTGTCTTCGGCAGGCCGAGTTCGCCGCGCTGCGCGTCCTCGAGCTTTTTGCTCAGGCGCCACGTCAGCCAGTCGAACGCCCGCACCGCGAAGCGAGAGGCCGGTGCCGGCAAGATCGCCACAACCTGGCCGTTGGGACGCATCGGAACATGGTGCAGGGTAACCAACGGAAGACCATGGTATTCAGCCACATTGGCGGCGATTTCCTGATAGGTCTGCCCGGCGAGTACCACGTCGGCCCCCTCCGCCAACGACTTCAATGTCTCGTTCATGTGCGCCCAAGACTGGTCGGTGACCTTCTTGATTTCGAGCCCAGACCGCGATATGTCCCGAACCCTCCAGAACCTGCTGAACAGCGTCGTGGTGAAGGTGCGAAACGCGTCCATCCAGGCGTTCGTCTCCGCCCCGTAGGGCACCGCGGACAGGCCGGCCGATTGCGCGAAGCCGACCAAATCGGGCGGGACTGCGATGCACACATCATGCCCTCTGCGCTGCAGTTCGCGGCCGATAACAACAGCAGGCTCGATATCGCCTCGAGTTCCATAGCTTGCCAGCGCAAATCTCATGACGGATCTCAAACTTTCAATCGAGTGAAACCGGGACGGGTCACGTTATCTCTGAGTACAATTCGGACCATTTCACGATGTCGTCCAGGGGGCTGAGGAAATCAGTGTGCCTAATATCGCTGCACTCTATGGCAGCTCTCTCGGCGTGTGAACGGTGAAAATGGAATCTGATGGCGGCGCGTTACCGGCGGCCGCGGCGGCCGAACCGGCCAAGAGGTTGTTGTCGATCGACCTACTCGATGCCGATGAACACAGCCAGCTCGACGAATGGGGCAACCGAGCGGTGCTCGCACAGCCAGCCCGCACGCCGGTCTCGATTCCGCAATTGTTCGCGGCGCAGGTGGCCCGCGACGCGGAGGCGGTAGCGGTCACGTGCGGGAGCCGCTCGATGACCTACGGCGAGCTGAACGCGGCATCTAATCGATTGGCGCACCTGCTCGTTGACCGCGGCGCCGCCCCCGGCGAGCGTGTGGCGATGCTGCTGCCGCGCTGCGCCGAGGCGATCGTGGCGGTCCTGGCCGTGATCAAGACCGGGGCGGCCTACGTGCCGATGGATCCGGCGCACCCCGACGCGCGCCTCGGGATGGTCCTCGGCGACGCTGCCCCGATCGCCGTGATCACCACCGCGGACCTGCGTCTGCGGGTGGACACCTCGGACGTGCCCGTCATCGACATCAACGACTCCGCGATCGACGCCGGAGTTGCTGCCGCGTTGCCGGCCCCCGCCGCCGACAACCTCGCCTACATCGTCTACACCTCGGGCACCACCGGCATGCCCAAGGGCGTGGCCGTCACGCACCGCAATGTGACCCGGCTCCTCGAGTCACTCGACGCCGAACTGGCGCGGGGACAGGTGTGGACGCAATGCCATTCCCTGGCCTTCGACTACTCCGTCTGGGAAATCTGGGCTCCGCTTCTGTATGGCGCTCGGCTGCTGATCGTGCCCGACGGTGTCGTGCGTTCGTCGGAAGAATTCCACGCCCTGCTCGTGCGCGAACAGGTCAGCGTCTTGAGCCAGACCCCGTCGGCGTTCCACGCGCTGCAGACCGCCGACGCGCTGCACTCGGAGATGGGGCAGCTGAACCTCCAGACGGTGGCCTTCGGCGGCGAAGCGCTTGAACCGCAACGCCTTGCGTCGTGGTTCCGTAATCATCCGGGGTCGCCACGGATGATCAACATGTACGGCATCACCGAGACGACGGTGCACGCCTCGTTCCGGGAGATCGCCGTCCGCGACGTCGAGAACAGCGTCAGCCCGATCGGCGTGCCGTTGGCGCATCTCGCCTTCTTCGTGCTCGATAAGTTCCTGCGTCGGGTGTCGGCGGGCGCCGTCGGTGAGCTGTATGTGGCCGGTGCGGGAGTGGCCTCCGGATACTGGGGCCGGTCCGGGTTGACGGCGTCGCGGTTCGTGGCGTGCCCGTTCGGCGATGCCCAGGCGCCCGGTCAACGTATGTATCGCACGGGCGATCTGGTGCGCTGGGACGCTGACGGTGAGTTGCAGTATGTGGGCCGCGCGGATGAGCAGGTGAAAATCCGCGGATATCGCATCGAGTTGGGCGAGGTCAGGGCGGCACTCGGCGCGATGGACGGCGTCGAGCAGGCTGCCGTGATCGCCCGTGAGGACCGTCCCGGCGACAAGCGCCTGGTCGGCTACGTCACCGGGACCGCCGATCCGGTCAAGGTGCGCGCGCAACTGGCGGATCGATTGCCGGAATATATGGTGCCGGCCGCGGTCGTGGGGCTGCAGGCTCTGCCGCTGACGGTCAACGGCAAACTCGACACACGCGCCCTGCCGGCACCGGAGTACCGGGACGCCGACCGTTACCGCGCGCCGGGAGACGCGGTCGAGCAGGTCCTGGCCGACATCTATGCCCAGGTCCTCGGTGTCGATCGGGTCGGCGTGGACGACTCGTTCTTCGACCTGGGCGGGGACAGCGTGTTGTCGATGCAGGTGGTGGCCCGGGCGCGCGCGGCCGGTGTGGCGTGTCGACAGCGCGATGTCTTCGTCGAGCAGACGGTGGCCCGGCTTGCGCAGGTGGCCGTCTTGCTCGATGGCGAGGCGGCGGAGGTCGACGAGGGCGTCGGTGCGGTGGTGGCCACCCCGATCATGCGCTGGCTACACGATTTTGACGGTCCGGTCGATGAGTACAACCAGACGGTGGTGCTGCAAGCTCCCTCCGGAGTGACCGAGGCCGACGTTGTCGTCGTGCTGCAAGCCCTGCTGGACCGCCACGCCATGCTGCGGCTGCGCGCCGCGGACACCGGGGACGGGGATTGGTCGCTGTGGGTACCCGAGGTAGGGGCCGTGGACGCCCGCGCCTGCCTGCAGTCGGTGGATGCGTTGTCCGACGAGGCGCTCGTGGCCGCGCGGTCACGGTTGAATCCGGCGACCGGGGCGATGTTCACCGCGTTGTGGGTGCCGAACACGGGCCAGTTGGCGTTGATGATTCACCATCTGTCCGTGGATGTGTCGTCGTGGCGAATCCTGTTCGAAGACTTGAACATTGCATGGGCGCAACATCACCACGGGCAGCCGGTCGAATTGCCCACTGGTGGAACGTCGTTCGCGCGGTGGGCGGCGATACTGAGTGAGCACGCGCGCAGCCCGGCGGTCGTGGAGCTGGCCGACGCATGGCGCCAATTGTTGGCGACGCCCGCCGCGTTGCCCGCGGTGCGACCGGCGGTCGACACCTACGCCCGCGCTGGTCACCTGTTGGCGACGCTGGATATCGAGACCACTCACCAGTTGCTGGGCGAGGTGTCGGCCACGTTTCACGCTGGGGTGCAAGACGTTCTGTTGATCGCGTTCGGGTTGGCCTGGAACGAATTCCTCGGCGCCGCCGGCTCACCGATCGGTATCAGCGTCAAAGGTCACGGCCGCGCCGAAGAACTGCGGCGCGACGTCGACCTGTCGCGCACCGTGGGATGGTTCACCAGTAAGTACCCGGTGGCGCTGACGGTGGGTGAATTGCCGTGGGCGCACGTAGCCGCCGGCGGGGCCGCGCTGGGACCGTTGATCGCGGCCACTTTGGAACGGCTTCGCGCCATGCCTGACGGTCTGACCTACGGTCTCCTGCGCTATTTGAATCCCGAAGTGGGACTGGCTGGTTCGGAGCCGACCATCGAATTCAACTACCTCGGGCGGTTTGACGCCGATGCGGCCGTTCTGTCCGAACATCTCTGGCGGGTCGACGAGGACGCCATGGCGACCATCCCCGCGGCGTCGGCGATACCCACGCCGCTCGGCCACACCGTGGAATTCAACGCCGCCCTCCTGGATACCGGTACCGGCCAGCGCCTGCACACGACATGGACGTGGGCACCCTCAGCACTGGACGAGGAACAGATTCAGCGGCTGAACCGGCTGTTGTTCGAGGCACTGACCGGCATCTGCGCGCATGTGCGGCACGGTGGCGGCGGTGAGCCGGCACCGTCGGCCTGATCGTCGACGATAATGGCGTAACGACCCTGTTGAGCTCACTCGGGAGATTGTGCACGCGCATGGCGATCGACGACCTGGTGGTCGAAACCAGCAACGGCCCGGTCCGCGGCGTCGACGACGGCCGCGTCAAGGCGTGGAAGGGCATCCGCTACGCGGCGGCGCCGGTGGGCGACTTACGTTTCCGGGCGCCGCAACCGCCCGAGCGCTGGACCGAGATCGCCGACGCCACCGTGTTCGGGCCGGCCTGCCCGCAACCGGTCTTTCCCAACATGCCGCTGGATCTGGGCGCACCGCAGGGCGAGGACTGCCTGCGGCTCAACGTCTGGGCATCCTCTGAGACCCGGCCCGGGGACGCCAAACCGGTCCTGGTGTGGCTGCACGGCGGCGCCTACGTCCTGGGATCGAGCAGCCAGACGCTCTATGACGGCAGCAGGTTGGTCAGCCACGGCGACGTCGTCGTGGTGACGGTCAACTATCGGCTCGGCGTGCTCGGCTTCCTCGACCTGACGTCGTTGGACACCGCGGGGCGACGGTTCGACTCGAACGTCGGGCTGCGCGACGCGCTCGCGGCGCTGGAGTGGGTGCGCGACAACGTCGCCGCCTTCGGCGGCGATCCGCACCGGGTCACGCTGTTCGGTGAATCCGCCGGGGCGGGCATCGTCACGACGCTGCTGGCCAGCCCGGCGGCCGACGGCCTGTTCGCCGGCGCGATCGCGCAGAGCTCGCCGGCCACCTCGGTGTACGACCGCGACCGCGCGCACCGGGTCACCCAAGCCTTCCTCGGCAAACTGGGAATCGCCCCGTCGGAGGCGCAGCGGTTGGTCGACATGCCGATGGCGGCGATCCTGGCCGCGTCGCAAGAGGTGTTCGACGAAGTGCCGGCGCGCAACCCGGGAACGCTGGCGTTCGTGCCGATCGTCGACGGCGACGTACTGGGCGATTACCCTGTCAAGCTGGCGCAGGAGGGCCGCACCCACCCGGTCCCGCTGATCATCGGCACCAACAAACACGAGGCGGCACTCTTCCGGCTGATGCGCTCGCCGCTGATGCCGATCACCCCGAGCGCGATCACCTCGATGTTCAACCAGATCGCCGCCGAGCAACCCGATTTGCAGTTGCCCACCGAGGAGGAGATCGGCTCGGCGTATTCGCGATTGCGGCGCAAGGCGCGGAGTTTGAGCATCGCCACCGACGTCGGCTTCCGGATGCCCTCGGTGTGGCTGGCCGAGGGACACGCCCACGCGGCACCGGTGTATCTGTACCGGTTCGACTACTCCACCCCGTTGTTGAGGCTGCTGACGGTCGGAGCCGCGCACGCCACCGAATTGCCTTACGTCTGGGGAACTCTCGGTGCGCCCAAGGATCCCACGCTGAAGCTCGGCGGCACCAGAACCGCCAAGGCGGTCTCCAAGAGGGTGCGCACCCGATGGATCAACTTCGCCGCGCACGGCGCGCCCGCGGGACCCACCGGTGAGCCGGAATGGCCCCGCTACCGGGCGACCGACCGTGCCTGCCTGCTCATCGGCAAGAAGGACACCCTCGCCCATGACGTCGACGCGAACATCCGCGCCGCCTGGGGCAGCGAGATGGTGAGCTTTCGCTAACCGGATGCCTTGGCCGTCAACGCGTCTCGCTTCATCTGCTCGAACATGCCCACGTAGTACGGCAGACATTCCGACAGCGCCTGCTCCGTGGTGAACAGCGGTTGATAGCCGAGGTCACGAGACGCTTTGGCGATCGAGAAGAAGTTGTCCAGGTACAGCCGCTCGACGGCCAGTGGCTCGAGCAGCGGCGCCGGTATCCCAAACCGGAAATGCAGCCGTTGCCAACCCGTCATCGCCGCGCGCACGACGGGGCCGTTCACCCGGACGCGGGGCCAATTCTCGCCGCAGGCCTCGATCACCGGCCGCGCGAACTCGAACATGTTGATCGGCTCGGCGTCGTTGATGAAGTACGCCTGACCGGGTGCGGTGCCGCCGGGTACCAGATGCTGGGCCGCCAAGATGAAACCGTGAATCAGGTTGTGCACGTAGGAGTTGTCCAACCTGGCCGATTTGCGGCCGATCAACACCTTGACGTGACCGGCGATCACGCTCTCGAACAGCTTGCGGAACATCGTCTGGTCGCCGCGGCCCCAGATGCCGCTGGGCCGGATCGCACACGTCAGTAGGCCGTCAACATTGTTCTGGCCCAATACAAATCGCTCGGCGATCACTTTGGTCTCGGTGTACAGATCGTTGAACCGGTCGGTGTAGGGCAGCGTCTCGTCGCCGCCCGCGATGTTCTGGCCGCCCATCACGACACTGTTCGACGAGGTGTAGACGAAGCGCTGCACCCCGGCCGCCTGCCCGGCGCGGACCAGGTTCTCGGTGCCCCCGACGTTGACCCCGAAGCTGCGCTGGCGGTACTCCTCGGTCACCGACGCGCCGCCCATCAGGTCGATGATCGCCGCGGTGTGAAACACCGTGTCGATGCCGTCGACCGCTCGGGCGCACACGGCCGTGTCGGTGATGTCTCCCTGCAGCACCTCCAACTGGGGATGCTCCGGTAGCGGCGAAGGGGCGCGGTCAAACGAGCGGACCTGATGCCCGCGGTCGAGCAGGGTGGTCACCAGGTTGGTGCCGACGAATCCGGACCCCCCGGTGACCAGGACGCGGCCGAGCTCGGCCGTCAGAGATGCATCACCCATGCGCGAAATCATAACTGAAACGTGTTCCAGTTCGGAAAAAATCTTTCAACGCAGCCCTCCGATGTTGCGGGTCTCAGGCGTCGTCGGCGTCGCCGGAGGCGAGCGCGTCCTCGATCCGCTTGCGGGCGCCAGCTAAATGTTCCTCGCAGCGTTTGGCCAGCTGTTCGCCTCGTTCCCATAGCTGCAGCGACGCATCGAGGTCCAGCCCGCCCTGCTCCAGCAGCCGCACGACCTCGATCAGTTCGTCCCGGCACGCTTCGTAGCCCAGCTGACTAATAGGTGTAATGGATTCGGTCCCCTCCGGCTCGGCGGGGCCCTCCCCGGCGTCATTCTTACGGGCCATCGGCCGGCCCCTCGCTGACGGCGGCCACGGCGCCGTCGGCCACCCGCACCCGCAAGCGGGTGCCCGCCGGCGCGTCGTCGACCGAACGCAGCACCCGGCTCTCGGCGGGACCGACCGATTGCACGACCGCATAGCCGCGCGCCAATGTGGCCGCCGGGCCCAGCGTCGCCAGCCGCGCGCTCAGATGGCCGATCCGTTCGGTTTCAGTGGCGGCCAGCCGGGTGATGTCGCGGCGAATCGCCGACCGGGCGCGGTGAATCTCCTCCGCGCGTGCCTTCAGCGCCGTCAGTGGCTCGGCGAGCACCGGGCGGCTGCGTATCTGGGCCAGGTCACGTTGCTCGCGAGATACCCAGTTGCGCAACGCCTGTGCGCTGCGCCGGCGCAGGTCGTCGATCAGCCGCTGTTCGGCCGCGGTGTCGGGAACCACCTTTTTGGCCGCGTCTGTCGGGGTGGCCGCACGCAGATCGGCGACCAGATCGCACAGCGGGTTGTCGGGTTCGTGGCCGACGGCGCTGATCACCGGGGTGCGGCACGCCGCGATCGCGCGGCACAGCGTCTCGTCGGAAAACGGCAACAGGTCCTCGACGCTGCCGCCGCCGCGGGCGAGGACGATGACGTCGACGTCGGCGTCGCGGTCGAGCTCACGTAGGGCGTCGACGATCTGCGCAACCGCGCTGGGCCCCTGGACCGCCGTGTTGCGCACCGCGAAACGCACCGCAGGCCAGCGGGCCGCCGCCACCGTTCTCACGTCGCGCTCGGCCGCGCTCGCCCGGCCGGTGATCAGGCCGATCATGTTGGGCAGGAAGGGGATTGGGCGCTTGAGCCGCGGATCGAAGAGCCCTTCGGCGTCCAACAGCCTGCGCAGCCGATCGATGCGTGCCAGCAGCTCTCCGACCCCCACCGCGCGAATCTCGCTGAGCCGCAACGAAAATGTGCCGCGACCGGTGTAGAACGAGGGCTTGCCGCACACCACCACCTGCGTACCCTCGGCCAATTTCACCGGCGCATTCAGCACCAGGTCGCGCGGGCACGTCACGCTCAGCGACATGTCGGCGGCGGGGTCACGCAGCACCATGAACACGGTCTTGGAATCGGGCCGCATCGAGACCTGGGCGAGCTGACCCTCCACCCAGACGGTGCCCAGCTTGTCGATCCAGCCGGCCACCCGGATCGCCACCGCGCGCACCGGAAAAGGGTTTTCCGCGGAATTCGGTTCGGACGTATTGGCTCGGGTCACTTCGCGTTCGCGCGGGTGATCCTGTTGGCGAGCAACGTCTGGAACGGGGCGCGGCCCTTGGTCGCCTGCTCGTAGGCCAGCAGGTCTTCGAGTTCATCCACGCTCAGCGATTGCAGACGGGCCCGTAGCTGGGCCAACGTCAGCGCCGAGTAGTCCAGCTCGGTGGCCACCGCCGGCTGCGAGACCGACGCGCCGGCCGCCGGCTTCTTCGATGGGCGGGCGGGTTTGGTCAGCGCGCTGGCATCTTCGTGCGCGTCGGCCACCGAGTACAGCGCGAACCGTCCCTCGGCCCGGCGTTCGCCCTCGCCGCCGTCGGTCACCGTGGCATAAGCCCCGTCGATCGCGTCGTCCACGTCCTCGTCGAACGTCGCCCATTCCGGCTTCTCGTCCTTGGGCGGGAAAATCGACTCGAGGGTGCTGTCCCCCTTGATCACCAGCTCGGCGAGGTTTTGCTGGAAGCGCATCACGATGTGCGCCGCCTGACTGGCCAGTGTCATCGGGTACATCAGGATGGTTTTCGGCAGCCTGATGGTCTCCTCAACGGCGACCGTCGCCGCGCCGACCAGCAGCCGAACCCCATACGGTGCAGTAGCCATGGGTCCAAGATTGCCTTAAGCGGCGGCTAACTCCAAGCCCGCCGCCGCGAGCTGGCAGCCCCGTGTCGGCAGAACGTACCCTGGGGGACATGCCCTCGACCGTCGACATGGGGATTCCCGGCGCAGCCAGCTCGGTCGCCGTCCCCCCGACCCGCAAGCGCGTGCTCCTGGCGGAGCCGCGCGGTTACTGCGCGGGCGTGGACAGGGCCGTCGAGACCGTGGAGCGCGCGCTGGAAAAGCACGGGCCGCCGGTCTATGTGCGTCACGAGATCGTGCACAACCGGCACGTGGTCAGCACGCTGGAAAAGGCCGGTGCGGTGTTCGTCGAGGAGACCGACGAGGTGCCCGAAGGCGCCATCGTGGTGTTCTCCGCGCACGGCGTCGCCCCCTCGGTGCACTCGGCGGCCGCCGAACGCAACCTGCACACCATCGACGCCACCTGCCCCCTGGTCACCAAGGTGCACAACGAGGCCCGGCGATTCGCCCGCAACGACTACGACATCCTGCTCATCGGCCACGAGGGCCACGAGGAGGTCGTCGGCACCGCCGGGGAGGCGCCCGACCATGTGCAGCTGGTCGACGGGGTCGCTGCCGTGGACAACGTGACGGTTCGCGACGAGGACAAGGTGGTGTGGCTCTCGCAGACCACGCTGTCGGTCGACGAGACCATGGAAATCGTCGAACGGCTGCGGCAACGATTCCCCAAGCTGCAGGACCCGCCCAGCGACGACATCTGCTATGCGACCCAAAACCGGCAGGTTGCGGTCAAGGCGATGGCGCCGGAGTGCGAGCTGGTGATCGTCGTCGGGTCGCGCAATTCGTCGAACTCGGTGCGCCTGGTGGAAGTGGCGCTGGGCGGCGGGGCCGCCGCGGCCCACCTGGTCGACTGGGCCGATGACATCGACCCGGCCTGGCTCGAGGGAGTCACCACGGTCGGCGTCACGTCCGGGGCGTCCGTTCC
Source organism: Mycobacterium intracellulare ATCC 13950 (assembly GCF_000277125.1). Taxonomy (NCBI): domain Bacteria; kingdom Bacillati; phylum Actinomycetota; class Actinomycetes; order Mycobacteriales; family Mycobacteriaceae; genus Mycobacterium; species Mycobacterium intracellulare. The sequence continues at coordinate 1,136,472 of NC_016946.1, forward strand.
CGAGGTCTTGGTGCAAGGGGTGCTCGAGCGGCTCGCCGAGTGCGGCTTTGACCTGGTGCAACCGGTCACCACCGCGCAGGAGACCCTCGTGTTCGCGCTGCCGCGCGAGATCCGCTCAGCCCGCTGAGGGCCTTGGACCGCTGGCGGTGACTCGCCGCGCCCGGCTGCGCCGTTAGACGTCGTACTCCCAGGATTCCGCCGCGGGCCGCCCGTGCGCGCGACCCGGTGTGCGTGAGCGACTCCGGCGCTCGGTGTGCGGCTCCCGCGGTTGGTCCTGGGTGCCGCCGCGGTAGCGGACCTGCGAGATGGGGTGATGCGTGCCGCCGCTCCCGGTCGACGGGGGCCGCCGGCGCCGCGGCTCATAGGGCTCGCGGCTCTCCTCGTACCTGTCGCCGTAGGGCTCAAAGCCGTCGAAACGGCTGCCGCGGGGCCGGTCGTAGGGTCGCTCGTAGGGATTGCGGCGGGTGCGCGGCTCGCGGCGCGGCTCCCGGGGGGTTTGGCCGCGCAAGTCCGGGTCGCCCTCCGGCCTGGGCCGGCGCCGTGACCGGCGGGGCGGTTCGGCGTCGTAGTCGCGGGCGGCCGCAGGATTGCGGCGGGTACTGCGCCGTGGACGCTCGAGCCGCTCGACCGACTCGTCGTCGAGGGACGGTCGCGCATGCCGGGAGCGGGAACGCGTGGAGGAGCGACCGTCGCGCGCCGTTCTGCGTGTCCTGGCCGACGAGCCCGACGTGCGGCCGCGGCGCGACTCGGTGGCCTCGTCGGTGTCGTCGGCATCGGGCTGCAGCGCCGACTGCAGTTTGGCGCCGATGCTGTTGAAGAAGGACTTGACGTGCACGCCGGTGGCGCCGGCGGAATCGGTCGAGGTGCTCGTCGCCTTCGTGCCCTGGGCGTTTCCGAAATACCAGCGGGCCAGTCCGATCGCCAGGACGGCGCCGGCGGTGCCCAGCATGAGCGGGAAGCGCTCGATGAGCGGATAGCCGCAATTGATCAGCAGGTCTTTGAGGCGGCCGATCTTGGCGTCGTGGAACAGCCAGTAGGCGCCGGGCACGGCGCAGAACAGGATCAGCGGCGGCTGGATGATGGTGGTGAAAATGCCGTCCTGGCGCACCGCGAGCACCGCCGCCACGCAACCCGCTATATAGAAGCCCGCGAAGACGTGGGTCAGTTCCTTGTGACCAGCGTCGATGCCGTAGCCGATAGCTGTCGCGGTGACGGCGATAAGCAGGGCTGCATACCAGGGGGCGCCTGGGATGTTGGGGTGGACCGAACGGTGAGCACCATCCACCGTCGCACTAGCCCGCTGTGCTGACACATGTAGACCGTACCGGGAATGGACCGAAAGGCTCGTAAATACCTCGTAGCGATCCTGTGGCGTGCCCCATTCCCGCGCACGCTCGGCCGCGTGGCGGTCCCGATCGTCCGGCACGCCCGCGGCCCCTAGACTTGGCTCCCTGTGAGCCTGAGCCTGGGAATAGTCGGCCTGCCCAACGTCGGCAAGTCCACGTTGTTCAACGCGCTGACCCGGAACAACGTGGTGGCGGCCAACTACCCGTTCGCGACGATCGAACCCAACGAGGGCGTCGTCCCGCTGCCCGATCCGCGGCTGGACAAGCTGGCGGAGATGTTCGATTCCGAGAAAATCGTGCCGGCGCCGGTCACATTCGTCGACATCGCCGGGATCGTGAAGGGCGCGTCCGAGGGCGCCGGGCTGGGCAACAAGTTCCTGGCCAACATCCGCGAGTGTGACGCGATCTGTCAGGTGGTGCGGGTGTTCGCCGACGACGACGTCGTGCACGTCGACGGCAAGGTCGATCCGCGCTCGGACATCGAGGTGATCGAGACCGAGCTGATCCTCGCCGACATGCAGACCCTGGAGAAGGCCGTGCCGCGCCTGGAGAAGGAAGCCCGCAACAACAAGGAACGCAAGCCGGTGCACGAGGCGGCCGTCGCCGCGGAGGCGGTGCTGAACTCGGGCAAGACGCTGTTCGCGGCCGGCGTCGACGCGTCCCTGCTGCGCGAGCTGAACCTGATGACCACCAAGCCGTTTCTGTACGTGTTCAACGCCGACGAGTCCGTGCTGACCGACGATGCCCGCAAGGCCGAGCTGGCCGCGATGGTCGCCCCCGCCGACGCGGTGTTCCTGGACGCGAAGATCGAGGCCGAGCTGCAGGAGTTGGATGACGAATCCGCCGCCGAGCTGCTCGAGTCCATCGGGCAAACCGAGCGGGGGCTAGACGCGTTGGCGCGGGCCGGTTTTCACACCCTCAAGCTACAGACCTACCTGACGGCGGGCCCAAAAGAGGCGCGCGCCTGGGTGATTCACCAGGGCGACACCGCTCCCAAGGCCGCCGGGGTGATTCACACCGACTTCGAAAAGGGCTTCATCAAGGCCGAGATCGTGTCCTACGACGACCTGATCGCCGCGGGTTCGATGGCGGCGGCCAAGGCGGCCGGCAAGGTCCGCATGGAGGGCAAGGACTACGTCATGGCCGACGGCGACGTGGTGGAGTTCCGCTTCAACGTCTAAGCCATCAAAGTAGGGCGGTCGCTGGCGAACGAAGTCGAAAGTCTGCCTCGATCGATGTCCCGCACTCGTTCGCGACCTCTCACGCGACGGCGTGGGCGATCAGCAGGTGCGGTGCGTTGGCGTCTCCACTGATCTGGCGGTGTTCGACCGTGAGGCCGGTGCTGCGTAACGTGTCGATCACGTCCGGCACCGGACGGAGGTGAAAGCCGTGTTCCGTGAATGGCAGTTTTGCCATGACGTCGGGGTCGGCCAGTCCGATGACGAGTCGGCCCCGACCGTTTATCACCCTGGCAAGCTCTCTGAACGCTCTGTCGAGCTCGGCGACGAAGTAGATGGTGTTGACGGTGATGGCGCCGTCCAATGCCCCATCGGGAAAGGGCAACTGCGTCATGGACCCGGAATGCAACGACAGCCGCCCGGTTGCGATGTCACGGCGGTAGCGTCGCGCGGCTCGGCTGAGCATCGTCTCCGACACCTCGACACCGTGAACTCTGCCCGACGGACCGACACTGTCGAGCAGGAATTTCAGCCCCACTGCGCCACCGAATCCGACATCGGCCACCGCCGATGCTTCATCGGGTTGCAGCGCCCGCGCGGCGGCGCTCACGAAGCGCCGGTTGCCCCGATTGAGCGCCGCACCAACCAACCGCCCGCGCAGACCACTTGGATGGCCGAGCTGCTGAGCAATACCCGCCATGACCGCGTCCCGGACACCCATTTGACGACCGTAGAGCACGGACACTGATGCGGCACGGCTTATCGGATGAAGTGACTGGAGCCTGGGCAACGAAGGTGTCCGGTCGGCGGACGAATATCGTCCAGCACATCGTGACGACGCGCCGACGGCGACGTCGTGGAGTTCCGGTTCAACGTCTAGCTCCGTCCCAGGCCAACGCCGGCCGCGTGATCATGGCCCGAAGGACTCGCCGGTCGGCTTATGGCATCATGGTATGCATCAAATGATGCGTATGGAGGTGTCGATGAGGACAACAGTGACCATCGACGATGCCTTACTGGCTCAGGCGGCGGAACTGACCGGCGTGACGGAGAGTGCGGCGCTTCTCCGTCAGGGATTGCAGACCCTCATTCGGGTAGAGAGCGCCCGCCGTCTCGCGGCGCTCGGCGGCACGGACCCCAAGGCGTCGGCCGCCCCGCGGCGGAGGCCGCCGACCCGTGATCCTCGTTGACACATCGATATGGATTGACCATCTGCACGTCGCCGAGCAGCGCCTCGTCGGCCGCTTGACCAACGACGAAATCGGTTGCCACCAAATGGTGATCGAGGAGCTGGCACTCGGTATGATCAAGCAGCGCGACGACGTACTGAGATTGCTGTCCCATCTGCGCGAGTTTCCGTTGTTGACGCACGCGGAAATCCTCCATCTCGTTGACCGTCGCCGCTTGTGGGGAAGGGGATTGAGTGCAATCGACGCCCACCTTCTTGGGTCGGTTGCTGTCGTCGACGGTGCACGGCTTTGGACGAGGGACAAGAAGTTGAAAGCGGCGTGTAAAGAAGTGGGTGTTGCGATCGTCGATGAGTCGTGACGTTGTTTGGTGCAGCCGTCATCCAGCTCCGCTTCAACAGTCACACAAGGAGGCGTTATGCGGTGGCGGGGCGTGTGTCACGTCGAGTTCGCGGTGTTGGACTACGACGACTCGATCGCGTTCTACGACGCGTTGTTCGGCTGGCTCGGCTACAGCAGCTTCTCGTCGCTCAACATGGAATACCAGTCGACGTATTACATGACGCGTAATGTCAACCCGCACAGCTACATCGGCATCCAGCCCGCCCGCACCGGCGACAAGTTGACGCATTCCGATCAGGCGGTCGGCATCAACCACATCGCGTTGTGGGCGCGCAGTAGGGCAGAGGTCGACCGCTTCCATCGTGAATTCTTGGTCGAACGTGCGATCCCCGTCACCGACGAGCCGAAGGAATACCCGCAGTACTGGCCCGGCTACTACGCGGTGTTCTTCGACGACCCGATCAATGGGATTCACTGGGAATTGGCCTGGGTGCCGAAAGTCCCTACGCCTCGCCAACTTTGGGCGTTCTATCGCGCGATTCGTGCCTTCGCGAAGAGTCGGCCGGACCTGGCGAACACGGTCCCGGGCGTCACGATGCAGGCCAGGAGAAACCTGCCGGCCCGATGACCGCCGCCGTTGTCGGGGGTGGCGGTTAGCATCCTTCGCGCACGACACCCACACCGCCAGGGCCCGCAGGAGGACCGCATGAAGTTCGTATCGACCCGCATCATCACCGCCGACGTCAAGCGCCTGGTGGGTTTCTACGAGATGGTCACCCAGATCGCGGCCGTGTGGGGCAACGAGTTGTTCGCGGAGATTCCGACCCCGGCCGGCACGCTGGCCATTGGTAGCGACAAGACGGTGCCGCTGTTCGGGGCGGGATCGGCCGAGCCGGCGGCGAACCGGAGCGCAATCGTGGAATTCATCGTCGAGGACGTGGACGCCGAGTTCGAGCGGCTGCGCGAGCGTGTCACCGAGGTCGTGACGACGCCGACGACCATGCCCTGGGGCAACCGCGCGCTGTTGTTCCGGGATCCCGACGGAAATCTCGTCAACCTGTTCACTCCGGTCACCGACGAGGCGCGCGCGAAGTTCGGGCTCTGATCGCCGGGCGCCGCGATGAGGCGGTCGACGGACCTGCAGGTTGCAGATGATCCGCAGAACTACTTGCCCGGATCCCGGTCCAGGGAAATCCTGGGGAGATGACGACTGTCAAGCGAACGGGACCGTGGCCGCGGCGGGCTGCGCGCGTGCTGGTGAGCAGCGGGTTGGCATTGTCCGCGTTGGGGCTGGCCGGCGGCCCGGGCGCGCAGGCGGCGCCGGCGCCCACCGACCACTGGTGCCCGGGCGAGCCATGGAACCCGGCCTGGGGCAACGTCTTGGACTGGGACTGGAATCGCTGCCACGAGTGGCAACATCCGGGCGGCCCGACCGCCCCGTCGGGCTGGGGTCCCTGGGGCCCCCCGCCGGCGTGGGCGCCGCCGCAGCCACCTCAACCGGCGTGGGCGCCGGGGGCTCAACTGATGTGGAACCCGACCGACGCCGATTGGGGCCTGTGGAACAACGGGATATGGACGCCCATCTGAGCAGGCACCGTCTCGGGCCAAGGCCGCTTTGATCAGACGCGATTGGCGGCGCTAACGGTCAACCCTCCCGGGGCTAGGGTGAACTGTGGCCGCAGACGACCGCGCCGAGCCGCCCGAGGGGCCGGAATGCGGGCCCGACGCGCTCGAGGAGCGCGAAAGGGCCCTGGTCCGGCAGGAGGCTGAGCTCCGAAAGCGTGAATTTCTTGCCGGCAAAAGGGACGGGATTGCCGACCAGCGCGACCAGATTGCCGACGAGCGCGAGCGGGCGGCGGACGAACGAGAGCAGCGCGCGGACGAACGCGAGGGCACGAGCGAAGAGCAGGAACGCGCGCGATTGCGGCGCGCCGATGAAAGGGTGCAGCGCGCACAGGCGCGCGCGGAGCGGGACCAGGCCGACGTTGACCGCGAGATTGCGCAAAGCGAACGGGGCCCTGACCCCGCCTGATGGGTGACGCGACCGAGGTATCCCTGGACGGCATCGCCTAAATGCGGGCAATTTGCCGCCAAAAATATACCCGTGTGTAATAAATTTGCTTTAGCTGCGGCACAGGTCATTGTCGGTTTACCGAATGACGTGCGCCACAAATTTTGGTTGGCAATATATGTTATTGCTAGCCTCGCTGCCCATGGTCGTTATTGCTACATTGATGTCGTTGATCAATCAGGTTTCCGGCACGCCATATATCGCGGGCGGAGATTCTCCCGCCGGGACCGATTGTTCGGGACTCGCTTCGTGGATTGCGAATGCCGCAACCGATAGGCCAGTTTTTGGGGATCGATTTAACACCGGAAACGAAGAAGCGGCGTTGCTGGCGCGAGGGTTCCAATACGGGACCGCGCCCAACGCCTTGGTCATCGGATGGAACGGTGGCCACACCGCGGTGACGCTGCCCGACGGGACGTCGGTGGCCAGCGGTGAGCGCGGCGGCGTCCACGTGGGCGGCCCCGGCGCCTACCAGGCCGGATTCACGCATCACATGTTCCTTCCGATGGAGTTGGAGGACGCGTTGCCGCCGCCGCCGGACGCCGCTTTGCCGCCGGACGCGTTGCCGCCGCCGCCCGACGCCCCTCCGCCGGCGGACGCTTTGCCGCCTCCGCCCGACGCTCCTGCGCCGGCGGACGCGCCCGCGCCCCCGCCGGAAGAGCCCGCCGTTTTGATCGACGCTCCGGCGCCGCCGATGGACACCCCGCCGGCACTTTAATTGTATTTGTCCGACAGCGCGGTAATTGCGGATTCATAACAAATGAAATGCGTGCCGTCGGCCATTTATCGGTTCTTTCCGACGATTGGCGGCGGCCATCCCGACGGGCCGGCACAATAGTGAAATGACACGACCACCGAGCCGTGTGTGAGCTACGACACTGCCTTCGGAAAAGTGGCGGAAGTGCGCGCCGCGGCGAAAGTTTCTCATGGGTTGCTTGTGACTCGTGAGAACACTTTGCTGCCGCCTTCGCTGACCGGAAACGCGCCCGACACCCCGCCGCAACAGTGCCCGCCGCCAGATAGGCTGGCGCTGCCTGCGGTGCGGGCACACCGAAATCGGCGAACCGAGGCGGGGCCGCAATGATCTTCATCGTCGTCAAGTTCGAAACCAAACCCGAGTGGACGGACCGGTGGCCTGAACTCGTCGCCGCGTTCACGGCGGCGACTCGTGCCGAGGAGGGCAACCTGTGGTTCGAGTGGTCGCGCAGCCTGGACAACCCGGCGGAGTACGTCCTGGTGGAAGCGTTCCGCGACGATGAGGCGGGCGGTGTCCACGTCAACAGCGATCACTTCAAGCGGGCCATGCACGAACTTCCGCAGGCGTTGAAGTCGACGCCGAAGATCATCAACCAGACGCTCGATGCCACTGGGTGGTCCGAGATGGGCGAGATGTCGGTCGGCTAGCCGCCGGCCACGGATGTCGGCGGCCGGCCAGACACCCTTCCCCCCAAGCTAGCCGGCCACCACGATCTCGATTTCGTCGCCCAGCGCGTATCCCGGTGTGAGCGGCAGGCTCTCACCGCTCCAGAACGAGCCGGGGTCAAACCAGTTCGAGTACTTCTCCGTGGCCATCAAACCCATTTCCTCGTAGGTGATGGCCACCGTTTCCGCGCAGTAGGCGGCCTCCAGGCCGAGGCGCTGGCGCTCCTTGCGCCGCAGCGTCGACTCTCGAACTTTCCTGTCCACGACCGGGATTCCGCGCGCCCAGTCGTACGCGTTCGGCAGGCGGCCGCGCAACCACCGGCCGGTCAGGCGCATGGTGGTCGGAAACGCGGTGCCGTCCATGCGGGCGATGACGCGCAGCAGCTTGTTCTCTTGCTCGCGGTTGGCCGGCGGCGTCAGCTGGCGCAGCCAGCACCGCTGGTGGTAGCGCTGGGTCCACTGCAAGACGGACTGCTGCAGATCGTTGAGTTGCACGCCGCGGTGGTTCGTCCCCGTCCACAGGTCGGCGAGCTTGTCACCCAGTTCGGCGTGCCAGATCAGCGGCGGCAAGTCGTCGATGGCCACCGTCATTCCCACGTGGTTCACCGGGGCGTTCGTCAAGGTCTGGATGGCACGGTCGGGTCCCGAACCGCCGCGAAACAGCCAAAGATCGCCCGTACGGGTCTCCTCGAGCGCTTGGTTCAAGGTGAGCATGGTTGTGTAAGCCCGTTCGCCGCTGCGGCTTTCGCCGGTCTCCTCGTCTCCTGAGCCCGCCTGCGCGTCGCGGTGCCGTGCCTCGCGGGCACACCAGTCAATCACAACCAGCGCGCGACGACGGGGACTACGCATAGCCTGGTCTCATGCGCAGTGTGTGGAAGTGGCTGGGACTGGCCGGTGCCGCCGGCGTCGTCGCCGGGGGCGTGCTGGTGGCTCGCGACCAGCGCAAGCGGCGCGCCTACACCGCCGACGAGGTCCGCAATCGGTTGCATCAGCGGTTGGCCGAATACGAAGGGGGAGGCCTTCAGTCCGGGCCGGGATCGGCCGAGGGCTCAACGGCGAACAACCGATAGCTGCCCGAAAAACCCTTCAGCTCGACGTCGCGGCCGCCGTCGAAACGGATGCCCTCGGACTCCGAAAGCGCGTCCCGCACCGGCTGACTCACCAAGATCTCACCACCGGCGGCTTGTGCCGCGACCCGCGCCGCCATGGCGACATTGCGGCCGAACAAGTCATCGCCGCGGCGCACCGACCGTCCCATATGGATGCCGATCCGAACGCGAATCTCCTCGTGCCGCTTGCGGTTTGCATCCCTGCGCAACGCGCGTTGCAGGTCGATCCCGCAGCGCACCGCCTCTTCGGCGCGCGCGAAGGCGATCATGAATCCGTCGCCCTGACTCTTCACCACGTGCCCGGACCGCCGCTGCACCAGATCCGAGACCAGCTTGTCGTGCGAGCTGATCAGTTTGACCCACGCCCGGTCCCCGATGCGCTCGTTCAGCGCGGTGGACTCCTCGATGTCGGAGAACAGGATCACCACCCGGCCGTCCGGCGTGACCCGCGCGAGGTCGGGCCGTTCGACCTCGGCCCAGTCCGCGAGGTCTTCGATCGAGCTGCGCACCGCCGCCCCGAAGCCCTCCTTGCGCACCAGGTTGGCGGTGTTCCACACCGTCTTCACGGCTTCGCGGCCGCCCGACAGCAACCAGCTGCGGGCGTCGTTTCGCTGGCGCAGCTCGTCGAGCTCGCGCTGACTGCGCGCGAGCAGCTGCCACAGCACCACCAACCCGATGGCCTCGATCGCAGCAAACCCGGCCAGAATGTAGACCGAGACATGCAGCGCGTCACCCATGCCGGTCATCCTTGCAAGGCCGCGGTCCGGCTAGGTTGTCGGCCCTGTGAGCAGTGTCTAGGGTTGAGGCCGCCGGCCGCGGGTAGTGATCTCAGGGGCGTCCCATCAGGTGACTTTCGGGAGGAGCGGTTTTGGCCGACGGCGACGGTGATTCATCCGACCTGCTGGTGATCTTCGGAATCACCGGCGACCTGGCGCGCAAGATGACGTTTCGCGCCCTGTATCGCCTCGAGCGTCGCGACGAGCTACACCACCCGATCATCGGCGTGGCCAGCGACGACATCACCACCGAGCAGCTGCTGGACCGGGCGCGCGACGCCATCCAGAAATCCGGCGAGAAGTTCGACGACGCGGTGTTCGACCGGCTGGCCGGCCGGATCTCCTACTTGCACGGCGACGTCACCGATGCCGATCTCTACAAGCAGCTCGCCAAGAAGATCGATTCGGACGCCCATCCGCTCTACTACCTCGAGATGCCGCCGGCGCTGTTCGCGCCCATCGTGGAGAACCTGGCGAAGGCCGACCTGTTGGAGCGGGCGCGGGTGGCGATCGAGAAGCCGTTCGGCCACGACCTGGAGTCGGCGCGCGACCTCAACGCCCGGCTGCGCGCGGTGCTCGACGAAGACCAAATCCTGCGCGTGGACCACTTTTTGGGCAAACAACCCGTCGAAGAACTGCAGTACCTGCGCTTCGCCAACAACGGCCTGGCGAAGCTGTGGGACCGCGAGAGCATCTCCGAGATCCACATCACCATGGCCGAGGACTTCGGGATCGAGGACCGCGGCAAGTTCTACGACGCGGTGGGAGCGCTGCGCGACGTCGTGCAAAACCATCTGCTGCAGGTGCTCGCGCTGGTCGCCATGGAGCCCCCGGTGGGCGCCGGCGCCGACGACCTCAACGACAAGAAGGCCGAGGTTTTCCGGGCCATGCCCGCGCTGGACCCGGAGCGCTGCGTGCGTGGGCAGTACCGCGGTTATACCGAAGTCTCCGGCGTGGCAAAGGATTCCACCACCGAGACCTACGTCGCGCTGCGTACCGAGATCGACAACTGGCGCTGGGCCGGCGTGCCGATCTTCCTGCGCGCCGGCAAGGCGCTGCCGGAAAAGGTCACCGAGGTCCGGATGTTCCTGCACCATGTCCCCGGGTTTTCGTTCCTGCCCAACCGTCGCCCACCCGATCCCAACCAGATCGTGCTGCGCATCGACCCCGACCCCGGGATGCGGCTGCAGCTGTCCGCTCAGGTCGGCGATTCGTGGCACGACGTTCACCTGGACTCGTCGTTCGCCGAGGATCTCGGCGAGCCGGTACGCCCCTACGAACGGCTGCTCTACGCCGCGTTCAACGGAGATCGCCAGCTGTTCGCCCGCGAGGACGCCATCGAAGAGACGTGGCGGATCGTGCAGCCGTTGCTGGACAAGCCGGGTCGAATCCACCACTACGACCAAGGCTCCTGGGGGCCGGAGGCCGCCGAAGCGCTGGTGCGTGGCCACCACGCCTGGCAGGAGCCGTGGCTGCCGCGCAGCACGGCCACGAAACAGTAAGGAGACCAGGGACAGCATGCAGCTTGGGATGATCGGCCTCGGCCGGATGGGCGCCAACATCGTCCGACGCGTGGTCGCGGGAGGACATGAATGCGTGGTGTACGACCACAACCCCGACGCGGTGGAGGCGATGGCGGGGGAGGACAAGACCACCGGGGTGTCCTCGCTGCAAGAGCTCGCCGAGAAGATGACCGCGCCGCGCGTCGTATGGGTGATGGTGCCGGCCGGGACGATCACCACCGGGGTGATCGACGAACTGGCCGAGACCCTCGAGTCCGGCGACATCGTCATCGACGGCGGGAACTCCTACTACCGCGACGACATCAGCCACGCAAAGACGCTGTCGGAGAAGGGCATTCACTTCCTGGACTGCGGCACCAGCGGCGGGGTGTGGGGCCGCGAACGTGGGTACTGCCTGATGGTCGGCGGCGACGACGAAGCGTTCGCGCGCGCCGAGCCGATCTTCGCCACCGTCGCGCCGGGCGTCGACGCGGCACCGCGCACACCGGGCCGCGACGGCGAGGTCGCGACGTCGGAGCAGGGGTACTTGCATTGCGGGCCGGCCGGCGCCGGGCACTTCGTGAAGATGGTGCACAACGGCATCGAGTACGGCATGATGGCCTCGCTCGCCGAGGGGCTGAACATTTTGCGCAACGCCGACATCGGCAAGCACGTCCAGGAAGGTGACGCGGAAACGGCGCCGCTGTCGAATCCTGAGTTCTACCAGTACGACTTCGACATCCCCGAGGTCGCCGAGGTGTGGCGGCGCGGCAGCGTCATCGGGTCCTGGCTCTTGGATCTGACGGCGATCGCCCTGCACGAATCCCCGGAGCTGAAGGAATTCTCCGGGCGCGTCTCGGACTCCGGAGAGGGACGGTGGACGTCCATCGCCGCGATCGACGAGGGAGTCCCCTCGCCGGTGCTGACCACCGCGTTGCAGTCGCGCTTCGCCTCGCGTTCGCTCGACGACTTCGCCAACAAGGCGCTTTCGGCGATGCGTAAGCAATTCGGCGGGCACGCGGAGAAGCCGGCGAACTGACCGAACCGGTCAGTGGCGTTGGACGAATTTCACCACGGCGTCGCTGAACGCGTCGTTGTCGTCGCCGGCCGCGGTATGCCCGGCGTTGGACAGCTCGACGAACTCCGCGCGCGGCACGGTGGCCAGGAAGTGCCGAACGCCCTCGGGGCTCACCACGTCGGAGAGCTTGCCGCGGATCAGCAGGACGGGAATCCTCAGGTTCTTGGCGGCCTGCTCGAAGCTCTCGGTGCGCAGTTCGGGATCGTCGCCGGGCTTGGTCATGAACGCCGGGTCCCAGTGCCAGTACCAGCGGCCGTCGCGCAGGCGCAGGTTCTTCTTCAGCCCCTCGGGGCTGCGGGGCTTGCTGCGGTAGGGCAGGTAGGCGGCGACGGCGTCGGCCGCTTCCTCCAGCGACTCGAACCCCTCGAGGCCGCTGAACATGAAATCGCGGATGCGGGCGCTGCCGCCCTTCTCGAAGCGGGGCACCACGTCGACCAGCACCAAGCGGGTCACCTTCGCCGGGCCGGCCCGGTGCGCGGCGAGGATGCCGGTCAACCCGCCCATGCTCGCCCCGATGATCGTCACCGGCCGCCCGATCGCGTCCAGCACCCGCAGGACGTCGGTCGTCAACGTCTCGATCTCGTAGTCGGCATCGGGTGAGCGATCGCTGTCACCGTGCCCGCGGGAGTCCAGGGCCACCACATGCAAACCCTCGTCGGCCAGCCTCTGACCGGTGTTCTTCCAGGAAAACCGGTTCTGGCCGCCCCCGTGCAGCATCAGAATGCTCGGCCGGCCGGCGGCATCGGTGCCCCGATTCCATTCGTCGGCGATCAGGGTGATGCCCTTGGCGCCGGCAAACTCAACCGTCTGGGGGCTGCTGCTGACGGTGCTCATGCGTCCTGACGTTACATAGGTCGCATAAGCACTCTTGCGCGGGTCGACGGCGCGATGACTTTCCGTGTTCGCGGGGGTCTGTCTGTCGAACCCCCACGAGCGACCCAGGAGGCCATGCACATGCCATCGATCACCCCGTCGTTATGGTTCGACGACAACCTGGAGGAAGCCGCCGGCTTCTACACCTCGGTGTTCCCGAACTCCCACATCGAGGGGCTCAACCGGACCACCGACGCCGGACCGGGGAAGCCCGGCACCGTGCTGTCCGGCAGCTTCGTGCTCGACGGCGCCCGGTTCATCGGGATCAACGGCGGTCCGCACTTCCAGTTCAGCGAGGCGGTCTCCTTCACGGTCCACTGCAAGGACCAGGACGAGGTCGACTACTACTGGGACCGGTTGACCGACGGCGGCGAGGAATCGCAATGCGGCTGGCTCAAAGACCGCTTCGGCCTGAGCTGGCAAATCGTCCCCGATCGGCTCTACGAATTGATCGGCGATCCCGATCGCGCCCGGGCGGCGGCCGCCACCCAGGCGATGTACGGCATGCGCAAGATCATCATCGCCGAGCTGGAACGGGCCGCGGAGGCGTCCGGCGACCCCGCGCGGTGATGACTCACTCTGACCGCGAAACCCCCTGAGGCGGGCCATATTTGACGAATATCCCGCGCCGGTCGGTGCATCGCGGAGTCCCACGGGTTAGGTTTGTCCGTGCGGACGCGCCGAACAGGAGTGGATATGGCGGACAACGCGAGATGACCGAGCCGCGGTGGATCGACGTGCCGGGGCCGCCCGGGGATCTCAAGGCGCTGACCTGGGGACCCGCCGACGGTCCGATCGCCCTATGCCTGCACGGCTTTCCCGACACGGCCTACGGCTGGCGCAAGATGGCCCCGCTCCTCGCGGCGGCGGGCTGGCGGGTCATCGCGCCGTTCATGCGCGGATACGCGCCCTCGTCGATTCCCGAGGACGGCAGCTATCACGTCGGGGCGATCATGGACGACGCCCTGCGCGTGCGGGCGGCCGCGGGAGGAACCGACCGCGACGTGGTGATCGGTCACGACTGGGGTGCGCTGGCGGCCACCGGCCTGGCCGCGATGCCCAACAGCCCGTTCACCAAAGCCGTGATCATGTCGGTGCCGGTCTCGGCCGCGTTCCGGGGGCAGGTGAGCGAGCGGGGCCGGCTGGCCCGTCAGCTGCCGCGCCAGTTGTTGCGCAGCTGGTACATGTTTTATTTCCAATTGCCTTTGCTGCCAGAGCGTTCCGCGCGCTGGATCTTGCCGCTGCTGTGGCGGCGATGGTCGCCGGGCTATCGCGGTGCCGACGAGGATCTGCGGCACGTCGACGCCGCGATCGGCACGCCGGAAAGTTGGCGCGCGGCCCTGGGGACCTACCGAGCCACCCTGCGAAACACCAAGCCCCCGCAGCGGTACGCCGAGCTGAACGAGCGCTGGACCGAGGCGCCCATCCTGCCGAGCTTGTATCTGCACGGCCTCGACGACGGTTGCATGACTCCGGCTTTCGCGCACTGGACGGAAAAAGTGCTGCCACCCGGAAGCGACGTGGCCATCATCGATCACGCCGGGCATTTCCTGCAGCTCGAACAGCCCGAGAAGGTGGCCGAGCGGGTGCTTGCGTTCGTCGGCCCACCCGGCTGACGCGATGACTGCGCGCCGGATGGCGGCCGTCGATGCGCAGTTCTACTGGATGTCGGCGAAAATCCCCAGCGACGAGTTCCTGCTGTACGCCTTCGCCGGCGAGCCCGCCGACCTCGGCCGCGCCGTCGAACAGGTTCGCCGCCGGGCGAATGGTTGCCCCGCCCTGTCGGTGCGGGTCCGCGACCGGTCCTTACTGAGGTATCCGCAGTGGGTTCCCGCTCGGGTGGTGTCGGAGCAGATCGTGCGCCACGAGCTCGTCGAGCGCAGCTGGGGTGCGTGCCTGGAAGCGGTCGCCGGCCTCGCCGACAGCCAGCTGGACGTTCGCCGGATGCCCTGGCGGGTGCATCTGTTCACGCCGGTGGACGGCATCCCGGGCGTCGACGGCCCGGGCGCGGTCGCGGTCGTGCAGCTCGCGCATGCGCTGGCAGACGGGGGTCGCGGTGCGGCGATGGCGGCCTGGCTGTTCGGCCGGGACGTTCCGGTGCCCGAGGTGCAACGGTTGCCGGCGGGGTTCCTGCCGTGGCGGGCCGTGCAGGCGGCCCGCGCCGACCGCCGCCGGGTCCGCGATATCCGCGCGGGCGTGCTGACGCCCGGTGCCGGGCCCCGCCCGCTGTTGCCGACGAATGCCCGCCCGAACGGCGCGCGCTCGGTGCGCACGCTGGTGCGTCCCCGCGCGCAGCTTCGCGGGCCCACGGTGACCGTCGGGGCTCTCGCCGCCGTGTCGACCGCGCTGTATCGACTGCTGGGACCGGGATCCGAGACGTTAGGGGCCGAAGTCCCGATGGCCAAACCCGGTGTGCCTCATGCCAATAACCACTTCGGGAACGTGGTCGTCGGGCTGTACCCACAGCTTGATCTGGATGCGCGGCTGCGGCGGATCGCGGCCGAGTTGGCCGATGGCCGGCGCCGGTTCGAGCATCCGGCCACGCGGGCCGCGGACCGGGCCTTCGCCGCGGTGCCCGCACCGCTGTTGCGTTGGGGGATCAACCAGTTCGACCTCGACCAGCGTCCGACGCAGGTGGCCGGCAACACCGTGGTGTCCAGCGTTTACCGCGGCGCCGCCGACCTGAGTTTCGGCGGCGCCCCGGTGGTGCTGACGGCCGGATATCCGGCGCTGTCGCCGATGATGGGTCTGACGCACGGCGTGCACGGCATCGGCGACACCATCGCGATCAGCGTGCACGCGGCGGCCTCGGCCATTCCCGATATCGACGCCTACACGGCGCTGCTCGACGAGGCCCTTTAGCTATTGCGCGTCGCCGGATCTGGCCGCTTCCTCGCGGGTCAGGCCGACGGCGACGATGAGTTCTTCGTGCAGCTCGAACCACACCGTGTGGTAGGAGTCGACCAGCGGCCTGGCCAGCCAGGAGGTCTCCCCGGCCTTGATTTTGTCCAATGCCGCAGCAAGTTTCGTCGCGTAGGCGTTGAGCCGGGGCAGTTGGGCCGCGGCGGCCTCGACGATCGGCACGGCGCGGGCGTGCACGTCGTCGAGGCGGGCGAGCACGGCGGCGTCGTACTCGGCGTCGTCGTGGGTGTTGGGAACGCCGCCGGGGCCTCCCCTGAGCTGCCAATCCGTCACGAGGCGCTTGAAGTCGGCGTTGACGGCGCGAAAGTCCTTGTACGCGGCGGCCATCGCGCCCGCATCGATGCCCTCGCGCTCCTCGGCCAGCAGCGTCGCCAACCGGTCGCTGCCGGCGCGGGTTATCTGCACGGTTGCGCCCTCGGCCAGCAGGCCCGCCGCGGTCAGTTGCTCGACGATGGTAGTGATGTCGCCGGGATCGGCCCCCAATGTCGCGGCCAGATCGGTTCTGCTCACCCGGCCCTTGAGCCGGACCCCTTGCAGCACATCCAGTTCGGTCATGGCGCCGCCCTCGCGGCCAGCCGCAGCGCGGTCAGCATGACGATCAACGGGGTGGCCGAGACCACGTCGGTGTGTCCGCGGTCGATGGCGGCACGCACGGCGGCCTCGGAGTTGTCGTCCAGCCGCGGATGGTCTCCGGTGACGTGGGCGCGCAGCGGGCTGACGCGTCGCGCGATGTCGGCCAGCTCGCGCAGCTCCGGCGAATCGTCTTCCGACCACGCGGACAAGGCCAAAAGGCCTTCGCGCACTTCACCTTCGGCGCCATCGACGGTGATCTGTCTGCCTGCCAGCGACGCCGCCACGCCCTGGCCGCAGCCCACCACCGCCACCCGGCCCAATTCGCGGCTGACCACCGCCGCATGACTGGCGGCGCCACCCACCTCGGTGACGACGCCCTGCGCCGCCAGCATCCCCGACACGTCTTCGGGCCGGGTGTGATCGCGCACCAGGATCACTCGTTCGCCACGGTCGGCGGCACGCAGCGCCTCGTCGACGTCGGTGTATGCCGTGCCCGACGCCACGCCCGGGCAGGCCGGCAGCCCCTTGGCCAAAAGCGGCGCCGCCAAGCGTATTTCGGGCTGAAGCGCGGGAAGCAGTAGGGTCTGCACGTGGGCCGGGGTCACCCGCCGCAGTGTTTCCGCGTCGTCGATGAGTCCCTCGTGCCGCAGCTGCAGCGCCGTGCGCACCGCGGCCTGCGCCGACCGCTCCGCCGCCCGGGTCTGCAGCAACCACAGTTTGCCGCTTTCGACGGTGAACTCGATCTCTTGGACGTCGGCATCCAGCCGCTCGAGGGTGCCGGCGGCGGCGACCAGCTCGTCGTAGACGGCCGCCTGCTCGTCGCGCAGCGCGGTGATCGGTTGCACCTCAACCGATCCCGACACCACGTCGTCGCCCTGGCCGCCGGGGAGCCACTCGCCGAACGGCTCGTTGTCGCCGGTTATCGGATTGCGTGAAATGAATGCCCCGGCACCGGAATTGGGGCCGTAATTCCCGAACACCATGGCCTGGACGACCACGGCGGTGCCGTGCTGATCACCGAAACCGTAGTGGGTGCGGTAGGCGACCGCGCGGGGCGAGTTCCACGAGGCGAACACGGCCTCCACGCCGGCGCGCAATTGAGCGTACGGGTCGGACGGAACGTCGTGCTGCTCACCGCCGCCCACGATGCGGCGGTACATGTCGCAGAACCGCCGGCGGGTGTCGCGGGCGAACGTCGGGTCGCCCGCCGCCAACGCCTGCTCGACGTCGTCGTTGATGCCCAGGTCCAAGATGGTGTCCATCATGCCCGGCATGGACTGGGTGGCGCCCGAGCGCACGCTGACCAGCAGGGGATTCGGTCCCCGTCCGAACGTGCGCGAGGTCTGGGTCTCCAGCCAGCCCATCCGGTCGAGCACGTCGTCCCAGATGGCGTCCATCGTCGCCGCGGGGTCGGCGAGGTACCGCAGCCCCACCGCGGTGGTGATGCAGAAGGCGGGCGGCACCGGCAGCTGGTGGCGGCGCATCGTCTGGATGCCGTGGCCCTTGTTGCCCAGCAGTTCGCGCGGGTGGTTCGATGCGCCGTCCAGTAACACCACGGGATGCTCGGCACGCGTGGCCCCGCTCGACGCATGGCGGTGGGCGCCGCTACCTGATGCGGTGCGAGCCGTGGTGCACCCCCTTTGTGGACTTAGCTACCGATGCCGACGTCGGAACGCCCGCTATGTTCCCACACGTACCAGCGGATAAAGCGCCGTAGCTGCTCGGCGGCTCTTGTCTTGCCACCCGCCCCATGATCTAGGTTTACAGTTATGACTTCATATGACACGGTCCATGACGTCGGAGTACTGATCCTGCGGCTGGTGTTGGGCGTGACGTTGGCCGCGCATGGCTACAACAAGTTCTTCGGCGGCGGCCGCATCCCGGGCACCGCACGGTGGTTCGAGAGCATCGGCATGAAACCCGGAAAGTTTCACGCCACGGTGGCGGCGACCACGGAAATGGCCGCTGGCCTGGGCCTGGCGGCGGGTTTGCTCACCCCCATCCCGGCCGCGGGCTTCGTCTCGCTGATGCTGGTCGCGGCCTGGACCGTGCACCGCGCCAACGGCTTCTTCATCGTCAAGGAGGGCTGGGAATACAACCTGGTGCTCGCCGTCAGCGCGGTCGTCGTGGCCACGCTGGGCGCCGGGAAGTACAGCCTGGACTACCTGGTCTTCGGGAAGAACTGGATGGACGGCTGGCACGGCCTGCTGATCTCGGTGGTGCTCGGCCTGGCCGGTGCCATCGGCCAGCTGGTCATCTTCTATCGGCCGCCGGCCAAGCAAGCCGGCTAGCCACGGCGCCCCCCGCGCCGAACGTCGAGTTGTTGGGCCGACACGCCGGCGACGCGCGCAACTAGTCGACGCTCGAGGCCGCCACGGTCGCCGTGTCGGCCGCGGTCACCTCGGCCGCGGCGCGCTCCCCGGAGCGGATCGCGCCGTCGACCCACCCACACATGACGGCCGAGCTCTCGGTGCCGGCCCAGTGGATGCGGCCGCAGGGTTCGCGCAGGGTGTAACCGAATTCGGTCAGCACGCCGGTGGGCGCGTGGCTGATCATGCCGCCGCCGGAATAGCGCTCCACCGTCCAGTTCTGTTCGTGGAATTCGCGGTAATCGTTCGCCTTGCTCCCGAAGCGGTCGACCAGCTCGCCGATGATGACCGCTTGGCGTTCCGCCTCGCCGAGCCTGCCGAGCCGTCGCGCCGCGGGCCCCTCGCTGATGACGCACATGACCCCCGGATTGCCCGTGTCGGTGCAGGCGTCGATGGTCAGCGTCGCCGGGCATCCCGGCGCGGCCGACTGGCCGGACAGCCCGTCGGCCCGCCAGAAGGGCTCGTCATAGACGACCGAGATCTTGACGACCGCGCCGCTCGGCATGCGCTGGTGCAGAAACGCCCGATCCACCGGCAGGGCCGGTTCGTAGGCGATCGACGTGGCGATCGCCAGCGGGATCGCCACGATCACCCGCCGCGCCCGCACCGTCATGCCCTCCGCGCTGACGGTGACGCCGTCGGCGTCCTGCGCGACCTGCCGGACCGGCCGCGACAGGTGCACCGCATCACCGAGCTCGGCGGCGATCTGTCGGTAGATGGCGCCCATGCCGCCGACCGGGCGGGCGTCCTGGGAGCCGCCCTTGCCGGAAATGGCGAACGTCGGGCCGCCGGCCGATCCCGTCTGCAGCAGCGCCCACAGCAACGACGTCTCGGATCCCGCCGAGGTGTACAGGCCGGACAGGGCCATGTCCAGCATTTGCCGGGCCGCCTTGGACAGCGTGTGCTTCTCGATCCACTCGCCCAGGCTGATCCGGTCCCACGCGGCGGCTTGCGTTGCCTCCCAAGGGGCTTCGCGCGGGAGCGTTTTGCACATTCTCTCGAACGACATCAGGGCGAGGCCCAGGTTGGTGACGGCCCACGGGCTCATCGTCCAGGGGATGGTGCCGCCGTAGCGGTGCTTCTTGCCGCCGACGATCATCATCGCGTCGCCGTCGTTGTGCTGCTTGTACTCGGGCACGCCGAACTCGTTCATCAGCGCGTAGATCCGGTCCTGGCCCGGGCCGATCCACGCGCCGCCGCGGTCGATCCACGTCCCGTCCGGGCGGGTCTCGGTGAAGGTGCGCCCACCGACCCGGTCGCGCGCCTCCAGCAAGGCCACCGATCGGCCGGCCCGCTGGAGCCGCAAGGCGGCCGTCAGGCCCGCGAATCCCGCTCCGACCACGCAATAATCGACGTCGGACATGGCCGGCTCCTCACCGTAGTCCCGCCCCAGCAGCAAACTACACCGACGGCGGCGTCCGCGACAGCGAGTTCACCCGGATTTCCGAGACGACGGTGTGGTCGGCGGCTCACGGAACCACGGGCACATGCCGGTTTTCGGCGGGGCCGTTGTTACCGAACTCGCCCGGCGGCGGGGGCGAAGGCACCACCCGTGGCGACCGCTGCCGCCCACACTTGCCTTGACGAGGGAAGCAACCGCAGTTTAGGCCGATGATGCAGCCAGTGAATCCCGCACCGCCAGCACGACTTTCGGGCGAAGCCGGAAGCGGTTGTGCCGGCGCCCCGCCGAACGAAGCGGCCGTCGTGGTGATTGACGGGCCCGCCGACGTCGCGACGACGCCGTCGTCGCATCCGACCGCCGAGACAAGCAGCGCGGCACCACCGAGAATTGTGAGGGTCTTCGCGACCAAGAATGTGGACAAAATTTCTCCCTGAAATACAAGGTCCCGCGCGTACACCCGCCGATTGAGAGAGGTATGCGGTGGCGCGTGAGCAGCAGGAGTTAACGTCGATGCGTCTGAGCGGCCGTCGCGCATGGCATGACGGCCGGTCCTGGCCGATCAGCGTCTGGAGACGCAGAGCCGGGTGAAAAGATCTTGGGCGCCAAGGGAAGTGCCGGGTGTACACGGGTCGACGCCGTCGGCTCGCCAACTCGACATGGATGAAGCCGGCGACGGTGACCACGGCGGCGCCGGCGTCCAGCGCGGCGAATTCGCTTGCCGGCCATGAGGTGCGGCCGCGGTCGCGGGAGGCTTGTGGTACTCGGCGGACAAACCCTGGTCAGGAGCCGGGTGGTCGTCGTGGCCAATAGCGGCGACCACCGGATGCGGGGCCGCGGTCGCGGGAGGCTCGGACCCCGCTGACTCCGAGCGCGACGGGCCGGATCCGACGACCGCGGCTAGCAACACCACCATGGCGGCGATCGCAATGACCGGGGGCGACCGTCGCGGTCTGGTTCCGTCGTTGAACCACACAATGATTCGATTCTAGCGACGGCGCGCTGGGCGCCGCCGAAACTCTGGCCGATCTCATATGTGCCGACCGTGGCCATACAGGCGGCAGATCAGTCCGGTTCGCCGTACTCGTCGAACCAGTACGCCAGTTTGCCGCGGCGACTCACCGCGCGGAGCCTGCGCTCGGTGGGGGCGCGCGTCTTGGGTGTCGTGACGATCAGCAGCTCATCGCCGGCCTGGATGCGGGTGTGGGGCTGCGGGACGAAGGTGCGGCCCTTCCGGATGATGAGCGTGATGACGGCCGGGTCGGGTAGCCGCAACTCGAGCACCGAGACGTTGTGCAGCCGCGACGGTGGCGACACCGTCATCGTCAACAGTTCGGCCTCCAACACGTCCAGCGGCGCCGCTTCCACCTGGATCTCCCTCGTGGCTTCACGCGAGATCAGCCCGATCCTGTGCGCCAGCAGGCTCAATCCGGGGCCCTGGATCAGGGTGAACACCACGACCAAAATGAACACGATGTTGAGCAGCCGGTAGCTGTCCGCGACCCCTTCGACGATGGGAAACGTCGCCAGCACAATGGGGACCGCGCCGCGCAACCCGGCCCACGAGAGGAACACCTGCTCGCGCCAGGGCACCCGAAACGGGGCCAGGGAGATCAAGACCGAGAGCGGCCGACCGAGCAACAGCAACACCGCGCCCACGACGATCGCCGGGATCAGTTCGCTGCCCAATTGGCTCGGGCTCACCAACAGGCCGAGGAGCACGAACAGCCCGATCTGAGCCAGCCAGCCGAGCCCCTCCGCGAAGGACCGGGTCGCCGAGCGATGGGGCAACCCGGAGTTCGCCAATATCACCGCCGACAGATACGCGGCGATGAACCCGCTGGCGTGGGCGCTGGCGGCCGCGGCGAACGCCACCATGCCCAGCGCAAATGTCGCCAACGGATAGAGGCCGGAGGCCGGCAGCGCCGCCCGTCGCATCGCGAAGGCGCCCAGCACGCCGCTGAACAGGCCGACCGCGACGCCGACGACCAGCTCGTACACCACGCCAGTCGCGGCGGTTCCCGGCGCCAGCGTCATGGGGGTCGTGCTGAACATGAGCACGAGAATCGCGGCGGGCGCGTCGTTGAATCCGGACTCGGCCTCGAGAAGACCGGCGAGGCGCCTGGGCAGCGGTAGGACGCGCAGGACCGAGAACACCGCGGCGGCATCGGTGGGCGAAACGATCGCCCCGAGCAACAACGAGAGCTGCCAGTTGATGCCGAGCAGCAGGTGCGCGCCCGCGGCGGTGATCACCATGCTGATGCCCACCCCGAGGGTGGCCAGCACACCCGCGGGTGCCAGCAGCTTGCGGATGTCGGCGAACCGCGTCGTCAATCCGCCTTCGACCAGAATGACGGCCAGCGCCGTGGTGCCGAGGTCGCTGGCGAGCTGGACGTCGTTGAATTCCAGCCCCAGCCCGTCGTTGCCGAGGGCGACGCCGACCGCGAGGAACAGCAGCAGGCTGGGCAACCCCACTTTGGCGGCCGCCCGGGTGGCGACGATGCTGGCCAGCAGCACGAGGCCCCCGACCAGCAGCGTCACGTACAGCTGCTGCAAGGTCATGTTGTTCATCGCCGTTCGGTCGCGGCTCAGGCCAGCGAAGTCGGGTTGTGTGCAAGTGAATCACTAGTAACACTAATGACTAGCTGGGGTACACGCCGACCAGCCGTCAGGAGAGTGGATAGTGCGCATCGGGATCGCCGGCGCGGGCGCGGTCGGTCGTTCGGTCGCACTCGAGCTACTCGAGGCCGGTCACCGCGTCTTGCTGATCGAGCGCAACGTCGACCATTACGTACCGCAGACGGTGCCCGACGCGGAGTGGCTACTCGCCGACGCGTGTGAGCTGGCGTCGCTCCAAGAGTCGGGACTGCAGCTGTGCGATGTCGTCATCGCGGCAACCGGCGACGACAAGGTGAACCTCGCGGCGGCGTTGTTGGCCAAGGCCGAGTTCGGGGTCGCTCGAGTGGTGGCGCGCGTCAACGACTTGAGAAACGAGTGGCTGTTCACCGAGGCGTGGGGCATCGACGTGGCGGTCTCCACGCCCCGCGCCATGGTGGCCGGGGTCGAGGGGGCCATCGACGTCGGCCACCTCGTGCAACTGATGGGGCTCGCGCGCGGTCAGGTCGGCCTGTCGAAACTGACACTGCCGGTGGACAACCCGCTTGTCGGCCGCCGGATTAGTGACCTGCCGCTGCCGGATAACGCCGCGTTGATCACCGTGCTGCGCGCCGGCAGCGTCATCTTGCCGCAGCCCGACGACGTGCTCGAGGCCGGCGACGAAATGTTGTTCGTCGCAGGCAGTGCCGCCGAGAATCAGGTCCGCGCCCTCATCGTCCAGGGCGCCCCGGCCCGGGCGGCGCGCCGGCGTGAAATACCGGCCGGCCCGGTGAGAAACTTGCCCGCCTAGTTCGGGCCCAACGCGTGCCACCTACCTAGAACACGTTCTAGTCTGTGGAACCATGGGATTTCTGAAGCCCGAGCTACCGCAGCTCGACATGGCCGAATGGAACAAGGGCAGCCGCAGCGACAAGATCCGCCCGATGGCCAAGCACTGGGCCGAGGTCGGCTTCGGCACACCGGTCGCGCTGCACCTGTTCTACGTCGTCAAAATCCTGCTCTACATCCTCGGCGCGTGGGTGTTCGCCTCGGCCACCCGCGGCCTCGGCGGGTTCACACAGGTCGCGTCGTGGTGGTCGGAGCCGATCGTGTTCGAGAAGGTCGTGCTCTACACGATGCTGTTCGAGGTGATCGGATTGGGCTGTGGCTTCGGCCCGCTGAACAACCGGTTCTTCCCCCCGATGGGTTCGGTCCTGTACTGGATGCGCTTCGGCACCATCCGGCTGCCACCCTGGCCGGACCGCGTGCCACTGACCAAGGGCACCAAGCGCAAACCGATCGACGTGGCCCTGTATGCGCTGTTCCTTCTGGTGACGTTCGCGGCGCTGTTCGCCGACGGCACCGGGCCGATCCCCGAACTGGGCACGACCATCGGGCTGTTGCCCGCATGGAAGGTCGTGCTGATCCTGCTGCTGCTCGCGGTGCTCGGCCTGCGCGACAAGGTGATCTTCCTGGCCGCGCGTGGCGAGGTCTACGCGACGATGGCGGTGACGTTCCTGTTCGCCGCGCCCGACATGATCGTCGGGTCCAAGGTGGTGTTCCTGGTGATCTGGATGGGCGCCGCGACATCCAAACTCAACAAACACTTTCCGTTCGTGATCTCCACGATGATGTCGAACAATCCGCTGGTGCGGCCCCGCTGGCTGAAAAGGCGCTTCTTCGAGAAGTTCCCGGACGACCTGCGGCCGGGGTGGCTGTCGCGGTGGCTGGCGCACCTGAGCACCGCCATCGAGATGCTGGTGCCGCTGCCGCTGTTCTTCTGTCACGGCGGCTGGCCCGTCACGGTGGCCGCGGTGGTCATGGTGTGCTTCCACCTCGGCATCCTGGTCTCGATCCCGATGGGCGTGCCGCTGGAGTGGAACGTCTTCATGATCTTCGGGGTGCTGTCGCTGTTCGTCGCCCACACCCAGCTCGGTCTCGCGGATCTCAAGCACCCGGTGGTGGTGGCGATCCTGTTTGTCGTGATCGCGGGAATCGTTCTGCTGGGCAACATGTTTCCGCGCAAGATCTCGTTTCTG
This sequence comes from Mycobacterium intracellulare ATCC 13950, assembly GCF_000277125.1. Taxonomy (NCBI): domain Bacteria; kingdom Bacillati; phylum Actinomycetota; class Actinomycetes; order Mycobacteriales; family Mycobacteriaceae; genus Mycobacterium; species Mycobacterium intracellulare. Next base: position 1,161,253 of record NC_016946.1, read on the forward strand.
CCCGGGATGCGGTACTACGCGGGCAACTGGGACACCACGCTGTGGTGCATCAAGCCGTCCGCCAACGACAAGATCGGCAGGGGCATCGTGGCGATCGCCAGCATGCCGCAGGCCCAGCTGGAACGGTTCTATGGCAGCCCGGAGGCGGCGCAGATTCCGCTCTACATGGGATACGCGTTCCGCGGCTTCAACACTCACGGCCGGGCGCTGTTCACGCTGGCGCACCGCGCCATGGCCGGCCAGAACGAGGACGACTACGTCCTCACCGACGGCGAGCGGATCTGCAGCACCGCGATCGGCTGGAACTTCGGCGACGGCCACATGCACAACGAGCAGCTGATCAGCGCGCTGCAGGAGCGCTGCCACTTCGAACCGGGCGAGGTCCGCGTGGTTCTGCTTGACGCGCAACCGATTCACAAGCAAACGCAGGCGTATCGGTTGGTCGACGCCGCGACCGGTGAGTTCGAGCGCGGCATCGTCCGGGTCGCCGACATGGTCACCCGCCAGCCCTGGGCCGACGACGTTCCCGTCGAGGTGGTGTCGGGGTAGGCGCGGTTGTAACGCCACGGCGACATTTCCCGCCGGAAACCGCCGTGGCGTTACTCCCGCGATGCCTCAGACCCCCGCGCGCACTTCCTGCGCGGCGGCGACCATGTTCTTCAGCGACGCGGTCACCTCGTCGGAGTTGCGGGTCTTCAGTCCGCAGTCGGGGTTGACCCAAAGCCGTTCGGCCGGAACGGCTCGCAGCGCCGCGCGCAGCGACTCTGCCATCTCCTCGGTGCTCGGCACCCGGGGCGAGTGGATGTCGTAGACGCCCGGTCCGACGCTGTTGGAGAAGCCGATCGCGTTGAGGTCGTCGAGCACCTCCATGTGTGAGCGTGCCGCCTCGATCGACGTCACGTCGGCATCCAGATCGGCGATCGCGCCGATCACATCGCCGAATTCCGAGTAGCACAGGTGGGTGTGGATCTGCGTGGAGTCCGCGACACCCGACGTGGCCAGCCGGAAAGCCCCTACGGCCCAACGCAAGTAGTCGTCCTGGTCGGCGCGACGCAGCGGCAGCAGCTCACGCAGCGCCGGCTCGTCGACCTGGATCACCGCGATACCGGCGGACTGCAGGTCCACGGTCTCGTCGCGAATCGCGAGCGCCACCTGGTTGGCGGTGTCGGCCAGCGGCTGGTCGTCGCGCACGAACGACCACGCCAGGATCGTCACCGGACCGGTCAGCATGCCCTTCACCGGCTTGTCGGTCAGCGACTGCGCGTACTTGGCCCACTCCACCGTCATCGGGTGCTGGCGGATCACGTCGCCGTAGAGGATCGGCGGACGCACGCAGCGGCTGCCGTAGGACTGCACCCAGCCGTTCTTGGTGGCGAAAAAGCCCTCCAGCTGCTCGGCGAAGTACTGCACCATGTCGTTGCGCTCGGGCTCGCCGTGCACCAGCACGTCGATCCCGAGGTTCTCCTGCAGCTTGATGACGTCGGCGATCTCCTGCTTCATCCGCTTTTCGTACTCGGCCGCGTCGATCTCGCCGGCGACCAGCGCGGCGCGGGCCTTGCGGATCTGAACGGTCTGCGGAAACGACCCGATCGTCGTCGTCGGCAGCGGCGGCAGCTGCAGCCGCTCGTCCTGGCTGGCCCGGCGCCTCGCCGCGTCACCGCGGTGTGTGCCGGAGGCCACGATCGATTCGATGCGGGCACGGATGCGGTCGTTGTGCAGGCGCGGATCGCTCTTGCGGGAGGCCACCGCGGCGTTCGATGCCGCGATCTCCTCGGCGACCGCCTCGCGCCCCTCGCGCAGCGCGCGAGCGAGCGCCACCACCTCGCCGACCTTCTCCTGTCCGAAGGCCAGCCAGCTGCGCAGCGCCTCGTCGAGTCCGGTCTCCGGCTCCAACGAATACGGGACGTGCAGCGTCGAGCAGGATGTCGAGACGGCAACCGCGGCAGCCGAACCCAGCAGGCTCGCCAGCTTGTCCAGCGCCGCCTGCAGGTCGGTGCGCCAGATGTTGCGTCCGTCGACGACGCCGGCCACCAGTACCTTGTCGGCTAGTTCGGGGACCGCGGCGATGGCCGTGTCGGGACCGTAGACCAGGTCGACGCCGATGGCCTCGACGGGCGTGCGGGCCAGACCGGCTAACGCCGCGCCGGGGTCACCGAAGTAGGTGGCGACGTAGATCGACGGCCGGTTGCTCACCGCGCCGAGCTTGTTGTAGACGGCCTCGGCCAACGCGGGCGCGTCGGGGGAGGCGTCGGTCACCAGCGCCGGCTCGTCGAGCTGCACCCACTGCGCGCCGTTGTCGGCGAGCAGCGACAGCAGCTCGGAATAGATCGGCACCAGTTCCTCGAGTCGTTCGATGGGTGCGCCCGCGCCGTCGACGCCCTTGCTGAGCAGCAGGAAGGTGATCGGCCCGATGACGACCGGCCGCGCGGGAATGCCCTGTGCCAGTGCCTCTTTCAGCTCCGAGAGCACCTTGTCGGGGTTCAGCGCGAACTTCGTGGTGGGGGCGATCTCGGGAACGATGTAGTGGTAGTTGGTGTCGAACCACTTGGTCATCTCCAGCGGCGCGACGTCGGAATTGCCGCGCGCGGCAGCGAAGTAGCGGTCGAGGTCGTCGGAGACCTGCGTGGCACGGGCCGGCAGCGCGTCGAGCATCACCGCGGTGTCCAGCATCTGGTCGTAGTAGGAGAAGGTGTTCACGGGCACCGAGTCGAGGCCCGCGGCCGCCAGGCCCGCCCAGGTGTCGCGGCGCAGTGTCGCGGCGACGGATTCCAGTTCCGATCTGCTGGTGCGGCCGGCCCAGTAGCCCTCGGTGGCGCGCTTGAGTTCGCGTTTCGGGCCGATGCGCGGCGAGCCGGTAACCGTGGCGGTGAATGGTTGAGTGGTCACGTTTTTCGTCCTTTTATCAACGGTCTGGTCACCGCCGGCAGACGCGAGGCCGAACCGTCTCGCGGTGCGTGCCCGATTTTCTTTCAGGCACTTACCACTAACGGTTACGGTCAAACGCCCATTCCACGAGGCGATGAGCCCGCCGGACGCGGCGCGTCCGGCACAGCTGGCAGGTCTTCGGACTCGCAGGCGCGCACCAGGTGGTGCTCACGCCCGGCCGACGATGCGGCCCGGAAGGGCCGCTGAGGAGCCGGGCAGTTCCTAATGGCCGTCGCTTCCCAGTCTTTTCGCCAGACCAGTGCTCGTGACGGCGGTCGTTCCTGCATACCGCTGCGGGACAGTCCCGGACTCCCACCGGGTTCCCTCTTGCGAAGCATGTCTAACATGTCTCGCTCGATGCCGACGCCGCGTTGTGCGGTGACGGCAGACCAGCTGCGTAGCGCAGCTTACTCCGCTGGTGACGGGGTCAGCGAGCCAGTGCCTGGGCGATCGGGACGTCGCCGTTGTTGAACTCGATGGTGCGGCCGATCGTGGAGTCGTCCGCCAGCGCGGCGGCGGCGACGTGCGCGACGTCGGCGCGCGAAACCGAGCCCTTGCCCTCGCCCAGCGCGATGCGCCCGGTCGCCGGCTCGAGGGTGAGCCGACCCGGGCCCAGCACCGTCCAGTCCAAGTCGCTGGCGCGCAGGTGGGCGTCCGCGGCCGCCTTGGCCTCCGCGTAGGCGAAGAACGGGTCGTCTTGCGGCACACCATGATCCGGGCCCGCGCCGAAGTAGGACACCATCACGAACCGCGTGACGCCCGCCTGGGCCGCGGCATCGATCACCCGGATGGCCGCGTCGCGGTCGACGGCATAGGTCCGTGCCGGGTTCCCGCCGCCGGCCCCGGCGGAGAACACGACCGCGTCATGCCCGGCCAGCAGGCCGGCCAGGGCGTCGGTGTCGAGCCGCTCGATGTCGGCCGTCACCGGTTCGGCGCCGGTGGCGGCGACATCGCCGGCGTGGTCCGGGTTGCGGAAGACCGAGCTCACGTCGTCGCCGCGTTCGGTCAGGATCCGGGCCAGTTGCAGGGCGACCTTGCCGTGGCCGCCGATGAGGGCGATGCGAGCCATGCCCCCACGCTACTTCCCGCCAAACTGCAACTCCCGACGCGAACGCCGGGTAGAGCGGTAGGCGGTTACAGTCTCGCGGGAGAAAGGTTAGAGCTTCACCTTGCCCATGATGATGTCGATGATCGGCTTGCCCGGCGCGTAGGCACCGGTCATCGAGGCCATGGTGTGGCCCGAGTCCACCAGCAGGGTGATCCCGCTGACGCCGCAGGCCGCCTCGCTGTTGAGGAAGGCCATCACGTCGCCCATCTGCTCGGGCGTGTGCACCTTGGAGCCGGTCTCGTCGCGGTAGTCCTGGGCGAAGGACAGCCACAGGTCGGCGTTGGCCTGGGCCAGCGGGGTGTCGGTCGGGCCGGGGCAGATCGCGTTGATGCGAATGCCCTTCTTCGCCAACGGGTAGCCCTGGGTCGCCACGTAGGTGTTGATCACCTTTTTGCTGGTGCCGTAGTGGTTGATCCCTTCGGCCTCGTGCGCCTGGCACCACGCCTCCGCCGCCGCGAAGTCCGGGGTGGCCAAAAATTCCAGCATCAGGTCCAGGTCGTTCTCCCAGCCCATGCCCGCGACCGAGGAGATGAAGCAGATGGCCGAGCCGTTGGGCAGTTGGTCCTTTTCCAGCAGGCGGTCGATCAGGTGGCGGTGGCCGATGAAGTTGATCTTCATCAGGTCGATCGTTCCGTCGGCGACGCCGGCGGCGGAGAACACCGCGTGGATGGGGCCGTCGACCTGCTCGAGGGCGGAATCGATGGACGCGGGGTCGCGCAGGTCCACCTGGACGGACTGGGCGACCTTGTAGTCCACCGGCGCGTAGTCCATCACGATCACTTCGGCCCCCAGTTCGGCCGCTGACTTGGCCGCGGCGGCGCCCATGCCAGTCGCGCCGCCGACCACCAGAGCGCGCTTGCCGTCGTAGCGCAACCGATCGACAATGGTCATGGAAATCCCCTTCTCGGATAATGCCAACGCGGTTCTAACTGCTCAACTGTATGGGTAACAGTTATTTGGTTCAATACCGGGGCGGGTTATTGCGGTTTACTTGCCGCGCACGGCGACGCCGCGCAGCACGGTGTCGCGGGCGTGTACCAGTCCCGCGCGTTTGCCGACGTCTCGGAGGATGTTCTCCGGTATCCACTGCAGGCCGACCACGCAGCGTGCCAACATCGCGGTGGACGGCGCGTCGACGCCGATCTCCCCGGACCGGATCCCCTCGGAAAGCAGCGTTTTCATTTGCCGCAGCCGCGTGGCGTACAGCCAGCCCGGGTTGGGCGTGTCCGGGGGCGATTGACGCATCCAGGCGAGTTGGATCCTGAACTCGTCGGAAAACCGGTCGAGCGCGTTGACATTGACCCAACTCAGCGCGTCCAGCTTTTCGATCGGGGTGGCATCCGAGCGCAGGACGTTGACCCAGCCCGCCTCCACCTTCTTGCCGAAGGACTCCATGATCGAGGCGAGCAGCTCGTCCTTGGATCCGATCACCCGGTACACGGTCCCGGTGCCAAGCCCGGCGGCCGACGCGATGTCCCTGATGGTGGTGACCTCATAACCCCTGCGTCCGAATTCCGTTCGCGCCACCGCGCGCACGAGTGCCGCCTTGTCGCTGGGGTCGGCGTCGCTGTCGTCGGACCAGGTGGCGATGACGTCGTCGGCGGCGGCGAAGGCCTTCGAGCGGTCCAGCGCGGCGTCGGTCGGCGAGCGAGTTGCCAACCCTTGCAGGATGATTCGGCACAGCAGGCCGGCCACCTGATCCCCGGGAGATTTGTGGCGCATGACGTCGAGGCCGACCTGCAGCATGGTTTGGCAGATGCGGTCGGCCAGTGTGGGCAGGTCGATGTCGGGTTTGATGTAACCACTCCACCGGCCGGCGCGCAGCGTTTGCAGCATCGCCTCCTGAATCGCGACCGGCCGCTGCTGCGTCAGCTTGATCAGCTCCGGATCCGTGCTCGGCCCCTCGTAGAAGGACATCTGCAGGGCGGCGCGGTGTTCGACGGCGCAGTTGGCGATCGCCGCCCCGAGCTCGATGATCTGTTCGGCGACCGGACGGGAGTCCGGTTCGTCCAGCTTCGCCTGCGCGGACCGGCCGATCCGTTCCAGATCGTCTTGGTAGCGCCGGATCAGCTCGACGAGGATCGCCTCTTTGGACTCGAAGTGGTGATACAGGCTGCCGGGAAGAATGCCTGCGGCATCGGCGATTTCCTGTAGCGAGGTCCGCAATCCGGAGGACGCGATCAGTGATGCCGCCGTGGCAAGGATCTCGGCGCGGCGCGTGGGGGAGTCGGTGATTCCGCCGGACCGCAGTGACTCGGCTTTCGCCATGATCAGCGGTGTGGGAATCCGGACGAGTGCGGGGTGGCGAGCATGCGCATTCGTCCTCTCGTGCCGAACCAAATCTTTGTTAGAGGCTATCAGACCCGGACCCGATGAATGCGCTGCACAAGCGGCGAAAACCCCATTCTAGAGCGCCGGGCCATCCCAGCGGTCGCGCGCGACCACGTCCTCGACCGGGCGCCGCGGGGCCGGCCGGAAGGTGCGGCCCGCGCGTAGGCGGCCCACCGGCAGCAGGCAGCCCTGAACGTAGGTTTGCGGAATCCCGAGCAACTTTCGGACTTCTTCCTCGTGGTGCAGGTGCAGCGTCGTGATGCAGGTCCCGTATCCGCGGGTGTGCAGGGCCAGCTGAAAATTCCACACCGGCGGGAAGATCGAACCGTACAGCGTTGCCAGGTGGAACGATTCGTCACCGTCGATGCGGGGCAAGTAGGCCTCATAGCAAGGGATCACCAGCAGCGGCACGCGCGCCATGTTCTCGACCAGCCACTCGGTGGACGACATGACCCGGCTCTCGGGTGTTCCCGCCGGCATCAGATCGGCAAGCAGCTGCCCGCCGACCCGCCGCAGGTAGGCCTCGCGATACAGCTCGGCGATCTTGGCGCGCAGCGCCGGATCGGCGATCACGAGCCAGCGCCACGACTGCGCGTTGGACCCGTTCGCGGCCTGCAGGCCGATCCGCAGGCACTCGCGGATGTCGCCGAGATCGACGTCGGCCTCCAGGTCGAGCGACTTTCGCGCCGACGGGGTTGCGGTGAGCAGATAGTCGATCTCCATCAGTGACAGCCTCTCTTCGCAAGGCGCGCACCGATTTCGGTGAGGTACCGGTCGGGCCCGCCGAGAAACGCGCTCCAGCCCAGCAAGCGCTTGAGATAGAGGTGAGCGTCGTGTTCCCAGGTGTAGCCGATCCCGCCGAACACCTGGATGGCGGTGTCGGCCACGGTCGCCAGCCGTCCGGCGAACGCCTTGGCCCGCAGCGCGGCAACATGCCGCTCGCCGCCGGATTGCCCGTCGGCGCCGGGGTGCGCGTCGCTGGCCCACAGGGCGTGGATCACCCCGCTGCGGGCCAGCTCGACGGTCTCGTACATGTCGACGCACAGATGCTGGATCGCCTGGAACGAGCCGATCGGCTGACCGAATTGCGTTCGGGCTTTGGCGTATCCGACGGCGAGGTCCATGACTGCGCGCGCGGCGCCGAGCGCGTCGGCGGCGGACGCGATCAGCACGTCGTCGATCACCGCGGCGATCTGGTGCGCAGACACCGGGGCCAGGCGCCGGGCGGGGGCGGCGTCGAACGAGACGCGAAACTGCTTGCGGGTCGGGTCGATGCCGGGCTGGGCCGCAATTGACACCCCGGGCGAGCCGTTTCGCACCGCGAAAAGCCCGGTGTCGCCGGCATCGTCGGCGAGCACGAGCAGCTCGTCGGCGGCGGCGGCATCGGGTACGCCGATGGCCTCGCCGCGGAGCGTTATGCCGTCGTCGCGGCGGCTGGCGGTGACGGACGCGTTGCCGAGGTCCAGGAAGCAGACGGCGGCGATCGTGGTGCCGTCCGCGATCCCGCGCAGCAGCTCTGCGGCGGTATCGTTGGCGCCCAACAGGTTCAGCGCCTGTGGGGCGGCCACCGCGGTCGACAACCACGGTCCCGGATGCAGTGCGGCCCCCAGCTCTTCGGCGACGATGCCGGCCTCGACCATCGTCATGCCGGAGCCGCCGCAGTCCTCCGGCACCAGCAGACCGGTGACGCCGAGACCGGCCAGGCCCCGCCACACCGACTCATCGGTGCCGGTCGGGTCGTCGAGTAGCGGGCGCACGTGGTCGGAGACGGAGGCCTTTTCGGCGAGGAAGCGCCGCGTGGTGTCGCGCAGCGCTGCCTGCTCGTCGCTGAGTTCGAGGTTCATTTTCGCGGCAGCCCCAGTACCCGTTGGGCGGTGATGTTCTTGTTGATCTGGCTGGTGCCGCCCGCGATGGTCAGCGCGCGCGACGTCAGGCGGTAGTCCGCCCACGGGGCACCGGTGTCGCGGCCGCCCAGCGCGTCAAAGGCCAGGGCGGCCAGGTCCTGCCCGATCTCGCCCCACACGGTCTTGGCGAGGCTGGCCGACCCCAATGCATCACCGCCGTGCATCGTGGCCGAGATCGATCGTTGACACAGGACTTCGAGATACTTGATGCGGACGGCGATTTCGCCGAGGCGCCGCAGCGTGACCGGGTCGTCCAGCGCGCCGGTGTCCGCCGCGGCGAGATCGTCCACCAGCTCTTCGAGCCGCACCTGCATCTCGGCGTACAACCGGGCGGCCCCGGCACGCTCGTGGCTGAGCGTGGTGGTGGCCACCTGCCAGCCGGCATTGAGTGGCCCGAGCAAGGCGTCCGCCGGCACCCGCACGTCGTGAAAGAACACCTCGGCGAAGTCGGCGTCGCCGTTGAGCGTGACCAGCGGGCGTGCCTCGATGCCGGGCAGGGTCATGTCGACGATCAGACAGGAGATCCCCTTGTGCTTGGGAGCGTCGGGATCGGTGCGCACGTAGAGCTGGCACCAGTCGGCCCGATGTCCCAGCGACGTCCAGATCTTTTGGCCGTTGACGATGAAGTCGTCGCCGTCACGCACGGCGCGGGTGCGCAACGCCGCGAGGTCCGAGCCCGCCTCGGGTTCCGACATGCCCTGACACCAGATGTCGTCGGCGCGCATCATGCGCGGGAGCAGGGTGCGCTTCTGGGACTCGGTGCCGTATTGCATGATCGCCGGCGCGATGTTGTTCAGCCCAATGACGTTGAGCGGCACGGGCGCTCGGGCGCGGGTGGTTTCCTCGGTGTAGACCAGTTGCTCGAGCACCGACGCGCCGCGCCCGCCGTACTCACGCGGCCACGACACCGCGGCCCATCCCGCGTCGGCCATCGTCGCGTTCCACACGCGCAGCTTCTCGAACGCGGCGTCGTTGCGCCCGGTGGGCCGGCGGGCGGCCACCAGCTCGTCGGTCAGGTTTTCCGAAAGCCACTCACGCAGCTCGGTGCGGAACTGTTCCACTTCCGCCGGGTATGAGAAGTCCACTTTCCCGGACTTTACGGTTGGGCACATAGGGGGTCAATGACGCGACGCCAGAAGCGGACGATCACGGGGCGTGCGCGGCCCCGACCGCGCGCGCAGCGCTGCGCGCGGTCGTAGATCGCCGTGCGATCGACCGGGCGCCGGACCTGCTCGCGCAGTTGGTCATCCACGGTCAGCTCCCGTGGTGTTGGGGTGCGGGGAATTCGATGTCGGTCCCGCCCGGCATCGGGCTGACACCGCGCCGCGCGCACACTTCGAGCACCTCGTCGACGATCGACGCGGGGATGATGAACTTCTCCGTCGACGACATCTGCTCGAGGTGTGCTTCGATGTCCTCGGCGGTGGGCCGGCTGCCCGCGTCGGAGAGCCATCCTTGGGTGAGGCCCACGAACACCCGCGCGTAGCGGCCGGCGGATGCCGAATAGTTGCGATGGCTGAACGTGCAGGCCCTGCTGGCGAGAAAAATCACCAACGGCACGACGAGTTCGGGCCTGATGGCCTGCATGAACCCGGATTCGGCGAGGAACTTCTCGTCACCGACGGTTTCGGTGACCATGCGCGAGAAGCCGGTCGGCAGCACGGAATTGGCGAGTATCCCGTGTGCCTCGCCTTCGATCGCGATGACGTTCGTCAACCCGACCAGGCCGGCCTTGGCTGCGGCGTAGTGCGCCTCCATCGGCTGACCGAAGATCCCGGCGGATGACGAGATGAACACGAATCGGCCGCCGCCGTTCTTCTTCATCACGCGGTACGCGGGCTGCGACAGGTGAAAGCCGCCGTCGAGATGCACCCGCAGCATGCGCGCCCAGTCGTCGTGCGAGAGGTCCTCGAAGGGTGCACTGCCGAAGATGCCGGCGTTGCTGATCACCGCGTCCAGGCGCCCGTACGTGTCGACCGCGGTGTCGACGATCGCCTGACCACCGGCGGGGGTGTCGACCGAGTCGTAGGAAGCGATCGCGGTGCCGCCGGCCTTCGTGATCTCGTCGACCACGTCGTCGGCCACGCGGGCGTCGGCGGCTTCGTTTGGTAGGCCCCGCATTCCGCCGCCCAGGTCGTTGACCACCACTGTGGCGCCGCGGCGGGCCAGGTCGAGCGCGTACAGCCGACCGAGCCCGCGGCCGGCGCCGGTCACCACCGCCACCTGGCCGGTGAAGTCAATCATGATGTGCTCCCGACTAACTCGTGTCCACCCGCGGTGGGGCGCCGGCCCGTTGGGACAGACCAACCCGGGCGATTGACTGCGCTCACGGCGGACTTTACGGTGGAACAGATATTTGGTCAACGACTGGTTCGGAGGTCCGGGGTGGCGGACGACGCGCGTGGCGACCGGGTGCGGGGGCTCGCGATGCTGGCCTCGGCGCTGGCGGGCCGCGCGGTGGCCGTCGCCGAACTGCAGCCGGGTGAACCGCCGTGGACGGACGGCCAGACGATCTACGTCGACCCGGTCGCGCCAGACCGCGCTCGGCTCGCATCGGTTGCGGTGCAGGCCTCGCTGATCGCGGCCGGCAGTCTGGATCCCGCCATTGTGCGTGCCCTGGTACGCCACCCGCGGCTGGCCAGACGCTATCTGGCGGTGGAGGGTCATCGCGCACTGGTGAGTAACGCCGACGTGCTGCCGGGCATCCTTGCGTCGGTCGGTGATCGCGGCGTCGCCGGCCGCAGTGACTCGCCTGCGGCGTCGCTGCGCATCGCCTCCGGCCGGGGCGCCGTCGAGGTCCCGCGGCCGGAATTCGGCGTGATCCGTGCGGCAAAGGTGGTGACGGCGGCCTCCCGCTTGGCACCGCAACGGAATCAGGCTGAATCCCAACACGTTCCGCGAAATTCGAGCGAGCAGAAGCGGGAACTCGAGGAGCTCGACGACGGTGACGTCGACGATTCCGACGACCCGGACTTGTTCACCAGCCCGGTGGGCGGGGGCGGCTTCATCGGCAAATGGCTGAAAAAGATGCTGTCGTCCGCGCGCAAGACCGGGAGCGGCGGGGGTCCGCCCGGCGCGGACGGCTTCACGCATCGCACCAACTCCACCAAGCGCGGCGCCTACGCCGTGGCGTCGCTGGCGTCGGCGCCCGGGGACGAGGGGAACGAGCAGGACCCCATCGCGGACGGCGTGCGGTATCCGGAATGGGATGTGGCGCGCAAGAGCTACCGGCCCGCATGGTGCACCGTGCGCGAGATCCAACCCGAGATCAAGGCCACCGCGACACAGGCCATCGACGACGCCATCGGTGTGCGCCGGCCACTTTCGCGGCTCGGCATGGGGTTGCACCGCCGGCACCGGCAGTCGCAAGGCGACGACATCGACATCGATGCCGCCGTCGAAGCCCGGGTCGAAGTGCGGGCCGGCGCGGTGCCCGACGAGGCGGTGTACCTCGACAGCCTGCGGCGCCGGCGCGACCTGTCGGTGTTGCTGCTGCTCGACGTGTCGGGGTCGGCGGGCGAACCGGGAACGGTCGGGCGGACGGTCCACGAGCAACAGCGCGCCGCGGTCGCCAACCTCACCGTGGCCCTGCACGACCTGGGCGACCGCGTCTCGCTCTACGCCTACTACTCGCAGGGCCGGCGCGCGGTGAGCATGGTGCCCGTGAAGCGCTTCGACGACCAGCTGAACGCCCTGGTCATCCGGCGGCTCAACAGCCTGGAACCCGGCGCGTACTCGCGGCTCGGCGCGGCGATCCGGCACGGTTCGGCGGTCCTGGAGGCGCGCGGCGGAACGTCGCGGCGGCTGCTGGTGGTGCTGTCCGACGGGCTCGCCTACGACCACGGATACGAGCGCGCCTACGGTGCCGCCGACGCGCGCCGCGCCCTGACCGAGGCCCGCCGGCGGGGGACCGGCTGTGTGTGCCTGACCGTCGGCGCGGGCACCGACGTGCAATCGCTGCGCAGGGTGTTCGGCAGCGCCGCGCACGCGACGATCGCACGCCCCGATCAGCTGGCCGGCGTCGTCGGCCCGCTGTTTCGGTCTGCGCTGCGCTCGGCGGAGGTTCGCCGCAGGGTGTCGGTGATGTCAAGTCCCAGAACACAGTTGGCGCGCCAACTCACCGGCCCCGCACGTTACGACGCTTGAAAACAAACATCTGTTCCGGTTAGGCTCCAATCGCCGGACGATCTGAAGGGAAGCTATGGCCAACGAGTCCGGGCTTGCGTACTTCGACCGCGGTAAGTCCGAGGGGGACGAAAAGGGAGAAGTGCGGCCCTATTACCAGGCGGTCGGTAGCGAAGAGACCGTCTTCAAGGCGGCGTACCGCCAGGGCCTGTCGCTGGTCCTCAAGGGTCCGACGGGCTGCGGAAAGACCCGATTCGTCGAGGCGATGGCCTACGACCTGGGCCGGCCGCTGATCACCGTCGCCTGTCATGACGACCTGACGACCGCGGACCTGGTCGGCCGCTATCTGCTGCGCGGTGACGAGACCGTCTGGGTGGACGGCCCGCTGACCCGGGCCGTGCGCGAGGGTGCGATCTGCTACCTCGACGAAGTGGTCGAAGCCCGGCAGGACACCACCGTGGTCCTGCATCCGCTCGCCGACCACCGCCGTCAGCTGCCCATCGAGCGGCTCGGTGTCACGCTGGACGCCGCCCCCGGATTCGGCCTGGTGGTGTCGTACAACCCGGGGTATCAGAGCGTGCTCAAGGACCTCAAGGATTCGACCCGGCAGCGCATGGTCGCGATCGAATTCGACTTCCCCGCAGCCGATGTCGAAGAGGGAATCGTCGCGCACGAGGCCGGGGTGGACGCCGCCGTCGCGGCCGAGTTGGTCCGTTTCGGCCAGGCGATCCGCCGGCTGGAGACCGGTGGGCTGCGTGAGGTCGCGTCGACGCGCGTGCTGATCGCGGCGGGCAGGCTGGTGGCCGAGGGGCTGAGCATGAAAGAGGCCGCCCGGGCCGCCATCGCGGGGCCGCTCACCGACGATGTGGCGGTGGGCAGGGCCCTGGGCGAGATGATCGAGATCTATCTGTGCGGGCCCGACGGGCGCGGTCATTGACGCTGCATACCGGCCCGGCTAGGGTCTGAACAAATATTAGGTTTTTGATTTGGGGCGCGCGCCTGAGTTCGTCACCCGGGAGGTCAGATGTCCTACGAAAGCAGCGCTGAGCCGATCAAGGTCGGCTACCTGATGGATTTCACGCTGCCGCCGGGCTTTCCGGAGGATCTGTTCGCGTCGTTCACCCAGACCTTCGACCTCATCTTCGAGGAGGCCGTCGCCCAGGGCCTGATGGACCGTCCGGTGCAGATGATCTATCGCGAGGTGGAGGGCCTGCCCAAGGGTTCGGTCAAGGCGGTGATCGATGCCTACGGCGAACTGGTCGACGAGGGCTGCCTGGTGGTCTTCGGCCCCAACATCACCGACAACTGTGTGCCGTTGCGCGAAGCGATCGAGGAGCGGTTCAAGGTGCCCGCGATCAGCGTGACCGGCACCGACGACTGGCTAGGCGAGTGGACCTTCGCGTTCCCCCAGGGATCGATGACCGACGAACCCATCTTCCTGGCCGACCTGATCGCCAAGCGGGGACTCGCCGAGGTCGGTGTCCTGGTCGAGCAGAGCCTCATCGGGGAGAGCTACCTGAAGAACCTGCGAAGTGCCTGTCGGCGCAAGGGCATTCGGATCGTGGCGGAGGCGGCGATCGCCCAGACGGCTCAGGACATCAACGCTGCGGTGCAGACGCTCCACGAGGCGAAGGCCGAGGCGATCGTGCACCTGGGATTCGGGTTCGGGATCGTCTTCATCAACCCGGCGCTCGAGGCTCTCGGCTGGGACCCACCCCGCTTCACCACCACCGCGTGGCAGAACGCCTGGGTGAACCCGATCATGTGGAACGCGTTCATGGGCTGGATCGGCGTCGACCAATACGACGAGGCCAACCGTATCGGCCAGGACTTCCTCGACAGCTACGCCAAGAAGTACAACGGCAGCCGCCCCGAGTTCTGCGTGACCGTGGTGAATCGCGACGTCGCCGCGACACTCGTGCGCGCATTCACGGACGCGCACCCGCTCAGCCCGCGCGGCGTCAAGGAGGCGCTGGAGCGGGTGAAGATGATGCCCGCCGCCTCGGGGGCGCCCGGAACCCGGGTCTCCTTCGGCAAGTGGACGCGCCGGGCATGGATGGGCGCCGGGTATCTCGTGGCCCGGACGTTGGATGCCGACGGCGTCAACTCGCACCTGGTTGATCGCTTCGGCGAGGAAGGGTGACGACGATGTCCACCGAACAGTCCACACCCCCTGCCGCGCCGCAGGAAACGGTTTCCCCGCCGCGAACCAACAGGCGCGGCTGGGGCGGTTGGATCTCCGGCGCCGCGCTGGCCGCCTTCGTGTTGTTCTTCATCGCGAACTGCCGGGTGGCCCTCGACCCGCGCGTGGCCAATCCGAACGTGCAGGGGCGGCCGCGCCCGGTGAAGTTCATGTTCGGGCTGGACTACATCGACTTCCTGGACTGGGCCACCGTGGTGGCGCTGATCGTGCTGTTGATCGTCTTCATCAGGGGCTGGCGCCGCAACCCCGGCAGCCCGGCGATGCTGATGTTCTTGTGCACCACGCTGATCGTGTGGCAGGACCCGATCATGAACTGGTCGCCGTTCGCGGTCTACAACCCCGATCTGGTGCACTGGCCGGAATCCTGGCCGCTGGTTTCGCTGTCGCCGACGGTCGAGCCGTTCGTGGTCTTCGGTTACGTGATGTTCTACTTCGGCCCCTACTTCCCGGCCGTCTGGCTGCTGCGCAAGCTGCAGGCGAAATACGGGCCCGCGAGCTATGCGTCGCGGCACCCCCTGGTGTGCCTGGGTCTGATCACCCTGGTGATCGGTTTCGTTTTCGACGCCTTCCTGGAGAACACGCTCGTCCACTGGGGCATGTACATCTACTCGCAGGTCATTCCGTGGGGATCGGTGTTCACCGGCACGACATTCCAGTTCCCGTTGATCTGGGAGTCGTTCTCGGTGTGCTTCGTGATGGTGCCGGCCGCGATCCTGTGTTATCGCGACGACACGGGTAAGTCGGTCGCGGAAAAGCTTGCCGCAAAAGCGAAGTTGTTCCCGGGGCGACCGGTGCTGGGCACGTTCCTGGTGATGTTCGTCATCATCAACGTGTCCTACTTCGCGTACGGCGGCTGGTTCTGGGTCATCAAGGTCACCCATGCCGCCACCTCGGTGGCTTGCCCGTGGCCGTACCCCGAGGCCAAAGTCTATGACCCGCAAGGCTTCTACGAGAAGGCGGGCGCGCAGGGTCCGTACTCGGTCGGCATCTGGTCGACGTGGGCGAGCGGGGAGCCCAACGGTCGACCCCACGTCGAGCCCCCGCCACCGGGCGAAGGCCCGTGTGCGACTCCCCCGTCGGGCAACCATGGCTGAGCCGCGCACGGTCGTCATCACCGGCGCGTCGCGCGGGTTGGGGTTCGCCTCGGCGGTGCGGCTGTATCGGGAGGGGTGGCGGGTCGTCGCGGCCATGCGCACACCCGACCGGGGAATGCCACTGCTGCGTCGGGCGATTCAGGACCGGGGGCTGTCGCCCGACGACGAACGGTTGATCGGTGTGCAGCTCGACCTGACCGACACCGCGTCGATCGCCGCGGCGGCCAAGGCCATCGAAGAGGCCGTGGGTGCACCGTATGCGCTGGTGCACAACGCGGGCATCTCCGCCGCCGGAATGGTGGAGGAGACCGACATGGCGTTGTGGCAGCGCATGTTCGCCACAAGCGTCCTGGGGCCCGTCGCGCTCACCCAGGCCCTGCTGCCGTCGATGCGGGCGGCCGGTGCGGGTCGAATTGTGTTGGTGTCCAGCGCCGCTGGAGTGCGCGGCCAGCCCGCCACCGCGCCGTACTCGGCGGCCAAGGGGGCGCTGGAGCGGTGGGGGGAATCGATGGCGTGCGAGATCGCGCCGTTCGGTCTCGGGGTCACCGTCCTGGTGGCGGGCACGTATGACACCGATATCATCACCGACGCCGGCACCATCGATGACCGCAACTTCGGCGGCCCGTACGCCCGGCTGCACACCACCATGAACAGCCGCGGGCGCTTCGCGATGAAATTGGCGCGGCCACCCGAGCGGTTCACCGACGGCCTGCTCAAGGCGCTCGAGGACCGCGCGCCGTTTCGCCGCCGCGGCATCGGCCCGGACGCGTCGATCCTGCTGGCGGCCAACAGGATCCTGCCCGCCTCAGGCATGCACCACATGTCGCGGACCGTGCTGGGCATACCGAGACAGGGGTCGATGCGGGGCGGGGCGTGGCCGTTGACGACAAGTCAAAAGGCGATGGTCTTCGTCGCCCGCGTTCTTCCGCAGCCCGTGCTGCAGCGCCTTGCGGCGCTGGCGGGGCGGCGTCAACAGGGGAGTGAGGGGAACTGATGGAGCAACTTTTCGACGACCTGGAAGACTTCGGCGCGTTCGATGACGCGGTGTCGGGCGACGTGCGCGACCCGTACACCGAATTGGCCCGGCTGCGCCACGAGGAACCCATTCAGCGCCTCGACGCGTCGGGCATGCCGCATGAGGAATCCAAGCCCGTCTTCATCGTCTACCGCCACGAGGAAGCCCAGCAGATGCTGCGCGACAACGAGACGTTCTCCTCGGCGGCCGTCATCGCCGCGTTCGGCCCCGTGCTGGGGGAGCGGGTCATGCTCGGCATGGACGAGCCGGTGCACGGCCGGCTGCGATCGCTGGTGTCAAAGGCCTTCTCGCAGAAGGCCTTGGCGCGGTGGGAAGACGAATTGGTCGGGCGCGTGGGCAACAGCCTGATCGACAAGTTCGCGGCCAACGGCAAGGCCGATTTGGTCAAGGAATTCACCTTCGACTATCCCAGTCAGATCATCGCCGGCCTGCTGGGCCTGCCGCAGGAGGACTACCCGCAGTTTCAGCGCTGGTCCATCTCGCTGCTGAGCTGGATGCTGAATCCGGAACGCGGGCTTGCCGCCTCGGCCGCGCTGTGCGACTACTTCGCGCCGATCCTCGCGTCCCGCCGCGCCGAGCCCAAGGACGATCTGATCAGCGGGCTGGCCCAGGCGGAGATCGACGGCGAGAAACTCGAGGACGAGGAGATCTACTCGTTCCTGCGCCTGCTGCTCCCCGCCGGCGTCGAGACGACCTACCGGTCGCTCGGCAGCCTGCTGTTGGCGCTGCTGTCCGACCCGGTGCAGCTCGATGCCATCCGCGCCGACCGGTCGCTGCTGCCTCAGGCCATCGAAGAAGGCGTGCGGTGGGAACCGCCCCTGCTGACCATCACCCGGGTGGCCACCCGCGACACCGAACTCGGCGGGGTGCCGATACCGGCCGGCTCGACGGTGATGCCGATGCTGGGCGCGGCCAATCGGCAGGAAGACCGCTACCCCGAACCGGACACGTTCGACATCTTCCGCTCACCGAAGAGCCACCTGGGCTGGGGGCACGGCGTGCACGTCTGCCTCGGCATGCACTTGGCCCGGCTGGAGATGCGCACCGCCATCAACCTTTTGCTCGACCGACTGCCGAACCTTCGGCTGGACCCCGACGCGGACGACCCCCATATCCGTGGACAGGTCTTCCGGTCGCCGACGTCGGTGCCGGTGCTGTTCGACCCGCAATAAGCGGCCCCGCGACCGGTTGCACCTTGCCAATCGGCTAGTTTCCGGTAAGGCTCTCCGTAGCCCCTCAACGACCCAGAAGAGAGTGACAGATATGACTGAGGCTGTAAAGGTCCGCTTCGAGCCGAAGATGATGATCGACGGCAAGCTCGTCGACGGGCAGGCCGGCACCTTCACCAACATCAACCCGGCGACCGAGGAGTCGCTCGGCGAGGTCGCGGACGCTTCCAAGGAGGACATGCACCGGGCGATCGACGCCGCCCGCCGCGCCTTCGATGAGACCGACTGGTCGACCAACCGCGAACTGCGCAAGCGCTGCCTGTTGCAGCTGCACGAGGCGATCGAATCAGAGAAGGAAGAACTGCGCGAGGAGCTCATCCTCGAGGTCGGCTCGCCCCGGGCCATCACGTTCGGCCCCCAGCTGGACGCCCCGCTGGAAGACGGGCTGAAGTATCCCGCCCGGTTGATCGACGAGTATGCGTGGGAGACCGACCTGGGCGACAAGGTCATCAGCCTCACCGGCACGCTGACCACCCGCAAGGTCTGGCGGGAGCCGGTGGGTGTGGTCGGTGCGATCGTGCCGTGGAACTTCCCGTTCGAAGTCACCCTCAACAAGCTCGGCCAGGCGCTGGGAACCGGCAACACGGTGGTGCTCAAGCCGGCGCCGAACACGCCGTTCAACGCCACCCGGCTCGGCCGGTTGATCGCCGAGAAGACCGACATCCCGGCCGGTGTGGTCAACGTCGTCACCGCGTCCGACCACTTCGTGGGCGAGGAGCTCACGCTGTCACCGAAGGTCGACCTGATCTCGTTCACCGGTTCGACGGTCGTCGGCAAGCGGATCATGGAAAAGGGTGCCGCCACCATGAAGCGCCTGTTCCTGGAGCTCGGCGGCAAGTCGGCCACCATCGTGCTCGAGGACGCCGACTTCGGGACGGCCTGCATGGTCGGCATCGCGCCGTGCATGCACGCCGGTCAGGGTTGCGCCAACCCGACGCGGCTGCTGTTGCCGCGGTCCCGCTACGACGAGGGCGTGGAGATCCTCAAGAACATCTACGAGAACGTCACGTGCGGAGACCCGCAGGACCCCGGAACCCTTTGCGGGCCCGTGATCTCGCAGCGGCAGCTCGACCGGGTGACGGGCTACATCAAGAAGGGCGTGGAAGAAGGTGCCACCGCGCTGGTCGGCGGTCCCGACGCCCCCACCGGTTTCGACAAGGGATATTTCGTCCGCCCAACGCTTTTCACCAACGTCGACAACTCCATGACGATCGCGCAGGAGGAGATCTTCGGCCCGGTGCTCTCGGTCATCCCGTTCGACGACGAGGAGGACGCGATCCGCATCGCCAACGACAGCGTGTACGGGTTGGCCGGCAACGTGTTTGCGGGCTCCCTCGAGCATGCGCTGTCGGTGACCCGCCGCATCAAGGCCGGCTTCATGGGCGTCAACGGCGGCGCCCCGTACGGCGCCGACACCCCGTTCGGCGGCTACAAGGAGAGCGGCGTGGGGCGCCAGAACGGTGTCGCCGGGTTCGACCAGTACACCGAGATCAAGTCGGTCGCCTACCCCGCCGGCTGAGGGCGGCGCGACTCGGTCGCGCCACCCAAAGCGGCTGTGACAGCGCTCTTTACGTGGCTGCCGAATGCGCCGGCACCTGTGCTGGCGCATTCGGCCACGCAATCGGTCACCTCGGCTCGATACGGGTGAGAAGCACCCCGGCCCTCGCCCTCCCAACCCCTTGGTTGACAATCGAGGCAAGACTCACTCGTTTTTCGAAGTCCACGTGTCAAAGGAGACAAGACCATGGCTGAAGCCGTCATCGTCGAGGCAGTGCGTTCACCGATCGGGAAGCGCAACGGCGGATTGTCCGGGGTGCACCCGGCGGATCTGTCCGCGCAGGTGCTCAACGGCCTGGTGGACAAGGCCGGCGTCGACCCGGGCATCGTCGACGACGTCATCTGGGGCTGCGTCATGCAGGCCGGGGAGCAGGCTCTCGACATCGGCCGCACCGCGCTGCTGACCGCCGGGTGGCCCGAGACCGTCCCCGGCGTGACCGTCGACCGTCAGTGCGGGTCGAGCCAGCAGTCGATCCACTTCGCGGCCGCCGGGGTGATCGCCGGGCACTACGACGTCGTCGTCGCCGGCGGCGTCGAGTCCATGTCGCGCACCCCGATGGGGGCGTCGCTGGCCAACGGCGGGCGGCCGTACTCGCAGGCCTTCCTGGACCGCTACCAGGGCCAGATCCCCAACCAGGGCATCGGGGCGGAAATGATCGCCGAGAAGTGGGGCTTCGACCGCACGGCGCTCGACGAGTTCTCGTTGGCCTCGCACGAAAAGGCCGCGGCCGCACAGGATTCCGGTGCCTTCGACGATCAGATTGTCGGCATCAAGGATCAGGACGGCAATGTGGTCCTCAAGGACGAGGGCATCCGCCGCGGCACGCCGATGGAGAAGATGGCCTCGCTGAAGCCGGCGTTCAAGGAGGACGGCGTGATCCACGCCGGCAACTCGTCGCAGATCTCCGACGGTTCGGCGGCGCTGCTTTTCATGTCGGCCGAGAAGGCCAAGGAGCTGGGCCTCAAGCCGATCGCCAAGGTGCACACCGCTTCGCTAGCCGGGGCCGACCCGGTGATCATGCTGACCGCCCCCATCCCGGCGACGCAGAAGGTGCTGAAGAAATCGGGGCTGTCCATCGACGACATCGGCGCCTACGAGGTCAACGAGGCGTTCGCGCCGGTCCCGCTGGCGTGGCTCAAGGACATCGGCGCCGACGAGAAGAAGCTCAACCCCAACGGCGGCGCCATCGCGCTGGGCCACCCGCTCGGCGGATCCGGCGCCCGGATCATGACCACCCTGCTGTATCACATGCGGGACAAGGGAATTCGCTACGGTCTGCAGACCATGTGCGAGGGTGGCGGCCAGGCCAACGCCACCATCGTGGAACTGTTGTGACCCAGGAGCCGGGCGCCCTGGCCGAACGCCGGGGCAACGTGATGGTGATAACCATCAACCGGCCGGAGGCCCGCAACGCGGTCAACGCCGCGGTCAGCATCGGTGTCGGGGATGCGCTCGAAGCGGCGCAACACGACCCCGAGGTGCGGGCGGTGGTGCTCACCGGCGCGGGCGACAAGTCGTTCTGCGCCGGTGCCGACCTCAAGGCGATCGCGCGGCGCGAAAACCTGTATCACCCCGACCATCCCGAATGGGGCTTCGCCGGCTACGTGCACCACTTCATCGACAAGCCGACCATCGCGGCGGTGAACGGGACCGCGTTGGGCGGCGGCACCGAGCTGGCGTTGGCCAGTGACCTGGTGGTGGCCGACGAGCGGGCCCAGTTCGGGCTCCCCGAGGTCAAGCGTGGGCTGATCGCCGCCGCCGGTGGCGTTTTCCGCATCGCGCAGCAGCTGCCGCGCAAGGTGGCGATGCAACTGCTGCTGACCGGCGAGCCGCTCACCGCGGCCGCCGCTTGCGAGTGGGGGCTGATCAACGAGGTCGCCCCGCAGGGCTCGGTGCTGGACGCAGCGCTGGCGCTGGCGGCGCGGGTCACCGTCAACGCGCCGCTGTCGGTGCAGGCCAGCAAGCGGGTCGCCTACGGCGTCGACGACGGGGTCGTCGTCGGCGACGAGCCGGGTTGGGACCGCACCGTGCGCGAGATGCGGGTTTTGCTCAAATCCGAGGACGCCAAGGAGGGGCCGCTGGCGTTCGCCGAGAAGCGGGAGCCGGTCTGGAAGGCGCGGTAACGCGCTGCTAGGCGGGCTAGTGCGCCAGGACGTTCACCCCGCGGCGGAACACCCCCGGTAGCAGCGTGCACGCCGGCACGACGGCGCGGCGCACCGCGGGCGGCGTGCTGGCCAGCACCAGCCCGCGGGTGAGCAGCCGGTAGTCGCGGGTGATCCGGTGCCAGGCCCTCTCGTAGGACGCGGGCGCCTCGGCGGCGATGGCATCGACGGCCGCGGCGGCCTGCTTGAGGGCCAGACTGATGCCCTCGCCGGTCAGGGCGTCCTCGTAACCGGCGGCGTCGCCGACCAGCAGGACGCGGCCCGCGACGCGCCGCGAGACCACCTGGCGCAGCGGGCCGCAGCCGCGCGGCTGCCCGCGGCTCGCGCCCTCCAGCTGCCGGGCCAGCCGCGGAAACCAGGCCAGGTCGGGCCGCCCGCGGGACAGAATCGCCACCCCGACCAGGTCGGGCTCGACCGGCGTCACGTACGCCTCGCCCCAGCGCGACCAGTGCACCTCGACGAAATCGGTCCACGCCGGCACCCGGTAGTGCCAACGCACGCCGTAGCGTCGCGGCGTTCCCGCCGTCGTCGCGATGCCGACGTCCCGCCGGACCTGTGAATGCAGGCCGTCGGCCGCCACCAACCATTTCGCGCGCACCCCCGCGGCCGAGACGCCGTGCGCGTCCTGCCGGACACCGGTCACCCGCGCTCGGATCCAGTCGGTGTCTTGCTCTTTGGCGCGCGCGGCCAGCGCCGCGTGCAGCGTGGTGCGACGCACGCCGCGCCCCGGCCCGCCGCGAAACCGCGCCTGGGCCCGCCGCCGTTCGCTCACGTAGGCGATGCCATGGAACGGCATGCCGGCCGGGTCGACGCCCAGCGCGGTGAGCTCGGCCAGGCCGCCGGGCATCAGCCCCTCACCGCACGCCTTGTCGATGGGGCTCTCGCGCGGCTCGGCCACGATCACCGAAAGTCCAAGGCGTCGAGCGTGTAACGCCGTGGCCAGGCCGCCGGGGCCGCCGCCGACGATCAGCAGGTCCGCGTCGTAATCGCTCATGTGTAACCCAGAGCCGAGTTCTCCACCCGCAGCCGCACCCCGAGCAACGCGGCGTTGGCCAGCGTGAAGATGGCCGCGGTCAGCCACGCCGTGTGCACCAGCGGCAATGCCAACCCCTCAGCCACCACTGCAACATAGTTCGGATGGTGCAGCCAGCGGTAGGGACCCCGTCGCACCAGCGGGGCCTGCGGCAGCACGATCACCCGGGTGTTCCACCGCCGCCCCAGCGTCGCGATGCACCACCAGCGCAGCGCCTGGCTGGCCGCCACCACCGCCAGCATCGGCCAGCCCAGCCACGGAATGAACGGCCGGTGCAGCGCCCACGGTTCGACGAGGCAACCGACCAGCAGCCCGGTGTGGATGACCACCATCACCGGATAGTGCGATCGGCCAAATTCTTTGGCGCCCTGGGTAAACGACCATCGCGCGTTGCGGGTGGACACCACCAGCTCGGCGACGCGCTCGACCCCGACGGCCAGCACCAGCAGGTAATACATGGCTACAGTCTTTACCAGCGCTACCAGGCCAGCAGCACCAGTTCGGAGCAGAACGCCGGCCCCATCGCGATCATCAGGCCGATCGAGCCCGGCGCCGGCGGATCGGCCATGTTGGCCGCGAGCACGTCGAGCACCGAGACCGACGACAGATTGCCGTTCTCGCGCAACGACTTTCGGGTGCGGTCCAGGGCGTCCGCGGGCAGGTCCAACACGTGCTCGACGGCCTCGATCACCCGCGGGCCGCCCGGGTGGCACACCCAGGTCGTCACGTCGCGGGGGCGCAAACCGTAGTCGGCGAGGAAATCGCGGACGTCGTCGCCCAGGTATTTCTCGGCGATGGTGGCGATGTCGGCGGACAGCACGATGCGGAATCCGTCGCCGCCGATCTTCCAGCCCATGACGTCTTCGGTGTCGGGATAGATCCGGCTGCGGGTGGCCAGCACCCGGGGGCCGGTGTGTTCGGCGCCGGTGCGTTGGGCGCCCTCGCTGATCACCACGGCCGCGCCGTCGCCGAAGAGGCTGGTGGCGACCAGGTTGGCGACGGACGTGTCGTCGCGCTGGATGGTCAGCGAGCACAGTTCGACCGCGAGCAGCGCGGCCGTGTGGTCGGGGAAGGCGCGTAGATAGTCGTGCATGCGCGCCACCCCGGCCGCGCCGGCGACGCAGCCCAGCCCGAACAGCGGGACGCGTTTGACGTCGGGCCGCAGCCCGACCCGCGTCGCCAAGCGCGCCTCCAGCGTCGGCACGGCGAGCCCGGTGACCGTCGTGGAAAACACGATGTCGAGCTCCGACGGCTTGACCTTGGCCTCGTCCAGGGCCGCCACCAGCGCCTGCTCGCCGAGCTCGAGCGCGACGTCGAGGTAGGCGTCGTTGGCCTCGGTGAAGCCGCTCAGCTCGCGGTAGCGGGGCAGCCGCAAGGCGGTGTTGCGGAACTCGACCCCGCTGCTGCCGCCGAACCGGCGGAAATCGGGGCCGGCGATGTCGGTCAGCGCGCGGATGGCCTCGTGTTGGGTGTAGCGATTGGGCGGGAACTTCACCGCCACGCCGGCGATGGACGGATATTTCACCGCGGTGTCCGCGGCGCCCCCAGTGAACTTCTTCATGCCCCCGGTCACGGTGCCGGTGCCGCACCGGTTCAAATTCGTCTTTGCGTCGCGCGGGCCACGGGCCAGATCGTCGGGCTAGGGTCGGGGTATGCGGGTTCTGGTCACCGGTGCCACCGGCTATGTGGGATCACGGCTGGTCACGGCGCTGCTGGAAAACCGGCACCAGGTGGTGGCCGCCACGCGAAACCCGTTGCGGCTCAAGCGCTTCGGCTGGTTCGACGACATCACGCCGGTGACCCTCGACGCCGCCGACCCGGAGTCGCTGCGGGCGGCCTTCGCCGGCTGCGACCCCATTGACGTGGTGTATTACCTGGTGCACGCCATCGGTCAGCCCGGTTTCCGCGACGCGGACAAGTCCGCGGCCGCCAACCTCGCGACCGCGGCCCGCGACGCGGGGGTGCGCCGCATCGTCTACCTGGGCGGCTTCGTGCCCGCCGACGAGGCGTTATCCGAGCACCTGACCAGCCGGGCCGAGGTGGCCGAGGCGCTCACCGTCCCCGACGGCCCGGAGCTGGTGTGGCTGGGCGCGGCGATGATCATCGGCGCCGGCTCGACGTCGTTCGAGATGATGCGCTACGTGGGGGACCGCTTCCCGGTCATCCCGATCCCGAGCTGGATGGACAACCCGATCGACCCGATCTCGATCCGCGACGTCCTGCACTATCTCGTCGCCGCGGCCGATCGTGACCGGGTGCCCGCGGGGGCCTACGACATCTCGGGGCCCGACACCACCTCCTACCGGCGGCTGCTGAAGACCTACGCCCGTATCTCGGGGCGCTGGCACACCGGCTTGCCGGTCGGCAGGGTCGACACGGGGCTGGCCTCGCTGATCACCGGCGTCGCCCTGCCGGTGCCCCCGGGCCTGGCCGGGGACCTGGTCGAGTCGCTGGACCACCCGATGGTGGCGTCGGTCAGCGGCCTGCGCGACCGGGTGCCCGATCCGCCCGGCGGCCTGCTCGGGATCGACGACGCCATCGCGCTGGCGCTGCGCGGCCTCTCCAATCAGCGGCCGCGCCCGGTCAACGCCCTGGCCGATCCGCACGACCTCGCCAACACCGACGCCGCCTGGGCCGGTGGCGACGCGCGGCGCCTCCGCCAACTCGCCCAGCGCGTCACACCGTCCATCGCGCGGCCGACCCTGGGGCTGGTGAACAGGGTCCCCGGTCCGGTTGCCGGAGCGCTTCGCACCGGCCTCGACATTTTGATCGCCCTGACCCCGAAGGTGCGTCCCGCATGAGCCAGTCAACGGCCCCCTACCACAGCAGCGTCTTCGCCGAGTTGCGCCGCGCGGTCACCAATGTTGCTGTGCCCCATCATGAATCGCCGTCCGTCGTGCGGCGGCGCCGCGTCATCGTCGCGATCACGCTGGTGGTCGGCGCGGCGGTGCTGGGGTACTCGTTGCGGCGCCATCCGGGGGAGGCCAGCTTCTACTGGCTGACGCTGGCGCTCGCGGCGGTGTGGACCGCGGGCGCGTTGGTCTCCGGCCCGCTGCACCTGGGCGGCATCTGCTGGCGGGGCCGCAACCAGCGGCCGGTCATCACCGGGACGACCGTCGGCCTGCTCGTCGGTGGCGCGTTCGTGGTCGGTGGGCTGATCGCCCGAGAGATCCCGGCCGTCTCCGAGCTGATCACCCGGGTGCTGCTCTTCGCCCATCAGGGGTCCTTCCTGCTGGTCGTGCTGATCACCGTGATCAACGGCGTCGCCGAGGAGCTGTTCTTCCGCGGCGCGCTTTACACCGCGCTGGGCCGCTATCACCCGGTGCTGATCTCCACGCTGCTCTACACCGCCGCCACCATGGCCAGCGGCAACCCCATGCTGGGATTCGCCGCGATCATCCTCGGGACGGTGTGCGCGCTGGAGCGCCGGGCCAGCGGCGGCGTGCTGGCGCCGGTGCTGACCCACGTCGGCTGGGGGCTGATCATGGTGCTGGTCCTGCCGCCGATGTTCGGGGTCTGAGTCACCCCGGCGTGACGACCTCGCGCGCCAGGCCCCGCAGCGCCGCGACGCGCAACGGCCACACCGTGCGCCGGTACATCCGGCCGAGGACGCCGCGCGGCACGAAGATCAGCCGTTGCGTGTACCGGCTGGCGCCGCCGTCGTGCGGCCGCGTCGTGATCTCCAGCCAGGCCCGGCCCACTCGACTCGGCCTGGAGTGCAGCCGCAGGCCGACGCCGGGATCGCTTTCCTCGACCGTCCAGCCGCTAAGCGGTAGGCGTCGCTGCCACCGGCGGGCGGTTGCCGCGGCGCGGGCCGCCGACCACACGTCACCGGGTGCGGCGCCGGCGATCGCGGTCCGCACGTCGGTGTAGACGATCTCGCCGGCCCAGTCGGGGTCGCTGGGCAACGGCTCGGCCGGCTCGGACCGCAGCGAGGACCAGCTGGTCTCGGGGACGCCGCGGGCGGCCCGCCGCAGCGCCAACTCGACCGCGCGGCGGTATCCGGTGAGCCCACCCGGCGGCGGGGCGATGATGTCGTCGATGTCGGAATCACGGGTCACCGCATCGCATTCCAGCGACTCGACCAGCGGCCGGGCCAGGCCGGACGGGATCGGGGTCACCAGACCCACCCACAGGCTGGCGATCGCCGGGGTGAGAAACGGCAGCACGAACAGGTAGCGGTTGCCCAGCCCGGCGACCTCGGCGTAGACGCGCATCATGTCGCCGTACTCCAACACGTCGGGGCCACCGATGTCCCAGGTCCGCGACTTCGGGACCGGGGTGGTCGCCGCGGCGGCCAGGTAGTGCAGCACGTCGCGCACCGCGATCGGCTGGATCCGGTTGTGCACCCACTTCGGTGTGGTCATCACCGGCAACCGGTCGGTGAGGTGCCGGATCATCTCGAACGACGCCGACCCCGACCCGATGACCACCCCGGCCTGCAGCACCACGGTCTCGACGCCGGAGTCGATGAGGGCCTCGCCGACGGCCTTGCGCGACGCGAGATGCGGTGAGAGATCAGCGTTTTCGGGATGCAAGCCACTGAGGTAGACGATCCGGCGCACCCCGGTGCGCCGGGCGGCCGTCACGACATTGCGGGCGGCGCGGGTCTCCTCGGCGGCGAAGTCCTTCGACGTTCCCATCGAGTGGACCAGGTAGTACACGACGTCGATCCCGTCGCAGGCGGCGATCAGCGAATCGACGTCACCGAGGTCGCCGCGCGCGACCTCCGCCCTTTGCCGCCACGGCACCTCGCTCAGCTTGTCCGGGTTGCGCGCCAAGGCCCGAACGTGATGTCCCGCGTCCAGCAGCCGGGGCACCAGGCGCCCGCCGATGTAGCCGGTCGCTCCGGTCACCAGGCACCGCACCTGTTCGGGCATCGATTCTCCGCTCGTCAGCCGTCGTTCTCCTGACGAGAGGGATTACCGCATCGGCGCGGGCTCAAGCGTCGCGCCGGGTGGGCGCGACGGCCGTCAGCGGTCGGTGAAGTTGGGCGTGCGGCGCTGTTGGAAGGCCGTGGCGCCCTCGACGAAGTCGGGGGACTTCAGCAGCACCGACTGCCCGTCGAACTCCCGCTGCAGGGCCGGATCCAGTTCGGTGAGCGTGGCCGCGTTGATCGCCAGCTTGGTCTTGGCGAAGGCGACAGCCGGGCCGCCCAACAACCGTGCGATCACCTTGTCCACCTCGGCCTCGAAGTCGTCGGCCGGATAGACCGCGGTGACCAGCCCCCAGGACAACGCGTCGGCGGCGGTCAACCGTTCGGGCAGCAAGGCCATCTGCATGGCCCGGATCCGCCCGATCGCGGCCGCGATCAACGCCGACGCGCCGCCGTCGGGCATCAATCCGATCTTGGTGAAGGCGAGCATGAAAAACGCGCTCTCCGAAGCCAATACGACGTCACAGGCCAGGGCGATGGAAACGCCCACCCCGGCGGCGGGGCCCTGGACGACCGCGACCACCGGGTGGGGCAGCGCGGCGATCGCGCGCACCAGCCGGTTGATCTCGAGGATGATCTCGTCCGGCGGGACGCCGCCCCCGTCGGACACGTCGTCGGCGCTGATGCCCGCACCGGAGCTGAAGCCGCGTCCGGCGCCGCCGAGCCGCACCACCTTGACCTCGGGGTCGGTCGCCGCGTACTCCATCGCGTCGGCGATCCCGGTGATCACCGGAATGGTCAGGGAATTCAGGCTGTCGGGCCGGTTGATGGTCACCGAGAACACGCCGCCGGACAGCGTGACGTCGAGGCCGGCGACGGGGGCGAGGGTGGCGATCGCGGATGAAGGCATGGGCTCACCATAAGTGACCGGGCTGCGCGGGCCACGGGCACGGCTGCGAAGATGTCGAACGACCGGTTGTTTGAGCACGAACGGTCGGAGTCGTCAGAGCGGACGAAAGGTCGGTGGATCATGGCTGGACCGTTGAAGGGTTTGCGTGTCGTCGAGTTGGCCGGCATCGGGCCGGGCCCACACGCCGCGATGATCCTGGGGGATCTGGGTGCCGACGTGGTGCGCATCGATCGTCCTTCCTCGGGCCCCGGGGGTGTCGCCAAGGACGCCATGATGCGCAACCGCCGCGTGGTGACCGCCGATCTGAAGACCGACGAAGGCCGCGGTCTCGTCCTCAAACTGATCGCCAACGCCGATGTGCTGATCGAGGGCTACCGCCCAGGCGTCACCGAGCGGCTCGGCCTCGGCCCCGAGGACTGCGCGAAGGTCAACGACCGCCTCGTCTACGCGCGGATGACCGGCTGGGGTCAGACCGGCCCGCGCAGCCAGCAGGCCGGCCACGACATCAACTACATCTCGCTCAACGGCATCCTGCACTCCATCGGCCGGGTGAACGAACGGCCCGTCCCGCCGCTGAACCTCGTCGGGGACTTCGGTGGCGGCTCGATGTTCCTGCTGCTGGGCATCCTGTCGGCGCTGTGGGAGCGGCAGACGTCCGGCAAGGGGCAGGTCGTCGACGCGGCGATGGTGGACGGCTCGAGCGTGCTGGTCCAGATGATGTGGCAGATGCGCTCGTCGGGCATGTGGACCGACGCGCGCGGCACCAACCTGCTCGACGGCGGCGCCCCGTATTACGACACCTACGAATGCGCCGACGGGCGCTACGTCGCGGTCGGCGCCATCGAGCCGCAGTTCTACGCCGCTATGCTCGCCGGGCTGGGGCTTGACGGCGCGGACCTGCCCGGGCAGAACGACGTCGGCCGCTGGCCGGAACTGCGGGCGGTGCTGACCGAGAAATTCGCCAGCCAGGACCGCGACCACTGGGCCAAGGTGTTCGCCGACTCCGACGCGTGCGTGACGCCGGTGCTGGCCTTCGGCGAGGTGCAGACCGAGCCGCACATCACCGAGCGGGACACCTTCTACGAGGTCGACGGCGGCCTGCAGCCGCGGCCGGCGCCAAGGTTCTCCCGCACGGCGCCCGAGACACCGCGCCCCGCGACGCCGGTGGCCGACGCCGAAGCCGTACTCAACGACTGGGTATAGTCCCAACCAACCAGTTGGCTGGAATCCAGGAAATCAGGGAAGGACTCGCATGGAGATCAAAGACGCCGTCGCCGTCGTCACCGGGGGCGCCTCAGGGCTGGGCCTGGCCACCACCAAGCGGCTGCTCGACCGCGGCGCCCAGGTGGTGGTGATCGACCTGCGTGGCGAGGACGCCGTCCGCGAGCTGGGCGAGCGCGCCCGCTTCGTCGAGGCCGACGTCACCGACGAGGCCGCCGTCGGTAAGGCCTTGGACGCCGCGGAGTCGATGGGCACGCTGCGCATCAACGTCAACTGCGCCGGCATCGGCAACGCCATCAAGACGCTGTCCAAGGACGGCCCGTTCCCGCTGGACGGGTTCAAGAAGGTCATCGGCGTCAACCTGATCGGCACCTTCAACGTGCTGCGACTGGCCGCCGAGCGCATCGCCAAGACCGAACCCATTGGGCCCGAAACGAGCCCAGAGCGCGGCGTCATCATCAACACCGCCTCCGTCGCGGCGTTCGAGGGCCAGATCGGCCAGGCCGCCTACTCGGCATCCAAGGGCGGCGTGGTCGGCATGACGCTGCCGATCGCCCGCGACCTCTCGCGCGAGCTCATCCGCGTGGTGACCATCGCGCCCGGGCTGTTCAAGACCCCGCTTTTGGGTTCGCTGCCCGAGGAGGCGCAGGCCTCGCTGGGCAAGCAGGTGCCGCACCCGGCCCGGCTGGGCGACCCCGACGAGTACGGCGCGCTGGCTGTGCACATCGTCGAGAACCCGATGCTCAACGGCGAGGTCATCCGCCTGGACGGCGCCATTCGCATGGCGCCGCGCTAGGCGCGTGCCGCCGTCGGACAAAACGAAAGCCCCCCGCGTCGGCGGGGGGCTTTCGTGATGACCACGATCGATGGTTACTTGCGGAACCACCGACTGACGGAGGGTTCGGCCATTAACAGCCGTGCGAGCATGCTCATGGTCTGCCTCAGCTCGCCGCTTGCAGTTCGTCGAACTGCTCCGAGGTCTCGCCTTCCACCAGCACGTCGCCGTGGTAGAGGGCCTCGAAGTCGACCTTGATGACGTCGGCACTTGTGTCGTCGATCCACATGACACTGAGCGTATGGGCCACCCTTAAGGAAACTTTGAGTCACGATTCGGAAAATGGTGGCAATTTACCCGCGGGTAGGGTGGCCGCCTTTTCCGCTGGGATTTGCG
The DNA here is from genome assembly GCF_000277125.1 of Mycobacterium intracellulare ATCC 13950. Classification (NCBI taxonomy): domain Bacteria; kingdom Bacillati; phylum Actinomycetota; class Actinomycetes; order Mycobacteriales; family Mycobacteriaceae; genus Mycobacterium; species Mycobacterium intracellulare. The sequence continues at coordinate 1,192,139 of NC_016946.1, forward strand.
CCCTGAGCTGCTTATTTGCGACACATTTTTCTGGCCGGACTCTTACCGTTCTACCGGTTTAAAAAATGCGGCGTTGAACGATCCACCCGCCCGCCTGCGTGCTTAAGGACAACACTGTTCGACGCGTGGACATTAGCGTTTGTTACGTTGTCGCGGACTAGCCAGCCGCCAGCGCAACGGGGCACCGGCAGCGGAAGGGCTCACAATGCTGCAGAAAATCGCCCGAGTCGCTATCGCGGCGCCGCGCCGGATCATCGCGATCGGGGTGCTGGTTTTCATCGCCGCGGCCGTCTTCGGCGTTCCCGTCGCCAAGAGCTTGTCTCCCGGCGGCTTCCAGGATCCGGACTCGGAGTCCGCCCGCGCCATCGCCGTGTTGACCGACAAGTTCGGGCAGAGCGGTCAGCAGATGCTGATCCTGGTGACGGCCCCCGGCGGCACCAACAGCGAACAGGCCCGCGCGGTGGGCACCGACCTCGTCCACCAACTCCAAGGGTCCCCGCTGGTCTACAACGTGTCCTCGCCGTGGACCGGCGCGGCCCCAGCCGATCTCGTGAGCCGCGACGGCAAGTCGGGCCTCATCGTGGTCAACCTCAAAGGCGGCGAAAACTTCGTCCAGAACAACGCGCAGACCCTGTCGGACCAGTTCGTCTACGACCGCGACGGGGTGACCGTCCGCGCCGGCGGCGCGGCCATGCAGTACGCCCAGATCAACAAGCAGAACCAGGACGACCTGCTGGTGATGGAGATGATCGCGCTGCCGCTGAGCTTCGTGGTGCTGATCTGGGTGTTCGGTGGGCTGCTGGCCGCCGCGTTGCCGATGGCGCTGGGCGCGCTTGCCGTCGTCGGCTCGATGTCGGTGTTGCGCCTGATCACCTTCACCACCGAGGTGTCGATCTTCGCCCTCAACCTCAGCACCGCCCTGGGCCTGGCGCTGGCAATCGACTACACGCTGCTCATCGTCAGCCGCTACCGCGACGAACTGGCCGAGGGCCACGACCGCGACCAGGCGCTGATCCGGACGATGGCCACCTCCGGCCGCACGGTGCTGTTCTCCGCGGTCACCGTGGCGCTGTCGATGTCGGCGACGGTGGCCTTCCCGATGTACTTCCTCAAGTCGTTCGCCTACGCCGGGGTGGCCACGGTCGCCTTCGTCGCCACCGCCTCGATCGTGATCACCCCCGCCGCGATCGTGCTGTTGGGCGACCGGCTGGACGCGTTCAATGTGCGTCGGTTCTTGCGGCGGATGCTGCGGCGACCCGAGCCGGCGCCAAAGCCCGTCGAGCAACTGTTCTGGTATCGGTCGAGCAAGTTCGTGATGCGCCGCTGGGCGCCGGTCGGCCTGGCCGTCGTCGGCCTGCTCCTGCTGCTCGGGCTGCCGTTCTTCTCGGTGAAGTGGGGGTTCCCGGACGACCGGGTGCTGCCGCGCTCGGCGTCGGCGCACCAGGTCGGTGACCGGTTGCGCAACGACTTCGCCGACGATTCCGCGACGTCGGTGCCCGTCGTCGTCCCCGATGCCTCCGGCCTGAATCCCGGGGATTTCGACAGCTACGCCGCCGCGCTCTCGCGCGTGCCCGACGTGGCGGCCGTGTCCGCGCCCGGGGGCACCTTCACGGGCGGAAATCGGGTGGGGCCACCGGCCGGGGCGACCGGGCTGGCCCAGGGCAGCGCCTTTTTGACCGTCAGCAGCACGGCGCCGCTGTTCTCCGCGGCGAACGACGCCCAGCTCGCACGGTTGCACGACGTCCCCGGACCGGCCGGGCGGGCCGTCGAGATGGGCGGGGTGGCGCAGGTCAACCGCGACAGCGTCGACGCCGTGACCGAACGGCTTCCGCTCGTCCTCGGGCTGATGGCCGCGATCACCTTCGTGCTGCTGTTCCTGCTCACCGGCAGCGTGCTGCTGCCGATCAAGGCGCTCGCGTGCAACTTCCTGTCGTTGACCGCGGCGTTCGGCGCGCTGGTGTGGATCTTCCAGGACGGCCATCTCGGTGCGCTGGGCACCACGCCGAGCGGGACGCTGGTGGCCAACATGCCGGTGCTGCTGTTCTGCATCGCCTTCGGACTGTCGATGGATTACGAGGTCTTCCTGCTCTCCCGGATTCGCGAATACTGGCTGGCGTCCGGCGCCGCCCGGCCCGCCCGGCCCACCCCGAAGCAGGCCCACGCCGCCAACGACGAGAGCGTGGCCCTCGGCGTCGCCCGCACCGGTCGGGTCATCACCGCGGCCGCGTTGGTGATGTCGATGTCGTTCGCCGCGCTGATCGCCGCGCACGTCTCGTTCATGCGGATGTTCGGTCTGGGCCTGGTGCTGGCCGTCTTCGCCGACGCCACCCTGGTGCGGATGGTGGTCGTCCCGGCCTTCATGCACGTGATGGGCCGCTGGAACTGGTGGGCGCCCCGGCCCCTGGCGTGGCTGCACGATCGGTTCGGGATCAGCGAAGGCGTCGACCCCGCGCCCCGCCCGCCCACCCCCGAGCCCGTCGCCGGGGCGGCGCTCGTGGAGCCGGTGCCCAATATCGGTTAACGTCCGGCCTGTCCCGGCGCCGAACCCTATTCTGGGCGTCATCCGAGACGGAAGGTTCACACACGTATGACAACGGCGGTCGTCGACAATCCCTTCTTCGCGCGCGTCTGGCCTTTCGTCGCCAACCATGAAGCCGAGGCGATCCGGGTCCTGCGGCGGGAGAACCTGGCCGGGTTGTCCGGCCGGGTGTTGGAGGTCGGCGCGGGGATCGGGACGAACTTTCCGCACTACCCGGCGTCGGTCGACGAGGTCATCGCGGTGGAGCCCGAACCGCGGCTGGCGGCGCGGGCCCGCGCCGCCGCCGACGCGGCCCCCGCCCGGGTGATCGTTTCCGGCGAGACGGCCGAAAGCCTCAGCGCCGGTGAGCCGTTCGACGCGGTGGTGTGCTCGCTGGTGTTGTGCTCGGTCCGTGACCCGGGCGCCGTGCTGCGGCGCCTGTACTCGTTGCTGCGACCGGGTGGGGAACTGCGCTACCTCGAGCACATCGCCAGTGCCGGCGCGCGGGGCCGCTTTCAGCGTTTCGTCGATGCGACGTTGTGGCCCCGGCTGTTTGGCAACTGCCACACCCATCGCGACACCGAACGCTCGATCCTCGACGCGGGATTCGAAGTCGACACCTCGCGGCGGGAGTGGACGCTGCCGGCCTGGGCGCCGATGCCGGTGTCCGAACTCCTGCTGGGCCGCGCGCGCCGGCCCGCCTAGTTCAGCAGGGCGGGCAGCCGCTGCAGCAGTCCCGGCAACGCCTGGCTCGCCGACTCGCGGATGCTGAGGGTGGCGTTGGCCGACAGCGGCGTGACTTCGGGATTGACCTCGATGACGGCGGCGCCGCGCGCCAGCGCCAGCTCCGCGAGCCCGGCCGCCGGATAGACGATCGCCGACGTCCCGACCACCACCATCACGTCGGCGGTCTCGGTCGCCTCGACGGCGCGCCGCCACGGCTCGTCGGGCAACTGTTCACCGAACCACACGATGTCGGGCCGGATCAGGCCGCCGCAATGACACACCGGGGGCTCCACCTCGAGCGCCGGTTCGGGCATGTGCGGGAGCGCGCCGCTGTATGGCTCAGCGCAACGCGCACAACGGAATTCGAACAGGCTCCCGTGCAGGTGGTGGACGGAGCCGCTGCCGGCGCGCTCGTGCAGGTCGTCGACGTTCTGGGTGATGACGGTGACTCGGGCGTCGTCCTGCCAGGCGGCGATGGCGCGATGACCCGCATTGGGTTGCACGTCGGCGACCAGGTAATGCCGCCACAGGTACCAGCCCCAGACGCGCTGGGGGTTGTCGCGCCACCCTTGCGTGCTGGACAGCTCGTAGGGATCGAAGCGGGCCCACAACCCGTTCTTGTCGTCGCGGAACGTCGGCACACCGCTTTCCGCGGAGATCCCCGCGCCGCTGAGCACCGCTACGCGCATCCCACCAAGATAGCCGGAGGTGGGGGATACTGAACGGGTGGAGCTGGGTGACTGGTTGCGGGTCGACGTGAAGGCGGGCAAGCCGTTGTTCGACCAGCTCAGGACGCAGGTTATCGACGGGGTCCGCGAGGGCGCGCTGCCGCCGGGCACGCGCCTGCCCACCGTGCGGGACCTGGCCGGCCAGCTCGGGGTCGCGGTCAACACCGTGGCTCGCGCCTACCGCGAGCTGGAGACCGCCGCCATCATCGAAACCCGCGGCCGCTTCGGCACATTCGTCGCGCGCTACGACCCGACCGACGCCGCCATGGCCGCCGCCGCACGCGAGTACGTCCGGGTAGCACGCGGACTCGGGTTGGACAAAGCCGATGCCCTGCGCTACATCGAATCGGTGCCCGACGAGTAAGCGCTACCGTTCGGCATCGAAAAGCGTTGGCGCGCAGCCCATGCGGTAGTACCGCTCAGCGCAGCACCTTGTCGAGCGTGCGCAGGTTGCGCGTCGTGGTCGACGACTTGTAGCGCGCCTTGCCCATCGTCTTGCCGATGGTGCTGTCCAGGGTGCCGCCCTTGGGGACCTGCCAGTAGACCACGCCGTCACCGCGGCTGATCCGCTCGTCCGGGCCGGCCTCCTGACCCAGCGCGGCGAGCTCGTCGAGCACCGCCTTATCGGCGACGAACGTGACGTAGGACTGGTAGCCGTCGGCGTCGCGCTCGAACGGATAGGCGTCGACCACCTCGCGCACGGTGCCGATGTCATAGGCGAGCACCCAGGCGTCGTAGCCGAACCGTTCGCGCAACGCCGCCTCGGCCTTCCTGCGCACCGCCGCCACGCCGGCCGACGACTCCAGCACGACGTTGCCGCTGGCCAACACGGTTCGCACCTCGGTGAAGTCCGCGTCGGTCAGCGCGGCCGCCACCTCGGCCATCTTCAGATTGACGCCCCCGACGTTCACGCCACGCAGAAACGCCGCGTACTTGGTCATGCCCCGATTCCACCAGCCCGGCCGGGGGACGACCATCCCGGGCCGCCCGGGCGGCGCGCGACGTAGGCTTTCGTCATGGGACGCCAAGTCTTCGACGACAAGCTGCTGGCCTTGATAAGCGGACATTCCCTCGGGGTGCTGGCCACCATCAAGCGCGACGGGCGACCGCAACTGTCGAACGTGAGCTACCACTTCGACCCGCGCAGCATGGCGATCCAGGTGTCGATCACCGAGCCGCGCGCCAAAACGCGCAACCTGCGCCGAGACCCGCGGGCGTCGATCCTGGTCGACGCCGACGACGGCTGGTCGTACGCCGTCGCCGAGGGCACCGCCGAACTGACCCCCCCGGCGGCCGCGCCCGGCGACAGCACCGTGGAGGCGTTGATTGCCTTGTACCGCAACATCGCCGGCGAACATCCCGATTGGGACGAATACCGGCAGGCGATGGTCACCGATCGGCGGGTGCTGCTGACGTTGCCGATCTCGCACCTGTACGGCATGCCGCCCGGCATGCGGTAGCCGCGCCGCCTGCGCGCCCGCCCGTCAAACCGGGGCTAAGCTGCCCCTATGGCCGCATCGAATGCCCGGCAGGGTTCACAGTCGTCCAAGGCTTCGGGGGCTTCTGAACCGCCCGGGTCGGACGAGGACACCAAGCGCAAGTTCCGCGAAGCGCTCGACCGCAAGATGGCGAAATCCTCGACCGGATCCGACCACAAGGACGGCGCCGGCAAGCAGTCCCGGGCGCACGGCGCGGCGGGTAACCGGCGCGAGTTCCGCCGCAAGAGCGGCTGACCCCCGAGACTCGTTGGTAGACGGCCCGATTCGCCTAGCCGCTGGGTGGGCAGAACAGGCCGATCGAGGGGTCGTCTCGCCCCGGTTTGCCGCGCAGGCTTCCTCGGGTGCTGGGATGTCCGAAGTCCAGTCGGGACGGGTCGTTCTGGTAGGCCCAGTCCGCCACGATGGTGCGCCGGCTGAACTTCCAACGGCCGTCGTGCCTGGTGTACTCGTCCAGGTACCGGCCGCCGATGATGACGTCGACGTCGTGGTCGGGACCGGCGAAGGTGTGAAACACCAGGCAGTAGACCTCACCGTGGGCCTTTTCGCCCGCGACCACGAAGTTCGTCGTGGTGATGTTGTGTTGGGAGACACGCACATACGGCTGCGCGGCCTGCAACTGCGCGATGAACTGTTCGACACCGCCGGTCGAGAACGAGCCGTGCGAGTCGGTCGCGTCGGGGTGATACATCTCCCGCAGGCCTTCGTAGTCGGCGCGGTCGACGGCGCGGCAGTAGGACGTGACGAGCGCGTGCAGTTCGTCGCGGGCCAGCATCAGCTCCAATCGGGCCTCATCCACCACCACGTCACGATAACTCGACGGTTAGGGTGCTGGTCGTAGGCGCGGTTTCGGCGGTTGCTGTCGCACCAACCGGCCTCGGTCGTAGGGTGTTCACCGAAAGGAAGGTCGTTGACGGTGAAACTTTGGCTGGCTCAAGATCCCGAGGCCGACGCGCTGCTGGACGAGGATCCGTTGGCCCTGCTCATCGGGATGGTCCTCGATCAGCAGGTGCCGTTCGAGACCGCCTTTTCGGGACCGAAGAAGATCGCGGACCGCATGGGCGGTTTCGGCGCTCACGAGATCGCCGAGTACGACCCGGACAAGTTCGCCGCGCTGTGCTCGGAAAGACCTGCGATACACCGTTTTCCGGGATCGATGGCCAAACGTATCCAGACCCTGGCCCAGATCATCGTGGACCGCTACGACGGTGACGCCGCGGGCTTGTGGACCTCGGGTGACCCCGACGGCGAGGAGCTGCTGCGGCGCATCAAGGGGCTGCCCGGTTTCGGTGCGGTCAAGGCGCAGATCTTTCTGGCGCTGCTGGGCAAGCAGTACGGCGTGACGCCGAAGGGCTGGCGCGCGGCCGCCGGCGAGTTCGGCAAGGCGGGCACGCACATCTCCGTCGCCGATATCGTCGACGCCGAGTCGATGGGCGCGGTGCGTGCCTATAAGAAGCAGATGAAGGCGGCAGCCAAAGCGGCGAAGTAGTCGGTGCACAGAAGGGAAGGGCAGCAACGTGAAGACACACATAACGTGTCCGTGCGGCGAGGCCATTGTCGGCAAGGACGAGGACGAGCTGGTCGAACTGACCCAGGCTCATCTCGCCAGCGTTCATCCCGGCCTCGAATACGACCGCGACGCGATCCTGTTCATGGCGTACTAAAGCGAACGCGCGTGACCCCGGTGCGGGGACACGCGCGTTCGCAGGCGGCGAAACGGTGACGGCGCCGGTGTGTTACGGCACCACCGTCGAGCCGATCGTGGGCATGAACTGGCACTGCTTTTCCTTGGTCGTGACCTGACCGAAGATCGTCGACATGATGCTGCCCGAGCCCGTGTCGGCGATCGCGCTCAGCGTCGTCGGCCCGTCCGGGTTGATGTCCGGTCGCGGCTTGAGGGCGACGGTGCCTGACTTGCCGGTGGTCAGGTTCACCCAGGTGACGTTCAACGGCAGCTTCTGCACCTCGGCGGGTCCGGGCGTGCCGACCGCGGTGAACACGTAGGCGGTCTGGCCGGGCCCCGGGCCGGGAAGCGGAATCTTGGCCGGGCCCGCGACCGACAGCGCGGTGGCGATCGCGCTGCTGCCATCGGCCAGGCAGTTGGTGCCGATCGAGGGATACATGAAGTCCTGCGTGGGCGGCGTGTCGGCGCCGAATCCCGGGGCGGCCGCGGTCGGGGCGGCGTCCGGCGCGGGTGCGGGCGCCGGGGCGGCCTCGGGTGCCGGGGGTGCGGCGGCGGGTGCTGGTGGTGCCGGAATCGGCGCCGCGACGGGCACATTCGCGGGCGGGGCGGGCGCGGGCGCCGGCGCGGCGGCGGGTGCGGGCCCGGCCGCGTGCGCCGGGTCGACGCCGGCCGGCAGGTGCGCCTCGGGTGCCGGCTGGGGTGCGGGACCCGCCGCGTGCACCGGGTTGATCCCTGCCGGCAGGTGCGCCTGCACACCGGGTTCCACCCCGGTCGCCGGAACGTGTTGCACCGGCGCGGTGGGCTCTTGGACGAACTGATTCACCGCCGCCGCCACGTTTTTGGACTCGCTGGGAGCGGTCGGGCTGTGGGCGAAGGCTTGCGCGGCGGCCATGAGCAGCTGTGTCGCCTGCTGCGGGTCGCCGGCCGCTTGCTGGATGAGCGGGCTGAGCTGCGACAGGGCAGGCAGCCCCGGCAGCTGTTGGGCCGCGCTGGATTGTGGTGTCGGCTGCGGCGCCGCCGGGTCGGCTGCCGCGCTCGGGCAAAGCCCGAGCGCGGCAACCGATGCCGTGACGACAGCGGCCAAACCTTTGGACAGATTCCAAGTGGTTGCCACGGTTGTCCTCCGGTTCTCAGTGGTGGGTTAGGCCGATGACGACGCTGCTCAAGGCAGTGCGGCGAGCAGCGGCGCTGCCGGTCCGGCCGGGCTGGCGGCCGGCGCGGGTGCGGCCGGAGCGGCTGGTGT